>CAZDQG010000033.1:0-31780 GCA_964507535.1 uncultured Saprospiraceae bacterium
TGTTCATTTCATTAGGTAATCACGAAGGAGAAGCAGGGTGGAATTTGAATGGAAATCAAGACAACATAGCTGTTTGGAGTACACTTGAACGGAAGAAATATTTTGTTAATCCGGAACCAGATGGATTTTACAAAGGCGATACTACAATGCATAATTTTATAGGCCATCGCGAAAATTACTATTCGTGGGAATGGGGAGACGCATTGTTTGTCGTGTTAGATCCCTATTGGTACACTTCTCCTAAGCCGGATTCTTTGCATGGATGGAGGTGGACGCTAGGCAAAAATCAGTATGACTGGTTACGAAAGACCCTTGAAGAAAGCACGGCTCCGTTCAAGTTTGTTTTCGCCCACCAGCTTATCGGTGGCGATCCTGATGGAAGAGGAGGAGTTGAGTTTGCAGATAAGTACGAATGGGGAGGTAAAAATCTGGATGGATCAGATGGATTTTCAGCAAATCGTCCCGGGTGGTACAAACCAATTAAGGATCTTCTTACGGAAAACCGTGTAACAATATTTTTTCATGGTCACGATCATTTTTATGGTAAACAAGAAAAGGATTGCCTAATCTACCAGGAAACACCTCAACCAAGCCATCCTAATTTCAGCAGTGCAAGACAAGCGACGGATTATGGATATTTTGAAGGACAAATACTTCCAAATTCAGGACATCTAAGAGTTACTGTTCGAAAGGATGGCATTCTGGTCGAATATGTGCGGGCATATGTTGCGTCCAACGAGACTCCTTCCAGAAAAAACAAGGATGTTTCTGCAAGTTATTTTATAGGCTTGAAAAACTGTTATGACTCCATTTCCACGGATATTCCCATTTTGTGGAATAAAAAATATGCAGATGAGCTTGTGTATCCTAATCCATTTCAAAGACAAACGCAGATACAATGGACCCAAAAAGAGGATGGACTGGTAGGTCTTATAATTTATAATTCACAGGGTCAGCAGGTGCGAACTTTAGCAAATAATTACAAAGTCTTTTCAGGAACGTATTTCTTAGTATGGGATGGTGCCGATGACTACGGAAATCAACTTCCTGATGGGACGTATCATTATATCATGCAATTTGATAAATCAGGCATTCAGTCAGGAGAAATACTGCTTATGCGCTAAAACCTCTATGTACACTGTTAAAAACAGAATTATGAAAACGCGTTTTGTTATATTATTTATTTTTTCCGGAATTTTCATAGCAAAGGCACATGATCTCAGGTATGATAAAATAGTGCTCAGAAACTGGAAAGTGGAAAATTCCAATCAATCCTTTGAAGCCAGCTTTCTCAAGCTTCAGGATGGAGAAGTTTATGTTGAAGACCTTTCAAATAGCATTCACAAATTAGCATTCTCAAGTCTTTCCAAAAGCGATCAGGATTTTGTGAAGAGCAGGGATGCTTTTATTAAAAAAATTAACTTGAGAAATGGAAATCTGGGGAGTGGTGAACACCGATTTCAAAGTAGTCCGGAAAATACATTTGTATGGGTAATCCTGATTCTCTTTGGTATCGGAGCCACGATTATTTGGACGAAGTTAAATTTAAATACCATTCAATGGACTTTTTTGCTTGGATTGGCCTCTATGTTTATGTTTTTTAGTTTCAGAGCTTCAACAACGATGTATCTTCCTGTTCCGTCAAGTCCAGCCAGCCTAGATTCTGCATTTGCTCCATTTAAGCCAAATGTGCATACCTTCTGGGACTCCAAATATTTTTATGTAGAATCAAAAGGCATACCGACTACGCATAATATGATGGTAGGTATTTCCGATCACGGCTGGCAGCAACAGGTTCCAATTCCACAATGTTATATCGGACAGAACTCCTGGCCCATACCCTTGTTTCCTGTTCCTTCTTCAGATCCTATTCCAGTTGACTCTATTCATTTTACCAGAGGTGCTATTGCAATCGCTGCGAATGGCGTTCCCATTTTTAATGTACATACAAACACAGGTGTAGACTCTTATCTGGATGGACAGTTGGATCAATTTGGAGGGCATTGCGGGAGAGCAGATGATTATCATTATCATATCGCACCTTTGCATTTATATAGTTATACGCCGACGTCATTGCCAATTGCATATGGTCTGGATGGCTACCCCATTTATGGAAGTGTAGAACCGGATGGTTCTCAAATGAAAAATTTGGATGCAAATCATGGACATTTTGATTCCAATGGTTTGTACCATTATCATGGTACAGCTACAGCACCCTACATGATTGCGCGAATGGCAGGCCAGGTTACGGAAGATGCTACACATCAGCTAATTCCCCAAGCAGCAGCAAAACCTGTTAGACCATCCCTGACTCCGCTTAGGGGTGCTTTGATCACAAGTTGTATTTTGAATAAAAATAAAAATGGCTATGATCTTGAGTACAACCTGAATAACCAAAAGCATGTAGTCAGTTACAACTGGAGTCCTACGGGAGTGTATACCTTTTATTTTATTTCAGCAACCGATACGGTAAAATCTGTTTATAACGGATTTATTCAATGTTCCGTTCCTGTAACCGGCACCCTCGATGCGGAATCGGAGCATAGTGAGGTATTCAGTATACAGCCGAATCCTGCAAAGGATCGATTGGTACTTAAGCTTAGAGAACCCATTGTACAGGAAGATGTCAGGGGAATTAAAATATATGACTTGCAGGGTAAAGTCCTTCGCGAGTATCATGGCTTCATGGATGAACTACAGATAGAGAATATCAACCCTGGTGTATACTTGCTTGTTGCAGAATTGAAATCCGGAAGAAGCAAACAAATGTTCGTAAAATTATAAGTACATGAGAACAAAAGTGAATGTGTTATTCCTCCTATTTATAGGATTAACGCATGTTACTAGCGCACAATATAAAGGTACAGCGGCAGTGAGCAAGGGCCCCGCTACGTCCATATCGGATAATCTATATGCATGTTCAGGAGGCAGAATTGCTAAGACTGGAAAATCTGTTGCCTTGGATAATAGTTCATGGATCGTTCCTGCAGAAACAAATTATAAGAATGATTCTTTTCCTTTCGCATCGGATTTAAATAACATATGTGAAGGTCATGATTACAATAGCACAAGTCAGGCTCTTGCTGCATTAAGTGGTAAAGATATTGTGGAGATTGACAAAGACGGTGAATTGATAACGGGATTTATTTTTGCGGACAATTATTTTGAACTGTATGTCAATGGCAAGGCAGTTGGTAAAGACAAAGTACCCTATACTCAATTTAATTCCAGTGTTGTTCGCTTTCGAGTAAAAAGACCTTTTGTCATAAGCATGTTACTGGTTGATTGGGAAGAAAACCTAGGCTTAGGTTCCGAAGTGAATGGAGGTTTTGCCTATCATCCCGGGGATGGTGGAATGGTTGCTTTATTTCGAAATCAATCTGGTGAAGTTGTTGCCAAAACAGATTCAAATTGGAAAGCCCAGACTTTTTACACTTCGCCTATTATGGATCTTACTTGTCCGAAGGAAATTGGCAATCAAAGATTAAGTGATCAATGCAGCACACAGGATGTAAATGATGGTCGCAATTTTTATGCATTGCATTGGTCCTTGCCAATAGGATGGATGAATTCCGGATTTGATGACTCAATGTGGCCTGCAGCCCATGTGTTTGGTAATACCACCGTTGGGGTAAACAACAAGAAAGCATATACGAATTTTACGGATGTATTTGATGACCCCAAGAATGATGCAGTTTTTATCTGGAGCAGTAATTTGATACTGGATAATGAGGTTGCAGTCCGTTATAAAGTGTCAATTCCAACGTCGAATTCTGATATTCTTAATACTTCAAAGCCGGTTGTGTTTCCAAATCCTTCAACCGGAATTTTCAAAATAGCAAGTAATACCGCATCGGGCGAAGTGCATTTTAATTATGGAAGGCTATATAATCAATTTGGAGTGTTGATCCAGGAAATTGATGAAAGAGCAGAAGAATTAGATATCACAGCGTTTCCGGATGGTTTTTATATTTTGAAAATAAATAAGGAACAAAAAGATTATTATTATAAACTTATGAAAAGCGAATGATGCGTAGCGTAACAATTTGGTATTTTGTCATTGGACATTTTTGTCTTTATAGTGTATACGGGCAAAGACTGGACAGAACTATGGATCGATTGCCGGATACGGGTCAGAATCTCAGTTATACCAATACGTTTGGAGAAGATCATGATTATACCATTTATCCTCCGCAACTTATTGCTGATAAAAACGGTACTGTAATTGATTCCGTAACAGGATTAATGTGGCAGGCTGTGGATGGTGGCGAAATGACAATTGAAAATGCAAGATTGTACGTTGATACATTAGAGCTCGGAGGTTTTTTGGACTGGAGGTTACCTGATCCCTATGAAGCATTTAGTATCATGAATCATCAGATGGTTGGTCCGGCTATTGATACACGTTATTTTACGAACACGGGTGCTGAATATTGGTGGACTAAAACACGTCAATATAATGACAGCAGTCGAATTTGGGTTACAAATTCGGGTGGTGGTTTGGGAAATCATAATAAAACGGAAACGATATCTGCGGGCGGTGCCAAAAAATACCATGTTCGGGCTGTGCGAAGTGTTAAGCCGGATCTGCATGTTCCTGTTCAATTTAATGAATTGGGAAATGGAGTAATTAGAGACGAGATAACAGGACTATCGTGGTTGAAAAGTCCCCTGGCAGATTCCATGGATTGGGAAACGGCTCTTCAATCTGTTGAAGCGCTTAAGGAAGGTGGAATGGATGACTGGCGATTACCAAATATAAAAGAACTCCAAACCGTTACGGACTTCAGTAGATCCAATCCATCCATTTTTCCGTCCTTTTTGATAAAAGTCGGAACTACGGATTACTGGTCATCTACTACCCTGCCAAATCAAAAATTGCAGGCATGGCTTCTCAATTCCAGGTTTGGTATAGTAACCTATGAACCTAAGACCAACAAAAACATGGTGCTATGTGTGCGCGGCCCTTCTGATCTTACAACATCAATCCGGGATGTTCCAAAGGAAATATCAAAAGGATGGGTATATCCAAATCCGTTTACCTCAAAATTACATGTGAAGGCAAGAAGTTCAGGTCTGTTTTTTGAATTGCGAAATAGCCTCGGTGAGCTTATCTATTCAGGAAAGGAACTAGAGGAGCAGGATTTTTCACAATTGATACATGGATTTTATATTTTGTCCATCAAAGGAGAAAATATGCATGTTGAAAAGTTGATCAAGTGAAACATAATGAAACATGTTTCAAATCTGAACGCAATTACAAGTCCTTTTTTCTAAAAACAATTCCAGCCCAGGTAAGGGGAAATGCAATCCAAAGGATCAGAATGCCAATAGTAAACAATGATCCCCATGCGCTTCCAAAAAATTCCTTAAACAGGGCTCCTGTATAACCCATTAAAGCACTTACATCCATTTGCAGCATCATGGAAACACGTGCAAGGTCAATTGGATTGAGTGCGGTAAGTAGCAAGGTGAGTTTTTCAAGAGGGTAATCACTAAAGGCAAAGAGGATCATGAGAACGATTCCATCATAAATCATGGCAAAGTAAAACCAGATAAGCAACACGACGCCAATACCTCTCGCCTTATCACGTGAGAGCACAGCAGCAAGAAAGGCAATTGCTGCACAGGAGAAGCTTAAGCCGATACTCACAAACACATAATGTAAGCCTAAACCATCAGGATAATAGAGTGCAATAGGCAGTCCTTGTCCGATGATAAAAGCAAGTGCCAGTGAGCCAGCGGTTGCAAGAAATTCACTTGCAAGTACTTGCAGACGGCCAACAGGCTGGGCAAGGAGCATTTCCATAAACTCATATGAGTTGTAATACTGGATTGTTGAAAAGATCATGCTGATCAGTGGGATGACAATGAGTTCTATATTCAACAAACTCATCAGTGCTTTGGAAGAATTCTCTTCCAGACTAAAAAGTAAGAAGCCCACAAATAATTGAAAGATGGTGTACAGAAGAATAACTTTATTCCGGACGATATCAAAAAAAATATATCTGCTTATTTTCCACATATCATCCTATTTGTTGTTTTGCCATCCATTTTGCAATGGCTTTTCCAAATTTTTGTTCACCTGTTAATGTTTGTAACTCACCCATGCTTGCATTAAAATGTACTTTTCCTTCCTGCAAGTAGAGTACATGTGTTGCAAGGTCATCGAGATCACTCAAAATATGTGAAGTGATCAGGAAGAGGCGATTCAGACCGGTTTGTTTTTTAATTTTTTCTTTTAGTATTTCTGAAGCAAGTGGATCCAGACCTGCAGTTGGTTCGTCCAGAATATAAATTTCCGGGTTAAACAAAAATGCAATGGCTGCGCTCACTTTTTGGCGAGTGCCTCCGGAAAGCGTACGCATAGGTTTATCATACATTTGCTTCAGATTAAATGCTTCCAGGAGTTCTGTATCTTTTACTTTATTTTCTGAAGCACGCAAGTCGTTCAGGAGATCAAAAAGTTGGCCTATGTTCATGTGATCCGGGTATCGTCCTATTTGGGGCATATAACCAATTTGAGAGCGATAGTTGTAATCTTCGTCAATAGGTTTGTTTCTAATGATGATTTCACCAGAATCAGGTTTTACCAAACCAAGAATGGATTTGATCAATGTCGTCTTACCGGAACCATTTGGACCAATTAGCGAAACTACTTGTCCACGATTAAATGAAAGAGATATGTGATCAAGGGCCAGCACCCTTTTAAATTTTTTATTAAGTGCGCGCACTTCAATCATAGATTGTATGCTTTAATTTTGGGTTTGTGGTCAATAAGCAATTCCGGGGTCAGGCTTGGAATAGCCTTTTCAGCCTTATCCAGAAATGAGATCAGAATACTTCGCAGCAAGATCAGGGTATAAGGATTTTGCTCTACAATCATGGAGTACATACTAACCGGGCGATATGGGATATCCCCAATTCCATCATGTGTGCGATCATACCCTTCGTATTTATCCCAGTAATTGCCATCAAATGAATTTAAAACAAGTGTACCGTTGGTCGCAATATCAAAACTGTTGCTTTTGAAGTTATTAAACCGGATCGTGTTGTCGTTGCAACTTGCCTGAACTTTCATGGCCCAGCCATTTTTAATAAATTCATTTTGTTCGGTAAGTGTCCGGTTGCTGCCATCCATATAAATTCCAACTGTATTTTCAATAAAGCAATTTCCAAATATATGGCTATCCGAAATGTCTTTAAGCAGGATACCAAAAGAGGCCGGACCCCAGTTTTTGATAAATTCGTTAGATACCATGGTCACTTTTTTTGAATACATGACTGCAACACCTGCCCCATTTTCTACAAACCGGTTTCCTTCATAATGGTCATTATTTGAAAACATGAAGTGGAGTCCATAGCGTATATTATGATAGCTGGTATTGCAATGAATTTCGGAGTCCGTAACAAATTCAAAGTAAATACCGTCTCGATGATCTTTTATGTTATTATATTCAATATGTGCATCCCGGCATTTCCATAGGTGAATTCCATTTCCAGTGGTCTGTTCAGATTTGGGATTACCTCTGATTTCATTATACCTTATATGTATGGATGAGCAGTTGGCAAGATGTATAGAAAAAAAGGAATTTTCAATAAAATTGTTTTGGATAAGCACATGATTGGCATCAATGCATTTAATAGCTGCATAGTCTTTCATCGTGGACATTCCACTATTTACGATATGAAATCCTTCGACATGTATATCATCCCCTGAGAGGGTCAGAATTTCATCTTTGAATTCACCATCGATAAGCGGGAATTCAATGCCTATGAGGTGAAGTGATTTTTGGATGAGGATATTGCCTTCCTTGTATATTCCCGGGTATACATAAATAGTATCTCCCGGTTCAACTAGTGAGATTGCTTCTTTAATATGTTTGATGAGTTTTTCAGGGCCAACTTCCCAGCTTTTGGTAAAAGCAAGATCAATACAAAAGAGCAGTATATATAAGATCAGGAAAAACCGCATGCATCAATCTATATTTTTATAAATGAAGTCCCATTTTACAGTCTTTCTGTTTTGCCCGCTTTGCATAAAGCTTGCTGCGGCAGCTTCGTCTTTGAAGGAGGCTGTATTAAAGTTCATAGGGCTGTGCACATCCTCGCCGATGACAAATACAGATTTTTCAACTTCAATTAATGAGTGTTCCGGATTGAAGTCGGAAACCAATACTATGGCTAAATCCTCTTCGGGAAAATCTCCGGACTTTAAAAGGCGAACCATACAGCCAATATCGTCAAATTTATAGACTTTACCTTTTTTTGTGACAAACTCAGCACCAAACTTTGGATCGATAATGCCCATTTTACATGTATGGCAAACATCTGTACCGTATTTAAAAGGTTCTGGTTTGACCTGGCAGGAGGTTACGCCTAGCATCAATACCGCAAGGACTGCCAACGGATTTTTATGAGCTAATGTTTTATGATGGGAATACCATTCAAAAAACCAGATGAGAGCCATTAAGATCGCCGCAATGATAATGATCCAACCTCCTATATCCGGAAAGGAATAGGCATCGAAATTAAGTAGTCTTTTATGGCCAAACAAGGGGGGTTGATAAGATAATCCTGGAACTTTAATAGCAGCTGTTTCATCCAGGTTGTGACCATATTCATATCCCCATCGATAAAAATCATACATGCTGAAAACGCCACCAAACGCTGTAAACACAAGGTACCAAAAAAGGATAGACAACTTACCATAATAGGCTACCAACAAGCCAAGGAAGATATAAAAACCTACTACGTAGACGAGAATTTGAAATTCAGGAAACATTGCAACGCTGATGTGTTTCATACCAATATAATGGTTTAGTCCGTTGATGATATCCACATCTCCTGTTAATGTAGTTAGCCAAATTTTCATGGTCAGGCCTTCAGGATATTGAGGGGCAAAAAGATCTATGCGCCAGAGTGGAACGAAATAGCAAACCAGGAGGCATAGAGAAGTAATTGCTACCAGTAATCTTGATGTATTGCTGATTTTGGTAAGGTGCATTTTGAGAAATTTATAATGAACAGATAAAAGGTTCAGCGATTTGACAGTAAAAAATCCGGGGCGGATGAACCGCCCCGTCAATCAAATCAAATGCTTCTGAACTATTTGAAATGTCTGTATTACTTATTTGTCTGGAGGCAGTAATACGGCATCAACTACATAAACGATTCCATTTGAAGCAGGAACGGCTGCTACGATATTGGCAGAATTATTCAATGTTATTTTACCATCTTTAATTTGTACGGTAACATTTTTCAAATTTGCCATATTAATCGTTTGTCCGTCGCGAAACATATTTTCGCGATAGGTACCGACCGCTACATGGTATTCCAGAATATTCTGCAGGTTTTCTTTTTGATCCGGTTTCATCAGATTTTCAACAGTTCCTGCAGGCAATTTTGCAAAAGCAGCATTTGTTGGTGCAAAAACGGTAAATGGTCCTGCGTTTGCAAGGTCATTTACATATTCAACTTGCTGAAGTGCTTTTACAAGTGTTGTGTGATCAGCGGAACCCACTGCAATTTTCACGATATCTTTTTGTGAGGTTTCATCTACCACTCCAGCTTGACCCATATCTGCTGCAGGTGAAGCTGCCTCTTGTTTTTCTGCAGCCGGAGTTTTTTCTCCTCCGCCACAAGCTAGGAAAAAACAAGCCGAAACGAACGCTATTTGGAAGTAGGTTTTCATTATATCAAATTTTTTGATGAGTCAATCTTCTACAATTCAAAATTATTTTGTCCCTTCTGCAGCAGGCGCCTGATCTCCGGTGCTATAGCTCAGAGGTACATTTGAGCCTGCAGGACTGATTCTTATGTAACCCTGCATCTCCTGGTGCAATGCGCTACAGAAGTCAGTGCAATACATTGGGAATACCCCGGAACGATCTGGTTTCCACATTAATGTTTGTGTTTCGCCCGGCATGATCAGTAATTCTGCATTATTTGCTCCCTTTACAGCAAAACCATGGGGCACATCCCAATCCTGTTCCAGATTGGTAACATGGAAATAAACGACATCTCCCAGGCGTACACCTTCGATATTATCAGGAGTAAAGTGAGAACGGATAGAAGTCATGTAGACATGCACTTCATTGCCTTTTCGTTCCACCTTCGTTTGTTTTTCTCCCAATGCAGCATAAGGATTTTTATTCTCTTCCAGTTTATAGATTTTGGTAGAATTTTTTGTAATCAACTCGGCGGGTATAGCTTCTGCATAATGTGGTTCTCCAATTGTTGGGAAGTCCAGCAACAATTTCATTTTGTCCCCATCAATTGAATATAGTTGAGCGCTTTGTGTTAATTCTGGACCTGTTGGAAGATAGCGATCCTTGGTAATCTTGTTATAGGCGATCACATATTTACCCCAGGGTTTGCGGGTAGGTCCGCCAGGGACACAAAGGTGGCCTATGGAATAGTATGTAGGCACGCGATCTAACACTTGTAAGTCACTTACTCTCCATTTTACAATTTCGGAGGATACAAAGAAGGAAGTATATGCATTTCCTTTATCGTCAAATTCTGTATGCAAGGGGCCTAATCCAGGTTTCTTAACTTCCCCATGTAATACTGCCTCATATTTTAAAACAGGTATTCCCTCATAGTCTCCATCATAATTTTTAGCAGCAATGGCTTCTTGTATTTTTGTAAATGAAAATACTGGAATTAATGCCGCCAGTTTACCGGAGCCGACGATATATTCACCGGTAGGATCGGTATCACAACCGTGAGGTGATTTTGGACAAGGCATAAAGTAAACCATGTCCGGGCAATCTTTAGGGTCAAGCATCAACACTTCTGTTTCAATAGTGCTGGTAGCACTGTGCTTTTGTTCATCATACACATTGTGTGCATAGCGCACTTTCTTTTTCATGCCTTTTCCAGCTTTCACATAATCTTCTGCTTTTTTCCAGTTAACCGCCATGATAAAATCTTTATCCATCTGGCTTGCATTTACTTCCAGGAGGGTATTTGCACGTTCTGCATTGTAGCAGCTAAAGAAGAACCAACCATGGGATTTACCTTTTCCGGCGCGTGCAAGATCAAAGTTGATACCAGGTAAAAGAATCTGGAAAGCAATTTTCAATCCTCCGTTTGCAGGATCTACAGAAACAAAACTGACAGTACCTCTGAAGTTTTCCTTATAGCTTTTGATGGGCACATCGCCTTTATCATCCGGAGGTATACTAAAACGCGTACCTGCGACTACATATTCTGTATTTTCCGTAACGAAAGGAGATGAGTGGTTACCTCCACTGTTTGGGATTTCAATAATTTCTGCAGTGCGGAAGGTTTTCAAATCGATGCGTGCAATACGAGGCGTATTGTTTGCATTTCCAAAGGCCCAGCGGCCATCATGGATTCCATTAGTTACAGAAAGATTGGGGTGGTGTAAGTCATCCCAAGGAACGAAACCATGTGAGGTGTTGAGCATGGGTTTGGTTTCTTCTGAAAATCCGTATCCTTTTTCGGGATCCTGAGAGAACACAGGAATGACCTTGAATAATCTTCCGGAAGGAAGTCCGTAGACAGACATCTGTCCGCTGAATCCGCCCGATACGAAATTGTAAAATTCGTCATACTTGCCAGGGGGGACATACGCTTTCACTGCAGCGTCCCCTCCAACAGCTGTTTGCACGCCTTTTGGTTTACAGGCGTTGAACACTACTGTGCTGGTTGCAGCAATTCCTATTAATAACAGGAACCATTTCATTTTTTGTAACATACACATTGATTTATCGTAAATAAAAATTCTATTCAGCCTACATTTCGCCATCGTTCTTTCTCATGAATTCCAATACCTGGCGGGCTTCTTCCTTGCTTATATTTTGATTGGGCATACGCACCAGACATTGTTCAAGAAGTTTCTGCGCTTCAGGATCTGATTCAAGCATCATGTCTACATTGGTGATCATGTTTAAGATCCATCCAGGTGTTCGTCTTTTCGTAACTCCCTTCCATCCGGGTCCAACGAGTTTGTCTTCCGTGAGCTTATGACATGCCAGACATTTTAAGTCATAGATGCTTTGGCCTCCTTTGACCCAATCTGCATTTAATGGAGTACTCAGAGTGATTTCGGATTCTTCAATTTTAGTACCGTGAACTTCGGGCTGATTTTTTTGAAGTTCAGCAAAATCGACAGTCGGCTGGTCCTTTTTAACCCCTTCGCTACAAGCTGTCATCAGGGCAAGCAAGGCGATCACAGCCAGCCCGAAAAGAAATTTTAGATTCTTCATAATACATTTGATTTGAATGAGTAATACAAGACAATCATGTCTTTTTTAATAGCTCAAATGTATTTACAGACCATTCGAAGGCACATGACTTTGGTCATAAGTTAAAATGATTTTAATCAATTGTTGGTCATCCTTAATCTTCTAATTTTGGGCCATTAATACATTGAAGTGATTGTATCGAAGACATTTGGGTATGCTTTGCGTGCCATCTTGCTGCTTGCAGTCGAAAAAGCGCAGCATCCGGTTATGCAATCCGAGGAGATAGCCCAAAGGTTAAAGGCCCCCAAGCATTTCATGGCTAAAATCCTTAAGAGGCTGGCATCCGAAGGCTTGATACAATCTAATAAGGGTCCCAATGGAGGGTTTTCATTATTGGAGGACAGCTTGCAATATCCATTACTTACCCTGCTTCACATTACAGATATCAATGAACCTTTTGATTATTGTGTATTGCGATGGGATGAATGCAATTCTAAAAAACCTTGTCCCATGCATCATAAAATAGCATTGGCAAAGAGGGAGCTGCACAATCTCTTCAATGATACTACCATAGGGGATCTCATCACAGGATCTCCGCAGGAATTCCTGGAAGGATTGCTACCTTAAAATTCTTTTTCATGTCCCTGGAATCAGGGACACCATCTGATATTTTATAATACCTTTGGGCACATGCTCATTATTGTATATGTATTAGCGGCCTTAATGGGATTTACCCTGGGTCTTTTAGGAGCGGGTGGTGCAGTACTCAGTATTCCCATTTTTGTGTACCTCGTTGGTATGAGTAGCCTCGATGCCATCAGTTGTTCTTTATTTGTGGTTTGTCTTACAAGCATTTCAGCAGGAGTGCGGTATATGCTTAAAAGGCAGATAGATTATAAGGCAGTTTTGCTTTTTGGCCTACCATCTATAATTGCGGTCTGGTTCTTTAGGGCCCAGGTTCTTCCACGCATTCCGGATCCCTTAATTAAATTGGATCATTTTGAAATCAGCAAAGCAGGCTTTCTGTTATTCTTGTTTGCAATTCTAGTTTTTTATGCCTCGCTGAATATGATTTTCCCTAAAAAGATCGACACCAATGAGGATCCTGATACGAATTCAATGCTACGATTTCTTCTAAATGGATTTTTCGTTGGAAGTATTACAGGTTTACTTGGTGCAGGTGGTGGATTTCTTATTGTTCCTGCCCTTGTTCTTCTATTAGGTCTCGATTTTAAAAAAGCTGCTGGTAGTTCGCTCCTTATTATTGGCATCAATACGGCAACAGGACTATTAAGCAAAACCGATCAACTGATTTCTCTTGACTGGAATTTTCTGCTCGGTTTTACAGGTATTGCTATCCTTGCAAGTTTTCTTGGAGCATATGTTTCCGGAATCTTTGCTTCTGATAAACTAAAACCCGCTTTTGGATATTTTTTAATGACTGTTGCGGTTTATATGATTGTCCGGGAATTATTCTTTTAGGATCTTTTCATTTTCTATTTAATAAAAAGCGGTTCTTTTAGATTGGTGTATCTTTGCCAAAATGAACTTTCTATTGTGTTTTATCGTTTACTCTTTCAAAAAAATATCGTTATGAGATTCCAAGCTCTTGTTTTGTTTTCAGTTATTGCAAGCTTTTTTTCATGCCAGGCTCCTGTTCAAGCACAGGATGTAGTAAAAGACATTCCGGCACAGCTTAAAAAGGAGCCCGGACAGATTGTTGATGTTCGTACCCTGGATGAATGGAATGAGGGTCATTATAAATCGGCAATTCATGCAGACTGGTTGAGCGATGATTTTAAAAACAAAGCTGCAAAATGGGATAAGAATAAAACATATTATCTCTATTGCGCAGCGGGAGGACGATCCAGTAAAGCAACACAATATTTAAAAACACAAGGATTCAAAAAGGTGTATAATCTTGGTGGTTATGACCGTTTGAAAGACTTGAAGTGAGTTCTCAGGAATGCCAAAAACTTCCTTTAATGTCAGTGAGTACAAAAAAGTCGGGGGTACTCAGGAGCAGGCCATACTCGTTGCTGTAATTCTTCCAGATCAGCCTGAACGTATTGTTCAGGAGCATTTGGATGAATTGGAGTTTCTTGCAGAAACGGCGGGTGCAAAAGTCATCAAGCGTTTTACTCAAAGATTACCTGCCATCAATAGCCATTCTTTTATTGGTCCGGGAAAAATAAAAGAGATCCGGGAATATATGGATCACTTTCCAGCAGACATGGTCATTTTTGATGATGACTTGAGTGGCAAGCAACAAAATCATTTGGAGTCCGAATTGAAAGTAAAAATTGTGGACCGGAGTTTTCTGATCCTTGATATTTTTGCCAGTAGGGCTCAAACTGCGCAGGCAAAGACACAGGTGGAACTGGCACAATTGCAATACATCTATCCAAAACTTCGGGGGATGTGGTCGCACCTTGAAAGACAAAGAGGGGGTATTGGTATGCGAGGACCCGGGGAACAGGAAATTGAAACAGACCGCCGAATTGTAAAAGAAAAAATTGCTTTACTCAAGAAGCGGCTTGAGAAAATAGATCAGCAAAATATAACCCAGCGCAAGAATCGCGATGAGATGATACGCGTTGCACTTGTGGGTTATACAAATGTGGGTAAATCCACACTGATGAATTTGTTGAGCAAATCCGAGGTATTTGCGGAAAACAAACTTTTTGCAACCCTGGATACCACCGTACGCAAAGTTGTTTGGGATGCTATGCCTTTTTTACTTTCGGATACTGTAGGCTTTATCCGAAAACTTCCACATCATTTGGTGGAAAGTTTTAAATCAACCCTTGATGAAGTCCGCGAATCTGATATTCTGCTGCATGTTGTAGACATCGCGCACCCACAATACAAAGATCACATTGCTACAGTAAATAAAACACTGGAAGAATTAGGAGCGGGCGATAAACCTATGATTCTCGTATTTAATAAAATGGATGCCTACAGGGAATTGAATTTTGATAAATTGCTGGATTACCAGACCAGGAAAGAACTGGAAGAGGAATTGGTGGAAAAAATCGGGCAGGAAAATCCGTATCTCTGTTTATTCATTTCTGCACGTTCGCAGGAAAACATAGAAGTGCTGCGATCCACACTAAAAGAACGAATAGCAGAACAATACCTGATTCGGTATCCATATCGAAGCAAAACCTGGTGATCTCCATATGGATTGGATAGAAAAATATGCAAAACTGATTGTGGAGTATTCCCTTTTCCTTAAGGAGAATGAACGGGTGTTCGTACGAACCACGACTCTTGCTGAGCCTCTGTTGAAAGCATTTTATGAGAAGGCAATTCAAGCAGGAGCTATTGTCGAAGCGGAAGTTTCATTTGAAGACCAGGAACAGATTTTATTATCGAAAGGCAAGGCTCACCAATGGTCCTATGTATCTTCCTCCTATAAGAACGCAATGTCTGAATTTGATGCGGTTTTAGTTATACGTGCGCCGTATATGTCAAAACAACAGGTTCCTATCTCGCCTGAGAGTAGAAAAGCAAGAATGCAGGCACTACAAGAATTCGACAAAGTGTATTTTGAAAGGCTGGGTACGGGTGCTCTAAAGCGATGTTTATGTCAGTATCCTACACCACATGGTGCCTATCATGCCGGTATGTCCATAGAGGAATATAGTCAATTCATACAACATGCATGCTTTCTTCATGAAGAGGATCCTGCTTCAAAATGGAAAGCACTTTCTGTTTATCAACAGGGTATTACTGAATATCTGAATGACTGTGATAAAATTACATATCGGAACCCGCTGTTTGAAATTTCATTTTCTGTAAAAGGCCGTACATGGATCAATTCCGATGGCAAGGCCAATATGCCTTCCGGGGAAATCTTTACAAGTCCGGTGGAGGATAGTGTTGAGGGAGAGATTTATTTTAATTTTCCCAGTTTGTTTCAGGAACAAGAAGTAGAGGGAATACGTCTTGTAGTGAGGCGTGGAGAAGTTGTCGAATGGAATGCGGAAAAAGGACAAGACGTTCTCGATCGGGTATTTCAAATTGAAGGGAGTCGCAAATTTGGTGAAGTGGCAATAGCGACAAATAAAAACATTCAACGCCCTACAAAAAATATTTTATTTGATGAAAAGATCGGGGGTACTGTACATATGGCAATAGGGCAGTCCTACCTGCAAAGTGGTGGCAAAAACAGTTCACCTATTCACTGGGATATGATTACAGATATGCGAAAGGGAGGAGAAATAGAAGCTGATGGAAAAATGATATATAAAGACGGGGAATTCCTCATATAAGCAGATGGACATTTCAACATTATCCAGAGGATCGATTTAAATATTAACATCCGTTATCGTTTCATAAATGTTTTTGTTTATAAAGTACGAAAGCTATCTACTTAAAGCAAAGGGATAGAGTTCAAGGAATGTACAGGTTTGAAATACCGGAATCAATTATTGTATACAGCACATATTTACGTATGGGATCTCCTGACTGCATAAATCATTTCATCCTGGAATTCACCATCTTTGTAAAACGTTTTTTCTAATGTGGCTTCCAGTTTGAAACCTGATTTTTCGAGCGCACGCTGTGATGCTTTATTCCTTCCATAGGGTCTTGCATAGATTCTTTCGATCGGAAATTTGTCAAATCCGTAACGGACCATTTTTGGAATGAGCATTGAGATAATCCCTTTTCCCCAATGCATTTCGCTCAGCCAATAGCCCATTTCTGCATTTTTGCAATATACGTCCGACTGAGGATGAATACCGATTCCTCCGCAGGCTTCACTATCAATTGCAATTGCCATGATTCTGGTTGGCTCATGCGAAGTTGCCATTTCGATAAACGCCTTGGCATGTTCCTCTGTATAGGGATGTGGAAATTGATTTGTCAACTGCCGTGCAATGTTCGGATTGTTGGCATGCTTTATCAGAGATGGAATATCAGATAATTGCCAGGGTCTAAGTTGTACGTCCATAGTCAGATATTAAAAGGGTATTAATCAAGGAGCGCTTTTAAACGAATCGCGCAACCGCCTCCGGCAGCCAGTTTAATTTTCAAACGGCTGCTGCTTTTGACTGTTCGCTTTTCGATCTTAAAGTCCATGGGATTTTTTTGCCAGTCGGCAGCAGCCCCGTCCATGTAGATTTGTGCTTCATATTTTAGGCCTTCTTCAAGAAAATTCAATTCCGGACTGAATTCTCTTGTCTGCTCATTGGTAATTGCACCGAGGTACCAATCCTTACTTTTTTTATCTTTTCGTGCCATATATACATAGTCGCCTGGTTCCGCATCCAGCACAATACTCCGATCCCAATCCGTAGGAACATCCTTAATGAATTGAAAAGCGTCCAGATTTTTTTGATAATTTTCAATGAGATCGGCAGCCATTTGAAGTGGACTGTACATGGTTACATAAAGAGCAAGTTGTTTGCAAAGGGTTGTATGGACTTGTTCCTTTTTTGTAGAATCGTAAATATTCATTTTTATTTGAAAGATGCCAGGTGTGTAGTCCATAGGTCCACCGAGTAGTCTTGTAAATGGAAGTATACATTCATGTTCCGGTGGATTGCCCAGGCTCCATGCATTGAACTCATTTCCACGTGCAGCTTCGCATGCCATCCAGTTGGGATAGGTCCTATGCAGACCTGTTGGTCGTACGGGCTCGTGGGCATCCAGCATGAATCCGTATTGGCCTGTCTTTTGTGCTACGCGCACATAGTGGTTGATCATCCACTGACCATCGTGATGTTCACCACGGGGTATAATCTTGCCGACATAACCCGTTTTAACCCCACCGTATTCATATTGTTTCATGAACTGGTAAGCGGAGTCCATTTGACGCTCATAATCTGTCACTGCGGATGATGTTTCATGATGCATGAGCAATTTTACATTTTTAGCTTTTGCATAGTTGCTGATTTCCTGAGTATTAAAGTCTGGATACGCTGTTGTAAAGCTGAATACGCGTTCTTTCCAGGATCCGAACCAATCTTCCCATCCTGTATTCCACCCTTCCACAAGGAGATAAGGTATGCCATGCGTAGAGGCAAAATCAATATATTTTTTAACATGTTCTGTATTGGCACCATGTCTGCCACTTGGCTGTAAGTCTTTGTAGGGGATTTCCCATCCCATCTTACCAGAGTAATCCCAGGAACTTTTACCAACATGCATCTCCCACCACACGCCTAAAAACTTTCCTGGTTTAATAAAATCTGTATTCGTAAGAGTATTCGGCTCATTCAGGTTTAAAATGATCCTGTTGGATAAAAGCTCTCCGGCCTTTCTTGCAACCAGGACAACACGCCAGGGCGATTTACTTCCTGCATGGAGGTAGGCTTTATTGCCGTAAGCATCGGGCACGAGATGTGCTGTAAGCAAATTTGCATTTCGCTGCACATCTAGATTCATTGCAGGGTAATTTACCAATGCAGCTTCGTGAATGGAGATATAATAACCATCCTCTGTTTTCATAGTAAGGGGGGTCTGAACGGTAGAATCACTGATCAGCCATTTAAATGCAATTCCGTTTTCTTTTTTTTCTTTCAAAGCATTGATTTCCGAAAGCCTGGTTCTGGAATACACATATTCATTTGTGTCATAGTCTCCCGGGATCCAGAACGTCTTGTGGTCTCCTGTCAATGGAAAGCTTGTCCGTTCATCGGCAATAATGAAGTTATATAATCCCTTCTGCGCAGGAAAGGAATATCGAAAGCCAAAGCCATTGTCATAGAGTCTGAACTCGATAATAAATTCAAGCTGATCTCTTTTTTGTTTCAAATGCACATTCATGCACAAAGCATGATCCCTTATCTCAGATTCTTCTCCCCAAATGGGTTTCCAGGTTTCATCCCGCGTAAAGGTATCAATGCGCAGAAGTTCAAAGTCGCTTTCAAAAGAAGGACCCTCCTTTGTGCGGATCCCAAGCTTTCCCTGTTTGAGAATGGTTTTTTTATCTACAAAATAGGAATAGTATGCCAGGCCTTCACGCGTTAATTGGAAGTTCAGCTGTGATTGCTTATCAGGTGAGAAAATGTTGAAATAAAAATTGGCGTAAAGTGTATTTCCAAAGAGGAAAATGCAACATAAAATACAAAAAATGAATACCGGATTTTTGTGTTTCATAAATTGTGAATCAGTGGGTCAAAGGTAAAAAGAAGGAATGAATGGCACTATTCTGCTGGATTTTCAGGAAATGTAAATTTGCCTCGATCTAATCCTTAATTCTTACTTTTTTGCGTAAACCGGTCTGGGAGAAGTGCCATCATAAAAGCATATTCAAGTGCGATTTCCTTTAAACGCTCAAAACGGCCCGATGCTCCACCATGACCTGCATCGAGGTTCGTATAGAATAACAGGGCATATTGTTTGCCCACCCCATGCAAGCGCAATTTGGCTACCCATTTGGCAGGTTCCCAATATTGTACCTGGCTGTCTGAAAATCCCGTCGTCACCAGCAAATTGGTATAATTCTGATGGGTAATATTATCTATCGGGGAATATTTTTTCATGTAACCATACTGTTCCGGGATATCCGGATTTCCCCATTCGGTGTATTCTCCGGTTGTCAATGGAATATTTGGATCTGACATGGTTGTAAGAACATCGACAAAGGGCACATGTGCAAGAAGCCCTTTGAATAGACCAGGTTCCATATTATATACGGCACCCATCAGCAAACCTCCTGCAGATCCCCCGCGGCCAAACAAACGATCGTTAGAACTGTATTTTTCATCTATAAGAAACCGGGCTGTGTCGATGTAGTCGTTAAACGTATTTAATTTGTGCATCAATTTACCTTTTTCGTACCATGCCCATCCTTTTTCTTTTCCTCCTCGGATATGGGCAATAGCAACAACAAATCCGCGGTCCAGAAGAGATAAGATGTTGCTGCTGAACACCGGATCGTAGGAGATTCCGTAGCTACCATAGGCGTTTAATAACAAAGGAGCTTGTCCATCTTTTACAAAGCCTTTGCGGTAGACCAGAGATACGGGTATTTGCTCTCCATCTCTGGCAGGAGCCATGCGATACTCCGCCTGATAGTTTTCTTTGTTGAAATCTCCAAGAACAGGACTTTCCTTACGCAATTCAAGATGCCTTGAAAGCATGTTATAGTCATAGGTAGAAACAGGAGTAGTCAAGGAAGTGTATATTACCCGTACGATGTCAGTGCTCAATTCCATGTTTGCTCCCAACCAACAGTCGTAACTCGGATCGTGGAATTGTATAGAGTGACTTGCTCCCGGATCTTCCCAAGGGATGATTCGAAGTTGATTCAGTCCATTTCTGCGTTCGTGCAATACGAGATAGTTTTGGAATACATCAAATTCCTGAAGCAGGACTTCCACGTCATGAGGAATAAAATCAGACCAGGATTCGCTAGACCAGCTGTGAACAGGAGTTTTGGCAATTTTAAAATTTGTAGCATCCGAATTGGTGAGGATATAAAAATGACCGTCAAAATGTTCCACCGAATAATAAAATCCCGGAGTTCTGCTTTTGAAGAGATGCAATTCCCCATCGTATTTCGTCATTGGTAAAAAATGGCATTCAACATTTTCCGTGTAGCCAGAATGGATGAATAGATAGTGTCCATCTTTTGATGGGGATACATGAGTATAGCTTGTTTCATCGGTTTCATGGTATACCAATTTGTCTTCTGAAAAACTACTTCCGAGATAGTGAAGCCATACTTTATCGCTTCGAAGGGTTTCTTCATCTTTGGTATCGTAGAACAAGGCCTTGCTGTCGGGAGTCCATGCAAATCCTCCAGCTATTACCGGGGAACCATGATCTAAAATTTTTCCGTTTTCCAGGTCAAGGATATAGGCCCGATGCAGATTCCGACCTGTGACATCCAATCCATAGACGAGCTTTTTCTCATCCGGACTCACCCGTGGAGGAATCACATGGCAAAATTTTTGACCTTCTGCAAGCACATTTACATCCAGCAAGAGCTGTTCTTCTGAATTTTCATGGTCCCGCTTTTTTCGGCAAAAAATAGGATATTCCTTGCCCTGTTCATGGCGCATGTAATACACATAGGATTTATAGGGATAGGGAACCGTATTGTCATCCTGTTTAATCCGCGACAACATTTCTTCGTACAAATGTTCTCTCAGTTCTTTAACTGGGGTGAGTGCAGCTTCCAGATAGTCATTTTCAGCCTGCAGATATGCTTTTACTTCCGGATTATCGCGCTCATTAAGCCAGTAGAATGGGTCTTGCCGCACATCGCCATGCCTTTCCAGGCTTTTGGGAATTTGCTTTGCAAGGGGCTCCGCAATAGAGTGTAAATGTGTTAAAATTGAAGTCTTTTCCATGGCTGCTAGTTACTAAACACCTTGTGTACTTTTAAACAAAGCAAATTGCTTAACAAATGGTTTAATTTGGAAGTTTATTCTGTTTCATGAGTTGCCTGGTAATTTGAAAAGGAGCATGTAAAGGATGCACCTGATCCGGATAACACAAAGAGAATGGTAATAATTCAATTTGCGGAAATACAATTCAAAATAGTGGATACCCATTCCTCCTAAAGGCATTAAGTAAAACCCATAGTTCCGCGCTTCGAATGCCTGTGTTATTACATTATAGGTTTGCAGTTCTGTCAATTATTGCTCCGCTTCGGTTTCATTAATGAATATGATTTTTTTGTGTCACATGCATTTTGGCATCGAAAAGAAAGATTCAAATTGCTCTTTATAGTATCTTTGGAAACACTGTAAAAATAAAACACCATGAAACAAAAATGTATTCTCGTTCTGTTTTGCTGTTTTTCTACAATTTCTTTGTTTTGTCAGGATCAGGTGCAGACTTTTATCAAAGAAGCCCAGGATTTTTACACACAAAAGAATTTCAAGCAGGCACAAATGAGCTTGCAGGATGCGATAAATGAGCTTAACAAGCTTATGGCAGATCAGCTAGCCAATGTATTGCCAGCGGAGATTAATGGACTTAAAGCAGAGGAGGGAGGAACGAAAAATGCAAATTTGGGGGCACTGGGTGGAGGTACGCAAATTTCAAAAGTTTACAAAAATCCGGCAAAAGAAGAAAACGAGGTTGAGGTGCAGCTTTTTGCCAATTCACCAATGCTGAATGCCATAAGTGTCTATATGGGAAATCCTGCAATGATGGGTGAAGGCGCAAAGAGCGTTCGCGTGGGCACGCAACGTGCTATTCTAAAAACGGAGATGATAGATTTTTATGGAAACAATGATGTTGCAACGAAAATACGTTCCACTCAGATTCAGATCCCATTAAGCCAAACGCTTATTACAATTCAGGCGAAGGGTTTTGCGACCGAACAAGAGGAACTGGCATTTGCAGCAAAACTTGATTTTCAAAAAATCAAAATGGTATTGGGGGAATAAGTAATTTCAAAATGTATTCCTAAAAGATTTTTAAATGGGAAATCCAATCTCATTTTTTCAATGTATTGGACAGAACAATACCTTGCAACGAAACCTTCATTTGTAGCTTGAAATATGTATTTTTGGCCATTGACATTGAAAGATCTGTAACTGCAGATCAAGAGTATGATTAGCCTGGTCAAAACAACTGCTACCTGTGTTCTTCTGGCCCTCGTATTATTGCAATCGGGGGGTTTGTTCCTTTTTTATAAAGGGCAGCAATGGCATATTCAATATGATCAATTTCACAAACGCTATGACTGCGATCAAAATCTTAGAAATGTAAGCTTAGGTATTGCCGATTTTCTAAGATGCAAAGTTAATAGCCATGAGATTGACATTGAAGGCAAACGCTATGATATCCATTCACTAAAAATGGATTCTGATTCTGTACATCTAACTGTTGTGCACGATGTAAAGGAAGAACGTATTATTGGGAAAATTATGGCTTTGTTCAGTCAGGAGACTCGCGATGAACAGCAGATGCCTACCCAACTTTTAAAATTAATCCAGCTAACTTATGTTTGTCCTCCGGCTATTCATTTTGTGACAAAATGGGATCCAGAAATTCGTATGGTATTCATATTTCAAAACGTCTTGAGTTCACAAGACAAAGAGATTCCCTATCCTCCCCCTAAAATCGTTTAATCTATCCTTTCTGCTTTTGAAAGTGGGTTAGCCATTTAATGGAACATACCCTGATATTCTAATTGATTTAAACCAAAAGGGACGTACTATGAATCGAGCTATCTATGCAATAATTGCATTGCTTTTATTTTTTATTCCGTTTGGGTATTCACAAACGGAAGACAGCATCAAACACATTCACCTGAATGAACTGATTATCTCTGTTAATAAAACCGAAGAAATAAGAAGAAACGTTGCACAGGATGTCAAGGTCCTATTAGGTAAGGAAATTGAATCCGTCCAGGCCCTTAGCACCGCGGATTTGGTATCCAGTATGGGCATCCATGTGCAAAAAAGCCAACTTGGTGGCGGGAGTCCTGTCATCAGGGGTTTTGAAGCAAGCCGGATCGTTTTAATGATCGATGGGGTCCGGATGAATAATCTGATCTACCGGGCCGGGCATCTTCAGGATCTGATCAAAACAGATAACGAAAGCCTTGAAAGGCTGGAAGTATTGTATGGACCTTCGTCCAGTATATACGGGAGTGATGCATTGGGAGGGGTCATTCATTTATACACAAAGCGTCCGGAATGGGCTGAGGATGAAAAGTTAAAATTTAAATTACGTGTGTTATCGCGTTATGAAAGTGCATGTAACGGACTTACAGAGCATTTTGATGTAAATTTTGGTTCAAAGAAATTTGCAGCACTTACATCCGTTAGTTATACGCGCTATGGCGATCTTCATAGCGGAAAAAACCAAAATCCATTTTATACTGCAGAGTATGGAACCAGGCCCTACTATGTGAAATATCAAGGGAATGGAAAAGATAGTCTGATAAAAAATGAAGACCGTTTTGTTCAAGTTGGTAGCGGATATTCCCAGTATGATATTATGCAAAAGCTTGCATTTCGGCAAACGGAGTATGCTAAACATTATTTGAATTTTCAGTATTCCAATTCTTCAGATGTACCGCGTTATGACCGTCTGACAGATCCTTCCGCTACTACGGGATTGAGATCTTCAGAATGGTATTATGGACCGCAAAAACGAATTTTAGCAGCGTATGATTTTCATTTGAAAAATCCGGAAACAAAATTTGAAGACATTCATTTTGGACTGCACTATCAAAATCTTGAAGAAAGCCGGCACA
This sequence comes from uncultured Saprospiraceae bacterium, assembly GCA_964507535.1. Classification (GTDB taxonomy): domain Bacteria; phylum Bacteroidota; class Bacteroidia; order Chitinophagales; family Saprospiraceae; genus Vicinibacter. The sequence continues at coordinate 24,397 of CAZDQG010000033.1, forward strand.
ATCGAAATTTCGGCAGCCAATATAGAAACAACAGAATTGAGATGGTAAAGGTAGTCGGTATCCAATTCGATATGATGAGACGAAATGAGCAACATGAACTTCGCTTTGGAGCAGATGTGCAATTGAATGACTTGAAATCCACAGCGGATAAAGAGCATATTGTAGATGGAAGTCGCATGAAATTGGATACGCGATATCCGGACGGAAAGAATGCAATGAACCATTTTGCAACGTTTATTTCCCACACCTGGAAGCTAAATGAGGAGTTGAACCTTGTGGATGGGTTTCGCCTGGGATACTCCACCCTTCATTCCACATTGGTTGATACGGCATTATTGTTTCATTTGCCTTATACGGACATTTCACAAAAGACACCTGTGTTTTCAGGAAATGCAGGAATCATCAGTACGCCTTCAGAGTATCTGAAATTTAGCTTTCTGGTTTCAACGGGATTCAGAGTACCAAATGTGGATGATCTCTCCAAGATCTTTGGATCCAGACCGGGGGCTGTCATCGTTCCCAATAAAGACCTAAAGCCTGAGAAGACCATTAATTATGAAATCGGTATGTACAAGCAGTTCGGAAATCATACGCGTTGGCAAAGCAACATATACTACACTGATTTTCGCGATATAGCTGTAGTAGATCTTTATCTCTTTAATGGGCAGGATTCCATTTTTTACGATGGAACTTTAAGCCGTGTCTATGCAAACCAAAATAAGAAGCGCGCCTATATTTATGGTTTTTCGTCACAGCTAAACTCAATGCTTGATTCCCATTTGAGTTTGAACTGTGGAATAGAATACACCTTTGGGCGCATAAAGACAGACAGCACAGATGCGCCTTTGGATCATATTCCACCAATTTCTGCAAGGTTTGCTTTGAAATACACTCTCAAACAGTTTGACGCCGATGTTTTTATGTTTTATAATGGATGGAAGCGAATAAAAGATTACTTTTTAAATGGGGAAGATAACGAGCAATACGCTACCCAGGATGGAATGCCGGCATGGTTTACTCTGAACCTCAGGGTATCTTATAAGCTAAACTCCAACCTAACAATTCAAGCAGGCGTAGACAACTTGTTAGATACGCAATACCGGACATTTGCAAGTGGGATTAATGCACCGGGAAGAAATTTTATAGCAGCGATAAGAGCTCGTTTATAATTTAAAAAAGCACCTGGGTGCAGTATGGGATACCATTCGGAACTCTAAAGTTCGAATGGTATTTTTATAAATTGAATATGAAATGTTTTTGTTTGGTCAATCTTTTTTCGAACTTTAAATAAGAGGTACAGCAGCATATTTAGAATTACCCTTTTCCTGAGCAATTGGAATAAATTAGTACACGTTTTAGCTTGAATGGGATCTGCAGAAGCTAATTAATTTTGAAAGGTTCATTCAAAAAGAAGGAGACCAAAAATATCCTAATCCTAAGGAGCATCAACTTAAATCCTAACGGATCAGACTAATATCTCCATATAATTTTTGTACGGATCCATCATTCCATTCTACTTCCAGAATATACAAGAAAACGGCAGGATTCAATTTTTCTCCTTTGTTCGTTCCATCCCAGCCTTCCAATGGATTGTTGGGCTGAAAATGTTCTTTGTAGAACAACAGATCACCCCAGCGGTCAAAGATGGATATTGATCGAATATTTCTATAACTGCCTTCGGCAACAAAGGGATAAAACCAGTCATTGATATTATCTCCATTTGGACTGAAGACATTCGGCACCCAAATATCCCTTTTGATGAGCTCTACCCGGATTGATGCAGTCGCGATGCAGCCACGGTTATTTGCATACGTAACAGTGAAACTGGTGGGCTCTTTGAGGTTTTGTATAAAAGGTTCAGCGCAATCGGAACAGGATAAAAATTCAGCCGGAGACCACTGAATCCAAGCGATAGAGTCTGCAGGACTTAGGAAGCTAGGTTTTAACTGATAGCTTTGGCCCAGGTCAATTTTTATGTAGGAAGGCAATTGCACTCCAACAGAGGAAGGTTGATCTATTATTATTTCTCTTGTAAAGGAACATCCATTTGCATCTACAATTTTTATGGTTTTCTGACCAGGGCTTAGATTGTTAAAAGCAGTTCCATTTACAGGAACATTGTCAATAAAGTACCTGTATGGTTTTTCTCCACCCGTTACACTGTCAATTAAAATAAAGCCCACATCTCCTTTACATTTTGGTTGCTGGATTGTATAGTCAAAACCTGTAGGAATGTTGAGATTTTCCCGAACATTGATCGAGTCAGAATTCTCACATCCATTATTTTGATTTTTTACCCGAATAAAATAAGTTCCTGCTTTATCTACCAAAATGTTCAAAATGTTTGGAGGAGAAATGATGTTTCCGTTGGTTGTACTCCATATAATGTTGTAATTAGTACCTGCGTTATGTACGCTTGCATTCAAATCGACGGATTTTCGCGAGCAGGTAATTTCAAGGGCTTGTTGGATTCCAACATCCGGAAACTGCCGGTCTTCAATCACCTCCACACTATCCATTGCATTGCAATGATTGATGGTATCCATGATTTCCAGGGTGTATTTTCCTGGACGATCAATCCTAACAATTGTTTGATTTAAGGGTCCAATAATGTTGCCGTTGATGCTTGACCATAAAACAACAAATCGATTTCCATTGCTGGAACCCTGGGCATTAATTACGATTTCAGTTTTGTAACAATTCAGGGTGTCTGGTTTTTGAATCTGGATGGTTGGTTTTAGAAGGTCTGGAATAACAGAGAGTTGATCAGAGGATGAACAGCCATTTGATGGATCCACGACTGTACAAATGTAATCTCCGGGCCCACGTATATTTATGCCCGAACGATTTGAGGAACCAATGATAGTTCCATTTTGTGTGCTCCATGTGTAGTTCAATGATGAAGCATGTCCACTGGCTAAGGCCGAAAGTGCAACTAATGTACTTGCACAATTCCAAACCTCATCTTTTCCGGCATCTATGATAGGTCTGATCGTATCTATGGATATGCTTACCTGTGCGCTGCTGCTGCATCCATTATTTTTATCGGTTGCAGTGAAAATATATGTTCCCGGATTGCGAATCTTCAGTTGCAAGGAATCCGGAAAGGTGAGTGGATTGCCATTCGCGTCGGTCCATTGTCCACTTAATGATGCTCCGGAGGGGGAACTTGCATTTGCTGATAACTTGATTTCAGTCTTCAGACAGGTCAGGGTATCTGGCAATGAAAGGGATATGAATGGCTTGTTAAGATCTGGAGTTACTGTGACTGAAGCAGAATCCACGCATCCATTCAGTGTATCTTTCACAATGAGTGTATAGGTGCCGGGTGTGCTTACCCAAATTTGATTTGTACTTGATCCGGATTGGATATTTCCATTTACGGAAGACCAACTGTATATGATGTTTGAGCCAGAGCTACTTTGAGAAGCATTGATGAGCACCAGGCTGTCTTTGCAACGGAAGACAAGATCAGATCCGGCATCGGCTTTAGGTTTTACCACGTTTTCATCGACATATACTGAATCTGCATTTTCGCAACCATTCGATGTATTGATGATATGAACATAATACCATCCTTTTTTATCAATCCATGTATCCTGCTTGTTTTGAGCTGTAAGAAAATGACCGTCCGGACTGGTCCAATCCAATAATACGGTGTCCAATGGATTTACCGTTGCTTTGAGCAAAGCAGTTGTGGATGTGCAGGTCAGCAGTTGACCTGGTCCTGCATCCAAATCAGGAATGCGCCGGTCCTCTGTTATTTCAATACTGTCCAATGCCTGGCATCCATTTGTTGCATTTACTACCAGCAATGAAATGGAGGATGCTTTTGAAATGGATTTACCAGATAGGCTGTCTTCCCTGGGTTGAAGTTTTGCATCTATGGTCCAGTAGTAATTTAACTTGCTTACCGTATCCTTGATGAGCGATGTTACAAATGTGATTTGCCTGCGGCAATCCAATTGTACATCCGGACCCAGGGCCACCACGGGTTTTGCTGTATCGATCTTCACCTGTATCGTACTGCTGTCCCTGCAGTGATTTCGACGGTCTTCAATGAACAGCTGGTAGTTTCCATCGAGTGAATCGATGATGTGCGTGAGGTCGGACAAGGAATCTTTACGCGGAGTTACCCAGCGTAGGGCATAGTTGATACTGTCAGAAACCAGTGAGAACAATTCAATGTTGGTATTGCGGCAATCTATTAAAGTGTCTCCACGTATTCCTGCAATCGGGCGAATGGTATCAGCAGGTACGTCATACTCCAACGATAGCGAACAACCGTTCGTCTGATCTGTAATCGTTACACTAAAGCGCTGTGCCTTGTTTACCAGAACTTCATTTGTATTTTTTCCTTTTAGGATCAGGCTGTCCGGTGACCATTTGAAGCTGTATTGGCCACTGCCGGTAAGCACATCTGCAAACAGTCGCACACTGTCTCCACGGCAATTTGCTTTGCCGCTGGCATCCAACGCTCCTGCAAGTTGATCAGGAGCTATGAACTCAATGGAAGCCTCCTGTTCACACAGAACGTTTCCATTTGAGTAAATGACCTTTACCGTATATATACCTGATCCTCTTGCTTTGGCGCTGAGTCCGTTTTTTGAAAGAATTTTACCTACATCAGTAGACCATTCATAACGAATATTCGGGCCTGCTGATGAGCCAATTGCAGTCAGGTCAAATGGGTCTGAAGAACATTTCGGCTTATTGATGATGTCAATTTTTGCAACCAGGTTTACAATTTCAACCGTGACATCATCCATTGCAATACACTTTTCATATAGGGCAATATCGTCAACGGCAAAATCATTTCCGCCGCGTATTCCTGTAGTTTCATTCAGACAAATTTGGGTTGAAGCACTCGTGGCGGTGAAGGATACGGTATATAGAACCCAATTACATAAACTACCGGCCTGTGTCGATCCGATCGTTGAGCCATTTACCTTTACGCTCAATTGAGCGATGTTTGTTGGATATACAGACTGGCTCCAGAATTCAAATTGGTACATGCGTCCTGGAACGGTAGCAATGGTCTGGCACCAAAAATTTGTTCCTGCTGTAGGATGACCGTTAAGGAGAAGCATGTTCCCGCTGCCGGTGGTATGATCCGGGCAAGGGCTGAATCCTCCGTTCCATGTTGCAGGGTTGCTTGCAACAAAATATTCTCCTTCTGTAGTGTTGACGTTGGTATAAGTGTAGTTTGAGATGAAGCCTGAATTACCATTTTCAAAGTCTCCATTCACAACCAGGTTGGTTGAAGAAATACCTTCAGCGGTAAGCTTGTAGGTATAGCGACCGGAAGTTTTCCGCGTAACAAAGGGATCCAGTATGTTGGCGTTACTCAATCCGGTTGCCGGCGTCCAATAGAATTTGGTATACGTTCCCTGGATGGAGCCTTGAAGTTGGAGACTTTGGCTGGAGTCGCAACTGACGAGATCTGGTCCCGCATCGACATTGAGGCCTGTACACTGGGAGCGCGCCTGGAATGAAAAGGCTAAGGAGAAGAGGTAAAAACTAAATCTTATCTGAAATTTCCATTTCATATTACAGACGGAATTTGAGAAGTTAAATTTAGTTAATTATTAAATCCGCTGCTTTATTATTCTTATGGCATCCTCCCAAAGGGATAATCCAATTATAGGATAAACAAAGAGAATGCCTTATGAATTTCAGTTTTATAAATCTGAAGTATACTCAATTTTTAAACAAAAGAAACAGACACCGACGAGAACGTGAAAAAGCTTTTTCAGTTTTGTGTATTCTTGCGGTTCAGACATAAAAAAAGCCAATGAAAGGATCATTGGCTTTTAGATTCAGGTTTTAGCTTTCGATTACCACCATCTCCTGATTTTTATGTCTCGGGTGCTCCCATCGGGTAATGTTAGAATGGCGTCGTTATTGCAGCCGCCATCGCCGTAATCAACACTTAGGGTATTGTTTTCGATTGTCAGTGAAATAGATCCTTTTACAATCCAGGGACAGGTAAATTTAAAAACCAGAGCTTCTGATGTGCTCACATTGAAAAGTTTGCCTGCACGGTTGATACCGCTGGATGTACCTAGGATGGACCAGACATCATCAAGTCTAATATCGGGAGTTGCATTGCCATCGAGTTGTGTGATCACCTGAGAAGCATTCCAGCTGATCGTTTTGCCGGAGGGGAAGGTCAGTTTTCTATCGCTCACACTGCGTAAAAAAACATTTTGGCCAAAACCATTGGTGCCCTGATTGGTCAATGTGACCGTGCCTTCCACTTTTACGTCATCGATATAAAAATCCTGATGGCTGACAGTACGAATTGATCCAACCGTTTTCAGTGGTGCTGAAATCTGAATAATGAGTTTTCCTTTACGAACATGACCAAAGGGCCCTGTAACTCCATCGGGTCCGTAATCAATTGTAAGGGTGTTTGGGAATGTGCCTTTTGGATTGGTCCAGGTCCGGGTAGGGAAAGAGCGCGTTGTGAGGGCGACCAAGCCTGCTTCAATTTGATCTGTAACTTCTGTTTCATTGGCATCGAGGATGTCTTGCTGAGCGGTGAAATCTTCGGAAGAGGTAATAAAATCATTTGCTACAGAGTCGTTGTCCTTATTACAGGAAGTAAGCCATAACAGACCAAGGCTAAGTAGGAAACTGAAAAATCTATTGAACTGCATACGTCATTTATTTAAAAGTGTACAATGGGTTTTACAGAGATATAGACGGATGATGGTATAAATAGTTTAATTGGATCAAAAAAATATTGGGACATGGATACATATTTAAAATTTGCACTTAATTACAATGTCCCTGGGATATATATTGCAAGTTTTTCAACCAAATACATATTCTTTATTGAAATCAATTTGATGTTCCTTCATGAAATTCAAATATTCATCTTCGAAGCGGTTCTTTTTATGGTGCTGCTCCTGATTTTGGATATATTTTATGATTCTCGGAAGGCCATGATTGGAGCATGTAAAACATCCAAATCCTTCCTGCCATTCAAATTTGCAGCCCGCCCAGAATTTTTCATTTATTAGTGAAGATGAAACTCTTTTTACATCTCTGATTACATCGGAAATGCAAATATTGGGGCGAAAGCCAATCAACACATGAATATGATCCGGCATGCAATAAATGGCGATTAATTTCTGGCCCCGTCGTGAAATAATTTCGGTGATATATTTTTCAAGTTCTTCGCGTTTATCCCGTGGAATCAGAGGCTTTCTTCTTTTTACAGCCCAAACGCAATGGGCATACATCTGTGAATAGGTGTTTGACATAGTGTGGTTATTTTACCCAAAATAGGAATTTTTATTAAAGGAAATTCATCAATTTATTTTGAAAACAGGAAACCCCTACGGGGTTGATATAGAATTTAAATGATTTTGCAAGC
>CAZDQG010000034.1:0-31217 GCA_964507535.1 uncultured Saprospiraceae bacterium
TCTATTTTACAAGTTTCAAAAGATACAACTTCCGGCCCATTTATTGCCTTTTAATTCCTGTCATGCATTCTTATTGCAATGCAGAAGCTCGTTAATTTGAATTACCTTGCTTGCATATATGCTAAAGGAATAACAATTTCCTAAATGCCTGATTTCGCATTGCATCACTTTATCTATTTGAACAAACAGAAATTATAACGTGAAAGGCATGTACGGTACTTTGCTTTTTCAAATCCTTGAGTACAAGAATTACAGAGTATCGAACAGTCGTATACCTGAATTCAAATATCAACAAAGGCATCTTGCAATTCGCTTCGAAAGAAATTCAACAGGTGAATCCGCATCTTAACTTGTTAGGAATTCTACCATTTCCTGTTGAGCAGATCAAATCAATTAGTTGTATTGGATGAAATCTCAGATAAAATAGCCACTGAATTTTAAGTACAAAGCCAGACCTTCTTTGCGCTCATTGCTACCGTATGTTGCTTTAATGTGCAATGAAAAAAAGGCCTCGCAAGCTTTTAATAAAGCAAATAAAGGGATTTGAAAGAAATCAATAGGAAAACCCGGGTCTGTATTTTTTCAACAGGGCTTTCAAGCGAGAGTCCGCTTGCAATATTTTAAAGCACGGATCATTAAGAAGCTGGGTATCATTCTTAAATCCAAACTGGAATGCCTTCTCAAGGTATTGAAATGCATTCGATATCTTCCCAAGACGACTCTGATTGCTTGCCAAATAGAAATAAGACAATGCATCCTTGGGATGCAGCTTAATATTTTTAAGCAAAATACTATCTGCAATTTCTAATGAAGATTCTGCTATGTAATATTCCGCTAAACTGATATGTACTTCATTGCTTTGAGGATCCAGCTGTAAAGCAGTTTGGAAAGCATGCAGAGCTTCCTCCTTATTACCTAACTTACGTTCAATTTCACCCAGGTTTATATACCCCTGAGGATCGGCAGGTTTCAATCGTATGTAAGTACGAATATTCTTCTCTGCTGCATTATAATTTCCACTGACGTAATACGCTAAAGTAATATTAAAATACGCATTTGCGTACAGACTGTCCAGTTCAATTGCCTTTTGCAAGCATGCAATGGCATCTTCAGTCTTTTGAGCGCGTTGATACGCGAGACCGAGGTTATACTGTGCCAGCGGAAAGTGCTCATCAATTTCACATGCTTTTTTTCCAGAAAGAATCGCTTTGTCATATTGATCCTGGTCGTTATAACAGGCACATAAATTAGCCCAGGGTAATGACCAAGAAGGACTGAGTTTAACGGTCTTTTCAAAATAACGTATGGCTTCTGGAAGATTCCCATTTCTGCGCTCCAGCAATCCCAATTCATTATAGGCAAACGGTGCTGATGCTTCTAAAGCAAGGCATTTTTGCTGTTCTTGTTTTGCGAGATTAAATAAACTTTTATCCTTATTGCGTTCTCCCTTTAGTCTTAAATTCAATCCGCTAAAGTAATGACGACGGGCTTTTAACATGGTATATAAACGATGTTCGGTCCCCAATAACAGCATGGCTTTATCCAAAAATTCAGGATAAGATTCATACTTTTCATTGTACGACCAACGCTTACGCAATTCAACAGGATCAGATTTCAGGTAGTCATTAATGGCCTGTTGCGCTTCGTCAATCAAAGCACTGGCAAGTTGAAGCTGAAGTTTTCCAATATAAGGCTTCATTTCAGAATATGCATTCAGTTTTTCAAGATAATTCCATGCTGAATTTTCTTGTGGTCGGATAAAGTGTCTTTCATCCAAAGCTTTTTGAAAACTTTCATACTCTTTCAATAATTGGGAATTTCCTGTTTTTTGGATGTCACTAGATGTTCCTTTATCATTTGTAGCAAGCAATTTCCCGTCTGGCACCGAAGTACTGTCTTTCCATTTTGCCATCAGTGCTTTGTTTACGGGTATGAGATTTGCTGCTTTATTGCCAATGGTCATCGGAATTTGATGCTGGGGCGCAACTGCCTGGCTTACTTCATCCTCAAGATAACGTTCGATTTCGAAAAGGGTCACCATCTGGTCTGCATTGCGATCCGCAAATCCTTGTAAACCCTTAAGCAGGTAATATGAAAAAACGCCTCTACCGCCTCCCCATGCGGTACCTTCCAGAGAAAGTTCATCAGGCTGACAAGACAGGATTTTTAATTCATTTGCATATTGCTTGGCCAAATTAGCAGATGTCAGCTGACTTCCGCCAATCTGATTTCCTGCGAGTTTTCCGGAACGGCAGGCATCTGTAATCATCAATACCTTTGCTTTATTTGTTACAGATAATGTGGATATCAATTCCTGAAGATACACCAGTCCAAAAGTACCCCCAATCATATAGACAGAAGGTGGAGCATCCCAACAGAGCAGAAATCCAGGCTGATTCATTGTTTTTGCCTCAAGATCTCCATGACCTGAAAAATAAAAAATAAAAAGATCGCCCTCCTTTACCAAATCGAGCATACTGTAAAATGCCGCAATGACATTGCCCGCTGTTGCCTTATCATTTAAAAGGACCTGTATGTTTTTAGTTTCAACACCTCCTCCATTAGGGTCTTTCAGGTACTCGCTGAACGCAAGAGCATCCCGGTCTGCAAATTTGAGATCGGGGATGGCAGGGTTTTGATAATCTGAAATTCCAACTACCAGGGCAAACCTTTTTCCAACAGCTTGCTCCTTAACCGCAGACGGCGTAGCCCCACGCGCACCAAGAATCTGAGCGGGAAGCTGCAATGGATCTAGTATATGGAGATAAACTATGAGTAGAAACAGGTATTTCATATAATAATAGGATTGCATTTCTGAAAAAGGTTATCAGTATATAAGAAGAGATTTGATTAAAATCCTATAAAATATGTTTTTTATCATTTTAGCACAAATGCTTTCCAGTTTTGAACGTTAAAAGCCGAAATACTAATGTAAGCATAACGAAGATATGTAATTATTATCATTAATGGTATACCCAACTACTCCTATTAAACAATACTAATCACTCTATTCTTTATATATTCCGTTTATCCAAAATAAGATCATTACAACCCCTCATATCAATGCCTTGAAATATCAAAAGAATCATTAGGGGTATTCACTTTTTTAAGTCATACTCCTTGCTTTACCAGTTGGAGTTCATAATGATAAATACATCCCTTTCAAAAAATTCAACTCCAAGGAAGTTCTTTTGAAATACGCCTCACCAAAAGAGATATTATAGCGCATTTAAATTGTACTAAATAAATATTTGGAATAATAATTCCTCATGAAACAGAACTCAAAATAGTTTCCTTATTGAAGTAATACCATGTAATCTATTGAAATGGAAACAATAAATCTTTAAATAAAATTTGATCTCTAAATTGATCAAAATTGGAATCAAGCGCTGCCATGACTTTCAGTGAATTGCATTGTCTTATTGACATTCGGAGATTGCGTATAACAGCTTGTAAATCTTTTTTTCCAGCTGCAATGCATGCTTTCAAATAATGATTAACAGAATTTACGAAATATCCTTGATTAATAATTCTAGGTTCATCTCTCGTAAATTGCTCTTTCTGCAAATAGATCAGATTGCTCCACTTTTTTAAAAGAAAAAAAACATCTGTAGATTGTACGGAATCAAAATATTCTTTAGCCTTCTCATATTCTCTCAATCCGAATTGATAAATTTCTCCGGCAAGCTCAGGATTTGATTGTTGACGCTGCAACAGACGAAGTGAGATATCGTAATAAAATTGAGCGCTGTCTTTTTCATGAAGTAATCTAAAACAATCTGCAATTTCTTTATAAAAAACAGGGTTTTGCTGGTCCAATAATGTATATGCCTTGAATTGCTTCAAAGCATCGGTAAGATTACCCTGCTCTTTTGCATTAATACCTGAATAATAATATGCATCAGCGTAATCCACTTTTAGATGAATACATTGTCTGAAACAGCTATCTGCATCTTCAAATTTCTGACCATAATAGTGGATCTTTCCTTTGATAAATATTGCTAAAGGATTTTTGGGATTTATAGATTCTGAAATATGTATGTACTCCAAAGCTTTTTTAAAATTCCCTTGTTCCAAATAGAGTAAAGCAAGATTATTGTAGGCTGATGTAAAAGTTGGACGGCGGTGGATAACCTCCTGAGCAGCTGCAATTGCCTCTTGAATTAACCCCAGTTTTGTATACACATAAATTAAATTTGTATACGCTTCTATGTAATCCTGATTTTGACTGATTGCTTTTCTCAATAAATTGACGGACTCCTTAGTCCTGCCCATATCCCAAAGAGTAATACCCATTAAATTATTTGCGATCTCAGAATTTGGAATCAGCCTGGAGAATTTTTCGAAGTAATACATCGAACTGTCCCAATTCTGTGCCGTCTGATATTGAATTCCTAAATAGAGATATACATATGATGCGTTTGGTTCAAGTGACCTGGAAAAATGTAAAGTCTGTATTGAATTCATTATTAAATTCAAGCTCAATGGACCGAAATTATTAAGGTTTATTCCGTAAGATTCTATTAGGGATTCAATAAAATACTTCCGCGATAAGACATGTGAATACATATAGTGGCTTGCCCCCATCAATGCTAAACAGGTATCCAATTCATACAATACGGTCTTACAATCTGAAAGTGTAAACGTTGATTTTCTACCAATAAGTAATGGTCTAACAATTGAATCAAAACTTATATTCAGGGAGATCATTAACTTTCTCTTAAGCAAGGAAGTCAGGTAATGATCTGGATTATTTTTATTAAACTGTACGTAATAAAAATATGCATTGGTATCTCCTTTAATAAAATTCCCAGACCGAAGTTCACTATTAAATCGATAATAACTGTACAAACTAGTACTGTCCAATCCTGCTAAATAATTTTCTTCATTTCCCTTCAGGTAAACTTGCTTAAATTCTTTTAATTCCCTGGATTTCCTGTCAACTATGGAATCTCGAACATGCTTTTCTATTCGTGCTAAAATTTTATTTTGTTTTCCTGCAAAGACCGGAGTTTGTCTCTTGTCACTTTCCAAGTAGGTATTTCTCTTTACATATTGTTCCAACTCAATTAAACTTACTTGCTGATCATTATCTATATCAGCCAATCCAAGCAGGCCTTCCTGCAGATAAAAAGAAAAAAGGCCTCTGCCTTCACCCCATTCAGATCCTTCTAAAGAAAGTTGATCTGCATCGCAAGACAATAAAACCGTGCCTTCATTTGCAAGTGTATTTCGAATTGCGTTTGATGTGTGTCTCCATCCTTCCTTTCCTCCCGTTAATTTTCCTGAATGACAGGCGTCAATAATAAAGTAAACTTCCACTCCCCGACTTGTAAGGTTTCCAAAATAATCTGCCAATTGACTTACTTGCAAAACTCCATCTGTCATTCCGAAGTAATCTCTTCGGGGGCTATCAAACAATAATAGTAGGCCATTTTTTGATTGCGACAAATCTTCAATATCCCCGTGTCCCGCAAAATAAAAAAACACTTGATCACCAGCTTTTGCCTTTATAAGTAGCTTTGAGATTGCATCGCAAATATTGAAACGGTTTGCCTTCTCATTTAAGAAAAGCTCATATTGTTGTGGATCATTTGGACCCTTTAGAGTATTCAGCAAGTGATAAAATGCGGAAGCGTCTCTATCCGCAAAATTCAAGTCAACGATATTTTTGTAATCGCTGATTCCAATTATTATAGCGTAGGTGTTGTTTGTTTTTTGTGCATCCGTATGAATAGGGTTAACTCCCCTTATGTCCTGAGATAAGAGTCCAAATTTGCATGCCAATAGAAGGACAAAAAAACAAATAAGTCTCACATTCATAAAAAAGGCAATCTTTATTCTCATAATTATAAAGATCTAATTCTCGGTCTTTGGTGTTATCAAAATACTAATTAAAGGAAACCCTTAATTTCAGTTTCTATTTGCTAAAGGATGCAATGCATATTCATTCAGGATGTCAAAATATCCCATAATTACATTTTCCCATCTACCATACTAATAAAAAAGGAGCAAACAGCTTGTTGCTCCTTTTTTTAAATTCCTTGACTGTAAATCAGATTAGTGATTCGATTCTTTACAGATTTACATTCGTAATTGCGTTGTCTTTGGTCGTAATGCGCAAGCTGTAACGCTTTCCTTTTGGAGCTGCAGGAAGACCTACCACATCAACTGCTACGTTTCCGTCATTTTCAGTGTACTTGATGCGTTTTTCACCACCAGGAACAGCTTTGCCATTTGGATCCATAAGCTGGAATTTCATTCCTTTACGGTCTCTTCCAGGAACTGCATCCATCGTTACCGTAGTAGCAGGTGCTCCTCTTTTGGATGATACTGTTACATGAACGGGAGCAGAAGCCCTTTCGTTAGATCCAGTTTGAACTGAACTTCCGGATCCAGCTGCACCCTGTGAAAAAGCCTGTTGGCTCATGCCCATTAATACAAAAGACAATGCGAGAAAAAACAAATTCTTCATTTTTTTGAATTTTTTAAGTGAAAGAAAAAATGTATGTAAGTGAATCTTTATTGCTTATTCGTAATCTAATCTATACGCTCCCATTAACCGCCGCACAATAAGGAGTATCAAAAAGAAATCCCCGTTATCACCTGGATTGTAAATTTATAAAAATAATTAGCAGGCGTAATTGGAATATCCGCTTTCTCACTCCCTCTACAAAATGCCTAAACGATAACTTTAATCAACTTAGTACATTATTTTTAACTTATTACATATTATATATTTTTATATACAATGCAATAAATCGAATGTTAGTGCAATTTAAGTCATACCTCGATACCCCCGGAAATTCCGGAACTTATTAATACCTGCATACCTGATACCCTGAATTAACCTGTGTGTTCCGTTTCCAAATATGAAGCAAAGGTATGCCTTATTAAGATACAAGCGATGTGGTACCAATTCAAACCCATTATAAAATCACTTCTCTTGTTTTCGGTTGAAACGCCTTGGGCCAAAGACTGCCAAAAGTTGAGGCAAAAGATGCTCAGATAGTCTTCAAGAAACGCTCCAGTTCATGAAGTATGTTCTCCTCCTGGTGGTTGATGCTTTTATAAACATGGGCAATCTCATTGCATGTATGCATGATTCTTTTTTTGACCTCCTCAGTAAAAAGACCCCGGTGCTCCTGAGCATAGTCCTGAAACTCGGTTAAAGCATCTTTATAAGAAAACTTATTTGCCTCAAGCCAGTCAAAAACAGCTTCAATTTCAAAGGCAAGGTCGGTATTATATTCATCCACTTCATCATCCAATGACTTCCAGATCAAAAGGACCTCCTCGTGCAATTTCTCCAGTTCTTTCTGTTTTACATTGCCATCCGCATCTGCAACAGCATAAAAAAGATATGCCAGCTTTTGATAAAATAATTCGGTCATGTGATGTATTTCCTCTGTTTCAAATTACAATTTACGACATACTTTCGAATTCGTGATATTCCGGAAGGGATTGCCCTAAAATGAATGAGGGGGACAAAATCCCCCCCATTATGAACACAATATCAGCCTTTAAAAATTCTATCTACTTTCTTTCGCTTCAACCCCTTTTACAAAATTTGTATATACATATACAGGTATATTCAAAGGTCCTAAAAATTCTTCTACAATTGGCTTTACTTCCTTCCAATCCAAGCCACCAACCCCTGTCGCTAATTTTGGTAATGCCAGACTGGATATGCTTTTATTCCCAATTTCTTTCACCAGTTCCCTTAAACTATGGCGAATGTTTATTGAAGAAGCCCTTCCCGGATGCCCTGAACTTCCCAATGGAGGTTCTTGCGTCAATAAACAAAATATCTTTCGCCCATCTGACCCTTGCCATAACCATACACCACCTGGCTTGGGATGAAAGGTCTGACAGTAATGCCTGAAGTCTTTGTACATAGAAGGATAATCCTCGCGCAGTTCCAAAGCCAATCCACTATCAAAATGATCCATCGGAGCCACCCCATGACATATGGCATCAGCTCTGCTTTTTAAAATATCCCCCTCAACTTCGTAAATCATACTCGTTTTAATGACTATGCAAGATTTCAAAAATAGAAGTTGGAAATTGCTGACCGGGATCATGCCGGGCATTGATTTTTATCAAGGCACGGGCACAAAAGAAATTATACAGATCTATTTAGCTCAAAATGAGGCTTCTGTAAAACGAACTGAGGGCATGAATCCTAAAAGATCAAAATACCAATCCTCCATGCATTGTATTCATAATTCTCTGAATTCTTGAAAAAGGAATTCAGATCGTAATTGAATCCTACATGGATCCTGTTGAATCCAATACTGGTGCTGAGTCCATAAATGGTTTTGGTAAAGTCATAATCCTTATCCAGGGTCAATTCTGCCTTGGCTCCATCAGATTCCGTATATTTTAAAATTTGCTCGTGATAGGTGTTGAAGCCTATATATCCTCCCAGGTTACATGCAAATTTGTTTTTCTTAAATTGCAGTCCGACAGGAATCCGAAAAAAACCAAGCTGAATCTGCGCCTGATCAATTTTGCCAGCAGGGGTTTTAAACACCGCCTTGTCAGATTCTACATACAGCTGCTGAACCTGATCCTTCTGTTTGAAACAGCGATTGTCAAATCCGATTCCGTAATAAACACTCCATGGACTTTCCTCTTTGCCAAGCCGCGTGTTCATTAAAATATCAAACTCCCCAAACCAATTATAGGAAGAACCGGTCTTCCATTTCGGGTAGTTGATGGAGCTGTTGGTGCTTGCAGAGGACAATCCATTCCAGTACATGCCATACCGTATTTTAAAACTGGTCCTTTTTTTATTTCCTCCGAGTAAGCCCATAGGACTCTTGCCTGAACCAAACTCCGGTCCAGGAGTAAATTCAGGAATGGTGTCACCACTCCCATGGTCCATACTTACCGGATCAGGTGTTTCCGTACTTGAAGTTGCAGATGCCAAGGCAATCTCTTCATAATTTGAATAAGCAAGTTCACCTAAATGGTTTAAAAGCTCCGCACGAAGTTGAAGGTATTGAGATTGCTCCATGCCTCCTGACTTAAAACGGATATCCAGAGAACGCAAACTGTCTGTTAGAGCATACAATTCCTCGTTTCCTTCCATACTGCTTCCTGAATCCTGAGACCTGACCCACGACAATTGCAGGCAGATCGCAAAAACGAAATAGAATTTTTTCATAGCTGTTTTTTGTGAAGCGAAAGATACAGATTTTTGAGGATGCTTTCCCCTTTCTTTGCTTAATGACCACCCTGGATTTGCTGGTCGTAATCAATGCCTTGTTTTCTCAATAATCCCCGCACAGCCCATCCAAAAAAACCAAGATAAGCAAAGCAAACGACTGTGATCCAATAGGACTGGTGGATACCAATCACATCCAGATCGGCAAGTTTGCCCTGAATCGGAGGGATGATGCCGCCTCCAAGAATCATCATGATGAGCAATGCAGCTCCCTGACTTTCAAATTTCCCAAGACCTGCAATGCCCAGAGAGAAAATACAAGGCCACATAACCGAGCAAAATAAACCACCACTCATAAAAGCATATATTGCAAATTTTCCGGAGCTCATGATACCCGTCATCATGGCAATCATCGCAAGTCCGCTAAACAACATTAAAGTAAATGCAGGTCGGCCTCCAACCCAGATAAAAGCGAGTACCAGAAGCACCACACAAAACACATACCCGTATAAGGCTTCAATAGAACGTCCTGCAAGATGGTTTACCAATAAAACTACTGCATATGCTACAAATGGGATAACAACTGTTAGTGCTTTCTTCGTTTTTTCACTAAACCCAAATACCGGTATGGCCCCTGTCCAACGGCCAATCATCAAGCTTCCCCAAAACATCGAAATGAAGGGCGTGATTTGAGAGGTAGCAAGACTTCCAAATTCCTGGCTCTTGAGCAACTCTCCCATATTACTTTGAATCGTCACTTCAACGCCAACGTACACAAAAATGGCAAGCATGCCCAATACCAGCTGTGGATGATGCATTGCACCCCATCCTTCCTGGTTCTTCCTTGACGATCGGTATGCAAATAATAATCCTCCAATTAAAAATGCCAATGCAAGAAACAACCAACGCATACGCAGCCATTCCATGTTTTGCAGACCCTCCGGACTTGTTAGCTGCTCCACTCCTTTATAACTATTGAATACCTGAATAAAACAGGCAAGCAAGCCAACTGTAATGAGGACCATCAGCCACATGGCTTTTCTTGCAGGCTCGAATTCCCCAAGTACAATACCCGCAGGTACTTTCCTGGAAAAAGTAAACAATAATGCAGCAAGTAAAAACAAAAATCCCACACCGATGTATAGTCCGGTGACACTGGCAAGGCTCAAGGTTTGCAAGGCATTGTCATCATAATGAGTGGCGCCAAACAATGC
Organism: uncultured Saprospiraceae bacterium; assembly: GCA_964507535.1. Classification (GTDB taxonomy): domain Bacteria; phylum Bacteroidota; class Bacteroidia; order Chitinophagales; family Saprospiraceae; genus Vicinibacter. The sequence continues at coordinate 10,387 of CAZDQG010000034.1, forward strand.
CAGGGAAACTACAATAGGTCCAATAGCTGTTCCAAATGAATTTATCCCGCCACCCAGATTAACGCGATGAGATCCTGTAGATGGGTCTCCTAGTGTTATTGCAAATGGATTTGCAGCGATTTGCTGAAGAGAAAATCCAAGAGCAAGCACAAAAAATGAAATCAGAAAAAAGTTAAATCCATGCTCTTTCGAGCCTAGTTTTACCGTAAGAATCATTGCTATTGCACCTAGTAGTGAAAAGAGCAATCCATATACAATACTCTTCTTATATCCCCACTCGGAAACGAGATCCCTGTGCCTGAGATTACTCAATACAAACAACATTAATGCTCCGATGTAATAGGCGCCATAAAAAGCAAAGTCCACAAGTTGACTTTGAAACTGATCCAGGCCAAAATAATTTTTGCAAAAGGGAATAAATACACCATTTCCTGAGGCTATAAAACCCCAAAAGAAAAAAACGGTAATGAGGATACTCAAGGCCCCATAATTGGTTTGTATTTTGCTTTGATTCATATTGTAGTATAGGAATAAAATATTAAAGATAAAGGGATGGGTGATCTATGCAGACATTTTCTGTTTTATAAACTGAATGATCTCTTCCACCTCTCTTTTAACTTTTGCCTCTATCTCATCCGCTTTGGAGATATACGTGGCCTTTTTTTCTTCATCCTCTAAACTCAAAGCATTGATGCGCACATTAAGTCCCGCACCCTCTACAGCAGTTCGAATGCAAAGGGCTCCTACACCGGCATCGCTGATGGAATTCGGATTTCCCTTTTCAACCATCTGCCTGATGATTTCCATACAGGATGCTGCGACTTTCATTGTTTTAAGTGGTACTTCAATCGCATACTTATTTGCTGCGCGCATGGCCTTTTTTCTGGCTTTCTTTTCCTCGGGACTTCCTTTTGGTAGCCGAATGGCCTCAATGATCCCATTAAATGCACGCGTGTCCTCATCGACCAGATTCAACAAATCCTTTATTTTTTCTTGAGCTTCCTGAGCATGCCTTGAAAAAAATTCAAACTGCTCTTCGTATCCTTTTTTATGAGCGCTCAGGTTTGCAACCATCGCACCCAGGGACGCTCCAAGAACTCCGGCATAAGCAGCAACAGAGCCCCCTCCCGGTGCGGGATTCTCGGATGCTGTTTCCTGTGAAAACTGTTCAAGACTCATGCCCACAAGGGGAGCAGCTTTTTCTTCAAGCATATATTCTATGATTCTGGTTTGCGGATCGAAGCTGGATATACTGTTTAATCCAAGTGATTGTATTGCTACTTCTATAAGTTCCTGTTCGCTCACGCCAAGTGAACGCTTTTGTTTATGTAAAAAGTAATTGCCCGCATCTACCATTGCCTTTTTAGGAATGAGACCCACCAATTCAGATCCTGTAACCAAAAGTCCATAGCGCTCCGCAGATGAACGGCAGGCTTCAAAAGCTTCATGCAGCTTGGTACGTTCCATGTTGGTAAGGTTCATCGAAACCTGTGCGAATTTGTATTCATCTATGTACCATCCTATGGCCTTGACACCCGGACATTGTCCCTCGCTGCGCAGGACTTCGCCCTTTTCATCCTTCAATATATGCCCCGTTGCAGGATCGCGCAAGGGACGGCCATTTTCCCTTACGTCAAAAGCTACCTCATTCGCCAGCTTAACGGATTTTGTATTGAGGTTCACATTATATGCAATCAAAAAGTCCCGGGCTCCTATCACCGTTGCCCCGGATCGTTCATTGAATTCAGAAGGTCCAAAGTCAGGTGCCCAACCTGGCTGTTTGATCTTTTCAGGATAGCCCTCATATTCTCCCTGGCGGATATCTGCAAGATTTTTCCGGTGTGGGGCTGTGGCAGACGCTTCATAGAGATATACGGGTATTCCCAACTCCATGCCCACTCTCTGGGCCAGTTTTCTGGAATATGCTACCGTCTCTTCCAAACTGATGCCCTGTACCGGAATCAGAGGGCATACATCAGTGGCCCCCATCCGGGGATGTTCGCCTTTGTGCTGTCTCATATCAATCCGACGGGATGCTAAGGATATCGCCCTGAAAGCAGCTTCAACAACCGCCTCAGGCTCCCCGGCAAAGGTAACGACGGTGCGATGTGTTGATTTTCCCATGTCGACATGTAATAACTTTACTCCCGGAACTTCTGAAATGCAGGCCGACAAATCCCGGATCAGCGATTCATCCCTTCCCTCACTGAAATTTGGAACACACTCTATTATCCTTTGAGCTTTCATCCGAACGTTGTAATTATGTGCGAATTTAAACGCTTATTTGAATATGATCCGCTGGCCGCTTCTTATACTGATTGCCTTTATCCTCTGTTCCCTTGGCGCTGAGGCTCAAACGGTAATCATTAGCCCGGATATCAACATCAAAAATGATTTTTCATACTACATGGTCCGCCATCCAAATGGCTGGATTTCTCTTTTACGAGATAAATCATTCCGGGTAAGCTATCAAAGTTTATACCCCGACTTCCAATGGAGTAGCGAAAAATTTATAGAACTAAAAGGGAAGAAATGGAAGATCATTGAAATTTTTGAGCACCAAAACGAAATTGGCATTTTCTATGCCTCCCTGGAAAAAGAAGGCAGCGTGCTCCGCTATGAACGCTTTAATGAAAATGCGGAATCTGTCTCCGATAAAATACTTGCAAGGGATATTGATTTCAGACCAAATGAAGGATTTCATCTGCAAGCTTCAGAGGATACACACTGGGTGAGTATCGCATGTGAAAATCTGGACCACTCGAAATCATTTCTTCTATACAACCGGATCCTCGATTCTGTATTCTATCAAATCGATGCACACCATCTGCTGCCGGAAGATCCGGAATCCACTATTCAATCTTTTGAAATAAGCAATACCGGGAAATCCTATTTCTATGGGATTTCCAAAGAAAAGCAGGGAAGCAAATCAAAAAGCCATCCATTCGTTCTGATTTTAAACACAGGTGGACAAAAACAAAATACCCTGACCCTTCCCATACAAAGCGAACTACTTTCAGATCCTACCCTCAAAGTGGACAACATAAACCAACGCTTCCTGCTGGCAGGCTTGTATGCCCAAAAACCTAATGAGGATCCTTCAACTTATGTGATTGCAATTTTGGATAAAAATGACCAGCACATAAGTACCATGCAAACTCCCATATCCGAATCGTTGTTGCAGGAGCGAAAAGGAAATCAAAAAAAATTGGGATTGAGTGGAAGCACCCTTAATCTGCGCGATGTTGTATTGAGTGTGGATGGAGGATGCCTGCTTTTTTTTGAAAGCACCAGGGAATTGAGTCGTCGACCCTATTTCAGCCCGGTAGATCCGACAAGCCCTTTTTCAAACAAGTGGTACGATTATTATTTTGATGATATCCTGGTTGCAAGTTTTGATTCAATAGGCACTCTGCGATGGGATCACTTGCTTCATAAAAGACAGTTTTCACAGGATGACGAAGGCCTTTTTAGCTCCTTCTTTGTTTTCAGAACCAGTGGCTTACTCCGCATTATTTTTAACGATGCCATTGGTGCAGAGGGCACCGTTTCGGAGTATTTGCTAAAACCCAGTGGCCAGAGCATCCGGAAAAGTGTGCTGAATACCAGTTTTAAAAAATTAAACTTGCGATTCCGGGATGCCATGGAATGGGATGCCCAAAGTCTTGTCGTGCCAAGCGAAAGCAATGGAAAACTCAATATTGTAAAAATCCAGTTTCAATAATTCTCGGCTGAGGCTAATAACTTACAACTGTTTGCAAGGAAAGATATCCCGGATTCAGTTCTGCGTAACATAATCCCGGGTTATTGTCTCCATGTAAATGTATACATGATGGATATGACTTTCCTGAATTTTAACGGGTGCTTGATTCCATTTCCTGAAAAAATCATTTATCTTGCTTAAAATTCTGAACCATGCTGAAATCTATAGGATCTGTCGTGCTATCCGTGATTGTTGCTGCAGGGGTGATTTATCTTTTTGAATATTGCTCCCATCTTATATTTCCAACTCCTGAAGGACTGGACACCAGCAATCAACAGGCGCTGTCGGAGTGGATCAATACCCTTCCCCCCATGGCAATGTGGCTCATTGTAATTTCCTGGTTTTTTGGGAGCCTCATCGGAAGCCTTGTGCTGTCACGCATTGATCCCATGAACTTTAAAAGAGGAATCATCACTTTTGGTGTTGTACTGGTATCAACAACCATTATGAATCTATACACTATTCCCCATCCAATGTGGATGTGGCCAGCTGGGATTCTTGCTGTATTGATTGGCCTCTGGGCTGGTCCAAATCTGTTAAACGCATTCCGCAAAAATTAATATACACAATTCAAATTAATTCGAATGACCCTTTTAAAGAAGTTGCTTAAAATCGCAGGTATCCTCATCTTGATTTATATCATTGCTGCTTTTCTCGGTAAAGACAGCTATCGCGTTGAACGCAAGGCTACCATAAATGCTCCCGCAAAACTCGTGTATACGCAAATTTCTGTATTCCGTAACTGGCCAAATTGGTCCCCCTGGCAAGAAAAAGACCCAAGTGTTAAGAATAGCTATGAAGGTCCTGATGGCGATGTTGGATCTGTCATGAAATGGGTCGGTGACAAGAATATCAGCGGCACAGGACAGATTGCAATTGAATCCTTAACCCCTCCAAGTTCCATGCGATATAAACTCAGCTTCATTGTTCCGTTTGAAATGAGTTCCATTGGTGGATTTGACCTCAGTGAAGAGCCCAGTGGAAAAACGCTTGTGAGTTGGTATGATGCGGGCAGTATCCCTTTCGCAATGAGGCCAGTAATGATGTTTATGAACATGGACAAACAGATGGGTCCGGACTTCGAAAGAGGCTTATTTAAAATTGATTCGGTGTGTTCCGGCATGTATCAGCAAATGCTCAAAATAATGGCTCAGGATAGCTCCTCCATAGCTCCTGTCGACTCCACCGCCAAATAATCATAGAGTTTTAGGATTACCTAATAGTACCATTCCATCCAGCGCGTAATGAAGTCCTCTCCTTAAAGCGCTAAGGTTAATAATTCCTTAAAATGAGGCTGTTTAATTCTTTTCATCCATTACTGACGTTTAAATCTGATTTGCACTCCTTTACTTTGCCCTTGTTTTAAAAAATCATCAAATTATGCGACTTGGTTTTTTAATAGTTCTTTTCGTTGCCGGGAACTTGTTTTCACAATCTGACAGCTGTGTACTGAACTTCAGAATAGAAGGTTTTCATGAGGGCAAAGTCAAATTTATTGCTGTTTTTGCCGATCAGAATTATATCGCAGATTCCACAATGATCGAAGCATCGGGCAACTTTGTCCTACGAAGAAAGAGTCCACTTCCTTCAGGGTATTATTACGCCATCCTTCCTGATTACAGCAACTTCCATTTTATGGTAGATGAAGAACAACACTTCAGTATGACCAGCAACAAATCAGATGTGGTTGGTCAAATGAAAGTAAAAGGCTCTATCGATAATGATTTGTTATACCAAAGTTTCAAACTGCAACTCAAACACGACGCAATCACCGACTCTCTCAACAAAATTAAATCCCAGCATCCCGGAGATACGGCAATTGCCTCCCGTATCGATAACGATATTCAAAAAATGTTGAATGAGCGAAAGCAACAATTGACAGAGGTACAGAAAAAATATCCAAATGCCTTTTACACAAAATTTAAAACGGCCGGACAAAATCCCGATCTCACAGACGTACGCAAGCCTAACGGGGAACCGGATCGGGAACGCCAACTAGAACTTTTCCGGCAGGCCTTTTGGGACAATGTGGACTTTAAAGATGTGCGCTTGCTCCGCACACCCGTTATTGCCAATAAATTGAAGCGCTTTATCATGGAGCTTACTCCCCAACATCCGGATTCAATAATACGGCAGGCAGATATTGTAATAAAAAAATCCATGATAAATAAGGAAATGTTCCAATTTGTCAGCAACTGGATTGCTTTAAAATTTCAACCTACGCAAACCAAAGTAATGGATGGTGAAGCGGTGTTTGTCCATATCCTCGAAAATTATTTTTCCAATAAAGAATTAGCCTATTGGGCAACCGACAAAGACATTGCAGATTTTAAAAAGAAAGTATTCGAAATGAAATCGAGCTTGCTCAACAGGCAAGGTCCCGATGTCATTTCCACAGATTTATATGGGAATACCCGTTCCATTTATGAAATAAAAGAAGATTTCGTAGTCGTGTTTATGTATGATCCGGATTGCGAACATTGCCAAAAAGAAACACCACTTCTCCGTGATTTTTACAAGGAATGGAAACCCAAAGGCGTTGAAGTTTTTGCTATAGTGCTGAATACTTCAGATGAAAAATGGAAAGACTTTGTTGCAAAAAACCACATCGAATCCTGGATCAACGTGCATGACCCAACAAACAGAAGTATCTACGCTAAATATTTTGTCGATATTACTCCCGAAGTCTATGTGCTCAACAAGGAACGTAAAATAATCGGTAAAAATTTAAAGGTGGAACAAATTCCGATTGTTATTCAACAAGAGCTTGATCGAAGAAACGGAAAAGCCAAATAATGCTTTTTTACTCTATATTTATTTTCTGAATTGAATTGGTAATTATCCGATTTTCCAACTCCATTTGTGCATAACCTTCAAATCATGTGAATTCAAGAATATGTTCCCATAAAACAGTACCTCATTATACACGTGAACATGTTCCTTCATTAGTGATGCTTTGATATAAAATGCTACTTATATTGAAAATAAAAAACCAGTAAATACCGGCGTATTTACTGGTGTCTAAAGGTCTCAAATAAAGAAAACTACTTCTTTTATATCTTGTTATCAGATTTTTCATGCATATCCTGTAATATTCTAATACTATGCCAATTTTTTTTTCCTTCGAAAATTATTTTCTAAAAAAATTACATTTCGTGTCGCTCTGGCCTGTCTTTTTAATCGTTGCTGGACAGCTTACAGACCATACCAGCCGGACCATACAGCATCCGGAGCTTTCAGGATACTGGGATGTACTGGATCCTGCATCAGGGGTGCTAAAGTTTACCGCAGAGTTTTATAAATACAAGGGACTATACCATGCCAGGGTCGTACACCTGCATCCTGAAGCACCATTGAAAACCTGTCTGGACTGCCCCGAACCTTTCAAAAATAAACCTCTAGAAGGCATGGATATCATCTGGGGACTGAAACAGGAAGCAGGAGAATGGACCGGAGGGAAGATCCTCAATCCGGAGGGCGGAAAGATTTACGATTGTGATGTTTGGCTGGACCCGGATCAGAGTTTAGTAGTCCGTGGGTATTTAAAAATGAGGGTTTTCGGAAAAAGCCAAAAATGGATCAAACGAAAATCCTAGTCCTTCCATGCAATAATTTACTGGGTGAGGCAGTTTTGATACTATTATGAAACTTTGCCTATGGTCGATACATTTACATCTTTGCAACTTATGCGCTATTTATACCACGAATGTGACACCACGGGGTGCCAGATCCTGGAAGAATTAGTACATACGGATATTGAGCTTGCGGAAGAACTGGAGTCTATGCGGGTTGCAAAACTCGAATTGCCTTTAGCTTTATTTTCTGCACATCCCAAAAGTATCCAGGAAGTACTCCATTACGCGCAGCTATAAGGCTCTTTGTTCCCTCTTTAAGAGAACAGATAAAAGGGAAGCATCAACGTTCTAAAGACGGGTCCGTTCCACTTTATGGGATTGTACAGGGACTGTTTTAAGGTAGGCCCAGATGCCTGAAATTTCTGTATCCGTCAATTCCGGATAAGGTCTCATGGGAAACCGCAATGATATTCCATCAGGTCTTTTTGCTTTCTTTAGAGCCCTGTTAAAATCTGCATACGTCCAATTGCCAATACCGGTTTCCTTATCCATGGTAATATTCGATGATGCTATTTTGCGTCCTTCCAGGTCATATAAAATATTGCCACCTCCCATATATCCTACAGATTTTTCCGGCACCATGATATCCAGCTTTTTGAAGTCTGCAGAATGACAGGAATAGCATTCCACACGGTTATGTGTGAGGTATTTTCCAAACGTAACCAAATCTATTGTATCAGGAGTTTCTATTAGCTTGTCAGGATAGGGCAGTGGCTTCATAACGGTATGTGTAAGGAGTTTTGCAAGCAAACTAGGCTTTCGCTCTGGTTGACGAATAGATGATGCTGCCACCAGTGGGTAATCTGATTTCAAAAAACAAATTACACATTCCAGATCTTTATCTGATAATCCGGGATATTTAGGCATCCAGGGAGGCAGATATCGGCCATCCGGACGCAGTCCTGTTCTGAGCGCAAAAGCAAGTTGTCCGGACGTCCAGGATCCGATTCCAGCTTGTTTGTCGTTTGTAATATTTGAAGCCCATACTTTCCCAAACATGGGATCAAGGTCTTTCATGATACCACCACTCAAGCGTCCATCATTACCCAAATGACAATGCGAACACATCATTATCGCAAGCCGTAATCCTTCTTCCACTTTTTCCGCAGTGGGTTCAATGCGGTACTCGGGTTCTTTAGGAGGATCATACTCCGGTATTCCTGAGAAATACACATAAATGAGCGCCAGAATCAACAAACCAGTTATGATCAATAAGATGCTAAGGAGGATTTTAAATGCTTTTTTCATGGTTTTAAAATTAGTTCTCCTGAATTAGCGATTATTGCAGAATGATTCCTATTACAAAATATGTAAAAATTAGAAAAGAAAGAGAACAAAATATTCATCGTAAGCACCCTTGGATTTTCTCTGGATCCCTCGCAGGAAGTTCAGAGGAACTGCAAGATGGCGATCTGGTAAAAATCCTGGATTATAAAGACAATGATCTTGGAACTGGCCACTTCCACAAAGGAAGCATTGCAGTAAAAGTGCTGGCTTTTAAAGAAGAACCATTTGATGAACGATTCTGGGTGCGTCGCTTTTCTGAAGCCCTGCAGCTGCGTAGAGAAATACCTGGCCTTTTTAAGGAGACCAACTGCTTTCGCCTGATTCATGGAGAAGGAGACCGCCTGCCCGGACTCGTCATCGACGTATATGACCAAACCATCGTTATTCAATGCCATAGCATTGGCATGCACCGTCAACTTAATGAAATCCGTGAGGCCTTACTTGAAATTTGGCCAGGTGCCACTCCAAAGATTGTGGATAAAAGTAAAGACAGCCTTCCCTCGTCATATGCTGCAAAAATTGAAAATCAATTTATACATGGTCAGGCCGGCCCAACGCATGCAATGGAAAATGGCCTGCATTTTATTATGGATCCTCTATCAGGACAAAAAACAGGCTTTTTCTTAGACCAACGCGAAAACCGCAAAATCTTGGGTCAATATGCCGCTGGAAAGACCCTACTAAATGCCTTTTGTTATACAGGAGGATTCAGTCTTTATGGGTTGAAACATGGTTCTGTGGAATGTTGTTCGGTAGACGTAAGTCAAAAAGCACTTGATGGACTTCAACAGAATCTGGTCCTCAATGGATTGGAAACATCCAATCATTTCTCCATTTGCGCAGATGTCATCGATTACCTCAAAGGTATAAGCCCGGAACACTATGACCTAATAGTATTGGATCCACCTGCATTTGCTAAGACAATTGATAAAAGACATCAGGCTGTTCAAGCTTATAAAAGGATCAATCTTTTGGCAATGAAAAAAATTAAAAAAGGAGGATTGCTTTTTAGTTTTTCCTGCTCTCAGGTTGTTGGAGAAGAATTGTTCTATAACACCCTTGCTTCTGCCGGCATGGAAAGCGGAAGGGAGATCCGCGTACTGCATAAGCTGAGCCAGGGAGCCGATCACCCGGTCAGTTTATTTCATCCCGAAGGATCTTACCTAAAGGGTCTGGTCCTGCACATTCTTTGATGGATCAGGACTCCTTTTCGAAATGGTATTCCCGCTCCACACGGCAAATGCGAACCGAATATTCAGAATACCAATTATCTTTCCCTTGTTGCTGTGCTAACAAATGTTCGCTATTCAATTTCCATGCACGAATGGACTCCAGACTAGACCAGTAGGATACAGTTATACCTATGTTGCTCCTTGCGCTGTCATGTCCCAAATAGCCCTCCTGAGTTTGAGCCAACTCCTCCATGCGCTGTGCCATTTCAGTGTAGCCTTGGTCATGCCCGGTTCTCCTTGAAGTAAAAATGACCGCATAATAAGGTTTAAAGTCGTTCGAGGAAAAATTCATTGCCGGTATTTTTTTGTGTACAGATTTCAAAGTAATCAACAGTCAAGCAAGCCTGATTCTTCTTTATAAAGAATATTGTTACCAAACGAAACCGACCTACAAACTATCGTTCGTTCGTTAATATTAAATGGATATTTCTTAATCACAGGATTAAAAATCAGAATCCAGAATTAGCCCCTGTGGATGATCCCTCCGGCTTTGCATGCGGGCCTTCTGGCGCTTCCAGATTTCCTGACTTATCGCTTCTGCTAAATGGTCTGCAGCTTGTGTCCGCAACACATGCGCAATGATGGACTCTTCCACATCAAGCCGGTACAAGTGACTGAACAGCAAGCCAGGGTCTTTTTCAAGGAGTTCCTCCACCCGCTCGCGAATAGATGCCAGCCATTTCGCTTCCTCATCTGGTTTATCGAGAAACTGATCGTTGTAATCCGGTAAAATCTGAAGATCCATTGTTGCAATTAGGGCTGAAGCCCTCTTTTAATTAATTTGCGCGTATGTACCACCTGCCCTTGTGCATTCTTGAATTTTATAAAATAAATTCCATCCTGACGGAAACTAAAATCAAGCCAAACCATACCCTCTGTAATGGACTTTTCCTGAAGTGTTCGCCCTAAAAAGTCACATACCGTTACCCCTTGAACAGATGCAGGATCCACCTCAATATAACATCGGTCGCTGCATGGATTTGGATACACATTTATGCTGGATTTTTCAACAGTTTGCACGGAGGTCGCGGATTTTTCATCAATCTGCACTGCACTCCTGTTTCCACCATCACCACTTTCGGAACTGTTTGCATTTACACCGGTGCCCCCGGCATAAATACTTACCGGGCCAGAGCCCTTAGCAGGCGCTGTCCAAAGAATTTCAAACAGATTCTTATCACTACGATCGGTATGCTCCGCGTAAAGCCTTCCCGACCGGAGGGTGGTCAACTTTACATTGGAACTGATTGGACTGAGGTCCTTAAGGTTTGGCCCATCTTGCTTTAAGGGTGCATTCAGTAAGGTCATTTGAAATCCATGTGCTTTCGGTGCCGTTCCACCAACATGATTCACCCGAACATGAATCTTATAGTTTTTTCCGGGCTCATACCGATTCACGGTATCGACTCCATCTAGAACAGCAATTTTAATTTCTACGTCTGTTGGTCCATTATGGCAAGACCTGCATACGGTGGCATCATCGCCGGGAGCTCCCGTACTTCCTTTGCCTCCGGATGCTGCACGTCCTTTTTGATTAGACATGGACAACACTCCAATAAGAACAAGACTCAAAGAGGTGTATAGAAATTTTTTCATAGGCTCAATTGCATGTAAAGTTAGTGTCCTGTATTGGACTTCACCATTAATGAAAGGTTAAATTGAACCGGCATCGAAAATCATACTTGATCCAAGCAATCGAGGATATGATGGCACATTCTGAAATAAAATTCCATGTACCTGGACCCATTTAAGGTTCAAAACACAGCCCTCGCACGGGCGCACCTTGCATGCACAAGTTTGTTTCGAAAAGTTTGCAAAAAAATAGGATATAAGAGCCTAACGATTGTGTCATGCTGCGTTTCTGGCTTCACTCCAACTGGTATCCCAAATCAGGGTACTTTCCCTGACCCGATGCAATATATTGTGCAACCTTCCTTTGGTCTGCAAGTTCATCTTCACCTGGCATAAATGGATCACAAAAGCTTACGGTGCGACTGGGATAATCTATTATTGCCGGGACTATTGGAATACCCGCACCTTTTGCAATATAATAATACCCCGTCTTTAATTTAGCTACCTTCTTTCGGGTGCCTTCGGGTGCAATTACAATGGCAAATTCGTTGTGCTTCCGGAACAAATCCACATACATATCGACCTGATTCTTGCTTTCTGAGCGCTCAACGGGATAACCTCCCAGGGCTCTGAAAATCCAACCAAGAGGAGGTCTGAACAAACTGGATTTACCAATATATCGGATTTTAGTAAGTCCACTTGCTGATCTTACCAGCAAACCTAAGGGAAAATCCCAGTTTGATGTATGCGGTCCAATCGCCACTACAAATTTTGGCAATAAGCGCAAAGCTTCCGCCCCTTTAATCTTCCACCTAAACAGCCATAGGATCAACTGACACAGAATCCTCATCATCTGCGAAATTTAGTATGAAATTATTCCATTTAAGGAATCAAACAAGCACCTATCGGCTCCTTTTTAAAATTGTAGCTGTTTGCACCACGCAATGCATTGAATTGCCTATACTTGCGTTTAGCTCAGAAAAATATGAACGCTTTTAGCAATAAAAACCTGCGAAATAAGGATATCCAGGAAAAAAATCCGGAAGAGTTTGGATTTGGAAAAGCACAGGCTGCAGGTCAAAGCAGGATGATAAATGAGCAAGGCAAGTTCAATATCATCCGGGTGGGGACCTCCTTGCGAAGTGGATTTCATACACTCATTGAAATGCGCTGGAGCCACTTTTTCGTTCTTGTATTTTCCTATAACCTCTTAATCAATTTGATATTCGGGATGATGTATTATCTGAATGGACCTGATCAAATCGTCGGTCTTGAAAGAGGTAGCCCTTTTTACGAATTCATGCAGTGTTTCTTTTTTAGTGTACAAACTACAACTACAGTTGGGTATGGAGGCCTTCATCCTCATGGATATGCTGCATCTAGTCTTGCGAGTATTGGAGCTTTGATTGGACTGTTGAGCTTTGCTCTGTTTACGGGATTGGTCTACTCCCGTTTCAGCAAACCAAAAGCCAAAATCCTCTATTCCAAAAACTTCCTTATTGCACCTTATAAAGAAGGTCATTCAATCCAGGTCCGGGCAGTAAATGCCTTTAGCAACACCATCATCGATATGGAGGCGACCATGATTATTGCATTTTCTGACCTGGATACCGGCAACCGAATCATCAGGACTCTCGGTCTGGAAATAAGCAAAATAGCTATGTTCCCTTTGAATTGGACGATTGTCCATGCCCTGGACGAACAAAGTCCCATATCCCATGTCGATTTCCAAAAAGCCAGGGAAATGTCCCTCGAAATTGTCATTCTGCTGCGCGGATACGATGAAAGCTACAATCAGACCGTACACTCCATGAAATCCTATGGCTTTGAGGACCAACTGTATATGGCCAAATTCAAACCCATGTTTGACTATTCAGACAACCAAACGCAGCTGTACCTGGACCGCATAAGCGACTTTGAATGGTCAAGCCCCTCTAAATCCGCTAACCCCTGATTTTCAGCACTCTCCTTTCAAGGAAAGTTTTCACATACAAGAGCCTTACATTAAACCATTTTTCGAAAAAAGAGTCTTATAAACAATGGCAGGAAATGTACATCCGGAAGATCAAACTATCCTTAGCTGGATAGCTAATTCTGAAACCCTTGAAAGAGGTTTTCGTGCGTTGGTGGAGAAGTACCAGCAAAAATTATACTGGAATATCAGAAGGATGGTGCTTTCGCATGATGATGCGGATGATGTCCTTCAAAACACATTCATCAAGGTGTATAAAAGTATAGGCCAGTTTGAGCAAAAAAGCAGTTTGTATACCTGGTTGTATCGCATTTCGGTAAATGAAAGTTTAAGCTTTATTGAAAAAAACAAAAGATTTACCTACGATGGTATGGAAGACCAGGATGAACATCCAGCCATCCAACAGTTGCGAGCAGATCCCTACTTTGAAGGAGATGCGATTCAACTGGCACTCCAGGAAGCTCTGGCAAGACTACCTGAAAAGCAAAAACAGGTTTTCCTGTTGCGCTATCACGATGAAATGTCGTACAAGGATATGTCAGAAGTTTTGCAAACAAGTGAGGGTGCACTGAAAGCATCCTATCACCATGCCATAAAAAAAATTGAAGAGTATTTTAAAATTAAAGAACTGATTTAAAATGAAAAATAACTACATACCCTCTGATGATCCGGCCTTTCCTTTTGGGGACCGCCTGAAAAATTCGGATGGCTTTGTATTGCCAGATAACTATTTTGAGGGGCTTGCAGATCAAATCTTGCAAGAATGCCCATCCCATCCTATTAATGAAACGCAATTTAAAGTACCGGAGGCTTATTTCGACACCTTATCCGATCGTATTATAAATCATGTAGAAAAACGGGCATTGCCTTTCGATATCAAAAATGAATCATTTAAACTTCCGGATGGGTATTTTGAAAATTTTCCGGAACATGTGATGCACCGCATTTCAAAAGACAAAAGCTCGAAAGTACGCACCTTCCTATCCCGCCGGGTTTTCATGTACAGTATTGCAGCAAGTGTGCTTCTTTGTGTCAGCGTATTGGTGCTTCGGTGGTACAGCGCATCTCCAGCTACGGATTTCTTGTCTTCTTGTTCCGAAGAGGAATTGCTGGAGTACGTTTCTACCTATTCCACGGAATTCAATGCAGATGCTTTTGCTTCGATCATGAATACAGCGGATCTAAATGCACTTGATTTTATTGATAAAAACAATGAGGAAGTTGATGAACTCCTCGAATATTTTGAATAATGTTGTTATTGAAAATTATATTAAATCGAAATCTATGAAATCCTATTGGAGTTTACTCCTCACACTGATTATTGGTATGCATAATGCCATGGCCCAGGAAGGGCCCCCTGAAAAAGGACGCATGCTGGAAAAAATGGAAGCAATGCGCGTTGCATTCCTCACCAACAGACTTGACCTCAATACTGAAGAAGCTAGCCGCTTTTGGCCTGTTTATAATGAATATGCCCAAAAGCGGATGGACCTTCGTAAAGACCTTATGCAATCGAAGCGCGACATACGCCGCAGAGATTTAAGCGAAGAAGAATCGAAAAAAGAAGTAGAAACCCAGCTAGCAATTCAGGAAAAAGAACTTACACTTAAGAAAAATTACTACGAAAAATTCAAAGCCCTGCTACCGGCCCAGAAATTGGCGCGACTGGAACCCGCCGAAATGGAGTTCAACCAGGAAGTCATCCGTCACTTAAAAGAGCGCCGCGAGCGCCGTATGGGTCAAATGGATGATCGCAGACCCATGCGATAAACACTTGCCGCAATACAGACATGACATTTCTATAGATATGTCATGTCTGTATCCTAAACCTCTACCTTTCCCGAAATCTTAGTACTACGCCCAACAGGCTTTTTAAAACTTCTTGCAGTAGCAGAAGGCATTGAAATGCTATGCTCAATCTGGAACTTTGTGAAACTCCAGGTAATCTTCAATACCGCAAATACCATCTGGGTAATTATAATACTCGTAAAAATGATACTCGTCTCAAATCCATCAATAAATAAATCAAAATTTTCAATTTCCCTGAATGCTGCTCCGTCAAAGTAACTGTGATAAAAGGGATCATCTTTTATCCAACAGTGAAAGTAAAAGGAAAATAAAAGAATGATCAGGGCAGGAAGATTGATCAATAACATACTCCTTCTGGAAAAGGAAATGTTATTATTACATAATCTTATCCTAAGTGGATCCCGAAGGGTCCTGCGAATCAGATACTCTTGATACCACATTAAAGCATCCGTAATCGAAAAAGCAAGAAACACACTCAATGATAAAACCCTGTTATAGGTAATGATCTGATGGTAGCCATTAACCCTCAATATAAAAACCATAATGGCAACAAGTACCGTGATATCAATAAATTGGCAGAGTACATTGATGTATTTGAAATGGGTATTGGTCCCTCTGTAGTTGAATGCTTTGGACTGTGCTTCGAGAAAATAAACAAACTGGTTTGAAAAAAGTAAAACGTACGAAACAATGATAAAAGAAAGCAATACATTGTTTATATGATACTCGTTGTCAAATATTCCATAAAACGAAAACCACCGGTCCAGAGGCATGACGCCTGATGAATAATGCATTAGAAAAATCAAACACATCACTACCGGCATGATTGTAAAACCCAAGGTAACACCAAGCAATGCCCAGTTGCTCCGGATATACAATCGTACGAGTCTTCGTTTCATGGCATTTTAGATAAACAATATCTATGCATCCAGGATCGCAAATCAAAACAAAGATTCACCCTCTTCTACGTATATTATTAAAATGTAGAATAACAGATGAACCTATTCCCCCTATTACCACTTTTATAAACCTCACCCGGACAATTTCATTAAATGCCCATTAGATAAATTCACTTTAAAGGTATTACAATTTCCATTTACTTCGTTTGGGGTTCGAAAAATTACAGGGTGCACCAAAACATTCTATTGTGTATAAGAGACACCATGCCGTAGGATATCTCTTACAAAAATGATAAGTATCATTGCAGCACATGATTGTAATCACCTTTTATGTTGATCAGAATAATACATTTGGTGTGAAAAAAATAATTGGTAATATTAAATTTAACCGTATGAAAACATTAGCTTTTCCACGGGGTAGCTTACTCCCAAATATTGCCAGCGATATATTTGATGCTAGGAGTTTCTTTACCCCAGGATTGTGGAATATGGACGACAATTTCGCTGATTTTGAATTTGTAAACCGCATACCAAACGTCAATATAAAGGATCTAGGAAAGGAATTCCTGATTGAAATGGCGGCTCCAGGTCTCGAAAAGAAGGATTTTAAGATTGAAATAGAAAATGGAATGTTGATGATCAGTGCCGAGAAGAAAGAGGAAAGCAAAGAAGAAAGGGATAGTTTTACAAGAAGAGAGTTTTCATACAATCACTTTATGAGAAGATTCCGTTTACCTGAAGATTGTCATTATGACAAAATGGAAGCAAAGTATGAAAACGGAATTCTTAAATTAATGCTTCCCAAAAATGTAATGCAAATTGAAAAGAAAAGTAAAGAGATTAAAATTTCTTAAAGCTCAAAGCAAATTACTTTGCTT
Source organism: uncultured Saprospiraceae bacterium (assembly GCA_964507535.1). GTDB lineage: Bacteria > Bacteroidota > Bacteroidia > Chitinophagales > Saprospiraceae > Vicinibacter. The sequence continues at coordinate 27,434 of CAZDQG010000034.1, forward strand.
CCACAATTAATGATTTGCCTGCTTAGTGCATACAAATCCTGAATAACTCTCAACTGTCTAAAGAAATCCTGCCATGAAAGCGGGGTTTCTTTTTTTTATACCTCCATTGAATTTTATCCATGCATCCAGCTATGAATCATGCTGGTAATAAATGTACAAATGCAACAGGTATTTTTAAAAAAGCCCCATTGACATCTCAACTTCAATAGGGCTTCTTATTATAGTATGGATATGATATACTTAATGCTGATCCTCTATGCGCCATTCCGCAAAGGAATTTGAGGTCTCATCTAATCTCGCGGCAACAAGTTTGAGATGAGCGGGTAGTTCGCCTTTAACCAAGCTTATAAAATGCAATAGCAAATATTCACAGGTCGGTTGAACGTCCAATAAAACTATTTTTTCATACCTGCTGGAAAGAGAACGTACCAACTCCTGACTTTCCCTTGCAGACAAAACCAATGCATGATCGAACTGACTTAATATCTTTCGCTCCACAATGCCTTTGAGTAATGAAAAATCAAAAACCATCCCGTCCTTCGGATGACCCTCTTCCTGTATAGGCACTCCCATAAGAGTTAATGCGAACGTATACGTATGACCATGTATGTTTTTACATGGACCATCATAGCCCAATAATGCATGGGCCATGTCAAAGGTAAAGCGGCGCGTCAAACGGATCTGGTCCATAATTATAATGTTCCCCGTCTTTCCTGCTCTGCCTCAATACTTTCAAACAAAGCTTTGAAATTCCCTTTTCCAAATGACTTGGCACCCTTTCTCTGAATAATCTCAAAGAATAAGGTTGGGCGATCTTCAACGGGTCGTGTAAAAATCTGCAACAAATAGCCATCCTCATCGCGGTCTACCATGATTCCAAGTTTCCGCAAAGATTGCATGTCTTCCTCAATAAGCCCCACACGGCTCTCAACGGTATCATAATAATCACCGGGAACATATAAAAATTCAACCCCTCTTTTCCGCATTTCCTGAATGGTAAAAAGAATATCATCGGTAGCTACCGCAATATGCTGACATCCCGGTCCTTTATAAAAGTCGAGATATTCTTCGATCTGCGATTTTTTCAATCCTGCAGCCGGCTCATTGATCGGGAATTTTATCCTCCCATTGCCATTTGTCATTACCTTGCTCATCAAGGCAGTGTATTGCGTGCTTATATCTTTATCATCAAATGTGATCAGGTTGGCAAATCCCATTACGTCTTCATAAAAACTTGCCCACTTATTCATTCCTCCCAACTCCACATTACCAACCATATGATCGATGTACTTCAACCCGGTCTCCGGAGGATTGTACTCCGAATTCCAGGCCACATAACCAGGCATAAACACGCCCTTGTAATTTTTGCGTTCAATAAACAGATGCACGGTATCGCCGTATGTGTGTATACCTGATTTTACGATTTCTCCCTGCGCATCCGAAACACAAACGGGTTCAAGAAAAGCTTTCGCACCCCTGGAAACCGTCTCTTCAAAAGCCTTCCGTGCATCATCCACCCATAAGGCGATATACTTTACTCCATCTCCATGCATCCGGATGTGATGTGAAATTTCACTATCCGGATCAAAAGGTGTTGTCAATACCAGGCGGATTTTGCCTTGCTGTAATACATAGGAAGTTCGGTCTTTATTTCCGGTTTCCAAACCGGAATACGCAAGCGATTGAAATCCAAAAGCAGTCTTGTAATAATGTGCGGACTGCTTTGCATTGCCTACGTATAATTCCACAAAATCAGTACCGTTAATGGGTAAAAAATCTTTGGCCTTTTCGAAGATTTTTTCTCCTGTATAACTATAATTCTCAACGTGCGTTAAATCTTTCATAAAGCTTTGTTTGATATGAACGAATGTTTGTTAGTTATTTAATGAAACAGGTTGCGGACTATCCAGCCATGATTTGTAGTAGTCTTCAACCTCCAGCTCCATAGCTGCTTTTGTTACACTAACCGGACTGAAGGGATCAATCATGACGGCCAGTTCCTGCGTTTCTTTTTTACCTATGCTCCTCTCAATAGCACCGGGATGAGGACCATGAGGAATTCCGGATGGATGCAATGTAAGCTGACCTTTTTGTATGTTGTTCCTGCTCATAAAATCGCCATCCACATAATACAGGATCTCATCAGAATCAATATTGCTGTGGTGATATGGCGCAGGTATTGCATCGGGATGATAATCATACAGTCTTGGCACAAAAGAACAAATTACAAACCCACGGCCTTCGAATTGCTGATGAATAGGAGGCGGCATATGTATCCGGCCCGTAATAGGCTCAAAGTCAAAAATGGAGATGCCATAGGGATAATTATATCCATCCCAGCCTACAACATCAAAAGGATGATTTGCATAGAGAAATGGATAAATCATGCCCCGCTTTTTAATGCGCAAATGAAATTCTCCTTCCTGATCATAGGTTTCCAATTGGTTTGGGAGCTTGAAATCGCGTTCACAGAACGGGGAATGCTCCAGGTATTGCCCCATATTGTTGCGGTATCGCGAAGGGGTACGAATGGGTCCATGAGATTCCACAATGAGATGCCTGTTTGAGGCAGTTTCAAATTCCATTTGGTAAACCGTACCTCGGGGAATAATCAGGTAGTCCCCGTATTCAAAGGAAACATTGCCATAACTTGTTCTCAAAGTTCCGGAACCTTCATGGATAAATATCATTTCATCCGCATCCGCATTCTTAAAGAAATACGATTTCAAAGACTCTGTGGGCGCAGCTACAGCAACCGACATATCCTGATTGATAAACAGGGTTTTTCGACTTTCAAGGTAATCTGCTTCTGGTTTTGCTTTCAGGCCATAAAAACTAAGTGCTTGCAAATTATCAGAAATGGAAATATCCGGACTCACCGTCCAGGGCTTGCCGATTTGGCGGACACGTGTAGGCGGTCTTAAATGATAGACCAAAGAAGAGGTTGATGAAAACCCTTCCGTGCCAAATAATTCTTCATGGTATAATGCACCTGATTTCTGACGGTACACCACGTGCCGTTTGTGAGGTATTTTGCCTAGAGAATGGTAAACTGACATAAAAACATACTTAATCGGGCAAAGGAAAGGAGAATCCAAACGGATTTTCTTGACCAGTATCAACATGGTCTATGACATTTGTCAATAGATGCCATAAACCGGAAAATGGGATTAAAATAAAATAGCCCTCATTATATAAAACCGGAATATCAGGCTTCCACTATTCTGCCAGGTACCTTTCGTGGTAAACATGTATTTCTGATTTTAATATGGAAGCACGTATCCATAATACACATTTCATATTCCTGCCCCGGCATTTTGGATCACCGGTAGATGTCCTGAAAAATCACATATGGAAGAACGAGTGATGATCATAATAAATGGCAACCCTGGGATTAACCTGTTTTATAAATGGCTTGAATATCCTTTTTATGCCTGAGGTCCATCCAGTACAAAGGGCTTAAAATGACTACACCCAGGCTTAAATTACATATGACTTGAAAGTACATTCGAATCAATTGTTCGCATACTTAAAAAGGATCCGGATCCATTGAAATGAAGCTTACAAAGGAAAGTATACCATAAATCTATTTTTCCCACTTTTACCCAACCCGTTTCCGGCTTTGACTTGCCTATTGAGATCATTACCCGATAATTAAGGCCTTTCTTGCCTCTACATTCTAAACAAAAACCTTTCGGCGAACAGCTCAAATGTTAAATATGAGTCATTATCCTAATGTGTGGTACAGTTTTTGCTGACATAGGGTTGCCTAATAATCTGATAT
>CAZDQG010000035.1:0-11795 GCA_964507535.1 uncultured Saprospiraceae bacterium
TGCTCTGAACCAGCTGAGCTAAGCTCCCTATAATGTGAATGCCGAACTTTTGGCAAACGATGGAGTGTGGGTGTGTGTATGGTTTACAAATTCACTTTTGCTTTTTTCTGGTGACCCTGGCGCTATAGGCGCCATGCTCTGAACCAGCTGAGCTAAGCTCTTTCAAATTGGTCCATCGGCTTCACAAAAAAAGTCAACGAAGATTTCCTTCTTTAAGGGATGGCAAAGATAAGTTTCTGAAATCTTTTTCCAAACTCCTTTCAATAAATTTCATTGGATAATGTATAAATTGCGTAGAGTCAATTCATTAAGTAGTACCTTATGCTCCGGAATTGGGCTTTTGATTTTCGCGCATTTCCGCAATATTGATCATGCGGAAGGCAAATGCAAGACCGGCAATTGTTACTGATGTAAAACCAGCTTTCCAAAACCATTGGAATTCCAGCAATCGGATGCATAGTCCGAGCAGCCAACTCAAACTGAAAAAGACCAGCGTAAAACTGATGAAATTCCGATCCGTGTCCACTAATTTTTTATGCCAAACAAAAAATGCCTGAAAAGCAAACAATACGCCATGAACAATGCAGGCAACAATGGCAGCACCAACGACCTCCCAACGTGGTATGACATACAGATTGATGCCGATACTCAGCATAGAGGCAAGGCCATATAAGCAAATGAGGGGCCATTCGCGATGCATTGCCTGGAAAAAGGCACCATGAATATAGTTCAGGCTGGCAGGTATAAAAGCAATCATAACCCAGGAAAAACAGCGTGTCCACTGCGGATCTGAGGTATGGTACAGCAAGTCCATAATATGGGGACTGTATAAACAAGCAGGAATTGCAACGCAAAGGGTTCCGACAATCAGCCATTTGAAAGAAAGCTGATACAAACCACTCAATTTTTTGCGGTCTTGGTACAATCTGGAAAACATCGCGAGTAACAATCCTCCAAAGGACAAGGAGATCATGCTCATAGCTTCATATAAACGCAGCGAGCCCGCATAAATGCCTGCCTTTTCGGCCCCATTGTGTAGGAGTTTTTCCAAAAGGACGACATCAACTTTATTGTAAAGTGCCCCAAAAAAATAGATTAAAGCAAAGGGTGCCGACCAAAAGAACAATTTTTTCATCGAGGTCCAATGCCATTTTCCCCAATGCAGGGATCCCTGCATTCGCCTGAGGTAGAGTACACAAAAAACCAGGGTTGTGCTCAAAGAGATGCTTTGGATCCAGACAAAGCCCTGAATTGTCAGATACGTTCTCAGAATAGGAACGCCCAGTAATAGGCTACCCAAAAGGATTAAAATCATCCGGTCAAGAACGGAGAAAAAGCTGTCCATCCGGTAAAAACCCAATCCCGAAATCTGGGCACGCAAAAAGAAAATTCCACTAATAATGACCTGGTTAAAGGCCAGATGAATCAATAAGCTTGAATGGGATGTTCCGGGATCCCAGAGTTGAAAAGCGGATGCAACGACAAGAATGTATAAGCCGGATAATAGCAGCTTAAAAACAGCAAATTCCTGAAATCGCTGATGCAGCTCTTCCCTGTTTTGCGAAACGTAGCGGTTGGTAAAGTTTTGAAGGCCAAAATCATTAATAAATTGGAACAGCAGGGTAAAATTCAGCAAACTGAAATACAATCCGTAACTCTCCGCGCCAAGTTCCAGCTGCATCTGCCGGTCAATGCCTAGCAGATAATACACTTTTATTATCAGATTACTTACCAGTAATATGGATATGTTCAGGAAAAATTCGCGTTTCATGCTTGCTGCAAGATACAAAGCCTGTACATTCTCCTCTTGTCGCGTAGCTGTCCAATGCATGGTTTTACGCAAAACATTTTGTTTATTTGGTCTTTTAATCCCTGCATATGGATGTAATTACAAGGATCCGCACTTTCATGGCGTTTTTAGCTATGCTTTTTGGTAGCCTGGAATTGGATGCACAGCATATTCTGTTCCAGAGAACATATGGTCCACAAGCATTTAAAGCGGGTGAAAAAAACCAACAGGCAAGCTTTTACGACATTGAAAGTCTGAGCGATGATGGGTTTGCCACGCTTGGTTTTTTAAATGATACACTCAATTCTTCGGAGGGATTTTTAACGAGATATGATTGTACAGGAAAACCACTTTGGACGAAAACCCTGGGTTTCTCAGGTTCACCGACAAATACCAATGCAGGAATTGTGGAAGCTTCAAATGGGGACCTGGTTTTTAGCTTTAATCTGGGAACCGGCTTTTTCAGGGCCTCCATCCTGGTTGGACGCATTGATAAAGGAGGCAATGTGAAATGGATGAAGCGTATCGGCAATTCCACAGAATACGGAAGGGACATTGCAGCAACTGCTGATGGAGGATTTGTCATAGCTGGCAATACGGCTACCCACGGCACAGATAATTTAGCAGCGGATATATATCTTCTTAAATTGGATGCTGATGGAAATATTGTCTGGACGAAAACCTTTGGAACACCATCGGGAACTTATGATGAAGCATTTGCAGTAAAAATTGATTCCCGTCAACGCATCCTGGCAACCGGACGATGTATTGATGATTCTACCTTCAAAGCGTTTATTCTGCAAGCGGATGAAAATGGAAATCCTATACATTTTAAAACCTATGGTTATCATAACCAACGAACCAATGCTTTTGACCTGATTGTAGATCGCGACGGGAATTACCTCATTACGGGATTTACTACTCTTTTAGAGGCAAATCATGCAAGCTCTGAAAACGATGCTTTTTTAATAAAAGTAGACAGCGCACTGAATCCTATTTTTGCAAATATCTATGAAGTCAACAGAGGAGATGATTACAGTACTATAGGAGAAGGATTATGCCAACTGGATGATGGAGGATATGCAATAGGAGTAAGTACCCTTGCCTTTACAACGCATAATGTAAACTTTCCCAATGCGCCCAATAAAAACGCACTCTATGTGCTCAATAACAATGGTTCTATCCGGAAGGCATTTTTGTATAATCAACATGGATCGCAATATACACGTGTGCGGAAAAGCTCCATGGGATCGGTTCTACTGGGGGGTTTTAGCCGTGCTTATACAGACCGCAATATAAGTCAGGGTCTGGTAATAAAAACAGACAACCGCTTTTTTTCAGGATGTTTTGACATTGATGTAAGCTCTGAACTAACGACCTATAAAACAGTTTGGCAGTGCACGGATTACAGCTTTCAAACACGTTCTGGAAGTCGCATTCTGAATTATACGAATTACAAAGATTCCATGCTTCTCGACTTTGTCCTTTGTGAAGAAATCCCTTTACTTACACCGGATTTCAGTGGTCCCGATGTGCATTGTCCGGGTATGGTACATTTCACAAATGAATCATCTGGTCCGGGCAGCAATTATTGGATTGTCAATTCCGATACTATTCGCACAAATGGCGATCTGGATTATTTCTTTTCAAAGGAAGGAAGTTACAACGTGGTGTTGGTCCTTCAATTTAGTTGCATTGTTAAGACATTGCACAAGACCATTACCATTCTGCCTTCCTATCAGGATACCATTCGCAAAACCATATGTGCAGGAACCAGTTACAATTTCAAAGGAAAAGAGTATGCTGCGAAAGGAATATATCCCGTATTTCTTAAAGCCGGACCTGGGGAGTGTGACTCTATGTTTATTCTGGATCTCGACATACAAACTGTTCAAACGCGCGAAGAATCGCACAGCTATTGCGGAACAGGCATCAATTTATATGAGAAAACGTATACCATTCCGGGAGATTATCAAATCACATTTCAGAATCAACAAGGCTGTGACAGTCTTATCCTGAAAATCAAGCTTACAAAAATCTATGAGGACAAGGCCCAAATAACGGAACTGGACACCCAGCATTTTTGTGGAGTGTTTCAATACAAGAAAACAAAGTTCACCAAAGCTGGATCATATCTGCAGGTCCCTGTAGACACTACAAATGATTGTAAAATAGAAGTCATAAATCTAATCTTGCTCGAGGATTGCGAATGTCTGGAGTTTCCCAATGCATTTTCACCGCAAAACGGAGATCAAATTAATGATGATTTCAGACCTTATGTCCGTTGCGAAAGTCTCATTCAGGATTATGTATTGCAGGTATTTAATCGCTGGGGTCAGAAAGTATTTGAATCCAGCGAATTGAAAAAACCCTGGGACGGACGGTTTGAGGGGAAGGACCTTCCTGTTGATACCTATACATATCATTGTTCTTTTAAAATTCGTTATTCCAATAATGATATACAGCCCAGGAAGATTAAAGGTTCGGTAAGTTTACTCCGCTGATTTATGCGCACTTTCCTTTTACTATTAATGGTCTTTCTGCTTGGCAGCTCACACGACGTGGATGCTCAGTATTTTGGCCGGAATAAGCCGCGCTACAGGGATTTTGATTTTAAAATTTTTGAGACCCCTCATTTTAATATTTATTATTACGATCTGGACAGCACGACGATTTCCAGATATGCCAATTGGTTTGAAATCTGGTATGATCGTCATTCAGAGACATTGAACGAGCAGTTTAAGGAGCGGAATCCGGTTTTGTTATTTAACAACCATGCCGAGTTTCAGCAAAATTTTGCAATCAGCGGGAATGTGGATGTCGGAACAGGTGGCGTTACCGAAGGACTCCGGAACAGGATCGTTTTGCCTATAGCGCTTACCCATGAACAGAGTTTTCATGTGATTGGCCATGAACTGGTACATGCTTTTCAATACAATATGATTCTGCATGGAGATTCCACATCGTATGAATCCTTGCAGTATTATCCTTTGTGGATTGTAGAAGGTCTTGCTGAATATATGGCAAGAGGGCGTGTAGATGTTCAGACATCCATGTGGATGAGGGATGCAGTATTGAATAATCGTTTTCCGGACTTAAAGAAAATGGATGATCCGGATTATTTTCCCTACCGCTATGGACAGGCCTTTTGGTCCTTTTTTACGGGTACATTCGGGGAAGAGGGAGTAAAAGATTTTTTTATTGCAATTGGCCGTTCCGGACTTGAAGTGGCGTGTGAGGAAAAACTGGGAATGACAATGGATTCCATGAGCAGGCTTTGGAAAAAGAGTTTTGTAGAACGGTATAAGGCAGAAACAAACGAACGTTCGTATGTAATGCCGGGAAAAAGGATTGTGACAGAAGAAAACGCAGGCCGCATCAACATTTCTCCCTCTCTGAGCCCGAATGGAAAATACATTTGTTTTCTTTCAGAGAAGGACCTTTTTACCACAGATCTGTTTCTTGCTGAAGCTACAAGTGGAACGATTATCCGCAAGCTTTTCAGCGCGGCGAAGGAGGGGCACATTGATCAGTTAAACAGCCTGGAATCAGCAGGTACCTGGTCACCAGATTCCAAGCGTTTTGCCTTTCCTGCATTTAAAAATGGAAGGTCCGTTTTGATAATTAAGAACATAGAAGATGGCAAGACCTATCTGGAGTTGAGTTTCAAGGAGCTGCCTTTTTTCAGCAATCCATCGTGGTCACCGGATGGAAAGAGCATCGTTGTTTCAGGTATGGTGAAGGGGCAAACGGATCTTTACCTGATTGATGTAAAGAGTAAAAAGGCAAGGCCCTTGTGCAATACTGCTTTTTCTGAAATTCATCCGGACTGGTCGCCGGATGGCATGCAGATTATATACGCAACAGATGAGCGAAGTTATCATGAACATTCCGCTTCAGGATATTGGAAGTTTGATTTGGGTATGTTGGAACTTGCCTCCGGATCCCGTAAACTGCTTTCCATCTGGCCTGAAGCCAACAAACTCAATCCACAGTTCGATCCATCCGGAAACATATTGTTTATGAGCGATCGCGACGGGCAATATAATGTCTATCGCTACAAAATGGATTCTTCGCGACTCGAACAATTGAGTTTTTCAAAGACGGGAATCTGTGGATTGACCCCCTATTCTCCCGCCATTTCCGTTTCCGGAAAACGGGATCGAATGGTGTACAGTAGTTATCTGAATAATTCCTTTCAGATTTATACTGCCCAAATAGACAAGATTGCCTCGGTTGATTGCACGGATAGTCTTGTTCGCAAAGAGGTAGCTATTTTACCGGTTGTCAATCCTGGGATGACGGATGAAATCAATCAAAAGATTTTTGACAAGCAAGAATATTTGGAAACAAAAGATAGTTTTTCAATTAAGCCCTATCGTGCCCGGTTTGGATTGAGTTATCTCGGATCTTCGAGTGGAGCAGGCTATGGCGGAAATTATATTTCAGGCGGCGTGGGCATCAGCGGAGGAGTGGATTTATTGTTTAATGATATATTGGGAAATCACCAATTGTATACGGGTTTGGCTTTTAATGGCGAAATATATGATTTTGCCGGAGCGGCGAGCTACCTGAATCACTCCTGGAAATTACCCTGGGGTGCCAGCTTGCAGCATCTTCCAAGCCAATATTATGATTACATTCCGGGATATACCCGGCAGAACTTTGTAGATCAGGACGGAAATAATTTTTTTGCATACACGGATACGACCTATCTGTTGCGCATTTTTGAAGACCAACTTAACGTCTTTGTACAATATCCTTTATCGGTCACGCAGCGATTTGAACTTGGCCTGGGAAATTCCTACCGGTTTTTCCGCTTGGAACAAATAGTAGATTACTATGAGGACATCAATAAGTTCTACTTTATCGGTGGGCAAAAGGAAAAGCTCCCAGTAGGATCTAATGTCCAAATTGGGCCGTATACCGTAGAGAAAGGCTGGTCAGGAAATCTTAATGCGGCCTGGGTGGGTGATAACTCATACTTTGGTTTGACATCTCCCATGTTGGGTTATCGGTACCGTTTCGGAATTGAAACGAATTATGGATTGTACGATTACTTTGCATTAAATCTCGATGCACGAAAGTATTACCGATTCCATCCATTTACACTTGCCCTCCGGTTTATGCATTATGCGAGGTTTGGTCAGGATGCGAACCGTTTTTATCCCATTCTGATAGGTCAGTATGGTTTGATACATGGGTATGATTACACGCATCTGGATGAATTGCGCTCGCGATATGGAATTTCTTACGAACAGATCAGCGGATCCAAAATTGCAATCGCATCTGTAGAGTGGCGACTCCCCATTTTTGGGCCGAAACGATATGCTTTGATACCTGCTCCCTTTTTGCCAGTTGAGTTAAATATTTTTCTGGATGGAGGTATGGCATGGGATGATTATGCTGATTTTTCTACGGATATTGAATTTCTGAAACCCCTTGCTGTTTTTAGTGCAGGTGCTGGATTGCGCTTTAATCTTTTCGGGGCTTTGGTGCTGGAACCCTATTGGTCATGGCCTTTGCGTAAAAATGCAAAAGCCCAATTTGGGTTTAATTTTATTCCCGGATGGTAAATGAGTAAAGCCATGGTGGGATATATGGACACATATACAGCCTTTCCAAAAGGCTGCCAGTAAAAAAACAAACGTTAGTTTAAAGGATTGAATTGAAGTAAACTATTATGAAAATTGTACCGGTCGCCATTTTACTCATGATTACCTTGCTTGTAGTTCCTTTGTTTAGTTATTATTTTGGGACTGCGCCAGGTATCCTGGAACGAAAGGCCTTAAAAACGCTTTTAATCATAGCAGGCTCTGTTGCCTTTTATTGTTTTACGGTTAGTGAATTAAGTCGGAATTACAGTCAAGTGGATAAACTGTGGAGTCTGGTACCTATGGTCTATGTATGGGTTATAGCATCCTATGGAGATTTCAGTTCGCGTCTGGTCATTATGTCTTTGCTTGTAAGTATCTGGGCAGTGCGACTTACCACCAATTTTGCATTGAAGGGTGCGTATCATTGGAAATTCTGGGAGGGTGAGGAAGATTACCGTTGGAAGATATTGCGCGAAAAACCTGAATTTAGCACCCGGTGGAAATGGACCTTATTTAATCTCTTTTTTATTTCAGGCTATCAGAATGCATTGATTCTTTTGTTTTGTTTACCTGCACTTGTTGCATTGCAGTATAACGCAGTTCCGCTAGGCACGATGGATTATATTGCTGCAGGATGTATGTTTATGTTTATACTTTTTGAAGCAGTGGCAGATTTACAACAGTGGAATTTTCAAAGCATGAAACATAAGAAAATACGTTCAGGAGAACCGCTTACAGGAGACTATAAAAAAGGATTTTTGGATAAGGGTCTTTGGGCCTGTAGCAGACATCCCAATTATTTTGCAGAACAGGCCATCTGGATATGTTTTTATTTTTTTAGCATCGCTGCCAGTGGTCAGTGGTTTAATTGGAGCATTACAGGCTCCCTTCTGCTTATTTTATTGTTTCAGGGCAGTGCCAGCTTCAGTGAAGAGATCAGCGCAAATAAATATCCGGAGTATGCCAATTATCAAAGAACCGTTTCCCGGTTTATCCCATTTTGCTTTAGCAATAAAATCAAAGGAAAAGAATAACGCGAGGAAGTTGAAGATCGCGTGAATTGGAATATCATGATATTTCGGGCACTCTGCGTAGACCTTTACCCTAAATTAGGGCTCTGCGCAATATCTGACATTTCAGATCCGGATCTATCCTACATTTGTAAAGGATCAAGTATTGCTGTCCCAATTGATGTTAAAAATTAAATCAGAAAAGTTTCAATTTTTTTGGTCAGATCGACCGGAAAAGTGGTTTGAAAAATTGGGGAGCAGCCGATTGGGAATTACAGAAGGGCAGGCAGCTCAGCGATTGCTATATACATCTCAAAAAAAGCAACAAACTACATTTAAAAGGGATGTTTTGATTTTTATTTCACAATTCAAAAGCCCTTTGATTCTGTTGTTGATCGGAGCCTTGATTCTTTCATTGTTTATCGGAGAAACCTCCGACGTATTTATTATATTCATCATTCTGCTCTTCAGTGGCCTGATTAGTTTTATTCAGGAACGCAATGCAGGTCGCGTAGTCGAAAAGTTGCAAAAACTTATTTCAAGTAAGGCCTTGGTACTTCGCAGTGGTAAGGAGCGGGAAATTCCTGTATCAGAGGTAGTGCCCGGAGACGTAATCTTATTTAATGCCGGCGACATTGTACCTGCAGACTGTCTTATTCTTGAAGCTAATGAACTGCATGCCAATGAAGCTCCATTAACAGGAGAATCTTATCCGGTGCGCAAAGAAGCGGGTGTTTTAGCTCGGGACATCCCACTCGTCATGCGAACCAATTGCCTATGGGAGGGTACCAGTATTGTAAGTGGAGATGCTACAGCCATAGCATTGAATACAGGTCAAAATACCTTATTTGGTGAAATTGTCAAAAACGCAGATACAGATATAGAAACTGCATTTGAAAAAGGATTGAAGGAATTTGGTTTCATGTTGATGCGAATCACCTTGATGTTGAGTGTACTGATCCTTTTCATCAATTTTTTTAATCATAAAAGTCTTATCGAATCTGCATTATTCGCGTTGGCCCTGGCTGTAGGTATGGCTCCAGAGTTATTACCAGCCATCACTACGATTGGGATGAGTGCAGGAGCAAAGGGACTTTTAAAAAAGAAGGTGATTGTAAAAAAATTAAATTCTGTACAGAATCTTGGTGAAATAAATTTGCTGTGTACAGACAAAACAGGCACTATTACGGAAGGTCAGATCTGTATCGATCGCATTGTAGATGCCTGGGGAAAGTCAGACGAATTCGTTCAAAAAATGGCATATTGGAATGCTTCCCTGCAAGCAGGATATTCCAATCCTATAGACAAGGCGTTACGGGAAGTGAAATTGGATGATGCCAGCATACCTGTTAAGCTTGGTGAGGTACCCTATGATTTTATACGCAAAAGGTTAAGCATTGCCGTAGATACCGGAAAGGAAAAATGGATGATCAGTAAAGGCGCTTTCGCACAATGTTTGTCCATATGCGACCGCGTCGAGCTCCCTGATGGAAAACTCGAAAGCATTGAAGCCTACAAGGAGCAATTGGAAGCACGTTTTTCACAATTTGGCAATGAAGGATTGCGCGTAATCGCGATTTGTGGAAAGCAAATTTTGAAGGGGACTGTGTCCAAAGAAGATGAGAAAGAAATGGTTTTTTGGGGATTCATTGCCATGACGGATCCTTTAAAGTCGGGAGTAACGGATGCTATACACCAGTTGCAACATCTTGGCATTGGCCTTAAAATTATTACAGGGGACAACAGGGTCATAGCAGAATCCATCGGACGGAGGCTTGGAATCGAGGATCCCATCGTCATGAGCGGAAGGGATTTACACGAGATAAGTCCTCAAGCACTTGCAAGAAAGCTAACAAATGTTCATATTTTTTCAGAGGTGGAGCCCATGCAAAAAGAATCCCTCATCAGGGCATTATGCCTGAATTACAGGGTAGCATATCTGGGCGACGGCATCAACGATGTTTCTGCAATCAATGCAGCGGATGTAGGTATAACAGTAGATAATGCAGTTGATGTAGCACGGGAGGCAGCAGATTGCATACTTCTGGAAAAGGACTTGTCCGTAATTGCGGAAGGTATCCGCGAAGGGAGAAAGACATTTGCGAATACATTGAAATATATTTATATCAGTACCGGATCTACTTTTGGCAATATGATCAGTGTGGCTGTGGCTTCTATATTTCTCCCCTTTTTGCCAATGTTGCCAAAGCAGATATTATTGACCAATGTATTGAGTGATTTTCCTTTTTTGGCAATACCTACGGATCATGTGGATCAGGAACAACTTGTAAGGCCCGGGAAATGGGATATGAATGTCATACGCAATTACATGATTGTTTTTGGCGTTCACAGTTCCTTTTTTGACCTGCTTAGTTTTATACTTATGTGGTTCATATTGGGCTTGCGGGAAACTTCCTTTCAAACAGGTTGGTTTATAGAATCGACACTTACGGAATTGCTTATCTTTTTTATCATAAGGACCCATTTTAATTTTTACAAGAGCAGGCCTGCAAAATGGATTACCCTGCTGAATGTGAGTTGTTTGATTCTGACCGTCGCATTACCCTATATCCCATTTGCACAAGACTTTGGGATGGTGCCTTTAGCTGCATCACAACTGGGGTTGATGCTTGGCATCGTAGTACTGTATGTAATCACAGCAGATATTCTAAAAGTCTGGTTTTTTCATAAATGGATGCGGACAAAAAACATTGAAATTTAATGTTACATTATGGTTCAAGTCTTATTTGAAGAACCAGGATATATAATGTCAGGTCTGTTTTTTAGAGTCTTACAAATAAATTATAGACGAAATCACACGTCGAATAAAATAGTCCGGATATCTATGTGGTTTTTAAATAACTGAAGTTTAGTAACCCATTGCAATGTATGTCGTTGAATAATTACGAACGTTTAATTCAATTGGCGGAGGATGTTTTTGATGCCAAAAATGATCCGGATCAACTTGACGTAAATCCCGATGTAATCCGTCATTTACAGCAGATGCATCCTGCAACCGTCTCTGAATATAATGAAGAAGAGGGTCCTGTAGCCTGGGTTTTAATTATTCCAACAACAGAAAAATTGATGCATCAGTTTGTTGAAAGTAAAATTTCAGAAAGACAGCTCTATAATCAAACCCCACTGCATGTATCGTATGATGCACTCTACCTTTGTTCAGCGCTTGTGCTTGAGGAATACCGGCGGCGGGGAATTGTGAAAAAACTGGCAGTGCAGGCTATACAAGAAATCTGTAAAGACCATCCCATCAAAGCATTGTGTACCTGGCCATTTACATATGAAGGAGAATTTTCTGCGGAAAAAATAGCCCGTTTGGTAAGCCTTCCTCTTTTTAAGCGGAAGCCGTTATAATTAAAATATGCGAATCCCTTAATGAAA
>CAZDQG010000035.1:11895-30718 GCA_964507535.1 uncultured Saprospiraceae bacterium
TTGAATTCCTTTAAACGTAAAATTGCCAGAAAGATCACGCGTGAATATGAAATTCATGTAGAGGACTATCACATTGAAGGCTATCCGGATTTTAAATTGGCAATATGGGATAATCCCCTCGTAGAGAAAAAGCGCATCCAGAAGGAGCATTTTGAATTTTTTAAACAGTGGATTCAAAATGGAGATATGGTAATTGACATTGGTGCCAATGTGGGGCATATGTCCATTATTTTTGGTATTCTTTGCGGAAAGGAAGGATGCACCCTTTCATTTGATCCCAACCCTTATGTATTCAGAATTTTAAAGGAAAATGCAACTTTAAACGGGCACTGCTCTTCTATTCATCCTTATAATTGTGCTATTGTGGATGAGGAGGGCGAATATTATTATTATTCATCGGAAGCTTCATTTAGCAATGGAGGTATTTCAAAAGAAAAATCCAGTCCACATGGGAGTTACAGTCTTCGAAGCCCGATAAAAGGAGTTAAACTTGAATATTTCCTGAATGAACATTTTTCAGAATCTCTTTCCCGATTGCGACTTGTGAAAATTGATACGGAAGGCTATGATAAGGAAATTATTAAATCCATAAGCAATGTGCTCCTGTTGTATAAGCCCATCGTTATTTCCGAATGTTTTGGAAAAACTAACAGGGAGGAACGCTTTGAGCATTTCGAGGTCTTGCATTCCAAGGGCTATAAACTGTATTACATTGAGGATTTTATAATAGGCACGACCGTAGTGCCTATCTTGGAAAAAGAGGACATGCTGCAGTGGCAACATTTTAATTTTTATGCTATTAAAGCTTGAATTGTATAGGTCATTTCAAAATATGAAAGATGATGGGTATGAAACAAACTATTTTAGGATCTGGGGGTGCAATTGGACATCCTCTTGCAAAGGAGTTGAAAATGTACACCGATCAGATCCGGCTAGTGAGCCGTACACCGCACAAAGTCAATGATACAGATGAACTTTTCCCTGCTGACATCCGGAATTCCAAAGAGTTAGAATCTGCAATAGCAGGGAGCGCAGTAGTTTATGTTACGGTTGGGTTTGAATACAATCTTAAAGTTTGGCAACGCGTCTGGCCAACATTTTTGGAAGAGGTGATAAAAGCATGTAGAAAGTACGATGCAAGACTTGTTTTTTTTGATAACATGTACATGTATTCCAGAAGTACGGTGCCTTTTATGACTGAAGATGCAGCAATTGATCCTCCAAGTAAGAAGGGAGAAATCAGAGCCCTTTTGCACCGCATGATCATGGAGGGAGTGGAGAAGCAAAATATCACTGCATTGATCGCCAGAGCAGCCGATTTTTATGGACCTCATAATAAAAATAGCGCATTGAATATGATGGTCATTGACAATTTAAGAAAAGGTAAGAAGGCTCAGGCATTTGGAGATATCAACAAAATACACACGTTTACCTATACACCGGACGCTGCAAAAGCCACAGCATTACTTGGCAACACGCCAGATGCATTTAATCAAGTTTGGCATGTACCGACAACAAAGGAGCGGCTCACGACAAAGGAATGGATAGAAGAAATTGCTACAGTATTGAATAAGGAGGCACGCATTCAGACCGTTCCCTTATGGATGATCCGGCTTTTAGGATTGTTCATACCGGTGATGAAGGAATTTCCGGAAATGCTCTACCAATTTGAACAGGATTACATTTTTGACAGTACAAAATTTGAGCGACGGTTTGGCATAAGCGCAACCCCACCTATAGAAGGCATTAAAGCTACCATCAACAGCTATCATTAAGGCCTCTTGTAATCAAAGTTGGTTGCCATTCAACCATCGATTTTTCTTTTATTACAGCCTTTTCTGTACTATATTTGAAAGGCAAACCGTTCCTTTTCGTAAGGAAGGCTTGAAGTATTCACCCTGAAATAGCTGTTTTATGAAGTTTTTAAGTACCACGCTTTTATCTTTAATAGTGATGCAATCACTCCTTGCTGGAGACACTGCATTGGTTTTCCGGACCGTTGACTATGATCGCATTTTTGAGCTTGCAAGAAAGGAGCAAAAACCTGTCATGTTGTATTTCCATTTTAACGGCTGTGGTGCTTGTACGACGATGGAAAGAACAAGTTTTAAAGATGCTGAGGTTATTGCTTTTTTTAATAGTCACTTTATCAATTTTTCTGTCAATACCATGAAAGGTGCCGGAATTGAAATCAACAAGATCTATAATGTAAGACTGCACCCTACAATGCTCTTCTTAAATGCAAAGGGCGAAGTAATGGATAAAATTGTGGGCGTTTTCAGTCCAGATGATTTTTTGCAACATGGAAAAGATGCTCTTGATTCAAAAAAGACCTTGTCCTGGTTTAAAAAAGAATATCGGAAAGGAAAGCGCGATGCAGATTTTCTTTTAGACTATACTCACAAATTGCGGGATGCTTTTGAGTTGGATTCGTTTGCAATAAATGAATATCTGAATACCCAGCGCGATGAAGATTTACAACTTGAGAAGAATGTAAAATTTATTTATCAATATGCCATACACAACACGCGCATCTGCTTTCCATTTGGTAGCAGGGCGTATGTGTTTATGAGTCAACACAAGGACTTGTTCAATCGTTATTTTAAAGAAGACCAGGTGGATGCAAGACTTCTGTTTATTGTTCAGGATCATGTTTATAAGGCCATTGAAAAAAGAGATCGCGTAGAATTTGAACAAGCTCTGGATAAGCTTAGAGAATTTGACAAAGGCAAGGAATATCAATTTAAAGAGTTGGATGGAAGGGTTACGATGTGGACATCTGGAAAACATCTGGTCTTACTGGCGGAATTGCATTTTTATGAATCCATAAAAGATGAATCTGAATACCATAGAATATTGGATCAATACCTTCAGAAAATCTGGAATGATCCGGAGGCCTTAAACCAAATTGCATGGGAATGGTATGAAGATTCTGATGATTCAAAAAAATTGGAGAAAGGCATGGAATGCGTTCTGCGTTCCATTGAGCTTAAGAGCAATTATAATAATAATGATACCTATGCTGCACTTTTATTCAAGACCGGACAATACGAAAAGGCAGAAAAACAAGCTGAGAGAGCTATAGAAATTGCGAAGGATCAAAAGGAGGATTATTCTGTAACTTTAAATCTCCTGGAAAAGATCAAATCAAGAGAAAACAAGAAAGTAGATCCTTAGAGAATTTTTACAATGGGGCTCCAGACTCAATTGGAGATTGTGGCGGTGATGTGTGTAATTTAATTAATTCCGGTTTAACTTCTATTTTATTTCCTGTACTTTAAAGTAAGATTTAAATAGATCACGCATCTCGGTCAGGTTAGGAGGTGCTTTTCTTTAGTACAGCCTGACCTATGGCAATTGTCAGATAAATGGAATATGGATATTTTAATTTCTGTGAATTACGGTTAAGAAAAATGTAGCTAATGATTCAATGGTAGCCTGCTCAAACATTTTTAAACGGATGTAAATTTTCTTTCAGTGCATTCAAAGCTTCTAGTTCATGAAGTTGAACCAAGTTATACAAGAGTAAGTTTTTGGAATATTTGAAATATTTTGTCAACTTTGATGTACATCAGCATATTTGTTTTTTTATTAAAAATGAAGGATCTCTCCAATTACAATTTTTCCCAAGTAAGAAAGTCTGTTGTATTTATTGCAGTCAGTCTGGATGGATATATTGCGGGGCCAGATGAAGATTTGAGTTTTCTCGATTCCGTACAACGGGAGGGGGAGGATTATGGTTATGCTGATTTTATGAATACAGTGGATACGATAGTCATGGGTCGCAGGACATATGATTGGATTATGAGACATGTTCCGGTTTTTCCCTATTCAAATTTAGATGCATATGTTTTAACAAGAAGTGCCAGGCCAGATCAGGATAGGCTTTGGTTTTGTGCCGAAGAGCCTGCGGATCTTGTCAGAAGACTTAAATCGGAATCCGGGAAGGATATTTATATAAACGGTGGTGCACAAATAGTACATAACCTTCTAAAACATGATTTAGTGGATGAATGGATACTTTCCATCATTCCTGTATTGTTAGGAAACGGCATACCCTTATTTTATCCGGAAACAGCCGTTCGAAACCTTCAGTTACAGTCCCTAAAACATTTTGATTCCGGACTTGTCCAATTACATTATATAAGAGTACATGGGGAATATTCCTCCGGTAACCTGAGGGAAAATAGCTTTCCAACGCCTCAAATGAAATGAGTTATGATTTATATCATTCTTAGTTTAGGATTTCTGATCGGAGGCTTCATGCTGATTGATGGTATCTATGTACTCATAAAAGGAAAATACCTGGGCCCTCCGGAGCCGGGCCCCTGGGCATTTCTGTTTAAAAAGATCAATGTACAGGTTTATCGATTGGGACCCTTATTCGTTTTGTATGGAATGAGTTGGTTATGTTGGCTGTGTTTCTTTTGGAAGGCACCAATGAACTCCGTTCATTTTGGACTAGCCTTGTCCCTATTTACGATGTGGTATTTTCCATTTGGCACATTATGCTCATTGGTTATTTTTATTCTGTTGATTCTTTTGTAATATCTTCAATACGAGACTTAAGATCCCATGCTGAATGAGAATGGACAAGTGAATCTTCAACATGCTGAGTATAAAACATTCCATATGATACCTTTCGACGAATCTTTTTAGTGATGGATAGCGATTTTACGAAGTCCCTATTTTGGTTTGTCCGGTTCTTTTTGGTGATTGGAATTTTTTCGTTATGTATGGTCTTATGGGCCAGGTACTCTTCGCATTGGGTGCTTCTACCATTGCCTGATCTGGATTTAGTAACAGTCATTATAGCGATCTATGGATTGGTTGTTTTGGTTTCAGGATTATGGCAAAAGTTCTCTTCGTTTTTTATGGTCAAGCATTTTATTCATAATGAATCAGTGCATTGGCCAAAGCTTCAATTTTTATACCTGCCATCTTATTATGGAATCATCATCTTAAGTTTCTGTCTTTTTGCTTTGTCTGATTCTGCATCCGGCTATTGGCTGGTAAGCCCATTACTTGCAGTGGCGCTCTTGGGATATGTGTGCTCCATTAAAATAAGGAGTGAAGATGGTGGGATCAAAAAGCACTGTCAAATGGATGTATTAGCTTTTCCAGGTGAAAATGATGGTGCCCTTTCCTGGAAAGTCAGGATGAGGGGTATGCTATTGGCATTTATTCCATGGGCATTCATATATGAATCGTTTATTTTAATAGGCGTACCATCTGATGCGATCTATTCAAATATTTATTTAGATGCATACATACCTTTTCTGGATTGGACCGTAATTTTTTATATAGCAACCTATTTTTTTGCGTGTACCGTGCCTTTTATCGTCGAATCAAGGGAGCATTTAAAACAATTTGTAAAAGATGTATTTTGGTGTTCACTTATTTCGGGTATTATCTATTTTGCCTTACCACTAGTGGTATTTCAGAAACCATTTCTTCCAAAAAATATATTCGGTGAGTTGCTTATGCTTGACCGCTCATTAGATGCAAACTGTGCAGCCTTTCCTGCATTTCATGTTATTTGGGCATGGATCATTTACAATTACTATTCACTGCGTTTTAATAGATATAAAATTCTATGGTTTTTATTAGCATGTGCAATTACCATCAGTTGTCTTACTACAGCAAATCATTCCATTGTGGATGTTCTTGCTGGAATTGCAGTGTTTTTAATTGTAAAGTCAAGAATGCTTTTTGGAAATACATGGACGGCTATTTCTGACTGGCAAAGAACGAGTATTAGACGAATTCCAAGGGGGATATATGCTATACAATTTAGGGAGGTATGTTCCATTTTGGCCATTTTTGGAGCCGCGGTTATCTTGTATTCTTATGCCTGTAATTTCGATCCGACATTGTATTTGCTGTGCCATGGTTCTGGTATATGCATCGCTTTACTATTTTATTATATCGGTAAGAGGTGGACTTGGTCCAGTTTGGCTGTGCTCTATGTTTCATTAGCCATCGGAGTTATCCTTCCTGCGGCACTCATGCATGTTTATTTGACCTTGCCATTTTTCGCAGTTATAAGTCCTTTGGTGATTATCCTGAGTTGGTTGGAATTTTGGTTTTCGCTTAGCGCAAGTCCAGAAAATACCTATTTTTCCAGCGAAGGAGCGAGTATGCTTAATAAGTTTTCACAGGATACGACCAAACACACCACAGGAAATTATTTTATGGCTCCTGGAATGAAGTTTTTCGTACCAATATCCTTTTTCTTTTTGTGTGTCATCTTGGTTAGATTATATACACTCGAAGTTCCTTCTGGAGTTATAGCAGGAATTTATATCTTCCTTAGGGTACTCATCGAATATATGAGGTTCACCTCTTATGATAACGTACAGGACCCCCTATCATTAAAAAAATTAAAATTTTTCAGTTTGGGCGGACTGGTGTCTGGAGCAATACTAACTTGTATTGTTTCAGAACCCATACTTAGTTTTACTTTACACATGGATTCTTATTTTTGGATATTTATTTTAATCTCTCTTTTTGGATACTTCCTGGGATTTCGTTTATTGCGACAGGGCTCCTAAATTATATCATTTTGCATAGGCATCTGACGAGATACCACAGGATGTACTTCTTGACAAAGTGTTTTAGGGTAGGCATCCCAGCTTGTTTTGTGTTTCGCTTTTCAGAAGTACGTTGTAGAAGCTAGAAATATGTAATTACCTTAGGTTCCAGATCCAATCCCTTGCTCCAAATTTTGATGTACTCACAATATGTTGTAGTTGATTCGTTTGTC
Source organism: uncultured Saprospiraceae bacterium (assembly GCA_964507535.1). Taxonomy (GTDB): domain Bacteria; phylum Bacteroidota; class Bacteroidia; order Chitinophagales; family Saprospiraceae; genus Vicinibacter. Next base: position 18,662 of record CAZDQG010000035.1, read on the forward strand.
ATTGTATTTCTTCGCTGTCTTTACTGAACCATAACTTGTTTTGCTATTTTCAATGCAGCAAAAAGCAAAATTTTAAAAAGGGCACGTAATTTTGCTGGTTCAATTGAATATGGGATTTTAACAAATTTATTAACTTAAAAATTTGTTGTAGCCATTTTGCTGTTAGGCTTTCAAAATAAAAACGTATGGAGCAAGGTAATATGCAATGCAGAAATTGTGGTTCAGAGCTAAGTGGAAATTATTGTAGTCACTGTGGTCAAAAAACAAAAGTGGAGCGCATCAGCGCAGGATATTTTTACCATGAATTAATCCATTACTTTACACATATGGAGAATGGCTTCATTTTTACTTCATATAAGATGGTACTTATGCCAGGAAAAACAGTATCTGATTATATTTATGGGAAAAGGAAGTACTATCAAACTCCAGTTTCTTATTTTTTAATATGGACCAGTATTTATATTTTGTTGCTATATGGCATTAACCTGGTTTTTGGCGAAAACACTGTTGTAGCGTTTAATGATTATTTTGGGCCCGGTGAGAGTACCCATTATGCGATTAGCCATCTGGCGCTTGTATTGACAATGATTATTCCTTTCCAGGCTTTATTTTTATATACTTTGCTTGCAAGGGCGAAGTATAATTATTTTGAATCTCTGGTAATTACTATTTATTTTCTTGGTACAATTTTATTGTTTCAGACTGTATTTCTAATTTTTAGTATATGCATGTACTTTATAAGTGGTCATTCTATTGATTTGAAATTATCTGATTTGCTGAAGTTAGGTTTTTTAAGCTGGAGCGGTTACGACTTTAGCAAAACATTGGAGCTGAAAACAAGGTGGCTCAAGCTTGCTCTCTTTATTTTACTTGCTTTCAGTACATTTACATTGTGGCGGATATATGGATATCCGGCGTTGGTTCATTATTTGTCCTAAGACAATCTAATTTATTCTTACATGTTTATGAAGTATATTATTTGTACGATTCTGTTCTTAAATAGCTGGTACGCATTTTCCCAATCAAACCCGGCTGGTAATTCTTCAATACGAGATGGTTTATATCGCATCATTGCATTGGATTCTGTTGATGTGAATCTGGACACAATTCGCAATACAGGGCATTTGCGGATTTCATTTAGTCCTCTATTTGAGGAATACAATAAGGAAGGAATCAGGAGTGTTGTTATCGACACTTCGGAGTATGTACCTCTGGAACTCGAGAAAGCCCCGGTTGCGGAGCAGCAAACTGATGATAAAAAGAAGTTATTGTTGTATTTGTCCGGAGCTTCTTCTGAAAAACTCAAATCATTTAGTGCCAAGCACGTTATGGAAAAAGTGGTTATCGTAGTGGATTCAAAGGCACTTACGATTCATAAAATAAGAGAGCCTATAACAAGTGGATCCCTTCAGATTACCAGGTGTTCAGATAATGCATGCGAGCGGCTATTTGTTAAACTTAAAACGAATATTAAATAGGAAAACAGGCTTCTTTGCCTTTCCTTATTGGCATTGATAGAGGTGTTAGGTCGGTTATTTGTTAAAATGTTACATTGTTCAGTATTGGTATAAAATAAATTTTGAGAAATGGATCTTCATTATTTGGAAAGTGTCCGAAAGCAATTTGAGTATTATAAAATGGCAGGCGAGAGAGCCATGGCTCAACTTAATGAGGAGCAGCTGTTTTATCAATATAATGAAGAAAGCAACAGTATCGGCACCATCGTAAAGCATCTTTGGGGAAATATGATGTCGCGGTGGACCGATTTTCTAACTTCTGATGGAGAAAAGGATTGGCGGAAGAGGGATGAAGAGTTTGACAATGACATACAAACTCGTGAAGAGCTTATGAAAAAGTGGGAACAGGGCTGGTCCTGTTTTTTCAATGCATTGTATACACTTTCTGAGGAAGATCTTGGCAAAGAAATATTTATTAGAAACCAGGGACATACGGTTATGGATGCTATCAACAGGCAATTGGCACATTATCCTTACCATATCGGGCAAATTGTTTATATCGCTAAAATGCATTGTATGGATGATTGGCATTCTTTGTCGATACCTCGTGGAGAATCAAAAAAATTCAATGAAGATAAGTTTTCCATGCCTAAAGGAAGGCGTCATTTTACGGATGATTTTTTATAATAAGATTTTGGTAAGGCCATGGAAACTCTTTAATGGAGGAACGCATTTAATATAGCAGGGCATTTAATTGAAAGTGTAAACTCATATATCTTTGCGTAAAATTCAGCTGATGAAAATATTTAAACCAGGAGTGATAGGCTTTATCATTATTATGGCGAGCATGGCATGTCAGGATACCAATAAAACCCAGATACAGAATGCTGACAAGCAAAATGATTCAACAAGTGTTCATTCCAAGCCATTGATTTTGGACGAAAATGGAAGAGAGCCGGCACGTAGTCCACGGGGGGCATGGCATTTTATATGTCCAAAAGGATGCTCCGGTGGTGCTGGAGCAGAAGTGAATTGTACCAAATGTGGAACCAAGCTGATTCATAATGCAGCGTATCACCTGTGATGATTACAACTACAAGGTATAGAATTTGCTTCAGGCTGTTTTTGAGTGGCCTGAAATAATCCAATCACCTTTAATGACCCAACTCGATCCAAAGGCTACCAAAGCAAGCCATTCAAAGACAAAAGTATAGGGAAAGTTTATTGCAATGTGTAGGGTACTTTCAAGCAGCGATCCCAACGCAATCGAGACCATACATGCAATGATGATATAACCGCTCCATTTAAACCAGGGCATTTGCTTTCGTCTTCTTTCAGAAAGGATACCTTGATCGTTGGGCTTGTTGAAGACTACAATGGCGAAATAGGCAAAACAGCTGAATAGGCCGGTAGCAGAAATCAAATGTAAAATGTGGAATTCAAAACCCAGACCAGCAAAGCAGGGACTATTTGGAATGGGCAGAGTTGTTGGGAAAAAGGCTACACCGAAGCAAAAAAGACTTGCGAGGTTAGACAGGGATGCATCTTCGCCCTTGGGTCCCCGGTACGTAAGTAATAGAATGGCAATTACACTTAAAATGCCGACAAAGATATTTTGCATTTTGGTATGATAATACGCGCTGATGGAGTCCAGCAAATGTCCGTCCCGACAAACCAAGCTATTACCTGCAAAAAGAACAAAGGGAAACACAATTCCAAGGATACCAATACTACGACGCAGCCATAGAAAGTGGATGATCTCTGTGTGATCATATTCCGGTTCATAAGGTACTTTGAGGAAATTCATGTGTGCTTATTTTAAATCGAATACAACGCCTAAATGAAATAATTGCATTCCGAATAACGGAATTAAAGTTACAAAATGCGCTTCAGATGATCCAAAATATGTTTTGGAGACTTTTGAGAATTGGGTTTAATACTATGTTTATTTTGCTGCAGTTTTTAACTGTATCATTCTACGGGCTGCAATTTTGTATGAAGGGGTTTTATTTGGAGCTTTTGCATAGGGCATAATTCAAGGTATATATACAATTCATTTTAAAGTCTGGAAGATAATTACAGACATTTTCAATTCGCTAGTGCTTTTCACACAGGATATTAAAAGCGTGGTCTATTAAGTGAATCATTATTTGGTTTTTTAGAAATTGATAAATAAAAAAGACCACACAGAACTTGCCTGCATGGTCTTTAACGCCGGTAAGTAGTTTTCTCTATTTCACAACAGTCAATGCCAGGCGCTCATTGAGACTGTCGGCCTTTAGACCTATAGAATACAATCCACCGGGGATATCCCGAAGATCGAGATTCAATTCATTTTTCTGTAGTCTTGTTCCCATGTCGAACGTATACATTCTGATTTCATTACCCAATCCGTCATATAATCGCAATTCTATGATTCCTGAAACTGGATTTGCAAATTGAAGGGTTACAGCGTCTGCTGCCGGATTTGGAAATGCGGTTACTAGTTTTTTCAAATGTGGTCTTGTGCGCTCCACGTAGGCTACATTGCTCGCTATCCGGTTGCCTGCTTCATCTAGTGCAACGACCTGGTAGGCGTAGAATCCCGTCTGATTCACATTGCGGTCTTCAAAAGTAAATTGGCAAACATCCGTATTTAATTCTGAAGGAAGAGCTGAAACCATGCTGATGAATTCGAACATCTTTTTTGAATCTGTTCGGCGTTCAATGCGGTAAAATGAGGCACAAGGTTGCTCTGCAACGGTCCAATTCAAATGGTTTGAGGAAGAGGTTTCTTCTGCAAAAAGCTGAATCGTACCATTTCGATTGGGAGTATGTTCAAAGTCTTCCTGATATAAAGCGATATGGCGATCCGCTTTCTTAATAGAAAATGAAGGATTGTACATTGCTGCACCAATGTTTGGAATGGTATCGCCAGATTGTCCACTCAACTTTCGCGATGTCCATTCGCCGTATGCTTCATTAAGATCTGAATCACGGGTAGGATCCTGTCCCTGTAATGCTGGAGAAAGAATAAAACCATTTAATTTACTGACTTTTAAATAGTATTCTCCGGGTTCTACACAGAAATTATAATAACCATCGTGAAGAAATCGAGCGTTATTGGAATACGTTTTTCCTTGTGCGTAGAGTGTTTTTCCGGGAAGCTTGTATAAATAGACAAATAATCCGTTGATACCGTTTTCAGAATTTTGCTGTATACCATCTCTGTTGTAATCAAACCAGACGTAACCCGAAACAGGAATGCATTTGTACAAGCCAAGATCCCATGAAAGGTCTTCTTCGCCACTTTCCAAGATTGTTGTGGCTGTTGTGCCTGGTCCGTTCGAGCCATCTGCATCGCTATCTGACAAATCAGAGTTTATATTGGCTTTTGTAATGCTGTATTCCGTGGGGGCTAAAAATTTAAGGTAGTATTTACCTGGCAGGATATTATCAAACAGGTACTTTCCATTCACGTCTGATTCCATAGCGCGGACAAAAGATTTGTTATCCGAACGATAGAGTTCAATCCGGATACCTTTAATACCTTCTTCTCCAGGGTCCTGAATTCCGTTTCCATTTTTATCATGCCATACCATATTGCCGATCTTGGCTTTTTGTATATATCCCGCGACATCGTGGTCGTCTTCATCTTGGTTTACATAAGGCCCACCGCCTGTCAGGTTGTTGTCATCAGGATCACCTGGTTTTACGTTGCGTTCTCCTGCGCTGTTTGAAGCTGGTTTGCTGTCTGCATCCCTGTCGCTTATATCATTTCCCAGAGTGTCCAGGACCTGAATGATTTCTGCCCAGTTGTAATAGTCACTTGATATCGTGCTGGTTAAGGCCAATAGTTTTAAATCAACTGAGTCAATACCTCCCTGCTTCAATGTTTTTTGAAAAGTATATTCGAGTTGACTGCCATGTACGGACCATAGAGGATTTTTTGAAGGAATGAATTGATATGCTGTATTCAAATAGTCAGCAATTTTTACTTTTCCCGAAGGAACATTCCCCTGATTGTAAATATAGATTCTAAAACATGCAGTATCAGAGGTGCTTGTGTTGACCAGTTCTTTTTTCAGGGCTAGATCCACAATCGGGACCATAGCAGGATCCTGGTCATCCTCGTCTTTAATTCCATCGCCATCACTGTCCAGGCCATCGTCATCGATCGCATTATCGGTGAGACTGTTAGGCACTCCTCCGACATCATTATTTTTATTGTAATCGTATTGCGAGTCAAAGTCTGCAAAATAGATGAACCCTTCGCTATCCACTGCACGAACGATTTCGGCAACATTCACTTGATTAAACACAGAACCGGGATATTGTTGCACCCGAAGGTGGTAAAAAATTCTGGCGCTGTCCCCAGGATTCAGGAGGCTATCCAGAACATACGTTGCGGTAGAGGTTCCGGGATCATAGGACCAGAAAGCATTTGGAATCCAGCTTAAACCTGTAGGTATATAATCTACCAGGGAAACCTGTTTTACCGGAAGTGTTCCCTGATTGAAAACATTGATTGAAAATAGCAAGGTGTCCCCGTAATGGGCAGGACTATTTTCATAATAAAGTTTACAGAGGGCGAGATCGAGGATGGAAGGTGCAGCCGGATCGTGGTCGTCTTCATCTCCGGAACTGCCATCTGATTGAATGTCATTATCTAATAAAGATCCAGGTACTACCGAACGTTCGTAAGCATTATCTGAACCCTCATGACTGTCAAAATCCTGTCCGGTTCTATCCACGAGACTAAGATTTGCAGAGCCTACAATTTCAGCATAGTTGATCCAGTCTTTTTTGTCTTTGGCCGGATGAAGTTCCAAAAAAAGACTTACGTCGGCACTATCTCCCGGATTGATTCTCCTTTTTAGAATATAGTCTGCGTGGTCGCCATCCAACTTCCATTGGGTATTCAGATTTGAAAGGAATTTCAATGCAGGAGGAATATGATCTTTTATACCTACCTGCCCTACCGTATCCGTACCCTGATTATAAATCCGGATTACAAATTCAAGCGCCTGACCATTCATGTGTGGCTTTGGAGTTTTTATGAATTTGATCAGGGCAAGATCCCAAACTTGTGCAGTAGCCGGATCTGCATCGTCTTCGTCTTTGATTCCGTCACCATCTGAATCCGTTCCGCAGTCCCATATAAAATCGTCTGTAGGTGAGGAGATTTCACCTCCCATGTCATTGTCCATAATCATATCGTGTTCGCTGTCAAAATCATCCTGAAGGATGTTCACGATATGATGCGGATTGACAATGAATGCATTTTTTATTTCTGCCCGATTAATCCAGTTTTGGGGATTGGACGTATGAAGTAATTCAAGTGTTATGGTTTTTGCAACAGAATCACCTGGAGGTATGATAATCGGTATTTCTGAAGTCACCATTCCATTGCCAATATCGGTCCAGTCCGGATTGTCTGCCGGGTTGAACCGGAAGCCAGAGGGAACATAATCCACGATTGAAATATTTTGTGCTGCTACATTTCCCTGGTTGTACACCCAGATTCTGAAGTCCACATTTTGGTTATATCCAACAGCTAAAGGATAAGACTTTTCTTTGCGCAGAGCAAGATCAAAGATGAGTGCGGTTGCGACATCATGATCATCCTCATCTTCATCAGGATTGGATTTATGATGTCCTGTTAGTATATCATCATATGCATTGCCTGGTAGTACGGGGTTGTCATTTGTTCGGTCATTGTCGGGATCTGAATCAATATCTTCAGCCGGATAGCTATTGCTGGAATCAAATGAGGCAATTTCAGTTGTATTGATTACTTCAAAGACGTTTCTGTAACCAGCTTTTATGCGTACGATGAGATCAATGATTGCACTATCTCCCTGAGGAAGCGAATCCAGCACATAGGAAAGAAGGGTATCATTTTCAACTTTCCATCTGGAATTGAGAATAGGGTTGAATTCATAAATTCGCGGAAGGTAATCCAGGAGCCTGATATTTCTGGGCATAAGTGTACCCTGGTTATACACCGCTATTCTGTATGCAATATAATCGCCCTTGCGAACGGTTGTCGAGGTGATTTCATATTTTTTCAAGGCGAGGTCATAGAAGGCATAATCCTTGCACACGGTGTCTCTTTGATCTGGAATACCATCAGCGTTGATGTCCAGCGTGGATTCATTAAACAGACCAAATCCTGCAAGGTATTCTCCTTTTTCATTTTTGCGACAAGCCTGATATAGATTATCACCGGTGCTGCCTTTTTCATAATCAAGAAATACGTTAAGCTTTACCATGAAACTATCCCGGCTGAAAGGAGCAAGGATTTTTCCCTGGGCCAATAACCAACCTGATGTACCCGGAGTGGTAATCAGAGATTGTGGAATTTGGTTGTTGAGTTGGTAGCTGGCCAAGCGTATTATGGCATCATCCTCAAATGAGGGTACATCTTTTAATGTATAGCTTCCTGCTGCTCCACCTTTGTTATGTACAGTTATCAGATAATCATAATCAATACTGCCATCCGGTTTCCTCGTTTGAGCTATCAGTTGTTTTTTGTGAAAAATCTGTGGAAGATCATTGCATGTAGTATCTCTGCGTTCGGGTCTGGTGTCTCCGTTTAAATCAAGAAGTGCCACATTAAATAAGCCTTCCCCAATGCGGGATTGTTGTGGATTTGTGAATCCGCAGCTTTGGTAGATATTATTACCTTGTGAACCTGGATCCAGGTTCAAATTTACTTTTAACCGCAACAAAAAACTGTCTTTCGCACCCGCCGGAATATTCTGATTTGAACCAAGCAGCCATCCATCTGGCGGAATCAGTGCATTTAACAAGCCACCAGCACCTTTATTTGAAGAATAACTTGCAGATTGTATTGCAATGTCATCGTCAAAAGTTGGTCGCTCATAGAGATTATATGTTCCAGCTGCTCCCCCAAGATTGTCTACGCGGATGAGGTAATCCAACTGGTAATTGTACAAATCCAGTTGCGATATATTCAGTAGATTTTTATGTAGTTCAAGATAAGGGATGTCCGCACAGGAAGTATCGATATCATCATAGATGCCATCCTGATCCACATCAATTAATGCTCTATTGAAAAGGCCTTGACCTGCTGCAGGACCGCTTTCTGAAACTCCACAACCATGGTACACATTATCACCACCTGAGCCGGGTCTTAAATCCAATTTAACATTAAGGGTGAGGGTTACACTGTGTTTGATGCCAGGCCCTATCAATTGATTGTTTATGATGTTCCATGGACCATATCCTATTAATGCGCCGCCTCCCTTTCCGGGTATATTTGTTGTGTAAAATGCAGCTAACAATTGTATGTCGTCATCGAAAGCTGGAACATCTCTGAGGGTATAACTTCCCGATTCATCTCCTGAGTTTTCAATGTCTATGCGGTATACAATGTTGAAGGAGGCATCGGATTGTATATTTTTGGAAATCAAATTTTTCTTAACGGTGATTCTTGGTCTTGGGCAGGCAGTAGGATTCGTAAACAGCGAGTCCAGACAAACCGGATTGTCTGCGTCCCGTATCTCCACTTTATAGCGGGTAATACCATCGGCATGAAAGTCGGAGTTTGGGGCCATGCCCACAAGAATGGAGGAACCATATGAAGCAGATCCCAGAATTTTGCCATTCAACAGAACTTCATAGCGACTGGATGGACCGGGTTGAGGATTATCAGCACTGACCAATACTGCAAACCAGTCATCAGAGGGATCATTGACTGTTCCGTTGTTGTTGCAATCTGTTTGTAAAAATGTATTTACTTGCAGGCCGCAGCATTCCACTATGGATATCCTGAAATTGCAATGTTGTCTTATGGTATCACCTAAACTGTCAATCGCTTCAAAATAATACGCTTCGTACCCATCCTCCAGTCCGGTAAAGTTTTTGTCGAACAGGAGCATTTCCGTGTTGCCTACGATTTTTCGCGAGGTACTGTCAAACCATTTGTATTGTGCCATTCCAGGCACTGCTAAAAGTTGAATCAGTGCATCGCGGTTGCTACACAATGAAAAGGTATTTTGGCAGCAAGGAACGGGTTGATCAAATGCATTGCTCTGGTACAAACGGCAATGCAAGTCAAACAAATAATAGACGGTAATGGCAATGCCTGCAATTCCTTTCGTAGGCAGATTTTTAAAATGTACATCAACAATCCCGTTTGGCAATCCATCCACAATTTTCGACTCTCCTGTACTCAGCTCAATTACTAACTTTCCAACAGGTCCATTTTGGGTGTGTATCTTGAAATCTAAATTAAAACCATTTGTAAGAGGATTGCAGGAACTTGTTTGAATGTCACTTAATTTCAGATCGCAAGGCAGAGTAGATACAAAACCAAAATCAAAGGAATGGTCATTTTGGCCATCCATTCCAGTCTTAAGATCGAGCACGATATCCCCATTTTCGATTTCACCATCGCTATCAATGGCATCGTTGTTGGGTGTTCCTGTGTTTTTAGGACCTGGATTGGAAAATAAAAGAGGAGCTTGTGAAGCGAATCCAGGTATTCTAAGCCGGTAGTCTGATTCTGCGGCTAATAAATTTACATCATAAATGAAGGACTGCGGTGAGGGATTAAGAGCCGGACAGTTCTGATTTGAAAATAAATAATATCCGTTTTCATTACTTATGGAACTTGCAATTACGGAATCATTTTTTAACAATTCAATACGAACACCTGGCAGTGGAGCTTCGGTTGGATCCTGAATTCCATTGCCGTTTCTGTCTGACCAAATGTAATTTCCTATTTCAATCGGAGCACTTTTGCTGAGTATTTTTAAATCTCCAAGTGCATTTCCTTTCCCAATCAGAAGACCAAAATCGTGTGATATAATATTGTATCTTTTTTCCCAATTCCCGGATAGGTTGTTTAGATGAATAACACCACTGGTATATTGACCTATAGGATCAACGGCCGCACTGACTACATCTCCAAAACCTGGGCAACGGCTTATGGCCCCATTCAGCGATTCCCGCTCCGATACAAGGCCATTGATTGATATCGAATGATCGCCATAATAGTATTCACCACCGCCCGGTCCAAATCCGGTATTGCGGCCAGCAGTTTCAAATTTTCCATCATTACCGTTGTTTTCAAGTATAAATTTCGAAAATCCGGGGTTGTATCTTGCTCGAAGCATATCACCATAACTGATGATGGTGTGAATGCCATGACCTTCCAGATCATGCTGATTGATTCCACCCTGCAATGAATAACGGTCCATGATTCCCAGAATCATCACATCATCTCCGTCGAATTCAATGTCTGAAAGAATGGGTTGCGGATATTGGCAAAAGATATTTCCTGCATCCGGGCAATCCCCATTCCATTCATCTTTCCAGGGATTAAAATTGAACTTATTTGAATATGCAGGATAATCAAGTGGAAACTCTAAGATGTTGCTAAACAGTTTGGTAGTTGGATCAAACTCATATACAAAAGCATGAAGGTCGTTTGCAGTTCCTCCAATGGAGGCATCGCACACAACTCCCACATACACTTTTCCCCGATGGACTTTTACAGCCCATGGTCTGTATGTGCCATTTGTACAAGCCGGATCAGGAATGCTGAATGAATCCACATCGGCGGCATTAGGAAGTTCAAAGGGTCTGTTTAAATGGATGGAATATAGTTTTCGGGTATAAAGACCCATGATATAGAGATAGCGCTCATCTTCGCTCACATCCATAGCACCATAGGAAAGTTTTCCAATGTAGCTATACGCAAGACTGTCAGTTGAAACTGGAGGTGCTGCAATAGGCAGATTGCGTTGTGAATTTGTCAATAAGTGACCTGATGGAACGCCAATAGAATTCAAATCCAGTAATGGACGTACCTTATTCAAGGCTGGATCTATTTCATAAAGTCCTCCGAATGAAAGTGGACCTATACCGCTATGTCTTTTAAGCGTTGCAGATGTAAGTATTTTACCTGAAGAGCGCAGCACCGCAGTGCCCCAACAACTTCCAATTTCCTTTCCTACTGCCAGGTGGTGCACATCGGGAGCAGTTCCGCCATCTTTGATTTGGCTGCTGCTGTTTAAGGATGTTCCTCCGGCATGGTAATCAAAGGAAACAAAGGCATCGAAATTCTTAAATGCAGAATTTGTATCCAGAGGATCGCCCATGACATAGCAGGGTGTCACAATTTGTGGGTCCAGACAATAATCTCCCGGATAATTAATTCCGTATGAGGTCGAACCTGTTCGTTCGTAGAAAAACTGGATCGCGGAACCCTGAGCTGAATTATTGCTAATCATGGGTCCGGGATAATCGAATTTTTTTATTTGTCGAAATTCCAACCGGTAGGGAGGATCATCTGTGGGTTGTATTGTGAAATGGCCGGTGTCATCTGTAAGCGTGAGGTTGGTAGTTCCCTGAAATCCGGTTACAAAAACCTGGACCTCTCCTACTCCCGGTTCAAGGTATAATAATGAACTGTCGCGAAATCCGTTGGAGTTGTAGTCGCGATACACTATACCAGAAATCTGGGCATGCAAATCAAAACCATATATAGTGCACAAAAATGCTAAACCACAATACCTTATGAAAGGTAAATACATATCAGATTATTAGGCAACCCTATGTCAGCAAAAACTGTACCACACATTAGGAT
>CAZDQG010000036.1:0-30577 GCA_964507535.1 uncultured Saprospiraceae bacterium
CACGTCTGGGGGGCGTGGGGTCGCAAGTTCAAATCTTGTCGCCCCGACTCAATGCAAGGCAGTTATAGATTGGAAATCACCAATTTTTAACTGCCTTTTTTATGCTATTTCCTTTGCCAAAAAAGCAAACACATGACATGTCTTCAGACATGTCATGTGTTTGTCTCTAAATTTAGCTTCAAGCTGCTGCTGTTGCATCCAAAGATTATCTTTGGGCCTCTTTTATTACCTCTTCTAAAACAAAATCATGCGCACCTTGCCACTCGTTTTCCTTTTCTTCATCCTTTTGAATCAAGGGTTTTCTCAATATCAACTTTTGCCTGTCGTAAAATCCGGACAAAATCCTTCAAATCTAAACACCGACCTCGAAAATCAGCAAGGTGCCGGACTTACTTCAGGATGGCAAACCATCCTGCAGGGACCGCAAACTTCAGGGAATTGGTCGGCAACTTTTCAGATCCCTTTTAAATTTTACTTCAATGGGGCTCTTGTAAAAAACTACAAAGCTTCCACAAGCGGCATCCTCACATTTAACACAAAAACGAATGTGCGAATTGATTCCAATAATATTGCACTACCTACTTCCAGAATCCCAGACAGCTCCATTTGCATTTGGGGATTACGAGCTGCGACTGGAGATTACATTGTTATTAAAACCTTTGGCCTGGCTCCACATCGCCAGCTTTGGATTTCTTACAATTCATTTAGCGAGCAAAACCTTCAGTCCGGAGGCCACATTTTTGCATCCATCGTTCTTGAAGAGTCCACAAATAAAATTTTTATAGTAGACCAGCGAACCCTCTGTCGTTCCAATGGAGTGGATTGTCCCGGGAAAACAAACCTGACATTAGGAATTCAAATAGATTCAACCAACGCAATCATGGTTCCCGGTTCCCCAGATTATGCAAGTGATAATTTAAATTCGCCAACCACTTCTGATAATTCGTATTATGAATTTATACCAGGTTCTCTTTCCGCTTTCGATGTAGAGGCGCAGAAACATGCACTTAAAAATCTATACTTGTTTAGAGAATTTCCAATCTCCATTTCTGCGACCTACAAAAACATTGGAAGTAATTCAATCACCAAGGTGCAATACAATTATCAGGTTGATAATGGTCCTGTTCAAACTGCAATAATTAGTGGTTTAAATGCATTGAGCTTTTCCGATTTCAATGTATCACATCCCCTTCCTTGGCAGATCTCCGACACGAAGTATACAAATCATCTGGTTAAATCATGGATCAGCACGATCAACGATATGCCTACCAGTCTGACTGCAGACGATACGTTAATTTCTGTAATTACAGTCAACGACACGATTTTTACACGAAACGTTCTTCACGAATCTTTCACTTCTTCCACTTCACAAGCCTCCAAAACTGCCAATGATACACTGCACCACGTGTTGGCTGGATATTCAGGTTTGTATAGTGAAATCAATTATCCAATGAACAGTCCGCAAGGTGGCGATCCTTACCATACCATTGAAGCAGCGTCTAGAGCCCGGTATTATAACCTTGGATTCAATGCTGTTCCTACTACAGTTCTTGATGGCAACCTAAATGGGAGTTCGGTAAACTACAGTGCCCAGGCCTTCCTGCTGAATCAACAAATTCCTGCATTCTATCAAATCACGACTTCCGGTCGCGTTAAATCACAACATATCGAAGTTGAGGTTAAAGTTGCAAACGAAGCACCTTTATCCTCAACCACAAGATTATATGCTGCGCTTTGTGAGAAGAAAACTGTAAAAAACACAAAGACAAATGGAGAGAGTCAGTTCTATCATATTTTGAAAAAATTCCTGACGGATACTTCAGGTCTCATCTTAGATACCATGCCTCCTGATTCTGAAAAAACATTTCAATTTACCTGGGACGTACCTGGAAGCTACAGGCTGCCTATAGACGGGCGCACTGCAAATATCATCAATTTGAATACGGAGCATAGTATTGAGGATTTTTCAAATTTGGAAGTGGTAGCCTGGCTGCAACAAAATGACCACGACGTATTGCAATCCAATTCCACAGATTTGACATATACCGTTTCAAACGAACAGCTTTCAATAAATGAAATCCTGTTTATAAAACCCAATCCTGCACGTGAATTCATCGAAATCAGTATAACCTCTCTGCCTGCCGGAAGATGTGCCAGAGTTTACGTAAACGACATATATGGCCGTACTTTGTATCAATCAAAATTAGGATCCTCACCCATCATTGTGGATGTATCATCATGGACCCCAGGCTTCTACTACTTAAGAGCCATTCAAGGAGAAGCACAAATTGTTGAAAAAATATTGATTCAAAGATAAGCTTCGCATTTTAATTCCATTTTGTATCAAGAAGCCAACAACTATGGTCTTTGCTCGTCCCTGGATCTCTAAGAGGGTCTGAAATGACGATACCTTCATTTCACCAAGTTGAATAAAATTTCTTTGGTAACTTTATCACTAATCTTAAGGAACGATAGGGATAATATTTAGGATCTGAAAATACGGTTATATTCATTTTATATCATTTCAATATGCATTTAGATCAATCCGAAAACAACATCACGGGCCTTGACATCGTAGTCATGGTTTTATCGATTTACATTTTTGGAGCACTGGCCGTGGAAACATTTTTTCACTTGCCTGAAGAAGTAACCCATCTCATCCGCATTACGGATCATTTGATTTGTATCTTCTTTTTGTCGGAATTTTCTGTGCGGTTTTACCAGGCAGAAAATAAGTTGAAATTCATGAAATGGGGATGGATTGACCTCCTTGCAAGCATTCCAGTTTTTGATTACGCACGTGCAGGACGAATTGTACGGCTTATCCGGATCATCCGCATAGCCCGTGCATTTCATTCAACCAAGAAGCTGATAGAACATGTTTTTCGAAATAAAGCAACAGGTGCTTTTACAACATTGACGGTCATTGCAGTTCTTTTTATAATTTTTTCATCCATGGTCGTATTACAAGTTGAAAACGCTCCTGAGAGCAAAATAAAAACAGCAGAAGATGCTTTGTGGTGGGCCTTTGGAGCTTTCAGTTACACAACCTATGGAGACAAAATTCCTTTGACACCAGAAGGCCGGATACTTGCAATGCTCTTGAAAACGGTGGGATTAGGACTCTATGGAATATTCTCAGGGTACATTGCATCCTGGTTTTTACAGAAAAGCAAAACAGAAGAATCTTAACGACTTGTTCTTCTCTCTACTTCCAAAAAAAGATAGACTAACTGTTGGTCGCAAGCAATTTGCAAGCAGCGTTTCTTAATAAAATGAGATTTATAAATTCAAGTAAAAATTAAACATACATTTCTTGCCAGAATCAATTTCGATTCGATCCGCTGCTGCTACCTCCACCGTCGCCCTCTCCTTGCTTGAGGTCATCGTTAAGGCTGCCTTTCCGCTTTTTCTTTGAGGCACCGAATTCCATTTTACCAAATCGATAATCAAAACTTGCGCGTATGCCCCAACCTTCAAACTTATTATCAGCCTTATAATACAGACTGCTGGATTTAAATTCGGAATTGAGGTTCATTTTGGGATGGAATATATTATCAATCCCTATAGATATCCCACCCATCTTTTTCCACATATCCTTTCGAAGTCCAATGGAATATACAAACCAACTAGCCTGCTTGCCTTGCGTTGTCAGCTTTGGTGAGTTTACAAATCCAAAAAACGTAATGCCCAAAGTAGGCGTTATATTGACATTTGCAAAGCCATTGAGGCTATAACTGAAGGCATCATTACGGACGTCCGTAAATTGCGAACTTTCAACTTTCTGGTAATATAAATTTACCGTTCCGTTAAGAATGATGGAACCAAGCTTCATGATACCGCCATTGATGCTAACTCCTGATGATATACTTTGCGCAAGATTATTATAGGTAGAATTCGTTCTTCCCGTGGAATCTACAAAGCGGTAATTATCGATCAGATCATCCGTGATTTTATGATACACCGACACCGTCGCATTTTTTACATCTTTGGTAAAACTGTAACTCAACTCAAAAGATTCCGTAACTTCGGGCTGCAGCTCCGGATTACCATAGGAAATATTTGTTGGGTCATTGTAATTTACGTACGGGTTAAGAAAGAACATACTGGGTCTTTGTATCCTTCGGGAATAGGAGAACTTCATAGTGGATTTATCCTTAAAAGAATAGGACATCAGCCCGCTTGGAATCCATGAAGCATAGTTGTGTTCGAAACTGTTTCCATCCAAAACAGTTACGCCTTTAATAAAAGTATGTTCGTAGCGAAGACCACCCCTTAACTTCAGGTTTTCGGAAACGGGAAAAGTAATTTGGCCATATCCGGCTGCAACATCCTGATCGTAATCAAATACATTATTTCTACTTGCATCTCTTTGGTATACTTGTGTCAAAAGATTTAGTGTATCATAATAGATGTCACTATATACGTTTCTGATAATGGATTTCAATCCCGTTTCAATAACTACCTTTTTTGAAAATGGGTGCAGGTAATCGACAGAAAGTGTATACTCTTTATTGGTGCTTAAATTAGGACCCAACTCCCGATACTGCAAAAAACCAATTGAATCCAACTGATCGGTTTCATAATCACTTTTTCGATTGGAATAAGAATACTGTCCGGCAACACTAAATTCACGGTCCGAATCCTTATCGTAGGTTTTTCTGTAATCCAGATTGATATCTGTGCCCAAGTTTCTGTTGACAACATCCGAGTTCCTCTCAAATAAAAATGGCAATTGGTCCTTTTGAGATCCCGTGTACGTCGTTAATCTATTTTCATTTGCATACCTGTTTAACGGAAATCGTACGGACAAGGTAAGCGCATTTTTTGAATTGATATCGTAGTCTGCTGCCAGTTGCGAATACAAGCCCCCTCCATTATTTGAAGAGTTTCCTGTCTGCAGGTAAAAGGGATTGACAGCTACCGTGTAATTCTCGCGATTGATATTGGATTCCCCTTTTCCCCTCCAGTAATGCCCGCCGATGTTTGCGTTGAATCCCAAACTTCCAAAACGCAGGTTCAGATTTGAACCTAAATTACTGCTTTTTGTGCCTGCACTTGCAAAGACAGAACCCGATATTCCCTGTATTTTCTTAGTCTTGGTTACGATATTAATGATTCCACCTGTTCCTTCCGCATCATATTTCGCACCCGGGTTGGTGATGACTTCAACTTTCTCTATCACGTCCGCCGGAATCATTTTTAAAGCATCTGCAATATTATTGGACATAATCGAGGAGGGCTTTCCGTTGATCAGCACTTTTAAATTACTGCTGCCCCGCATTGTCAGATTCCCTTCTAAATCCACAGTAAGCAAAGGTGTACGTCTCAATACATCGGCTGCAGTTCCCCCTTTGGAGGTCACATCGCGTTCTGCATTATACACCAAACGGTCAATTTTATTTTCGATCAAATCCTTGGCACCAACGACCGTTACTTCTGAAAGTTCTTTCACGCTTGGATGTAATTCTATAATTCCCAATTGATATTCCTGCACATCCTTATTTATTTTAAAAGGCCCAAGTATTTTGGTATTGTAGCCAAGAAAGCTTACAATAACATTGTATTTGGCATTCTTCAATCCCTTTACTTTAAACTTGCCATTGTCATCCGCAAGTGCTCCATCCACATCTTTCTTCTCGAGAGCTTCCTGAATTACAATATTCGCAAATCCAACTGGTTTGCGACTTATGGAATCAATTACGGA
Source organism: uncultured Saprospiraceae bacterium (assembly GCA_964507535.1). GTDB lineage: Bacteria > Bacteroidota > Bacteroidia > Chitinophagales > Saprospiraceae > Vicinibacter. The sequence continues at coordinate 5,708 of CAZDQG010000036.1, forward strand.
GCCCACAATTTTGCCTTCCGGAGGCGGTCCTGCAGGTCCTGCATTCATAAATTGCGCAGAAAGGCCATGTGATAAGAACAACAGGAAGCTGATCTGAAAGATTGAAGAACATTTGAATGGGATAAGGCGACGCATAGAATTAGATTATGTGAAAGCTACGATTTGCTTACTATTTGAGAGAGGAATTTCCGGAACGATGAAGTCTTTCAACGTTATCATACAACGAAAACGTTGAAAGACCACATCATACATTCCGGATCAATTCAAAGAGCTTAATTTATTTTACAGGATAAGGAGGAGGTGCAGGTTCTGTATAAGTTTTTCCTTTCATCAAATCCTTAATAACCTCAATCGCTTTGTCCAGTTGCTGATCATCACCCATAAACGTTTTATAGGGATCATTTTCAATAAGGATATCCGGGTCTACCCCATGTCCTTCAATTTCCCATTTGGTCCCTTCCACGTTGTATCTGGAAAATTCAGGTCTGTTTAGATATCCTCCATCGACTATGGGCAAACTTCCCCGTATACCAACTACACCACCCCATGATCTCTTTCCGATCACGGGTCCCAATTTTGATTTTTTAAAACGGTATGCAAAAATATCCCCGTCACTTGCAGAATACTCATCGATCAAAGCAACCTTTGGACCAACGATCTGCTCAACGGGCTCATAGGTGGGTGTTCCATTCCTCGAAATGGTCACTTGCACGGGCTCCCTGCGAAGTCTTTCGATAATCTGGGGAGACACATTGCCTCCACCGTTTCCACGGTCATCAATGATGAGTGCTTCTTTTATAAGTTGCGGATAAAAATATTTTGTAAATTCATTCAGGCCTTCACTTCCCATATTGGGAATATGCAAATAGCCCACCCGGCCATTGGTTGCTTTGTTGACCTTCTCAATATTTTTCTGTACCCAATTGTAATAATAAAGATTGTGCTCGTCATCAATCGGAACAACGGTGATGTCGCGTGCATTGGTCTCAGAAGCCGTAGAATTCACTTTTAAGCGAACCTGCTTATTGGCTTTTCCTACCAATAGGGAATAAAAATCAGAAACGCCCTTCACGGATATTCCGTCAACCGCAAGTATAAAATCTCCTTCTTTCACATTCAATCCAATTTCGGTCAAAGGAGAGCGCACAGCATTACTCCAATTTTCTCCTTTAAGAATTTTGGATATCTTGATATATCCGGATGGATCGGTCTGAAGTTGTGCACCAAGAAGACCTAATTTAATGCGCTCTGCTTTTGGGTAATCCCCACCACCAACATAGGAATGCCCTAAGTTGAGTTCTGCAATCAATTCACCAATAACATATGTTAGATCTGCACGATGGTTGACATACGGCAGCAAGGCTGCATACGTCTCTTTCAATTGTTTCCAGTTGACACCATGCAGTCCGGGATCATAAACAAAATCTCTCATTTGTCTCCAGCATTCATTATAAATCTGGCGCCATTCTGCTTTTCTATCAACAGTCATTTTTAAATCCGACAAATCAAGTGGTTTCTCCAGGCTTACCTTGGCATTTGGAGCATCTATAATGTATTGACTTCCTTTGGATGAAACCATCACTTTTTTACCATCCGGAGTAAAACTAAAACCATCCACCTCATTGCTTAATTCTGTTTCCTTTTGTGCTTTCAGGTCATAGCAATACCACTTCATGCGATCTGATAAAGAGGAGCGGAAATAATACACTTTGTCCGAAAAGGATTCCAAGCCGAAATAATTTCCAGGAGCACCAGGTATACTAAACACGCGGTCAAAGATGCCATCGAAATCAATTGTGATTTTCAAGGTATCTTTTTTATCTTCCTTTTTCTCCTCCTTTTTTTCAGTGCTGTCTTTTGCTTTTTTGTCCTCTTTGTCTTTGATAGCTACCTCGTCAGATTTTGGTTCAAATGGATTGGACACATCTTTCCGTAATGCAATGGCATAAATTTTTGCCATATCGAAATAGGCATTGTTCCATTCTACATTGTTGTACCTAGGATTAAAATTTCGTTCTGAAACAAAAAACAGGTATTTGCCATCCGAGCTAAAGACTGGAGAATAAGACTGGAACCAAAATTCGGTGACCGGATTATTTTTCTTTTCTTCCAATGAATATACCATAATGGAAGAGTTGTTCTTACGTTCGGGATTTGTATAGCAAACATACCTGCTGTCTGGTGACCAGTCATATTGCGTGATCTCGAAAATTTTAGATGTTTGAATGAGGGTGGAATTTTTAGAAGCGATGTCCACATAAAACAGATTCTGTTTGCGGTCGCTGTACAATATTTTTTTACTATCCGGAGACCATTTCAATCCATATTTGTAGTTGTCTCCGTTTTTTGTAAGCTGCATAGCTGCTGCGCTTCCATCCGAATTCAAAATATAGACTTCATCCTCACCGGTGGCATCACTTATATAGGCAATATATTTACCATCTGGTGACCAACTTGCATTGCGTTCATGACTGGACGATGCATTGGAAAGATTGCGGACGGATCCATTTTTTTGTGGTACCGTAAAGAGTTCACCCCTTGCCACATACAAGGCCCTGTTGCCATCTGGACCCGGTTCATAAGATTCAATATAATCTCTTACAGATTCCATTTTATTTCTACCAGAGACCATGTCATCCAGAATCCGGATCGGAATTTTTTCATACTTGTCATTTTGAGTATTCAGCTTGTATATATAGCCTCCGTTTTCAAAAACGATCCACATTCCATTGGAAGATGGAAACTTGCAATCGAATTCCTTAAAGTCAGTTACCTTCTTGGTTTGTCCGGATTTTACATCGAATGAAAATAAATTCATGCGCGCATCCCGGTCGGATAAATAATAAATTTTATCTCCTACCCACATCGGAATAATATCCTGGTTGATATTGTCTGTGATTTTTTTACTTTCCTTGGTTTTGAAATCAAAAATGCGGATATCGTCAGCCATACCTCCGGTGTATCTTTTCCAGGTTCTGAATTCTCTGAAGACGTGATTGTAGGCTAGTTTATTTCCATCCGGAGCATAAGAACAAAATCCTGCATGATTAAAAGGCAACTGTTCGGACATCCCTCCATTCTTAGAGATCAGATAGACTTGTCCTCTGAAATCGTTAAAATCCCTCCAGCGGCTGCGGTAGATAATTTGTTCATTGTTTTTCCAACCTATACAAATGTTATTTGGACCCATTCGGTCAGATACATCATCGCGCGACAATGTAGCAGTGTAGCTGAGTCTTTTAGGTTCGCCCCCTTCCGATGGGATCAAATAGATTTCAGAGTTCCCGTCATACTGGCCTGTGAAGGCAATGTATTTGCCGTCCGGAGAAAACCGGGGAAACACTTCATATCCTTCGTGGGAAGTAATTTTCCGGGCTACACCACCATTTGATGAAACCGTATACAGGTCACCGGCATAGCCAAATACCAATTTGTCATCATGAATGGTTGGAAAACGCAATAAGCGTGCTTCCTGAGAAACCGCTGCAATACCACTGAAAAGGAGTATGGCAAGAATTTGAATAATTTTTGTCATTGCTTGATCTAGTTTAGAGAACAAATGTACGAAATAATTCGTAATAAGATAAATGCATCAAAAAAACAGTTAAACCCTGCTTGGGTTTAACGAAAGCGTACATTTTCTTTAATTATGGCAGATCACATCCAATCAGGAAATCACGCCCAGCTCTTTACCGATTTTTGTAAACGCTGCTACGCACTTTTCAAGATGTGCCTGTTCGTGTACCGCAGAAATTTGAACACGGATTCTTGCTTTCCCCTGAGGAACTACCGGGTAAAAAAATCCGATTACGTAAATACCCTCATTCAACAAGGCAGCTGCAAATTTTTGGGCCAGAGGCGCCTCGTATAGCATCACGGGAACAATGGGGTGCTCCCCCGGAAGAATGCTGAATCCAGCTGCCGTCATTGCCTGCCTGAAATAAGTCGTATTCTTTTCAAGCTTATCGCGTAATATGGTCGAAGAAGAGATCAGCTCAAGTACTTTTATGGATGCGCCCACAATTGACGGTGCAAGCGTGTTTGAAAATAGGTAAGGTCTGGAACGCTGACGAAGCATGTCAACGATTTCCTTGTGGGCTGCCGTGAATCCTCCGGAAGCGCCCCCGAGGGCCTTTCCATAGGTACCTGTAATGATATCAATCCGGCCCATGACCTTGCGGTATTCATGCGTTCCTCTTCCGGTTTTACCCATAAATCCGGATGCATGACATTCATCAATCATGACCATGGCTCCGTATTGTTCTGCAAGGTCACATATCCGGTCCAATTGGGCAATGGTGCCATCCATAGAAAAGACCCCATCTGTCACAATCAGTTTTCGCCGGGCGGAACCGGCTCCTTTAAGCTGTGCTTCAAGGTCTGCCATATCATTGTGCTTATACCGAAAACGCTGGGCCTTGCAAAGTCGTATCCCGTCAATTATGGATGCATGATTCAATTCATCTGAAATGATAGCATCCTGCTCCTGTAATAAGGGTTCAAATACGCCCCCGTTGGCATCAAAGGCAGCTGCATACAGAATGCAATCTTCCATCCCCAGAAATTCCGCTGTGCGTTGCTCCAGCAATTTATGCTGATCCTGGGTTCCACATATAAAGCGAACCGAAGACATGCCATATCCATAGTGGTCGATTGCAGCTTTTGCAGCTTCAATCACTTCAGGATGCGAGGACAATCCAAGGTAATTATTTGCACAAAAATTCAATACCTCTCCAGCCTCTGAAGTACGTATAATAGCTGACTGGGGACTTGTAATGATGCGCTCCTTTTTAAAAAGTCCCGCCTCCCGGATTGCTTGCAGCTCTTCCTGCAACTGGATTTTTGTGGTACCGTACATGTGTTCTGTTTAAAGTTTATTTCGCATATCTTTCCTTCAAATGTGAGAGCATATCGGATGTCATCTGATCCAGATTATACTTGGGATGCCATCCCCAATCTGTCCTCGCAGGTGTATCGTCTATGCTTTCCGTCCATGATGCTGCAATGGCCTGGCGGTAATCCGGGGCATATGCAATCTTAAAATCTGGAATAAATTTCCGGATGGAATCCGCCACTTCAGCAGGAGTAAAACTCATACCCGCCAGGTTGTAGGAAGTCCGAATTTTAATTTTCTCTTGCGGTGCTTCCATCAATTCCAGGGTAGCCCGTATACTGTCCTCCATATAGATCATGGGAAGGCGGGTATTGGCTTCTAAAAAACAGGTGTAATGTCCTGTTTTCAAGGCTTCATGGTAAATTTCCACGGCATAATCTGTGGTACCACCCCCCGGTGGCGACTGCCATCCGACGACTCCCGGATAACGTAAAGAACGAACGTCCAGGCTATACCGGTTATGGTAATACTGGCACCAGTGTTCTCCGGCAAGTTTGCTGATTCCATACACTGTGGATGGTATAAAAGTCGTCTCCTGGGGTGTATTTTGTTTCGGTGTGGAGGGACCATATATCGCAATTGTAGAAGGATAGAACACACGATCCAATTTTACATCGACAGCTGTTTGTAGTACATTCAGCAATCCTTGCATGTTGATGTTCCACGTATTCAAAGGATCCTGCTCCCCTCTGGCAGAAAGTATCGCGGCAAGGTGGTACACTTGGGTGATTTCATGCTTCTGTATCAATCCCTTTAAACGATCTTTATCCAGCACATTCAATACTTCAAACGGACCATCGGCAATAGCAGGCATCTGCAGATCTGAATTTATAACTGATTCAGATCCAAACCTTTGTCTCAATGCTTGCGAAAGCACCGTTCCTACCTGCCCGTTCGCTCCAATAATCAATATTTTTGTTGCTGCCATGTTCGCTGTTTCACTCCGAAAGATAAAGCATTTTGCAAGATTGGAATCGATGATTCCTAACTGAATAGTTGGTGTAATTTGTCTATTTTACATCAAGCTACTTTGGACCAAGTACAGGTATGCGCAGGTGTTCTGATTGAAATAAACACGTGCTTCAAACATTTTAAAATACCGATCGTTTTTAATTCAGATGCTGTTATTCTGTGAATTCTAGATTGACCCAACTTCAGATTTTTTTTATACTTATAAGCCTGAATCCGTCTGCCATCGGTCAGTCCGTATTGAATTATTTTAAAGCTTCTATTTACAAGGGGCATGTACTATTGGAATGGCAAATGATCCAGGGAAATACCTGTGACGGCATTTCGATCTACCATGCTTCAGAAGGTACAGCGTTTAACAAAATTGGTGAAATTGGTGGTACGTGTGGAAGTAAAACAGAAACCATCACGTATACTTTTGAACACCAAAATCCATTTCCAAATCAATACAATTATTATAAACTGGAATTTGGAGGTATAGGTCCCGGCCCGGTAATAGAAATTTCTCTGATTGATTATAGCGCGGGGTTTCAAATCAGACCACATCCCATTCAGGGTGCAGGCCGGATTTATTTCCCTACTGACAATCCCCCATACGAATTCCAAAGTTTCAGCACAAACGGAGTATTGTTGTATTCATTGAAATCGAGCGACCCGTGGTTTGATCTTGAATCTGCGCATGCCTTTGAAAGCCTTCAAATATTCATTATTCGCAATGCCGATGGAGGCCTCATCACAAAAGGCCGTCTGGTCCATCTTAAATAGACTCTGAAATAGATCGGCACGAAAATGAAAATGGTATTGGAAATGTACCCAAATCCAATTAAATAGCCTCCCTTCGAATCCATTCCTCTTAACTCTGCTTAAAATCAATAACTTTGCATCACAAATGTGTTTATGGAACCCTCCGTATTTGTAAATTCAGAAATCAATACCTTACGAAAAGTAATCGTTCACAAACCCGACGAAGGTATTGATCGCATCAGTCCGCGAAGGGCCTCAGATTTGCTTTTCGATGACATCGTACATCTTCCTACGATGCAGAAAGAGCATCTTATTTTCCGAAGTATCCTGGATCGTTTTTTAGGTCCTGAAAACGTTCTTGAAACGCAAACCTTATTAAGACAGGCTCTGGATGCAGATCCTTTGATCAAGTCAGAAGTAATGCAAATGATCAAAGAATTTGAAGAGCTTCCGAAAAATTCGTTTGCCCTTCTGCAGGATATGGATCACGATACCCTATCAGAAGTTCTGATTACCGGCTTTTATAAAAAGGAGGACATGATCCTTTTTGATCCGATTCCGAATTTCATTTTTACAAGGGATATCGCACTTACGATTATGGATCATATTGTAATTACGAAAGCATCCAAAGACGTAAGACATCGAGAGAATTTGCTTACCCGGTTTATACTGCATGCTCATCCTCAATTCAGCTACCTCGCCAAGGAAAACAAACTGATCAACCTCAACATGGTAGATGAATTTCCTCCTTCTAAAAAAGGAGAACCCATTAGTATCGAAGGAGGAGACCTGATGTTAATCAATGAAGATTACCTGCTTATCGGCAGTAGCGAGCGCACTACCAATCATGCCTTGCAAACATTGATGCGGGTGCTTTTTGAACGCAACCTTATTAAAAATGTTGTTGAAGTAGATGTGCCTAAAGAACGTTCGTTCATGCACATTGATACTTTATTTACGCAAATCAACAAAGAATTGTTTGTTGGTTTCAAGCCTATCGTAAAAGATGGTCTGGGTTCCTATGTAACGGTTCACAGAAAATCAGGAAGCATCGTCGAATATCCTTCCGTAATTGACTTCATGCATTCGGAATTGAGTCCGAAAATAGATTTTATCTGGAGTGGAAATGGAGAATCTCCATATCAGGAAAGAGAACAATGGACGGATGGATGCAATTTACTCACCTTGCGACCAGGGATTGCACTCACTTATGACCGCAATCCAAAAACTGAAATTGCATTCCGGAACGCGGGTTATCAAATTATTCATGCACAGGATATTCTGAAAGAAGACATGGACGTCCGGACTCTTAAAAATACAATCATAACGCTTCCATCCAGTGAATTATCGCGTGCCAGGGGAGGCCCGCACTGTATGTCTTGTCCTGTTCTGCGTGAACGTCATGCATAATCATTGAGAAGATGTTCAGTCATGTATTCAGCTTGAGGGTTAGGTACGGAGAGACCGATCAAATGGGATATGTATACTATGGTAATTACAGCCAGTACTACGAAGTAGGACGTGTAGAAGCCATGAGGGCATTGGGCATACCCTATTCCAAACTGGAATCAGAACACGGTATCTGGATGCCCGTAATTTCCATGCAAATTAGATATCTGAGGCCTGCCTTATATGATGATTTTTTACGCATGGTAACGGAAATCCGAAAGCCTCCTGTTGATCACATTCGATTCGACACAGAAATTTACAACGAACAGGAAAAACTGATCAATGTGGCTCATGTGGTGCTCTGTTTTGTCGATGCTAAAACTGGTAAAAAAATTCCGATGCCGGAATTTATTCGCGAAAAGTTAAATGTCTATTTTGATTAGCAGGAGTAAGGAACTTCGCAGTTGGTTCGAGACACATCCGGTTACACAGCAAATTACCGAATGGACAAAATCTCATTCCCTTCCTGGATTTCGGGGAGTCCCTATTTATAGGGTATTTTATTTCCTGATCCAGGAATCCCGGAGAAATGATTTGAACACACGGGCAAGTGCAATGACCTATCATTTTTTTCTTGCATTGTTTCCTACGCTGATTTTTCTATTCACATTAACAGCCTATCTGCCTAAAGGACTCGATTTTTACCATGCACTTGAAAAAGCAATCCAATCCATCTTACCACCTGGAGCAAAAGAATATGTCATTCACGACATTATCGAAAATCTCAGACCCAAAGCAAAAAGTACTTTTCTATCGATTGGTTTTTTCTTAGCAGTGTACTTTGGTTCTGAGGGGATTCTTGCCCTGATGCGCGGATTTGACAAAACCTATAAATCAAGTTTTAGAAAGCGCAAATGGTTTCAGAAACAAATCACTGCCATATCACTGACCTTCGCGCTGGGAGTTCTCCTGATCCTTTCCGTGCTCTCTATCATTATGGGTGAACGCATTTTGCGATGGCTGCTCGACTATATTCATATGAACAACTTTCTAAAATTTTCTATTTCCACACTTAATTACATTATAAGCTTTTTATTGATATATTCTGTAGTCACTTTGGTTTATCGATTTGGCCCTTCGCTACACAAACCTATACGCGGCTTGTCTCCCGGCGCGCTGTTTACAACCTTTTCATCGGTTGTGACTACTTTCCTTTTTGGTATGTTTATTCACAAATTCGGAACATACCATAAAGTCTATGGAGCCATCTCCGCCTTGATCATTACATTGATCTGGATCCGTCTGAATACGCTGATTCTCATACTTGGATTTGAGCTCAATGCGGCTATCATTGTAAACCGCGACATGATGAAAGAAAGAGAAATAAACCGATTGCTCTTATCAGAGGATGATGGGAACTAATGCCTGCAATAAATTTTCTCGTATTCAGGACTTTACAAAATATCTTGGCGTATGCAGGATGTGTACGCAACTACAGCATTCAATACAAAGTATCCATTCACGCTTGTAAAGCTTTATCTATAAACGCATTTACAGACGAGGCATCCAGGTAACATTGTACAAGTTCTTTAAGTAGTTTTGGAGAACTTACCATAGCAGCATCCAGTTTACACCCGTAATAAAAATTTTTGTTATAAATCAGTGGTTGGGCTTTTGCAGCCTCTTTTAAATCTGCAGGAATCACTTTATTCTGTTCGCCCTGAATGCTTCCATATCTTTTTACAAAGGCTTTATTTGTGATTGCTTTATTAAATTCAGAATGATGATCCGCAATGTAATACCGGATTTTTTCCAATTGTTTTTTATCGGGCATGTAGGCTCCGGAGTATACCGCAATACCCTCCTTTCCTATTTCGAAATAAATTCCGGGAGATACATAATCCTTGCGACCCTTCGGGGAAATAATGGCTCCCATGTGTTCCTTGTAGGGAGTCTTGTCCTTACTGAAACGGATGTCTTTATAAATTCGGAATATCGCATCTTTAGGAGTGATTTGAATCCTACGATCCAATTGCTTCATTTCTTCGATGAGATCATTGACCAATTGATGGAAAGGCTCTTCAACGGTCAACTTGAAACGATCCTTATTTTCAGCAAACCATTCCCTGTTGTTGTTCCTGGAAAGTTCTTTAAAGAATTTTATAATTCCTGAATCAAAATAAACAGCCATGACAAAAGATTTTCAGCGAAAATAAGCTCTCATTAGTACATTTGTGCATAAGGTTTTCAATGATTTATCAATACAAAGAATTTATTCCTGTCGTCGATCCCACCGCATTTGTTCATCCTCTTGCAGCGGTAACAGGGTCCGTGATTATTGGAAAGGATGTATATGTCGGACCTTTTGCTGCCATCCGGGGTGATTTTGGATCAATTGTGATTGAGGATGGATGCAACATTCAGGAAAATTGCACCATACATATGTTTCCAGGTGTTGAGGTAAGGCTCCAACAAAATGCACACATAGGTCATGGTGCAATCATTCATGGTGCAATCATTGGAAGAAATTCCCTCATTGGGATGAACTCTGTAATTATGGATGAAGTCGAAATCGGTGACGAATGCATTATTGGAGCAATGAGTTTTATTCGGGAGGGAACAAAAATTCCAGCAAGAAGCCTGGTTGTTGGAAATCCTGCCCGGATCATCCGAACGGTACGTGACGATATGATGGATTGGAAAACAAAGGGAACAGAACTATACCAGCAACTGGCACGTGATTCGCACATGTATATTCGTGAATGCAAGCCCCTTGAACAAATCCCTGAATTCTACCCCACTCCAACTGGGGCCTATGCCAGCTGGAAAAAGCAATAATATAAATCTCAAAGAAATTATGGAAGCGTATGTGAAGACAACCGTCGAAAAAGGTCTTGCCAGAATTCGTTTTTACCATCCTGCCCAGAACTCCCTACCTGGTTCCATTCTAAGGGAACTTGCAAAGCACATCAACAGTGCGGGCACGGACGATCAGGTTCATCTTATTCTGCTTGAATCCGACGGCGACCGGAGCTTTTGCGCCGGAGCAAGTTTTGATGAATTGGCATCCATTCAAAATTTTGAAGAAGGTACATTGTTTTTTTCCGGATTTGCAAATGTGATCCTTGCCATGCGCAACTGCCCAAAGATCATTGTCGGCAGAATACAAGGAAAAGCAATAGGTGGAGGTGTGGGTCTTGCGGCAGCAATGGATTACCCGATTGCTACGAAGTTCGCCAGCGTCCGTCTTAGTGAACTTGCAGTAGGCATTGGTCCCTTCGTTATCGGACCTGCAGTCGAACGGAAAATTGGCAAGGCTGCATTTCAAATGATGTCCTTAAATCCGGAAGAATGGCAAACCGCCACATGGGCAAAAGAAAAAGGATTATTCTACGAAGTGTTTGAAAGCACCGAACAAATGGACCAGTATCTGGATCATTTTGTACAGAAATTAAGGAGCTATAATCCGGAAGCTCTACGCGCCCTTAAAAAAGTGTTCTGGGAAAATTCAGATGGCTTTGATGAACTCCTTGCAGATAGAGCTGCAATAAGCGGTAGATTGGTATTATCTGAATATTGCAAACAAGCCATTCAATCCTTTAAGTTAAAAAAATAAAACCTATTCCTTTTAACTCTTTCTTCTAAGAAGAGCATGAAACTACCATTTGTTAGTTTCTCAGAGAGAAATAAAAGAAATCAACTCACACTTTGGATGGGTGACTAAAATTAAAAACGGTAGCTGATACCCGTTTGCAGTCCCAGGTCTTTTTTGGACAGACTTGGCAGGTTGCTGTTACTTTTCTGATACACCAATGCAATTTGTGCATTCCATTTTCTAAAATTTCTCTGGTAGCCTAAACCAAAAATAAAATTATTGATCAGGGTAGCACTGTTGTATGCCTGATCCAATCCGGTTTCCTTTAACATTTCATTCGTGTCATAAGAAAGGTAATCAAAATCAAGAAGGGTCTTGCTTTTCAAGCTCAGTTGCAAACCCCCACTGATGCTGACCGCAGAAGAAGTACTCAAAGGATAGGTATACTTTAGCTCCAATGGCAGCACCCAATCTGTAGAACGGATTCGGATATTTGTAAATTCTGTAGTCTTGCTATGTCTTGGTATGGCCAGTTCATTAAACTCCACAGCATGATCGGATTCGAATTCCAATTGGTTGCTGTATTGCTGTACAAAATAATTTTGCTGCATAATACCTGAGTTCAGCGATATATTATTATTCAGCCGTACTTCCGTCCTGAGGCCTGCACTGTAATGACTTTTGGTTATTAAAAACCCAACACCCGCCATCCATCGCGAAATGGCCTGTCCCTTTCGTGTTTTGATTTTTGAAAAGTGAGGAGCCGATCCTTCAAGTTCGGAGATGACAGGGTCAATCGGCAGTGCGGGAAGCACTGTCAATGCGTCCTCCATCGTCATCCCTGAAGAAGCTGTTGTTGAATTTTCCTCAGATACCTGTGGCAGTGATTCCCCCTGTACATCCACAGGAGATGATTGCGCATTTGAATTTGATTTCAGATCTGCTTCTGTTTTCACAATGGCTGTATTTGATCCCGGTGAAGGCAATGCAGTCTGTATCTTATTGAAGCCATCATTGCTTGATGCAGAGCCTAGAAAATGCCGGCCTTTTTCTGAATTTTTAGCATCGCGGTTTGAAGGCCCTGCTGCTACCTGACTTGCAGGAGTGGATGGTATTCCGGAAGTTGCCTGTTGACGTAATCCTGCATCCGCAAAAATGGGCATAGATTTTACTTCACTCTTATTCTGTGGCAGTTTTTGTGACCCAAAAACACCTTGCTTAAGATACCATGCTGCCGTTCCTAAAAAAACCACCGCCAGCACACCCATAAGAACGCGCAAAGGGAAACCCGTAATAAAGCGATCGCGACCTTGCATTTTGTACTGGAGGCGTGTCCAATCCTCTTCCCGAAATTCAGGTTGCAAGCTTCCCAGTTTTTCCTTAAAAATTGAATCAAATTCTTCCGTTTTCATAAATTAGATGGTACACTGTATTTTAAAAAAGGAGCTACACTTTCTTTTCCATACATTTGGATTAATAAATCTTTCAATTTCATCCTGGCTTTGGCAAGGTTAGACTTGGAGGTTCCCTCTGTAATATTCAGCAAACTTCCAATCTCCTTGTGATTATACCCGTCCACCGCATAAAGCAAAAAAACGGTACGGTATGCAGGACTCAACTTTTGAACTGCTTTAAGAATATCCTCGGCTCCGAGATCGTGCAATGCGCAGGATTCCACATGGAGGAATGCATGATCTTCCACAGACTGCATCTGATATTGTTTTGAGGACAAGCGATAAAAGTCGATAGCGGTATTAACCACAATAGTTCTCAGCCACGCCTTGAAAGGTTTTTCAAAATTATATTTATCGAGGTTTTTAAAAACTTTCATAAAAGAATCATCAAGCACTTCTTCGCAATCTTCAGGCTTTGAAGTATAGCGTATACATATGGATTTTACAAATGCGTAGAAGCATTCGTAAAATTTCCTTTGTGCCCTGGGCTGAAGCGCTATACATTCCCTGATAAGCGACTCAAATTCGGGCGAGTTATATGTTTCTTCACTCTTCAATACAGACTTTTATGAAATGTCTACGTGATAGTTGTACGAATATAAGACCCTCCAAGTTGCCTTAATCCTTAGAAAAAAATTATTTTTTGAAATCTTTTAAAAAAATTAAACGGCAAGGCAACTTCCGTGTCAAACACTGCGTAATCCAGATAAAACACCTTATTTGAAATACATCTACACGTAATTATTATTATTTTTTAACACTAAAGCTTCTTATCTATGAAAAGTATTTTTTTAATGACAGCTGCTGCTGTCCTGCTGCTCAGCGCATGCCAAGGTGATACACTTACGGGAGTAAGTGCAGATGACCAGGCCCTTGTAAGCTCCCAAATTCAAAACAGCCCTGCACCAGACCCTACGAATCCTGGTTCAGGAACAGAAGAGTTTGGACGCAAACACAGACCTGGTGGCAGAGACAGTCTCATTACCAAAGTGGCAATTGAAGATTTGCCTGCTTCCATTACGGATTACATTACTTTGAATTATCCAGATGCTACAATCGACCGTGCATTTAAAAAATCCACTGGAGAATTCATTGTGTTGATTAAAACGGTAGATGGTGAAATCAAAATTATTGAATTCGATGGAAATGGTGCTTTTGTGAAAGAGCTCGAACGCAAAAAACATGGACCAAATGGCCCAAAAGATCACAGAAAAAAATTGAATGAAGTTGATCCCACTACACTTCCCGCTGCTATTACAGACTACATAGCCGCAAATTATGCCGGGGCTACCATTAAAAAGGCAGGCACCACAAGGGGTGGCGATTATATCGTAGCACTTGATCTGAATGGTGCGTTGAAAGTCTTGTTGTTTGATGCTTCCGGAAATTTTGTAAAAGAGTTGAAATAAGCTAATTGCAAGTAAGCCTTTTTTGAGTAAGACTTCCTGCTTAATCGCGGGAAGTCTTATTCATTTAAAAGTTAAAATTTCAATACATAAGCTAGTTTTAATAAATTTGCCGACTTAAAGAAAAATCAAAATGCTTCGAAATACCTTGAAAAGGCTGGTCTTTCTAATGTTTATTCTGATCCTTTCAAACTGTACCGATGAGTATATTGGTACGGACCGGGAAGTATGTTATGAACAGGAAGTTGCCCCGCTTATACTCTCTAGTTGTACCCGCCCGGAGTGCCATAACGCAGATGACCAAGCCGGGGAATATGATTTTACAACCGCAGAAGGTGTTTTGAGTATTGTGAAACCTGGAGATTATGCTTCAAGCAAACTTTATAAGGTTATCACAGACGCATTTCAGCCTATGCCTCCCAGCCCTTTTGATAGACTTACAAATGATCAAATCACAACACTTGCGTTGTGGATTGAACAGGGTGCCCGTCTGAATGTACCTTGTAAAGAAGTCAGCTGCGATACCCTGGACGTTCGTTACAGCACAACCATACTACCGATATTGAATTTGTATTGCAACGGCTGCCATGCAGGCAGCAGGCCCCAAGGAGGCGTGGATTACAACAGCTACACTGGTGTTAAAGCCACTGTGGATGCTCGCAATCTGATCGGTTCCATAAAACACCTGCGTGGTTTTGTTGCAATGCCAAAAAATGGAAGCAGTATCCCTGATTGCAAAATCCGCCAAATCGAAAAATGGATTTCTGAAGGGGCTAAAAACAATTAATGCGGATATTCAATATGAAAAAGATAAACCACTTCAGGATGCATTCAATACGGCTTTTTGTTTCGCTTTTAACCCTTGGTATGGGTTTGCTAATATGCCCTGCTTCAGGTTTCGGACAGGATTTGCTGAGTTCCTTAGGTGAGGACGCAAATCCCAACACCAAAGTCACCAACGCTTTTAAATCTCCACGAGTCATTTCTTCGCACAGCATGGAAATGCTTGCAGCAGGGGCTCTGGATTTTAGAATCCTGCACCGTTTTGGAAGAGTAGACCAGGGTTTTGAGGAGTTTTTTGGACTTGATAATGCGACCATGCGTTTGAGTTTTGACTATGGGATAACCAAAAATCTTACAGTTGGGATTGCCCGGAGCACCTTTAAAAAAGAATTGGATGCCTTTTTAAAATACCGGCTGTTGTGGCAGTCTGAGGGCACACATGCATTTCCCTTTTCCCTGGTTGTCGTAAGTGGTATCATGCGAAACGGACTAAAAAGCAATGTCCTTCCAGATCCTGAAGTAAAAGTTACAGAAACCAGAAGGCTTGCCTATTTCCATCAGCTTATTATTGGCCGGAAATTCTCTGACAACTTCAGTTTCCAATTTAATCCCATAATGGTACACCAAAATATTGTTGATAATGTGCTTATTCCAAATAACCTGTTTGCACTGGGTCTCGGAGCACGCTATAAATTCACCAAACGGGTAGCCTTGGTAGTGGACTATTATTACCCGCTTAATAAATTCCCAAGAGATTTCCGTTCACATCCCATTTCACTGGGCTTTGATATTGAAACCGGAGGTCACGTGTTTCAACTCCACTTTTCAAATGCGACAGGCATGAATGAACGCGCACTACTAACCGAAACAAACGGAAATCTTTTTTCCGGAGAAGTCCAATTCGGATTCAATCTTTCCAGAGTTTTCCAAATCGTAAAAAATAAAATGGAATAATTTAATTTACACCTATTCACTTTATCAGCTTAAAAAACAACACATGAAAAAAAGAAATATCTACTTTTCATTTTTAGCCTGCTTTGCCTATGTGGTATTGAGCTCTTCCCTGCCGGAGCCTCAAAATCCTCCT
Organism: uncultured Saprospiraceae bacterium; assembly: GCA_964507535.1. Lineage (GTDB taxonomy): Bacteria > Bacteroidota > Bacteroidia > Chitinophagales > Saprospiraceae > Vicinibacter. The sequence continues at coordinate 22,029 of CAZDQG010000036.1, forward strand.
GTGGCAAACACAGGAGCTCCCGGAGAAACGACATGTCAACAAAGTGACTGCCATTCGGGCGGAAACTTTCCAGGCAGCGTAACGATTATGGGAGTTCCGGATACGGTCATCGCAGGAACTACCTACGAAGTGTCCATTCTGTGCAAGTCTGACAGTGCAATCCGTACAGGATTTCAGGCCACTGTTCTGAATTCTAATCAGGTTTTTACCGGAACGTTCAGTACTATCGCAGGTCAATCTGTCAATATAGGCAGGGACAACAAAACACAACGATCCTATGCACGTCAGTCTGCCGCCAAATTTTTCGACGCAAATGGAGAGGTGATCTGGAAATTTAACTGGAAAGCGCCGGCCTCACTCCCTTCGGATAGTTTGACATTTTACTTTGCAGGGCTCATGGCAAATGGAAATGGAAACAAGACGGGAGATAATGTTAAGGTTAATAAAAAGACCTTCAAATTTCAAATGCCTGTTGCTACTGAAAACAGTACATCATCTGAGGCAGACGTGCTTATTTACAGTGCCGGAAACCGCCTGCTTGTTGCAGGCCCAGATGCACAGTTAGTTCAACTTACGGGACTTACTGATTTGAATGGACGAAGCGTTGTTCAATGGAATGAAAATGAAACGCCTGACGTATCTTCGAAATTTATATTCCCTGGAGTCTATCTTGCAAACTATTTGTTCAGGGGAAAACCTCATTACCAGAAACTTTTTCTGAAATAAATTGAAGCGTCTATTCGACCAACAAAAAAAGGCTAACAAACAATTGTTAGCCTTTTTTATTCTTTTTAATTCAAAGTCAATATTGGAGTATTTCGCGGATTTTTATCCTAAGCTTGTCCGCATTTGGAAGCATCTCCGCTTCGAGCGTGCTGTTGAGCGGTATAGCCGGTAGGTTCCGGGCTCCCATGCAACAAACCGGGGCATCTAGATATTCAAAGCAAAATTCCGCCACTCGGCCCGCAATGGTTTGGGCAAAACTGTTCTCAAGAGTTTCTTCCGTCAAAACCAGACAACGTCCCATTTTGCGAACAGACTGGTATATGGCTTCTGTATCCAGAGGAACAAGGGACCTCAGATCCAGAATCTCCACCTTACCTGGAAAATCCTGGGCAGCATGCAATGCCCAGTGAACTCCCATACCATAGGTGATAATGGCAAGTCCACTTTCCTCCTTCGGCTCCTCAGCCTCCAAAACCCATCGAGCCTTTCCTATGGGCACCATATAGGATTCATCCGGCATAATGCATCGTGCGGCTTCTGTTCCGGGAACCTTAGACCAATACAAGCCCTTATGTTCCAGGATGACGACCGGATTTGGGTCGTAATATGCTGCTTTGAGAAGTCCTTTCAAGTCTGCACCGTTGGAAGGATATACGACTTTTATCCCTTTGACATTGCAAACCACGGATTCCACACTGGAACTGTGGTAAGGCCCACCACTTCCATAGGCTCCAATCGGAACCCTGAGCATCATGCTGACAGGCCACTTGCCATTGCTTAGATAACAAGATCGGGCTACCTCTGTAAACAACTGGTTGAGTCCCGGCCAGATGTAGTCTGCAAACTGCACTTCTACAATCGGCTTTAATCCTGTTGCAGACATTCCAACTGTACTTCCCACGATAAATGCCTCCTGAATGGGTGTATTAAAAACACGGTGGTCTCCAAATTTTTGAGCCAATGTGGCTGCCTCGCGAAAAACGCCGCCCAACCTCCGGCCAACATCTTGTCCGTACAACAAGCATTCGGGATGCTTTCGCATAAGTTCCTCGATAGCAAATAATGCACAGTCTACCATCACTTTTTCCTCGCCATTTTCAGGGCTGCGGTTACCCACTTCTGTGGTAACCGGAGTTTCTGCAAATGCATGTGTATACAAATCTTCCGGATGTGGATCCTCTGCCTGGCGTGCTCTTTCAAAATCATTTAAAACAAGCTCCATGGCTTGCTTTTCAATTTCCTCTAATTCGGATTCAGCAAAGCCCTCCCGCAGCATCAAGTCCTTCATTTTAGGAAAGGGATCCCTCTGCATCTGACGTTCGAGATCATCCCGGTACCATTCTTTTCGCACTCCACTGGTATGATGATTCAGTAGTGGTACTTTGGCATGCACCAGCCAGGGTTTGCGTTTTTTCCGCATTTTCCCAATGACTTCTTCGATCGTTCGATAGCATTCCAGAAAATCCGTACCGTCAATTTGTACGGCATGTATTCCCGGAAAACCGCGTATATAATCTGATGCATCACCTCTGCGTATTTCAGCGGCGTTGGCACTGATATCCCATTCGTTATCCTGCACCAAATAAAGTATGGGTAATTGCTTTAAGGAAGCCATATGAAATGCTTCTGCGACCTCACCTTCTGTAATGGAAGCATCCCCCAGAGAGCACACTACAATTGGAGCACTACTGTCGTCGTCCAGCCCCTGAAGACTCCTGTACTGAATCCCCATAGCTACTCCTGTTGTGGGAATGGCCTGCATACCCGTTGCAGAAGATTGGTGTGGAATTTTTGGTTTGTCCGCTTGATTCAGGCTGGGATGGCAATAATACGAACGACCACCGGAAAACGGATCTTCGCGCTTTGCCATGAGTTGCAACATCAAATCATAGGGCTGCATGCCAATTGCCAGGAGTAAACTATCATCCCGGTAGTAGGCAGAAAGATAGTCTTTTGGCAGTAGTTGAAGTCCCACGGCAATCTGTATGGCTTCATGCCCTCTCGAGGTGGCATGGACATATTTACTAACAAATTTGAAATTTGATTCGTATACCTCCGTCATAGCTTTTGCGACGGACATCAAACGGAAGGCTTCTTCCAATTTGGCTTTTGCCTGCATTGTGGCTTTCTTCTTTACCATAATTCCTGTTTGACAAAGGTATAATCCTCAAGGGAATTTTAATCCTGGCTCAATGGATCTGAGAACTATTAGGCTTCATCGACTTGAAAACGGCTTGCGCTACCCGTTGCCCATCCATGGCAGCAGACAAAATTCCTCCTGCATAACCTGCACCTTCCCCTGCAGGAAACAATCCCATGACCTGTGGATGCATCAGACTGTCGTCATGCCTTGGTATTTTTATTGGAGCACTGGTTCTCGATTCTGTAGCAACTACGATAGCCTCGCGGTTGCGATATAAGGGCATTTTGGAACAAAATGCTTCCAGACCTGCCTGCAGCCTTGAATACAATGCTTTTGGGAACGCAGTCTGCAGCCGGGCGGGATAAACACCCGGTATGTATGAACTTTCAGGCAAGTCGGCACTTTCCCCGGAAGATAAAAAATCCAACAGGCGCATTGCCGGGGCCTTTTGACTTCCATCACCCAAATCGAAAACGCGTTTTTCAAGATCTGCCTGATAATACATTCCTTGCAAGGGTCCTTGTTTTTCATACGGCCTGAAATCTATTTCATCTACAGAACTCACCATCCCACTGTTTGCAAATGGGGAATCCCTCCTTGACAGGGACATCCCGTTCACTACAATTTCACCAGGTGAAGTTGCTGCCGGAATGATCAGTCCTCCCGGACACATGCAAAATGAAAATACCCCTTTTCCGGAAACCTGACAGCTTAATGCATAACTGGCAGGAGGCAGATAGCCTGGTCTGTTTTTTTGCTTGTATTGAATTTCATCAATAATGGATTGGGGATGTTCGATCCTTAAACCCACTGCAAAAGCCTTTAAACTAATTTGCAGGTCTTTTTCCCGGAATAAGAGATACATGTCTCTTGCAGAATGTCCTGTGGCTAATATCAACTGAGTAGACCCATATTCTTCCTTATTGGTTATAATACGACTGATCTTATTCTTCTCTACTACAAAATCTACCAGGCGGGTATTGAAATGGATCATTCCACCGTAGTGTAGAATTGTCTGGCGGATTTTTTCCAGAATGCCCGGTAATTTATTGCTTCCAATATGAGGATGTACATCCACCTTTATATCTGGATTCGCACCATGATGCACGAGAAGATCCAATACATCCTGAACATTGCCCCTTTTATCGGAACGCGTATACAGTTTTCCATCGGAATACGTCCCTGCACCTCCTTCGCCGTAACAATAATTTGAATCGGGATGCACGATGCCAAATTGCTGGATGCTTCTCAAATCTCTTCTTCTTTCCCTCACGTCTTTGCCCCGCTCAATTATGACCGGCTTTAATCCAAGACGGATCAATTCCAATGCTGCAAAATAGCCACAGGGACCAGAGCCAATAATATGTACTTGAGGTCGATCAGCGACATTCTGAAATCCGGGTACGAAGGGAGCTACTGGAAGCAATTCTTCAGTGGACCACTCTGCTCGAACAACGAAATAAATGATTCGCGACCGTGCATCTAAATTTCTTCGAAGGATCCGAAATTGTAAAGCCTGCCCCGGTTCCAGGTCAAGTTGATTCAGAATCAAGGCACGGTGGACCGCCTCTGATTCAAAGTCCTGGGCAGGAATGCGGTAATCTATTATTCCCTCCATTTAGAGAATTGCTGCACGGATCTTCAGGAGTTTTTCCAATAATCCTTCGAGGTATTCCAAACGAAGCATATTGGCACCATCGGATTTTGCCAGTTCCGGCTTGGGATGGGTTTCAATGAAGATGCCATCCGCCCCGACAGCAATCGCAGCTTTCGCTATAGTTTCTATCAAATCAGGTCTTCCGCCGGTTACTCCGGATGATTGGTTGGGCTGCTGCAGCGAGTGCGTACAATCCATTACTACGGGCACTCCCATCGATCGCATGATGGGTATTCCTCTATAATCCACGATCAGGTCCTGGTATCCAAAACTGGTCCCACGATCTGTAAGCCAAACCTTTTGATTTCCTGATTCTTTGACCTTATCGATGGCATACTTCATACCCTCTGGACTCATAAACTGGCCTTTTTTAACGTTTACCGTTTTTCCTGTTTTGGCTGCAGCCACGAGCAAAGAGGTCTGGCGGCATAGAAAAGCAGGAATCTGCAGCACATCGACATATGCCGCAGCCATTGCAGCTTCTTCATCGGCATGAATATCCGTAGTCACAGGAATCTGCAACCGCTTACCAATATTTTTTAAAATTTCAAGAGATGGAATATCCCCTATCCCTGTAAATGAATCCAGCCGGGATCGATTGGCCTTCCTGTAGGATGCCTTAAAAACGTATGGGATGTCATAATTCAGACAGAGTGCATGCACTTTTTCAGCGATTTCGCTGCAAATAGTCTCGGATTCTGCAATGCAAGGCCCGGCAATTAAAAAAAAAGGACCTTTATTTAAAACAGGGTTTTCGAACCAGTGTGATGTTTCCATTAAAAGAGTATTACATTTTTAAAACCCAGGAATCAGGATGGTATATCTTTTTAAGTTCAGACAGCACTTCCTCAAGATTCCTTTCGAAGCAATTGAACTTTACTCCAACGCGGTGAAAGCGTCCATAGTTTCCTCGATATGGGGTATAATGATGCTTTTCAAGTTCTTTGCTCAGACGATTTGCATTTGAAAGTTTGGTGAAGGAGCCTACGATAATAATACAATCCCGATGTCGTATGGTATTGTTCAGGGAGTCCATATTTTCTCTTTTAATGACCACTTCAGAAGCGGAGTTCAAAGAGTCTACCGGAAGATTCGAATGTATCGTCGTGTCAATTTGGCTTGCCGGTTGATCGCGAAGCGCATTGATGAGGGCACTGTCTTCCTTGGACAATGGTGGCTCCTGCACGGAAGGTTCAAGGGTTTTGTCAACAGTTGTTGCGTCCTTTTTGGGCCAAAAAAGCAGGCACAGAAACACCAGCCAGAGCACTCCAAGGATAGCCAAGAGAATTTTCATCTCCGGACTCTTTTTTGGTAATGGCTTAACGGGACTTCCGAGATCCTGAACCGAGCCCTGGAAGATTCTCGTTACGGGCTTTAGCGGCAAAGGTTCCATGCCAAAAAAATGAGGATGCAGATTCAATATTCCCGACTCGAACTCCAGCTCGTTCTGCGTATAATGAAAGGAACCAAAGGGTTGGAAATCAAAACGACGATCTTGAGACAAGGCACGATCGATAGCATGCACCAGGGATTCCAATTTGTTGCTCAGATGTTGCTTTTGATAGCCAAATTCTGCACATAAATTATCTAGCATCTCTTCGCTTCGCGACACCAGTGAAGGCCTGAAATGTAAAATCAGACGGGATGGATGGATAAGCTCCCCCAAATGATCGATAAAACTGTCTTGCTGCCGTGCTTCCAATACACCCCAACCCGGAATGTCCATCCAATGGTAGCGGCTGAGATGCCACCAAAGCAAATACTGTATTTTGACTTGTCCGGACAACGGAATTGATTTCTGTAAGATTCAAAAATAAGGAAGGCAGGCTAAATGCCTAATCCTTTGAAATTTCTGCTATATCTAATACTCTTATTGTGTTTTAAATATTACAGAAATTCTTAATGCAAAAAGCTTGCCAGCTCTTCAGGCTTATTCCGTCTCTTTTTTCTTCCGTTTGATTTTGAACAGATCGACTACTTCCTTTTCAGTAAGGAAGTCATACTCAACAAAACTGGAACTCACGGACTTTTTGACATCCTGGTACTCCTTGCTCCGCTTGTCTTTATAGAATGCAAGCAATTTGCGCACATAATCCATGCACATGCCTTTGGTCTCCTGATTGAACGCAGAGTTGCTAAACACATTCATATAATTATAGAAACAACGCGTAAGGTCAAAAAAGGAGAAATACTCCGGTTCGGTCAGGTTATGGACAACCTTATGAAACTGTTGCAATACCGCAAGGCGCAAACATTCATTGTTTACAGACATGCCCTCATATTGGGCATAAAAAGCATTTACGGCATCGAGTGCGTCATCATGGACAAAACCCTTGTCATGGATGGTTTCCATCAGCATATAATAGCGAATCAACTCATCCCCTTCATTTTTATTGAGCAAACCAAAAAATTTGCGATCTGCTTCCGCACCAAAGTAAATTCCTTCTTTAAAGGCCTGTTTTAAGAACCGGAAATACAGATTATTGAATTGTTTATTTTCATATCTGCATGCATTTATAGCATTTGACAAATGCTGGGTTTCCGCATCATTGAGCTTTATAAAGTTGCCAATGATAGCAATGATGTCAATGAATTCAGGTTCACTAAAAAAGATTTTACGGGCAATCAGCTTATGTATCTCTTCAATATAGCTCTGATGGCTTGATTTGAAAGCGATGCGGTTTAGCAGGAATTGCTTCAATGCGTTGACTTCCACTTTCAGTTCGCTAACCGTTTCGGGAAACTTTGAATAAAAGTAGTTGTAATGACTGAACTGGTTGCGATAGCGTATATACAAATTCTTCCGTTCGTTCAAATCCCGGAAGCGGTCGTGAATCATGGATTGAAAGTAGGCCCTTACTTTTTTGTTTTCAATTTGATCAAGCAAATTCGCAATCCAAATATCACTGCTCAGGGCAAACCCAAGTTGCACCGTTTGTCCAATTCTCGTCCGGATCACATCAAAGTTTGCGGAATTGGCAATCGCAAGCAGGAATTGTTTGAATGTCTCTTGCGGACGAACATATTTAAATTGTTCATTGACTTCTCCTCTAAGAACACAATACCCCAAAATTCTTGGTTGAAAGAGACCTTCGAAAAAAGGATTCAGCAGCACCTTTTCAAGTTCCGGAAGCTGGAGCGGATGATTTTCTGCAACTTCCTGATAAATTTCAGCAACCATGGGCTCATAGGTTTCCTGAAGCACTTTATAAAGTTCGGGAGACTCTTCGTCCAGATACGCTGCTAACTCATCAGAGCTTTGAATAAGTTCGGCAACGGCCTGTAAGCGCTCTTTGTAATCCTGAAGTAATGCCTGCATGTGGTTTTGTTTTTGTCATGGAATGAAAGAACCTGATCAGACTGCGCATCTAATCAGGTTCAATATATTTTATATAAATTAAATTTTAAAGAATTTGATACTTAAATAAGTTCCAAATATCAAATTAAATATTAAATTTAAACTATATTGTCAAATTTTATTCTTCACTTGGTTGTTCTGCAGCAGGGCTTGCCACCTTTGCTTCGCCGCTTAGTTTTTTATGGAAATCCGCAATTTCTTTTTTGCGAGCCTCCACTTTTTGAGCGATGACTGTTTCCTTGGAGCTGATCCATTCCTGGTATTTCAGATCCGCCTGCTCTTGTGTAAGCGATCCTTTACTTACCCCACGCTGGAGATGTTTTCTGTACAACACGCCTTTGTAGCGAAGAATTGCATTCACCGTGTCGGTTGGCTGTGCACCTTTCATCAACCAATCGAATGCCTTATCGCGATCGAGGTCAATGGTTGCAGGCTTTGTAATGGGATTGTACATACCTATGCGCTCAATAAAGCGTCCATCTCTGGGCGCTCTGGCATCGGCAATAACAATGTGGTAAAAAGGAGCTTTTTTACGCCCTTTGCGCTGTAATCTGATTTTTACGGCCATTTGTTCAGTTTAATTTTAATGATTTTAGACCTCTATCGGCTTACTCTGAAATCAGACTCTGCCGACAGATTGGGGCGCAAAAATACCATCTTTTATC
>CAZDQG010000037.1:0-29146 GCA_964507535.1 uncultured Saprospiraceae bacterium
CTACGCCCCGAATGATATAATATTAATCTGCTAGATGTCTTTCAAAATACCCTATTTGACCCTGGCGCCTTTGCGCCATGCGCTAACCGGATGTAGTTTATCACGCTACAAGCGTGACTACGCCCCGAATTCAGCATGCCTGCCTGTTGGCAGACAAGTGTGTGTGTGTGTGTGTGTGAATATATATTAAAATCTTCTCGAATCAATCCTCTTTTACATTGCGGTACATGCCAAGCAACATCTTTGAAATCTGCTCATACGACTGGTACAATTCTTCATGTAATTCATCGCTGATCAACTTCATCCCGAGCAAAACATCCAGGATGGCAACGCATTCAAATGCAGAGGATCGCGCCACTGTAAAAAAATGCTTTTTTTCCTTTGGACTGAACCGCCCGGTGCCCTCTGCTAAATTCAACTGAATACTCAGAGTAGCCCTCTTTAATTCGTCGGTTATGTACTTATCTTGTATTGCGCTGCTGAAGACATACTTTAATACCTTCAGGTTGTTGAGTTTGATGATTTGATAGATTTCTAATTTTTCAAAATCAAACATGTATCTCTGTATTTCAAAATTCCAGTTCGTTCTGCATACCTGCCCCGGAAAACGCATTTTTATACTTCCCCGAAACACATATGCACTGCCGGCACCTTAGCCAACAAAATTACACCGCAATCCTGGCACTGCGTACATTACACCACCCTTTCTCTTCGTTCCTTCAGATGGCAGTTCAGCAGGATTTGCGGTGAGGGAGGGATTCGAACCCTCGGTACCCCTTTCGAAGTACGACGGTTTAGCAAACCGTTGGTTTCAGCCACTCACCCACCTCACCTCTATGCTATAAATAACTCTATTACAAGTCATTAAGCAAATAAATTTATAAGATCCAGAGCACATTTTGAATTCCGGAAAGCAATTTAAACCCTTGTTTAAAAGTATCCCGGATTCGAAAAGGCACGCAAAAATAGAAAAACTATTTTAACCTCTGACTTTTCTGAATTTTCTTTTCTATCGATTCCGCAGATTCCCTAAACAGTGGATCAGACTCCAGTAAATACTTTGCCATGTTACATGAATAAAGTACGGTCGCATGATCCTTGCCACCAAAAAAATCTCCAATCTGCTTTAGAGACCGGTGCGTATACTGTTTCGCAAAATACATCGCCATTTGTCGTGCCATGACAATTTGACGTTGACGGCTCTTACCAACCATTCGCTCCATGGGCAGCTTATAATGTTCTGCCACAATTTTAACGATCAGTTCAATGGTAAGCTCCTGGTTGATTTGATTTACAAAATTCTGAACCACTTCACGGGCCAGGTCAATATCTATTCTTTTAAAATTTAAGGAGGACTGTGCAATTAATGATACAAGTGCGCCTTCAAGTTCACGGATGTTGGATTTTATATTCTGACAAATGAACTCCATCACATTATCCGGAAGTTGCACCTTATCTTGTTCGAGCTTTGCCAGCAAAATAGCCATGCGGGTTTCAAAGTCAGGAGTTGTTAAATCAGCACTTAAACCCCACTTAAAACGACTGATAAGCCTTTCCTCAATGTCCTGCAGGTCTTTTGGCGCACGGTCAGAACTCAGCACGATCTGTTTGCCACTTTGATGGAGTTGATTGAATAAATGAAAAAAGATTTCCTGCGTACCGGACTTGCCAGCAAAAAACTGAATATCGTCAAGTAAAAGCACGTCGAGGTTTTGATAAAAATTGCTAAACTCCGAAATGCTATTGCCTTTTACTGATTGAATAAATTGGTTCGTAAACTTTTCAGCATTGGTATAAACAATGTTTTTCTCCGGAAAATGCTCCAAAATTCCATTTCCTATGGCTTGAATCAAATGCGTTTTTCCCAGACCCACGCTTCCATATATGACCAATGGGTTAAAGAGATGTCCGGGTTTCTGGACAATATGCAATCCAGCCTGCCGGGCTACCCGATTACAATTGCCTTCAATAAAATTATCAAAGCGGTACTTGGGCGATAAATTGTGCTCCACTTTTACTTTGCGAATGCCCGGGATGACAAATGGATTGGCTATAGCAGCAGGAGACTCCATTCCTGCTTCTTCATTTTTGGCGGGCCTTTTGTTGAAACCTGGTTTTTGATAATCCTCCATCAAGATCTGATATTCCAACTTACCCTTTTCACCCAATTCCTTGCGGACACAAGTGCGAAGCAAATTCAGGAAATGGGCTTCAATCCATTCATAGAAAAATTTATTAGGAACCTGAATCGTAAGGGCCTGGTCAACCAAACGAACCGGAACAATCGGTTCAAACCATTTTTTAAAATTCTCGCGGGGCACTGCATTCCGGATCAGGTCCAGAATATTATTCCAAACCAATATCGGATCGGTGGTACTATGTTGTAATGTAGGTTTCAATTTAAACGGTTCGGCAATGGGGAAAAGGATTGCAAAATTGCAAAAATTCCTCACAGAATAATGATTCAACCATACATTTTTTTTATTTTATATTAGATTAATTATCTGTTATTTATATTGTATTTTATATTAACATACATAATAGCATGTCTATCATGCCCCCAGGGCAAATAGATGCTTGCATCGGCCCAATTTGATGATTTAACAAATGTCGTGGCTCTTACTTTTTAGGGAATGAAATCCGTATGCTAAAAGCAAAGCGGATTTGAATTGCCGGCCCAGGTCAAAAATTTATCAATGGCTTTCTTCTTTGGTTCATCCAACTGAAAGCTGATGTTTTCGCGAAAATAGGGTATCAGTTGGGATTGGATCTCTTCCGCATATGTCTCGAGCAACTTTGGAATATGACCAATATATTCTTTAAAAGCATTGTTGATTATGTGGATCAACTGCTGATCCTGCCTGTCGACACTCACCCACAAGGCAAACACAAAGGGCAGGCCTGTACCACTTCGCCACTCCGCACCCAGATCCCGTGCGTTCTTAAATTTCTTTTCAAAGACAAATGCCTCGTCACCAATGCGCAACCAGGCAGTCTCAAGGTCATTGCGTGCTTCGCCGGAATGTACAAATTGAAAATCCGTTCTTTTCCAAAAATGCTGGTTCACATATTTCACCAAAAGATTGGACGTACGCGAGTCTTTATCCAAAACAACCTGCCGAATCTGATCCCATCCGCAATTGTAAAATAATTTGACGGTGCGCACTTCCCGTTCACAAGCTATGCAATAATCTGAAACAACGAACAAACGTTCGTAATCCAAAGCTGCGCCGACAGGCAATAAGGCAATATCCACCTTACCCTCCTTCAATAAACGGCTGCATTCACTGGGAGTCGCCGCTACCCATTCCAAAAGACCCCGCTCCTGTAATTGGTTTAAAGCAAACTGAAACGGAATGGAATTGTAATATTGTACACTGGCTACTTTCAACATCAAACCAGGACCATTTTGCTAAGGTGGCTGCAATCGTTTTCCCGAAGCAAATTCCAACCTTCATTTTTATAATGAAGCAGGTACAGTCCTGTATTCCGGTGAGGGATCTGATCCATTTCGGACAGAGGTCTGTCAAACAACAGGCAAATCATGGCACGTAAGGTCCGGCCATGGGTGCAGACGAGTGCATTTGAGAAGGGCCTGTGATGTAAATCCGAAATAAAGGATTGTAGTCGTACCGAAAGATCATGAGCACTTTCACCTCCGACGGGTTTATCGTGATAATTTCCATCGGCCCAGGACTGAATGATGCGGTAGTATTTTTCCATCAGGAAAGGTTCCCCACTTTTTCCTTCGTGCTCACCCCAACAAATTTCATCAATGCGTTCATCCCTATGTATTGCGTGACCTGCCTGTTCAAACAAAGATATGGTTTCATAACTCCGCGTCTGACTCGAACACACTACCATATCAAATGGAATGTGAGCATAGCTTTTATAAAAAGAATCTGCCTGCTGAATGCCAGTCTGATTCAAGATGGAATCGACACCCCTGCCCTGCACAATACCAAGGCGATTATGCTCTGTTTCTCCATGTCGAAGTATATATAAAAACTTTTCCATTTCAAGCCGTTGGCAATTGATAATACCGCATTTTGGAAATCTCGCCAAAGTCTTCTTCTTTGTATTCCCGAAGTTCGTTGTACAGTGAATCCCGCTCTATCGCGCGCCTGCCCGCACTGCAAATAAGCTTAACAAGATCATAGGTAGTCATACTCGGATTCTGTTCTTCAGATCCCGCCATGCTGTATATGCGTGTGGAATCATCGATGGTGCCATCCACATCATCCACACCAAAAGAAAGTGCAAGCTGTGCATAATGTCTGCCCAACATCGGCCAATAGGCTTTCAGGTGATCGAAGTTATCCAGATAAATACGGGAGATGGCAAAATTTCGGAGATCCTCAATGGTGGATACTTCCTCCAGATAGGACATCTCGTTGTTTTTATTGCGAAATTTCAGTGGAATAAATGTTTGAAAGCCTCCGGTGCGGTCTTGCAACTGACGCAAGCGGTCCAGGTGATCTACACGATGTGCAAACGTTTCGATATGACCATACAATATGGTTGCATTGGATTTCATGCCCATACCGTGCCATATTTCATGCATGCGAAGCCATTCTTCCGAACTGCATTTTCCCCCTGCTATCTGGTCGCGAATCTTTTGGTCAAAGATCTCTGCACCACCTCCCGGCATGGAATCTACGCCGGCCTCTTTTATGATACGGAGTCCTTCTTCATAAGGTACTTTGGCCTTTTTAAAGATATAATGGTATTCTACCGGAGTTAAAGCTTTGATATGAATATCCGGGCGATGTGCGCGGATGGAACGGAATAACTCGCAATAAAAATCCAAATCGTATTTGGGCATTACCCCACCAACGATATGCACTTCCGTTACGTCTTTTCCATCATATGCACGGATTTGTTCCATCATCTCTTCAAGAGAATACTCCCATCCTTCTTCACGGCGTTTTATAAGTCGTGAGTAGGAGCAAAAGCTACAAGTATACACGCAAATATTAGTGGGCTCGATGTGGAAGTTCCGGTTAAAATAGGTTTTGGAACCATGCTTGCGTTCCCTTACAAGATTTGCCAATGCACCTGCAAAAGACAGGTCGGCTTTCTCAAACAACACTTCGCACTCCGCATTTGTAATCCGCTTCCCTTCAAGGACCTTGTCCCGTATGGGAATGAGCTCGTTACTTGCGTTAAGGATGGGATCTGGTAAAATCATAGGCTTGAACTACAAAAATACAACAATAAACGCCGCCTGAAGTTTGAAAATGCAGACATGGGCCCTTCGATGAAATGACTAATTTTGTTTCGTGATTTCGATTCTTATTCCTGTATACCGGTATGATGTTCAAAACCTTGTCCGTCAAATTGATGCTCAAATCCAATCTACCGGATGGGCTGTAGAACTTATTTTGTTGGATGACGGATCCGGCATGAAATGGGAGGCTTTAAAGGAGGAGTTTCCTCAATATTCGTTTTTATCCAATTCCCTGAACAGAGGCCGTTCTTTTTGCAGGAACCGGCTGGTAGAACTCGCAAGGTATGAAAATGTGATCTTTCTGGATTGTGACGTTCAACTTTGGGATCGCCCGGAATGGCTTCAAACCTATGCTCAACTATTGATGTCTGAGGGGCCTGCGGTCTACTATGGTTCCTGTCTTTACCCGGATGAAAAGCCCCAGGATCCGCGACTCCTGTTGCACTGGAAGTACGGACGCTTGAAAGAAAATCCTTCGCTGGAATACCGCAAAAAACATGCTGTTGCCTGCTTCCATACCGTAAATTTTGCAACAAAACGGGCGCTATGCCTGGTGCAGCCCTTCGAGGAACAATTGAATCGCTATGGCCATGAAGACAGCCTGTGGGCTTTAAAGATATCGGAGTTGGGAATCCCGATAATTCACATTCAAAACCCGGTACTGCATCTTGGTATCAATAACCACAGACAGTTTTTAAGAAATACCGCTTCTTCCATCAAAAACCTATTGAGCCTGAAAAGGAACGGCATTAATATGCCGTCTAAACTACTCAGAGCATACCTGTTGCTGGACCGCATACATCTTTCTGCAATGCTCTTTCGCTTGTACAGATTCGTCGAAAGGCACATCGTGCACAATCTTCTGGGAAACGATCCCAAGCTTTCTTTCCTTGCGATCTATAAAATGGGCTTGATCATCCGATTTTCAAGAAACATGCGGAACAGCTAGTAAGGCCCGTTTTGTTAATTTTTACTATATTATTTTCCATCCAATCGTTAACTTGCATGTGAATTGCATTTCTGTACGAGACCTGGGAGGACAAAACGATGAAAAACCAATACAAATTCATTCTATTTGTAATCTATTTTCTATTCATTTTCAAGCCCGCTGATGGATTATTGGCCCAAATTACGATTAGTGGCCAACTCAAGGATGCGAAATCGGGTGAGCCCCTGATTGGAGCCACCGTGATGATTCAGGGTAGCTCGATTGGATCGATCACGGATTACGAAGGGGAGTTTAACATAAAATACGCTGGTAAATTACCGGTCAAACTGGATTGCAAATACAGTGGTTATTCCAATAAAATAATCGACTATGCGGAAGCTGGCAGAAAACTGACCATCAACCTCGAGGAGGAGTCCATCATGATAGATGTTGTTGAGATCAGTGGTCAGCGCATCAGCGACAAACAAAAAGCATCTCCTCTTACCGTGGAGTCTATGGACCTCATCACCATACGGGAAACTCCATCAGCTAGTTTTTATGACGGACTGGGTTCTTTAAAAGATGTGGACCTTACAACTGCTAGTCTTGGCTTTACCATTGTCAATACCCGTGGTTTTAACAGTACAAGTCCGGTTCGTTCGCTCCAAATCATCGACGGAGTAGACAACCAATCCCCTGGCCTCAACTTCTCGCTTGGAAATTTTTTAGGAGTTAGTGAGCTTGACATCAATAAAGTGGATCTCGTCGTTGGTGCCAGTTCGGCATTTTATGGACCGAACGCTTTTAATGGGGTCATTAGCATGGAATCTAAGAATCCTTTCATTCACAAAGGTCTTTCGGTGCAGCTCAAAAGAGGCGAGCGAAATCTTTTTGAAACTTGTTTTCGTTGGGCGGATGCCTTCAAAAACAAAGAGGAACAAGAATTTCTCGCCTACAAATTGAATTTCTATTATATGTCCGCCAAGGATTGGGTCGCCGATAATCTCGATACGGTCTATCAGTCTATTTCCGGCAAAAGCAATCCGGGAGGATATGATGCCGTAAACGTCTACGGAGACGAGTATCAAAATATTTTTGACTACCGGAAATCGCCCGTGACCTATCCGGGTCTGAACGTTTTTCATCGGAGAGGATATCGCGAAAAGGAACTCGTAGATTACGATTCCTACAATTTTAAAGGAAACGCCGCTATTCACTTCCGACTGCAACCCAAGCTTGGTTACAATTCTCCGGAACTGATCCTAACATCCAGCGTTGGAGGTGGCACAACAGTGTACCAGGGAGACAACAGATACAGTCTTAAAAACATTACCTTTTATCAGCATCGCTTGGAATTATTAAAAAAGGACAAATACTTCCTGAGATTTTATGCCACACATGAAAATTCAGGAGATTCCTATGATCCTTATTTCACCGCATTAAAACTTCAGGAACTTGCTAAAGACAATATATCCTGGAAGACAGACTACAGCAACTATTGGACTTTAAATATCGTTCCTAAAATTACAAAAAAGGAAGGCTATCCAAATATCCTGGACTACATAGGAAGACCAGATGACTATAGAAATGCGGTTAATAATTTCCTTGTCAGCGTGCAAGATTCCTTGTATTTCTGGCATATCCTATCCCAGCAATTTGCAAATAAAGGAAATCCGACCAATCGCACCAATGACTTCTATGAACCGGGGACCGATGTATTCCATCAGGTATTCAATGACATCACCTCCCGCATAGCCTACTCTGAAGGAGGCACCAAATTTTATGACCGTTCTGCATTGGTGCACGGACAGGGAGAGTACATCTTCACGGATTTGACCAGCAATAGTGTGATCAACGATTTGGACCTGACCGTTGGAGCGAGTGCGCGAGTGTATTATCCCGATTCAAAAGGATCCATACTCCTGGACACCGGAACTACAAATATCAACACGTATGAATACGGAGTGTACAGCGGTACCAATTTCTCTTTTCTGGATAACCGATTGCACCTGAACCTGACTGCCCGGTTAGACAAACATGAAAATTT
The DNA here is from genome assembly GCA_964507535.1 of uncultured Saprospiraceae bacterium. Taxonomy (GTDB): domain Bacteria; phylum Bacteroidota; class Bacteroidia; order Chitinophagales; family Saprospiraceae; genus Vicinibacter. Next base: position 8,206 of record CAZDQG010000037.1, read on the forward strand.
TGACTACCTCGTTTCGCCAGCTGCTTCCATTGTATACGAACCTTCCAAAAACAACTATCTGCGCATTTCGTTTTCATCTGCAATACGCAATCCTACTTTGACCGATCAGTACCTGCATTACAATGTGGGTCGTGCGATTTTGCTTGGAAATATATCAGGAATACAAAATCTCAGTACCGTTAATTCGTTTATCGACTTTTTAAATACGGGTAACAGGGATACGCTTGAATATTTTGATGTGCCAGCGATTCAACCTGAAAAAGTCAAAACGATTGAGATCGGTTACCGTACCAGTCTGTTCAACAGCGTGTATGCTGATCTGGGGTATTATTTCAGCAGATATGAGGACTTCATTGGCTATCAAATCGGCATTGATGCGTTCATACCACCAGGGTCTACCATTCCAACGAGTGTCCAGGTTTATCGGGTAAGTTCAAATGCCAAAGACAAGGTCACTACACAAGGTTTTTCCCTGGGCTTGAATTATTACTTCAACTCCAAATACATGCTCAAAGGAAATTACAGCTGGAATATCCTGAATACACAGACCGATGATCCGATCATACCTGCTTTCAATACTCCGGAGCACAAATACAATTTGGGAATCAGTGGTCGCGACATCGAATTTCTGGGAATACGAAATCTGGGATTCAATATCAATTATAAATGGATCAAGGGATTTTTATTTGAAGGTTCGCCTCAGTTTACCGGATTTATACCAAGTTACAGCCTTACCGATGCTCAGGTTAACTGGAACTGGAAAAAACAGAATACGACCTTGAAACTTGGAGCCTCCAATATCTTTAACCAAAAAAGTTATCAGACCTATGGCGGTCCTCTGATTGGTCGCCTTGCTTACCTTAGTGTCCTGTACGAGTTTAAGAAAAATTAATTCAATCATTCATAAAATTCCAACTATGAAAAAATTCTACATTCTGTATTTATTCATGCTTTTTCTGGTACAAGCTGTCTTTGGGCAGAACAGGTATTACGATGCCATGTTTCCGGTTCAACGCACTGCTGACGTAGTGTACGGAAAAAACATAGGCATATTAACAGGAACTCCAATGCCTGAAGATCTTAAAATGGACGTTTACACTCCTGTAGGAGACAGCAAAACAGACCGGCCGCTTGTTATGATTGCCCACACCGGTAGCTTTTTGCCTCCGCTTTACAATGGACAGGTTACCGGATCCAGAACGGATTCAACAGTAACTGCCACTGCTGCATATTTAGCTTCACGCGGATTTGTAGTGGCTGCATATACCTATCGTTTAGGCTGGCTTCCAACTTCACCCGATCAGAATGTTCGGACGGGCACCTTGTTGCAGGCTGCTTATAGAGGCATTCAGGATACCAGGACGTGTATCCGTTATTTCAAGAAATCCGTAGCAGAGGACAACAATCCGTATGGCATCGATCCCGGCAAGATTTGCGTATGGGGTATCGGAACCGGTGGATACCTGGCATTGGGTACGGGCTGTGTCAATGACTGGAGTGAAGTCACACTTCCCAAATTCATCAACACCCAGACTTTATTGCCATATATCGACAGCACCATTTTTGGAAACCTCTGGGGCACAAGCCAGGCCGCAATTTGTCTACCCAATTACCCCAATTACAGCTCCAATTTTCAATTGAGTGTAAACCTTGGTGGTGCCCTCGGCGACTCCAGCTGGTTGGATGGAGATGCCATAGAGCCCGCATATGTCGGCGTACACTGCCCAACAGACTATTTTGCTCCATTTAATGAAGGACCCGTTATTGTACCTACAACAGGTGACTTTGTCATTTATGCTACAGGAACCCGGAAAGCGATCGAAACGGCAAATAACCGTGGCAGCAACGACATTTTAAAAGGTGTGGATCCAGGACACGATCCAATGAGAAACTTAATAGATGCTCAAAAAAACACCATTGTCACCCTTCCATTACCTCCCAATGCAACCATTCCATTGGGTACAGACAACTTCTATGCATTTAATTTGCCTTTGATTTATAATGGAAAATTGGCCCCACAAGGATCTCCATGGGATTGGTGGGATTACAACACCTTGAAGGTGATCGTAAATATTGTAAATCAACAACGGATGACCAATTTCAATGCAGACACACTGCATTACAGTGGACTGGCAACCAATCCGGATATGAGTCCTGGAAAAGGACGTGCCTATCTTGATACGATTTTTAAACTGACATTGCCAAGAATGTGCGTAGCTCTGAATCTGGGCTGCACGCATGTCGGCCTGAAAGAAGTGGAAGGACAGGAAATAGGTCTCGAAATAGCTCCCGTTCCTGCAAAGGAAAATCTGACGTTTAAAACAAGCGACAAATTTCCAATGAAGGCGATATATATCTACGATATCAATGGAAAACTTTCAAAAGCCTACACGGACTTGAGCAGTACAAATTTCAGCATGGCATGCCATCCATTGCGTGCAGGATTTTACATTGCACAGGTGCAGACTCAGAATGAAATGGTAACGAAACGGATTGTAATCCAGGAGTAATCATCTTAGGAAATCTTCAAACAAAAATGGCTGTCAATAGACAGCCATTTTTGTTTATACCAATTTATTAATTGTTTTACACGAAAACGTATTAGCGAATTGCATTCTCAAAGCGTGTGAGCAGTCTGGATGTAAACGCATTTTTATTTAGTACTTGTTCCACTAAAATCCATCCTAAAATTGCACAGCAAATTCCTGCAAGTACATCCAATACATAGTGATGTTGAGTATAGACTGCAGCCCACCAAATACCCACACAAAAGCATGCAAAAAGTATATTCCAGTATTTCAATTTTGACTTCAAACCATATATGAGTACAATGAGCGGATACGAGGCATGCAAGGAGGGAAAGGCTGCAAAAACATTTGAACTTTTCTTATAGATATTCTCAAAAAGATGGATGTCAAAATAGCTGTCAAATTCAAGAAGTCCTGCTGCATTCCCCGGAGTGTTTGGAATAAATTCAAAACCATGAACATTCACATACCAAGGTGGCGCTGCAGGATATACATAGTAGATTACGAAACCTATCAAATTTGAAACTAAAAAGCAGAGTGCAAATCGTATAAACAGACCTGGCTTCGTACGAAATAAATAAAAGCCAAAAGCAAGCGGAACCGGCACCCAATTGATATAACAGAAACCTGCCAGTACCGTTTTCAAATCACTTGCATGTAATCGCAGGAACACATTTGGGCTTATCCTTTGTCCATCGTGTGCGATGCCAAATAGATTCAACTCCGCCTGATACAACTGCTGGATGCTCACATCATGAAACAGATAGTTCGGAAAGGCTTTCATGCCGTCCCATATAAGCCAGTACACAATAAATATGGAATAGGCAAAAACAAACTTCCTTCCTGCAGGATGCATAAAATACAGAGACATACAAAGGAAGACTAAAAAAACATGCTCCGTTTTGACACCTATCATGGCATGGAATACGGACAGGTAGATTGCTGAAAGCCCCAATAAAATCAAACTTTCATTCAAATGTACGTGCTCAAATTTCATGCAATATTTTTAAATATAAGTAGAATCCAATTTCATAGACAAAATTCAAATTCTTCTTTAATTGTAATCCATTCAATCTCTATTTTGGAGGGCCCGCCGGCAATGCAACAAGCGCATAACGGCAGTATAGTTAGCCATGACTGCCAATATTGCAAGAGGAAATGTGAAGATCGACATGGTTTCAAAAATATGAAAGGGCCATCCTTCAATACTTATCCTGTAATCGTGTCCCAACCAAATAGCTCCTACTCCACAGGCTATGCCGGAAAGACCTATCAGAATGATCCGCTCTGGTCTCTGCATCAATCCATCTTTACATTCAATCCCAAGACCTTCTGCACGTGCACGGATATAACTTACCATCATAGAACCAATCATTGCGATGAAAGCACACAAGGAGCTCAGGAAATAATGGTAGGCTACCAGGTAATAACATATTCCTAAAAACATCACCAATTCACTGTAGCGATCTAAAACGGAATCATATAAGGCTCCGTATCTTGTTGAAAGTTTTGCATGCCGGGCCATCTGGCCATCAATCATATCAAAAAGTCCTGCAAATAGAATCATTGCACCTCCCCAGCCTACTTTGGACAAATCCAGTCTCTGTTTTTCTTCAGCGGCCAGCACAAACCAAATGGCAACACCAACATTCAAAATAAAGCCAATGGTCGTGATCATATTCGGGGTCAATCCCAATTTGAGGAAAAGACGGATGAGCGGATCGATCCCTTTATAAATGGCGTTCTTTACAGCGTCCCGGATGAAAGGGTATGTAGTTGATTTTGTGGAGGCTGTCATGCGGGTTTTTAGAATTCAAATTTTACGCGAAAACGCAATCCAGATTTTGAAATTACAGGATGGTCAAGATAACTGAGACGCACCACATAATCCAATCTGAAAAATTTCAAAATATTGTATATCCCGACGCTTGCTTCCATGTACGGCTTTTCTTTGAGACTGTAGGTAATGGGCAAATGACTGGAATTTTCCGGAAATTTAAACAATTCGGTATTATAATCCGGATCATTTCCATCGCGAATCTTGCCGGAAAGCAATTTAAATGACATCACCTCCCTCCATTTTAATTCTTTCAGCAAAGGTACTCGATTAAACAGGTATCCATTCATATAGTATTGAACGTGCAATGCGTAATACTGGTCGCTCACGAATTCGAGGAAGTTCATCAAATTGTAAGATTGCAACTGGAAGGAATAGGTTTGATTTGCACGGTGCACAAAAAGGAGTGGATAGGGTACATTGCCAAATATTTTGCCTGCTTCAAGAGTAGCATCAAGAAATCCAAATTGCGAAAGATAAACGCGTTTATAGATACTGGCTGTCAATCTGTGATAATCATATTGCCCATCAAGAACGTCCTTCATTCCAAGGTCATAACTCAGAGTAAAAATAGGATACTTGTTAGGGAGCGGTGTCCTGTAAAGCTTGCCCTGATAAAATTGCTCGTGAGGGGCCCATCGTAAAGTCAATCCCATTTCCATAGTTCTCAGTGCGTTGATGCGATGTGTGGTATCCAGATAGTCCACTTTATTATAATACAGGTCACCTGCAGGATGTTGGGTCCAATGTTTCATACCCAGCTCTATGGAAGTATGATTTCGGAATTCATGGATATAATCCAACTTGAAAATTTCATTGTACAGCCATTTATTGTTGTCACCCCGCTTGAACGACAACAAGAAATTATCTTCCTGAATAAATTGCAATTCCTGGCCTGGAATTTTGGTATCCTTCTGATAGCTGGTGCGCAGTTCCCTTACAGGAAAAACACTGATGGGATTGTGTGCGAATGAAAATGTGGTTCCAAAATAGTATTTCCATTTTTCATCCTTCAGTCCATATGCTGCATACGTTTCGAATCGAAATTTTGAACTGTATTCAGCTGTAGTCCGGCCACCGAAACGAAGACGAAAACCTTCAACCGGGTTAAAACTGTAAAAGGTGTTGACCGGTCCAATTTCAAAAGGTCCTACAACTTTGTAACCTGCAAATACAAGAGTAGCTACGTCGAGCAACAACCGAAAGGAAGGAAGTTTTTGCAAACTGTCCATTGCATGGTATACCCCAGCTTCTGATTGGGTCAGCGAGTCGTGACGCGCAGCCAACCAAAAACTATCCGACTTGGCTCTGTAATCAGATGATTCCAATAAGGCTTCCCCTTCATAATCGGAATCCTTTCTCGGCTGGTTAAATTTCAAATTCCGGTAGGATACGCTTCTTTGTCCGAAGACTCCCATTTTCGCAGCGGAGATACCAAAGTCCGCCATGATCTCATCTTTCTCCAAAATATAACCCAGGGTATCTGCTTTTCTAAACTTTTGACGGATTGCAAGATCTTTTACCCAGTTCAAATTGATTTCCTTATTCACGGTCATTTCCACCAATTTTACAGCATACACACTGTCTTTGGTCACATACAAATCTCCTTGAAATAAAAAGTCCGCCTTGTTGCGTGGGTAGAATGCAAGCCGGTAGCAGGAATCCTGGTCTATAAGTACCGTATCCATGATGTAGAATCGATAAAAAGTAGGCGACAAGTTTGCAATCGGACTTAAAAAGGCATGACCCAATAAAGAAATATTATCCTCGTATATTTCAATGTCCTGGTATAAATATTGAAAATACTCACTCAGTGAACGGTCGTCAACAAATTTGTTAAAGCTCACAAACTTTTCGGCTTTGACAATTTCACGCGTTTTTCGAGGATCTTTCCTGTACCAGACATCAGATATGTTTTCCTTCAGGTACATAGGCAACAGAGGCTTGCCATTCATTTTCGAAGAATCCAGATTGTCAAAAACAAATTGAAATTTACTAAATATTTTTTTGTTTCTGAACTTCTCTGAAATATTGCTCAGTGCAAATTCCAGTTTCTGGTATTTTTCATATTCATAATAATCAAAATTGGCTTTTCTGTTCTGCTTTTTATTTGCAATGACTTTTTCAATCAATTCAACAGCTGGATTGTTTTTGTTTCTATACTTCTGCTTTGCAGATTTCACGACAACTTCTTGCAAAGAGCTCGTCGTAGCTTTCATTTTAAAATTGATTACCTGCGTCTTTCCATACTGAACATCTTTAAGGACTGTATGGTATCCGAGATATCTGGCTTCAAGTTTTGAATAATTTTTTGACGTCTCTAAGGTGTAGTGCCCGTCAAAATCTGTCGTCGTTCCCGTGGTGCTGCCGGGAAATAAAATATTTGCAAATGCCAGGGGCTCATTTGTTAAGGAGTCGGTGACCACTCCCCTTATGATGGTGCGCTGTGCTGTCACTGTTTGCATGCACATAAGCATTGCGCTTAGAAAGATGCATTGGGCAAATATGCGTAATGGAGAAGCAGAAGATAGAAGCATAAGTATGATCGTGTGTACACAACAAAACCGTGATAACAACCTTAGGTATGGTAACCATTTCAGGCATTTCACGGCTTGAATCTAAATCAAACAGTTGGACAAGACATAGGTTTAGAATGCACTGCTTTACTTCCCGATCCACCTAAATGATAACTTGCATTGCACACCAAACAGCCTAAGCAAGGTATGAAATAATAGCCAATAATGGAATTCCTCCATATGCTTTAAAAAGACCTCAATGCAGGAACTGCAATTGCTATCAGTTGGAGCCCAATATTCGCATAGAGGCCGGCAACGATATCATCTCCCATGACGCCAATAGAGCCTGGATAATGCTCTATATTTTTTATATACAATGGTTTATATATATCAAAAAATCTAAATAAGATAAAACCGATACCAAAATACACCCAATCCAGAGGTGCAAAAAGCAGGCTTATGCACATGCCTGCCACTTCGTCTATCACGACTTTCTGGTCGTCCTTTCCCCACTCGCGCTCTACCATACCAGCGGACCAAAAACCCAGTCCTAAAATGAGAAACAACAAATAAAGAGGTGCGAAAAATGACGGGTAGTAATACCGGGTAAAAAAATAGTACATGGGCAGAAATGCAAAAGCTGCAAGACTACCCCCGCCCCTGCCAGCATAACCTATTCCAAAAAAGCTTGCTATGATTTTATGAAACAACAACTAGAGGGATTCAACCAGTTCTTCGTAATAATCCAGTCCAAGGTGTGTTATTAAATCCTCACCCATCATGTACCGGAGGGTATTTTGCAACTTGATCAGCTGTTTAAAAATATCGTGTTCCGGACGCAGCCCCTCCTTTACCTGAGGAGATTTGAAATAAAAGGAAAGCCATTCCTGAATGCCCTTCATTTTAGCTCTCTGAGCAAGGTCCATAAACAAGGCCAGGTCTAAAACTATCGGCGCGGCAAGGATGGAATCTCGGCACAGGAAATTTATTTTTATTTGCATGGGATATCCCATCCATCCAAAAATGTCGATGTTGTCCCAGCTTTCTTTATTATCCCCTCTGGGTGGATAATAGTTGATTCGAACCTTATGATACATTTCGCCATATAGACTCGGATTGGAGTTGGGATCGAAAATTTCCTCAAGTACACTCAATTTTGAAACTTCCTTGGTCTTGAAATTTTCAGGATCGTCCAAAACTTTACCGTCCCTGTTACCAAGAATGTTGGTAGAAAACCAACCAGATACGCCCAGCGCTCTGGAATGCAGGCCGGGAGCCACAATGGTTTTCATAAGGGTTTGACCGGTCTTGAAATCTTTTCCACCTATAGGCACTTCCATTTTCAGGGACAACTCCAAAAGCGCAGGAATATCACAGGTAAGATTTGGTGCTCCATTCGCAAAAGGAATACCCATTTTTAATGAAGCATATGCATAAATCATACTTGGAGCAATAGCCGGATCATTTTCCTTCATTCCTTTTTCAAACTTTTCCAGACTACTATGCACTTCGGCGGGCTCTACATATTTTTCAGTAGAGGCACACCATACGAGTACGGCCCTTGTGCATGAATTAACCTGCATAAAATTTCTCATATCCTCCATGAGTGCTTGCGCCAGTTCCATTTTATTGGCAGCCTGCTTGATATTGGGGCCATCTATATTTTTTACAAAACTTCTGTCGAATACAGCGGCCATGGGTTTAATTGCTTCGAGCTCCTTTTGAAGTTCCTTCAATTTATGCGCTTCGATGACTTCCGCTTTCAATGCTGCTTCATATACATTGTCTTCAAAAATATCCCATCCCCCAAAAACGAGATCTTCGAGTCCAGCCAAAGGCACAAAATCCTTGATCTTTGGGTTGCGTTTTTCGGTCCTTTTTCCCAACCGGATTGTACTCATTTGGGTTAATGAACCTATGGGCAAGGAAATCCCCTTTTTTACCGCTTCCACGCCGGCTATTACTGTAGTCGCAACAGCTCCAAGGCCAGGAATCAACACAGCCAATTTTCCCTGCGCTGCTTCAGGTTTTTGTACGGATGCATTTTTCATCATTCTTCACAATTTTTTCTATTCAAAGCCAACCTTGATCTTCATACCATTCGATCGTTTTATGAAGACCCCGATTGAGATCATATTCTGGTGTAAAATTAAAATCTTTGACCGTTTTGCTGATATCGCAGGCCCAGCCAGGTGCCATTAATTCATTCAATTTGTCTCGGTCAAATACGGGAGGGCTGCTTTTAAACCGATGCACCGTTTCATTTAAAACGGCCATGCCAAAACCAAAAAATTGAGGCAGGTGCAGCCTCAGCGCTTTTTTCTTGAAAATCTCATTTAAAATATCGGCAAACGCATACCGATCATAATCAAAGCCATCGGTAACGATATATTTCCGCTTTCTGTGAGCTGAGGCAAGTGCACCAACAACCAGTTTTGCAAGGTCGCTGGCATAGACAAAGCTAAGGCGCTGCGGCATCCGTCCCAGGTAAAGGTCAAAACCTGACTTTACTGTTTTTATTAAAACCAATATATCTCGTTCACGGGGTCCATAAACGGCCGTTGGCCTGAATACGATATCATTCAGTTCCTCAAATTCCGAAAGTATTTGCTCAGCCATTTGCTTGCTTCTACCGTAGTGGGTAACCGGACGCTCAGGACTGTCAATATGTAAGATTTCTTCGGGATGACTTGCCGGACCTTGTGCAGCCATGCTGCTCATAAAAATAAATTTCTTGATGTCCTGCCCGGAAGAACGTACAGCTTCTGCAAGAACCCTTGTGGAGTGGGCATTTACTGCGTAAAAGGAATCGTGATTTTTGGCTTTTGTAAGCCCGGCATTATGGATCACATACTGTACATTATGTTCGATTAGTATGCGTCGCAGGGCATCGGAATCAAAAAGGCTGACGGATACAAATTGGACCGGTTTCTCCGCAAAATGTTCCACTTTGCTTCCATCCCTTACAGTTGCAACAATCCGGTATCCGCTACGAAGTGCCTGCTCCACAATGTGGAAGCCCAAAAACCCCGTAGCTCCGGTTATCAATACCGTTCCCATAATGAGCAATGATACTTCATTCTGTACACAAGTTCAAATTATTTTAAAACAAGTAAGGAGTGTCTAAAAACCATAATAGTCCCTATTTAACAAAAAGATTTCCTACTGCAGCACATGCATTTCAAGTGGCTGAGCTGGAAATTTGCTTAATTTTCACCCGCAATGGAATACAGATACTTAGGAAGATCCGGAATTCAAATCAGCTCCTTGTCATTTGGCTCATGGGTTACTTTTGGCAATCAACTCGATTTGAAAACTGCAACGGAATTAATGGCGTTTGCCTATGATCATGGGGTCAATTTTTTTGACAATGCCGAGGTTTATGCACATGGCGAGTCCGAAATCATGATGGGAAATGCGCTTAAGCAGTTGAATTGGGACCGAAGCAGCTACCTCATTTCCAGTAAGGCATTCTTTGGACGTGGAGACAAACGTCCCAATATGACGGGACTGAGTCGCAAGCACCTTGTTGAAGCTTGCAATGAGGCGCTTTCGCGATTTCAAACGGACTATCTGGATTTGTTTTTCGCACACAGGCCCGACAAAAAAACACCCATTGAGGAGACGGTATGGACCATGCACCAATTGATCCAACAAGGTAAAATTCTCTATTGGGGAACGTCCGAATGGTCTGCCCAGGAAATCATGGAAGCCCATATGTGTGCCCGGCAAAATCACTTGATCGGCCCAACGATGGAGCAGCCGGAATACAATATGCTGACCCGTTCTAAAATTGAAGTTGAATTCAGCCAAATATATCAAACCGTTGGTCTTGGAACTACCATCTGGTCCCCACTTGCCTCCGGAATTTTAACCACGAAATATCATAAAGACCAGATCCCTGCCGAAAGCCGTATGTCTTTGGAGAGTTATCAGTGGTTAAAAGAAAAACGTCTTATTCCTGAACATATAAGCATTTCAAAGAAGCTACATAAGCTTGCCTGCGATATTGGAACAAGCTTACCTAAAATGGCCATTGGGTGGTGTCTCCTGAATAAAAATGTCAGCTCCGTCATCCTTGGTGCTACCCGGATTGAACAGCTGGAGGAAAATCTAAGCGCACTGGATGACCTGCATTTACTGACTCCTGAGGTACAGGATCACATTGAAACCATATTAAACAATACGCCCAAAAAACCACTTTATTAATAACACCGACAAACCTGTTTTTATGACATTTAGAACATACGCCTTTATCCTATTCCTATGCATTTGGTTTCCTTTTTTCACGAACGCCCAGTGCGACTATTCCACTGAAAAATATGGCTTTGCTGTCCAAAAAAGAATCCTTTATGGAGTGCTTCCTGATTATCAGAATATACCTGACTCCTTATTTCTTGACGTGTACTATCCAGTAGGATCCCCTGAAGCAGAAAAGCCTACTGTTATTTGGGCTTTTGGCGGTGGATTTTTTCAAGGAAAGCGGGAAGACTTTGCCAAAGTCTGTGAAAAACTTGCTAAGCAAGGAATTGTTTCTGCCACCATTGACTACAGGCTTGGGTTTGAAGGATTGGGATTTGGACTAAATCCACCATTTGCCTATGACGCGGCTGAAATCTTAAGGGCCGGCTACCGTGGCGCAACGGATATGAAAGGTGCCATACGGTATTTAAAAGCAAGGCATAAAGACTTTGATATCGATTTGAGCCGTTTTTGGATTGGTGGTGCCAGTGCAGGTGCCATCGTTGCTTTAAATTCTGCATTTCTAAATAAGGATTCTGAAAAGCCAGCTGCCGCAAATGCCATAGCACCCGCAGGAACGCGAATGCGTCCTGATTTGGGTCCTATAGAGGGTAGCCTGAATCTGAACGGCTATGATGCTTCCGTGCAAGGCATATTCAATATTTTTGGAGCACTCCTCGATACTGCCGCCATTGATCCCAATGACCAGATGGCAATTATATCCTATCATCAAACCGGTGATCCCATTGTTCCCTGCGCAATAAATACACCATATTATCCAATTCCCCTTATTGCTCAAAATTATCCCGTTGTATTCGGCACCTGTGCTATTACCGAGCGCATAAAACATATTGGGCTGGATGAACTTTACTGGGAATCCTGGTTTTACCCGGGTACAGAGCACGCCCTGCATAACGAAGATTCCGTCCTCCATTACATGATCACTCAGGCGAAGCCCTTCTTCTGCAAAACCGTTACGCAAAGCCAGGAATCAAACGAATGGGCCATTGGCCTGAGTCCAAATCCGGTAAGCTCTCATTTTCAAATCAATCATCTGGAGAAGGAATGCAGCTATAAAATATTAAATTATACAGGCCATACCCTATGCGAAGGAAGAATCCAGGCTGGTCAATCCGTACAGGTCGAAAACCTGCTCCCTGGATTCTATCTGCTGGAAATGAACGACGGAACGAAGACCAAAACCATCCCGTGGAATAAATTATAAACACTGGAATACATCAGTAATGACATATGATATTGCCATTATAGGTGCTGGAATTGTTGGCGTTTCAACTGCATATCAACTTTTATCAGCAAACAACGAGCTAAAAATCATATTGCTGGAAAAAGAGGAACACGCTTCCCTGCATCAAACAGGACATAATTCAGGTGTCATCCATTCCGGGATATATTACAAACCAGGCTCCTACAAAGCCCTTAACTGCATACGCGGATATCAATTACTTACATCGTATTGTGAGCAAAAAAGCATCCCCTACAAAAAAATCGGCAAGTTGATTCTGGCTACCAAACAAACAGAATTAAAACAACTTCAAACGATCCATCAAAATGGCATTCAAAATGGCCTCGACGGCTTAAAACTATTAGATGCAGCTGAAATCCGTGAACGGGAGCCCAATGTAAGGGGTCTTCAGGCTATAGAGGTACCTCAAACCGGAATCATTGACTACAAATGTGTTGTGCAGCATCTTTTGGATGACATCCGGAAGATGCAAACAGATGTTCGTTTTAATGCTCCGGTTTATAAAATTGTGAACAAAGCAAAAAACCTCATTATCCATGTCGACGGCAGTGAATCAGTTGAAGCGAGATTTATAATCAATTGCGGCGGACTTCAGTGCGATCGCATTGCTAGGGCCTCCGGATTGGATATCCCCTATCGCATCATCCCATTCAAGGGTAATTATTACAAACTTTCAGAAACAAAGAAAGACATTGTCGAACGCTTGATTTATCCGGTTCCTAATCCTCAGTTTCCCTTTCTTGGCATCCATTATACCCGCATGATGAACGGTGACCAAACCCTGGGACCAAATGCGGTATTGTCTTTCCACAGAGAGGGCTACCTGCCGGGTTCCTTTCTTCTGAAGGATGCCGCCGATATCCTGGGTTTTCCCGGATTCTGGAGGCTCATTCGAAAACATTGGAAAACCGGAATGCAGGAGTACATGCGGAACTATTCCAAATCCTATTTTGCTCAGAAAGCATCCGAAATGACACCTGGCATTGTACCAACTGATCTTTTATACTCAGGAGCTGGTATTCGGGCGCAATTGGTTGACAGGGAGGGCAAGCTTATTGAAGATTTTGTCCATTACCGGCAGCACAATATGATTCATATACTCAATGCACCTTCCCCAGCAGCAACAGCAGGACTTGCAATCGGAAAACAAATTGCGGAATGGTATTTTGAAGACAATCCGATACAGAAAGCCTGAAGTTTAGAGCCCTTGGACGCTTTGCCGGAAATGGGATTCCCCTTCCGGATGTATCTTTGTACTTTTAAGATGAAGCAAGAAGAACCACAATTTGTAGTCAAGGTCAATCGACAAGAGTTCAGGTTTACAGAAAACGAGCTGGACGACTGTTTAATTCGGCATATCGATGATGCAAACTATGAGCTACGATGGAATAACAGGAATATTCACATTGAAATCCTTCATAAGGATATCGAAACAGGAGAGATGATCTTTCGAATTGAAAGAAAAAAGCTCAGCATCTCCCTACAGAGTCCATTAGGGCAACTCATCGAAAGCCTGGGTTTCAATAATGCGAAATCCTTATATACGGATGCCCTGATTGCACCAATGCCGGGATTGGTACTTGACATACTGGTAGAGGAAGGACAAACAGTTCAAAAGGGGGATCATCTGATCACCTTGGAAGCCATGAAAATGGAAAACATTTTACGTGCGCAACACGACGGAACTATTGGCAAAATATTGGTATCTACTTCAGACAAAGTTGAAAAAAACCAGTTACTGATAAATTTTAGTGCGCGAACGAATGAGTCTGTTTGAAGCAAAAAGTTGGATGCACCAGACGAAAGAGAATTGGCTGGAGCAGGTGAGAAAAGAAAATCCGGGTAAGGATATTTCAGATTTTCAAAAACAAATTGCGCCAGGTATTCTGAATGAACCATTTTCCTTTTACACAGACGCGCACGCAGAAGGAAATATCCTATTAACTGGCAGCCATCCAGGGAACTGGAAAACGGGCATCCGTCTCCAATCAACAGAGCTTCATGCCATGAAAAGAGACCTCGATTATGCCCTTGAGAATGGAGTGGAATACATTCATTTTTACATTCCCGGATATTATGGAGAGAAGGAACTCGATCATTTATTGAAAAACGTACACCTTGATTTCATACATAGCCGCTGGACGCTTGACCCGGATGGCTTTTCAAAAGAAGCACTCGTGCATTATTTGCAAGCACGCTGCAGCTTTGAAACAACGTATATCGCGCTTACCGATCAGCAGGCACAAGACGCTCCTTCATATGTCCAGGTAGTTGATATGCCATGCTTTGAGATTGAATCCTGGATACATAAACTGTCGAATTGGATTCACAAAACAGAGTTGTCATCGACTTCATCTGGTTCTTGGTGGATTTCACTCAAACTATCCCATGATTTTCTTGTAAACATTGCTTCACTGAGAGCTTTGAAAGCAGTTTTGCAAAAATTGAACCGACTCTTCCAATGGAATATTCAATTCAAACTGGAGGCCACCATTGATGATACTCTACTGAGTTCGGATTCACATCAAAACGTAATTCAAATTTGCACCGTTTCGCTTTCGGGTATATTGGCGGGAGTTGACTTTATCTGCTTTGAAAGTCCAGAAGCATCGCTGGCGGATCCGAATCCAAAATGGATACGAACGGCTGTTCATATGGGCCATATTATGAAACAGGAATCATACCTAAAAGGACATACGGATCCATTGGCCGGCTCCTACTTTTTGGAAAACCTGACCGAACAAATTGCACAACATATTTGGAATGGACTCCAAAACCACACACACAGATGATCAAAAAACTACTCATAGCAAACAGAGGTGAAATTGCTGTTCGCATCATCCGCACAGCTCGCAAAATGGGCATTAAAACGGTTTCTGTATACAGTGATGCCGACCGGAATGCAATGCATACGCGATTGGCAGATGAGGCCATATATATTGGGGCAGCCCCATCAAGGGAATCCTACTTGCGAATAGATCGCATTATTGATGCAGCCCGGCAGACTGCTGCAGATGCCATTCACCCCGGCTATGGCTTCCTGAGCGAGAATCCTGAATTTGCTCAGGCTTTGGCTTCAGAAGGCATATTATTTGTTGGGCCACCCCCTGATGCAATGCGCATGATGGGAAGCAAAATTGAAGCAAAGCAACTTGCAAGAAAAATGAACGTGCCTCTTGTTCCAGGAACTGATAAGGCGATATTCGGATTGGAAGAAGCAAAAAGCATTTCGCATAAAACAGGTTACCCCTTATTGATTAAAGCATCTGCGGGAGGAGGAGGAAAAGGAATGCGGCTGGTGCATCATGAATCAGAATTAGAAGCTCAACTTCGGTCGGCATCCAGCGAAGCTTTATCTGCTTTTGGAGATGGCTCCGTATTTATTGAAAAATATGTTTCAAAACCACGCCACATTGAAATTCAAATTTTCACAGATCAATATGGCAATGGGGTCTTTTTATTTGAGCGGGAATGTAGTATCCAACGCCGCCATCAAAAAATTATTGAGGAGGCACCATCCTCCTGTCTTAGCAAAGAACTCCGCAACAGGATGGGACAGGATGCCCTTAAATTAGCACTCGCATGCGGTTACGTAGGTGCCGGAACCATAGAGTTTCTGCTGGATGCGGATAAAAATTATTACTTCCTGGAAATGAACACTCGCTTACAGGTTGAACATCCGGTCACGGAAATGATTACAGGTCTTGATCTGGTACAAATGCAACTTGAAATTGCAGATGGAACACCCCTCCAGATACACCAGGAGGATCTTCAAATAAATGGGCACAGCATCGAGTTGCGGGTATGCGCAGAAGACCCGGCACACCAGTTCTTGCCAAGTATTGGAACCCTTTCTGAATATGAAATACCTGAACATCCCTGGGTTAGAGTTGACGACTGTTTCGAGCAAGGCATGGAAATTCCAATTCAATACGACCCTTTAATTGCAAAACTCATTGTGCATGGCCATGATCGTTTGGATGCCATCAACAAAATGAAATCTGCGATTCAGAATTACAAAGTTGATGGGGTGGAAACAACACTGGACTATGGGTATTTTGTCATGGAGCATCCTGATTTCCTTCATGGAAATTTTGACACCGCTTTCGTTGAAAAGCACTATGAACAATATCTGGAATCGCGCAATGACCTTCATGCACATCAATCCGCCGCTTTCCTCGCATTACATCTTCATTTGAATCAAAAAAATAAAATTACACTTCCACTCATGAAGGATCAGGCTTGGTATAAAAACAGAAAAGAATTCTAAAAACCTGCATGGCCAATTCTATGGATAAAATGATACATGCCCCTTGGAAAAGAGTTGAAGGAGAAACAATATCCTCAGATATTTTATTTACATCCGCAGAATCTATCGAAATCAAATCATCTTATGGGCCGGAAGATGTAGATCCTGAAATAAAACATCAGGTGGCAGGCCTCCCACCGTTTCTGCGTGGCCCTTATGGCAGCATGTATGTAAACCAACCCTGGACGATTCGTCAATATGCGGGGTACTCCAATGCGCGCGAAAGCAATGCTTTTTATCGCAGGAACCTTGCTGCTGGACAGAAGGGACTCTCCGTTGCATTTGACCTGGCGACTCACAGAGGCTATGATTCGGATCATCCCAGAGTGCGAGGGGATGTTGGAAAAGCCGGTGTTGCTATTGACAGCATTGAAGACATGAAAATGCTCTTTGAAGGCATTCCACTGGACCAGATTTCGGTATCTATGACGATGAATGGTGCTGTGATTCCTATCATGGCTTTTTATATCGCTGCTGCACAAGAGCAAGGAATTTCATCTGATCAATTGACAGGAACCATACAGAATGATATCCTGAAAGAATTTATGGTTCGGAACACCTATATCTACCCTCCAGAACCTTCGATGCGAATCATTGCAGATATCTTTTCGCATTGTGCAAAGCATCTCCCCAAGTTTAATTGCATTAGTGTTAGTGGGTATCATATGCAGGAAGCAGGAGCTACTGCCGAAATTGAATTGGCCTACACTTTAGCAAATGGACTGGAGTATATTAAAACAGGCCTGGCTGCTGGATTGAACATTGATGACTTTGCTCCCCGAATTTCATTCTTCTGGGGAATTGGAATGAATTTTTTTATGGAGATTGCTAAAATGAGGGCTGCGCGATTATTATGGGCTGAACTCATTGCTCCTTTTAATCCCAAAAATCCTAAGTCTTTAGCACTTCGCACGCATTGCCAAACATCTGGTTGGAGTTTGACAGAACAAGAACCGCTGAACAATATTACACGAACTACATTGGAAGCACTCGCTGCAGTGTTCGGCGGCACACAATCCCTACATACCAATTCATTAGACGAAGCCATTGCGCTTCCCACGGACTTTTCAGCCAAAATCGCACGAGATACGCAGCTGTACATCCAAAAATCAACGGACATCTGCTCCGCAGTCGATCCTTTCGGTGGCTCCTACTATATTGAAAACCTGACTACGGAATTATACAATCGCGCAAAATCACTCATTCGAGAAATTGAAGAACTCGGCGGCATGTCGAAGGCGATCATGAATGGGCTACCAAAACTTCGCATCGAAGAGGCTGCAGCAAAAAAGCAGGCACGCATCGATTCTGGTCAAGATCAAATTATAGGAGTAAATATCTTCCAGGAAAAAACAGCTTTCGAGTTGGACATACGCGATATTGATAATGTATCGGTAATACAAGAGCAGACAGAAAGACTCGAACATGTAAAGAAGTTGCGAAATTCTGAAGAAGTTGCCTCCTGTCTTGATAAAATTGAAAAGTCTGCAAAAAATGGCGAAGGCAATTTACTTGAACTTGCCATTTACGCAGCAAAAGCCCGTGCAACTCTCGGCGAAATAAGTGCGGCAATGGAACGTGCGTTTGGGCGTTATCAAGCCAACCAAAAATTAATAGCAGGCGTGTATTCAAAAAATTACGGCAACCAAAAGCTGATTGATGAAATCCGGAAACAATCAGATGCGTTCGCGTCTCAGGAAGGACGCAGACCACGAATACTCATCGCGAAATTAGGCCAGGATGGCCACGATCGCGGAGCCCGTATCATTGCTACCGGATTCGCAGACCTGGGCTTTGATGTGGACATTGGACCTCTTTTCCAAACGCCTGCAGAAGCCGTAAAACAAGCCATTGAAAATGATGTTCACGTTATTGGCATTTCTTCGCTTGCCGCAGGACACAAAACCCTGATTCCGGAGTTAATTCAAGAATTGGAAAAGCAAAACGCCACAGACATTCTCGTCATTGCCGGAGGGGTAATACCTGAAAAAGACCATGCCTTCCTCTTACATGAAGGTGTGGCTGCGGTATTTGGCCCTGGAACTCCCGTTGCTGAAGCCGCAAAACAAATCCTAAGCTTACTTCAATCGAAAGCGTCCTCCCGCCAATAGAACAAATCATAATTCACATCAACAAGGCCATTTATTTCAAAAATGGATGACTTGTCTATTTCCTTAATGGCGATACTTCAAACAATGATATAAAAACAAAACCATTAGTACCATGGATGCTTTGAGCATTCCATTGTGAGGAATAAAAAAAGCCCGCCGAATGGCGGGCTTTGATCGTTATAAACTGTAAGATACAATTACTTAAGTTTTGTCATGCGTTTTGTCGCTGTGTGGTTTTGAGCATCGAGCTGATAATACAGAACTCCGGAAGCTTCAAGATCATTCTTTTCGATCTTAATGCTATTCAGTCCTTTTATACCCTGAATTTCATACACGCGAACGACTTTTCCGGTCACATCGTAAATACTCAGCAATGCAGGCATTGCAGATGGTAATCTGAACCCAATCACCGTTTCTCCATCAAATGGATTTGGTGAGTTCTGATAGAGTTCAAATACTCCACTTTCAACCACTCCGTTGTCTGTGCGTACACCTAAGTCTACACCTTTAACATCCAACGAACTGTTGTATGCTTCTGCTTCTGTGACATCACCCGTAATGGCAATCAATCCACTGATTGGTGCATTTTTCACTGCCCTGAATTTCAAGGTAAACAAGACTTCATCTTTGCCAAAGCTCAATGCCGTTTTGTTGTTCCAGCTGGTAGTGACTTTGCCTTGGTCAGCGTGATTTATACCAAAGTTGGAATCATCCAATTTCAATGCGCCAGACTCAAATCCATCATAGTACATCGCACTTTGATCGAAATTCAAAGTAAACTGATATCCGATGATATCTGCAAAATTGCTGGACTTGACTTTAAGCTCATACACCTGACCTGCTACCAAGTTTCCATCTTCGATTTCGAGGTGTAACTGGTCGCTATGTCTGCTAGTTGTAGTGCCAAAGCTATGTGAGATCGCACTATTGGTTACATCACCCATCTTGATCGCAATAAAGTCTTCATTATGAGTAGATGCATTTGGCATTGCAATCAAGGCTTCACGTGGAGCATTGTAAGGAGCTGCAGGATTAGCAAATACATAATCCTTCGGAACAAAAGTCCAGGATTGTACTTTGGCAAATTCTGAGCTTACTCCGAGGATCAGCTTTCTGATTTCGGTTACGTCTGCTGCAGTAATCGTATTGCTAAGGTTCACATCAGCTGCAATCAGCTTATAAGGAGTACTCAATGACTCAATGCCAAGTATGTGACGTTGAATCTTTACGATATCTGCAGTCGTAACACCATTTACAGGATTGTCATTGCGCAGTGGTCGTACGAGATAGTCATTATTGTTGCCATAGGCGAGATCTCCAAAGAAGTAGCGTCCATCTGCATGTGTAGTCATCTCACGCATCATCTGCGTACCAACATACATCTGTACATTTGAAAACTCCGTTTCATCTCCCTTTTCAGTCAACAGATTACCTGTGATTTTACCCTTTGCAGCTCCGTCAGGACATACATTTTGATTGTCCTGAACGATAACAACTGTCTTGCAATAGTCTGTATTTCCTTCTTCGTCTTCAACCCACATTTGTACATCTACTACCAATTCGTCATTGGCTCCTGCAGCAACGAAATCGTCGCAGCAAATCGTGATGCTCGTCTTTGTTGGGTCACCGTCGAAGTAGAACTTCAGGTCATCTGCATCTGTACAGTTATCATAGCTTCCTCTGTCGAGGTCTTTTGCCCAAATTGTTACACACTTGCTTGTTGGCATTGGTACCGTGATCACACCAGTCAAACAGTATGGAGTTGGAGCTTTGCAGTCTTTTACTTCAAACAGCTGACACTTAACGCCTACGTTACCGCATCCATCTTCAACATACCAGCAGATCTTGTGAATACCAACTGGGTAAGTACCACTTGCTTCGAATGGGTTATTTGCATTGTCAGCATATGGGTTATCATGGAACAATGGTGTGCGGCCAGCGGCGAATTCTTTCTTCGTCAACGGACCAACTACCAAGTCGTTTCCGGAATAGGCACCTTTTCCATCATTGAATGCGTCGATTTTGTATTCATAGAACAGCCAATCCAATGGGCTACAGTTGTCTGTTGCATCCGCAGTGATGCTGAGATGTCCATAACATACTCCGTTGTTTTTCGCTGCAGGTTCGCAGTCTC
>CAZDQG010000038.1:0-2372 GCA_964507535.1 uncultured Saprospiraceae bacterium
TCCCAAACAGATCACTTTAAGGAAGGCCTTGATAACTAATAATATCAAGGCCTTTCGTTTTGAAGCTAGCAGGGATATTTCGTAATGCGCTCCCGCTTCCCCTCTTTTACCCCGCCAAAGAAGGATACCTTTCATGTACGGGTATTCTTAAAAGCTTTATTGGCATCTACTACAGGCCTATAAATCCTGCTTTATCGGATTTCTGCTTTTTATAAAATACCTTGTATTTGAGGTTTACTTATTCTGCTGTAATTTCTTTTCATTTTCTGTTGGTGTAGCTCGTAATTGACCTTGGACTTGATAATTATAGGATTACATCGCTTTGACCAGGAAGTAATGGCTTTTAAATATGTTTTAATTAATTAGGAGATGATTTTATAGAGCTAAAATTTTTACGCTTTTGCCTAGCACCTGAAATCCGAATTTGAAATAAACATGTTGCGGAATTCCGTTTTTCCGGATTTCGTAATAGCTTTAGTACAAGCACAAATAGGGATAATATGAAAAAGTTATTTGGTATAATAAGTCTACAATTAGTGATTACAATAAGCATTGCCCAATCAAAAATTGAATGGCAAAAATCTTTTGGTGGCACACAAGACGATTATCCGGATTATGTATCCAGTGAAGTTTTAACATCCGATGGTGGATATTTTTTTGCGGGCACTTCAAAATCAACAGATGGGGATGTGACGGGCTTGCATGGTAATGAAGATTTCTGGGTTTTTAAACTAAATGCCACCGGTGTTCTTCAATGGCAGAAAACCTATGGGGGAAGTCAGGATGAATACGCCAGTGCATTTGCACAAACAAAGGACAATGGATTTATTGTGGTAGGCTCAACGTATTCGACGGATGGTAATGTGTCCGGGAATCATGGCGACTATGATATCTGGGTTTTGAAAATAGGATCTTTGGGTGCCATCCAATGGACCAAATGCTTTGGTGGGTCCGATGCAGACTATGCCTATGGTGTCATTCAAACCTTGGACGGGGGTTATGCAATAGTAGGAAAAACATGGTCGTCCGATGGCAATGTCACAGGTTATAAGGGGAATGGAGATGCATGGATGATCAAGATTTCATCTACGGGTGCATTTCAATGGCAAAAAACATATGGGGGACCTGGAGAAGACAATGCCTGGCAAATCAAACAATCAGATGATGGATCGTATGTTGTTTGTGGAACAACAGAATCTACAACAGGCGATGTTTCCGGGAATCATGGAGGTTTTGATGCCTGGGTCTTTAAATTGGATGGGTCCGGGAATGTAATTTGGAAAAAGTGCTATGGTGGAACAGGTGATGATTATGCCTATAGCCTAAGCACGACCTCTGATGGGTCCTATATTGTTTCCGCTGAAACAAATTCAAGTAATGGAGATGTGAATAAAAATCAAGGTGGCTATGATATTTGGATTTTAAAGTGCAATCAAAACGGCAACCTGATCTGGCAAAAAACCTTTGGTGGAAGTGATGATGATTGGGCTTGCAGTGTGCGAAGTACTGCAGACGATGGATTCATCATTGGAGGAAGCACATTCTCAAATGATGGAGACCTTGCTGGCAATCATGGTGCCTGGGATTATGTTGTTTTAAAAATATCCCCATCGGGGGCAATACAATGGAAAAAATTAATGGGTGGGACATTGGATGATGAAATAAGTGTATTGCAACAGACCAAGGATGGTGGGTATATTATATGTGGATATTCCTATTCAAACAATGGTGATGTTAGTGGCAATCATGGTGAATCGGATTTTTGGATTGTCAAACTTAACCCGACATCTACTCAAGTAGGTGATGAATGGAAGAATGAAGATTTCATCTTGTTCCCGAATCCGGTTACATCGTATTTGTATTTTAAAAAATTTCCTGAGATGCTCCGATATAGAGGTTCCGTTGAAATTTACAATAACAAAGGGCAGAGGATGCTTGAGCAGCAATACGATCAATTGGATTATTTAGAATTAGATGTAAACGATTTAATGTCTGGTATTTTTCGCTTAAAAATTGAAAATGAATTTGGGTCCTTTACAGTACCATTTATTAAAGTCGATCAGTAAAAACTTAATCCCAAAAAGGTATGTACCTAACCCGTCATACAATAAATAAATCGGGGAGAACTGTTGAAAATTGAAAAGCAGCTATAGCGGGTTTTTGTAAAGGCCAAGTTTAATTTAGTTATGTACCGCAAGATATCCATAGCGTTTTCCATATTCCATCATCTGTTGGTAAAAGGATACAGGATATTCTACCTTGACATCAACAATCTTTTGCCCTTTCCGGATAGGAATAAGTTTGGGCTGAATAAATCCTTTGTAGGGCTTGATATTCAGTTTTGAAAAACGTTCCAGGATTTCCTTGTGTAA
>CAZDQG010000038.1:2472-26695 GCA_964507535.1 uncultured Saprospiraceae bacterium
TAGTACAGTGCAACAAGGTCTGCTCTTGCTTCTTCAAGGCAACTGGCGTAGTTCTTTAATGTTTTATCTGTCGTTTCCACGCCGGGATTTATTTGGCCACTTGCATGCCCTATGCATTCATGCATGTCCGTATGCAGGTCACTGCCAAGTGCACCATATTTTTTAATGCGCTCTTTGATAATATCATTTGCTGCAAATTCGTCTAAAGTTCCTTTTTTGGAATTCATCACATTGTAGCTGTAGATAATGTTGCTTAAGGAAACAGACTTGCTTCCATGTTCTTTTCGAATCCAGTCTGCATTTGGCAAATTGATTCCAATTGGGGTACTTGGAGCCGCATCGCCGCTTTCTACAACCACGGTGATTGCTTTTGCTGTTATTCCTTTTACGTTTTTCTTTTTGTGATTATCTGCAATCGGACTGTGATCTTCAAACCATTGAGCCTGCTCTGCTATTGCTTTGATCCGCTTTGTAGATATTTCATCCCGTATGCTTACAGTACTTTCATAAGATCCTTTTTTGCCAATTGCATCGAGATAGACTTCGATAAAACCATTGACTACATCAATTTTACTTGCAGTGTCCTGTACCCAAGCAATACAGTATTCATCGAAAATTTTGAGATCACCGGTTTTGTAGTATTGTACAAGTAACTGAAGCGCTTTTTTTTGTTGATCGTTTTCAGAAACTGTAATTGCCTTTTCAAGCCACTTCACAATGTTCGAGATGGCACCGCTGTACATACCTCCAACTTTCCATGTTTTTTCAACTATTTTTCCATTTTCCTTGATGACTTTACTGTTGAGACCCCAGCTTGGAGCATTTCCACTTGTAGGCATTTGTGCATAATAATCTTCCACTTCTTTTTGACTCACACCTTCATAAAAGTTATTGGAAGAAGCTTTTATATTGTCTATTCCACTACGGAGATCCACGCATTTAGGGTCTACATTTAAATCGTATACGAAAGGTTTAATCCTGTTTAGAAAAGCGTCAAGCTTTTCATTAGCTAGCATAGGGAATCCTTTTTTATTGGACGCTTTTGCAACAGACACAAAATAATTCCAGCTGCATTCGGGTATAAATTTTTCATTTCCATAGTGATGGTGGTTGCCATTGCTAAACCAGAAACGGCCACAATAACTTTTGAATTTCTTCCAGTCTTCTGTTTTTTTATTGCCGCTATATGTTCCATACATGTTTTCAAGGGTCTTCCTTAAAAGAATGCCATTTTTATCTTTTTGATCATATATGATATCTCTTCCGGAAAGGGCAGCTTCATATAAATAGTAACAGAGCTCCTTTTCTTTCGCGTGTAATTGATTCCAGCCGGGAATTTGATACCTTAAAAGTTGGATATCAGCAAAAGCTTCTGCGGCTACATCAAAGCTGTCCTTTTTTTGGACTGTTGTACGTGGCTTTGTTTTATCGAAAAAGGGTTCAGAAGCAGTTCCAGTTAAAAAATTGCTACCAGAAATAAAAAGTGACAAAAAAATTGCGAGGTACGCTGTTTTCATAGGAGATAATGAATAAGAAAAGTTAGATGTTCTTTATTAGGCAGTGCAAAATTAGGAGAAGGCACGAAATTATTTCTAAATAATCATGTTAGGTCGATTTTATTTTCGAATTCGTATACTTACATTTTAACAGGTTTCATGGAAGCGAAGTAATCTACAACGGGTTCTTATAGTTTAAATCGCTTATAAGAGGCTTTTTCAAGCCACTCCCTGTGATCGGGATGTGCGATCTTTATAAGTGCTTTTGCACGCTGCTCCATATTCATTCCAAACAGATTTATAGCTCCGTATTCAGTTACAACCCAATGAATATGTCCTCTGGTGGTGACAACCCCTGCGCCCTCTTTTAGTACGGGTACAATTCTGCTAATACCTTTAGAAGTTACAGAAGGTATTGCTATTATGGGTAAACCGCCTTCTGAGAAAGCAGCTCCACGTATAAAATCCATTTGTCCTCCGATTCCGGAATATTGTTGCGTCCCAATTGAATCGGAGCACACCTGGCCCGTTAAATCAATTTCAATGGCGCTGTTTATTGCTGCCACCTGTGGGTTTAGACAAAGTACGCGCGGATCGTTAACATAATGGATGTCCATAGCTTTGATGGCCGGATTATCATCGACAAAGTCATACAGTTTTCTGCTCCCAAACACAAAAGAGGTAACCGAATAGCCATTTGCTATTTTCTTCCTGCTATTGTCAATAACACCTTTTTCAAGTAGAGGAATGGCGCTGTCTGAAAACATTTCTGTATGCAATCCAAGGTGTTTGTGATGAATTAAATTGCTCAAAACGGCATTTGGTATGTGTCCAATTCCCACCTGTAACGTAGCACCATCGGGAATCAATTCCGCCACCTTTTTGCCAATGATCCGGTCTTTTTCAGAAGTAGTGTCTTCATAGTATATTTCAGGCAGAGGCTCATCAACCCATACGGTGGCGTCGAATAATGAAAAAGGAACAAAACTATCGCCATGCACACGGGGTATATTCGGGTTGACCTGAGCGATTTTCTTCTTAGCCGAGTGTAATGCGGCCCGGGCAATATCTACAGATGGACCTAAAGAGCAATAACCGTGTTTGTCAGGCGGAGAAACCTGGATGATGGCTACATCCAACGGCAGAATTTGCTGATTAAATAGTTGGGAGATTTCACTCAGAAAAACAGGGACATAATCTCCACGGTTGCTGTTAACAGCTACGCGGTTGCTGTCAGATACAAAAAATGTATTTATATAAAAATGCCCTTCTAAATCAGGACTGTTTAAATCCACACCTTTTAAAGAAATACTGACAAGTTCTACATTTTTTAGGCGATCCTTCTGTTCAAGCAATTTGTTGATGAGGTAAATTGGCGTTGCAGCAGAGCCATGTAAATAGATGCGTTGATTTGATTGAATCAGTTGCAGCGCTTCCTCTGCAGTTTTGAATGGGGAGGGATTATTTGAGGTCATGTGCTTTAGAGTGTAATATATAAAGGTATTACGAAGATGTGAACTTCCTAAAATTCAAATGCATATTTTGTTTTTTATAATTTTAAGTAATGTATTTGTGTATTCTCAATAATACATTTTTAAGACTGTTCTTAGAAGATTTTTACCAGATAGGTAATTTTTGCTTTAAAGGGAATATTGAATTTATTTATCTTTTACATTTAACAAATCTGATTGGTTGAATGTACTATTTCAGCCTTAATTTAAAAAGCCTTTAGGTTCTTTTAGTTCCGATTTAAGTTTTTAGTTTTATAATACCATTAAAGTTTAGTGCATTGTAATCAATTGTATATTTACTTTTTAAACCACATGTATGATTTTGGATTTGGATTTCATACTTTGAATAATGCAATCTAAAGGTTGAGTTTATGGCGAACTTAAAAGCAGGAGATTTCTTATGGCAAGCATCAGAAACAACCATACAATCCAGCGGACTTAACAAGTTTCGAAATTGGTTATCCGACGAACTTGAAATGCCCATTCCGGATTACAAAACTTTATACCAGTGGTCCGTCGTGCATCATGGTCAATTTTGGGAATATTTATTACGGTATTTTGAAATTCGCTACGAGGGTTCTTATGAAATGCCTTGCACTCAGGATACAATGCCAGATACAAGATGGTTTGATGGAATTAGTCTGAATTATGCAGAGCATATTTTCCGAAATGCAAATGAACATGATCCTGCCTTCATTTCACTATACGAAAATGGAACGCCTCGCGAAGTGTCCTGGGCTGAATTGTCACAACAGGTGTCCAGCATCCAACAGTTATTTAATACATTAGACCTAAAACCAGGAGATCGGGTCGCTGCTTTTTGTTCCAATGTTGTCGAAACATCTGCATGCTTTTTAGCCACCCTGGCGAGTGGACTTGTCTGGAGTTCATGCTCACCTGATTTTGGAGTTGAAAGCGCAGCTGATCGCTTTAAACAAATTGAACCATCTGTACTTATTGCAGTTACAGCTTATAGTTATGGAGGCAAGGTCTTTGATCGAAGACAGGAAGTGTCCGCATTGGTCAAGGCAATACCTTCCATACGAACGCTTATTTGGATTGATCCCTATGAGTTAGGCTTAGGTGATCATACTTCTTTACCGGCGTACAATTGGAAAGATTTGATTCAAGAGGGAATTACCGGTCCAAATTTTGTCAAAGTGCCTTTTGGTCATCCAATATGGGTATTGTATTCTTCCGGAACCACAGGCTTGCCAAAACCAATTGTTCACGGTCATGGAGGGATGCTACTCGAACATTTAAAGTATTTGGTTTTGCATAATGATGTACGAAAAGGAGAACGCTTTTTTTGGTATTCAACGACAGGATGGATGATGTGGAATTTTGTTCACGCGTCCTTGTTGGCAGGTGCAACGGCCGTTTTATACGATGGGAGTCCAGCATTTCCCAATCTTGAATATTTGTGGTCAATGGCAGAAACATATGGCGTTCAACATTTCGGCACAAGTGCACCTTTTCTCGTTGCATGTATGAAACAAGGAATATCCATCCGATCTAAATTTCCTTTGAAGAATCTTCGGTCCATAGGTTCAACGGGATCGCCACTTCCTCCTGAGGCGTTCGATTATGTTTATAAGGAAATAAAATCTGATTTATGGCTTTGTTCCATGAGTGGAGGAACAGATGTTTGTACGGCCTTTGTAGGTAGCTGTATTGACCGGCCAGTTTATGTAGGTGAAATACAATGTCGCGCATTGGGAGTGGCATTAGAAGTGTGGGATGAAGAGGGTAGACCACTAGAAGGCGAAATGGGTGAAATGGTAATTACCAAACCTATGCCTTGTATGCCGGTATTTTTCTGGAATGATCCTGGCAAATCCAAATATATCTCAAGTTATTTTGACATTTTCCCTGGGATTTGGAGACATGGGGACTGGATTGAAATCACCACACATGACGGTCTCATAATTTTTGGACGGTCGGATGCTACCTTAAATCGTCATGGCGTAAGGATTGGAACAGCTGAAATTTACAATGTTTTGAATGGCATACCGGAAATTAAAGATGCGCTTATTATCAACCTGGAGCTTGAGCACGGAGCACATTTTATGCCATTGTTTGTACAAATACAAGAAGGTCATACACTAAGCGATGTATTAAAATCCACTATAAATGTGGCACTGCGCAAGCAATGCAGTCCGAGACATGTGCCAGATGTCATAATAGCTGTTCCTGAAATTCCTTATACAATAAGTGGAAAGAAAATGGAAAGTCCAGTTAAAAAGATCATGATGAACATGGATCTTAACCGTGCATTTAATCCCGGTGCAATGCGAAACCCACAAGCCATGCAATTTTTTATAAAAAATCGTGTAGAAATTCTACAGGCTAAAGATTTGCCCTCTTAGCGTGCATTACTTTTAGCAGGCATTGCCTATATAATCGAACTTGAAGTGGGAAACATCTTTTGATGTTAGCCTCTATTTTTTTACAAACTTCATGCTACTGATACGACCTTTCTCATCAGATAGTTGCAGTAGATAGGCTCCGGGAGCTAATTTATCGACCATCATGGTATGCTGTGAGCTGCCTTCGGCAACCGTAAAGTTCTCAGATTGCACCTGTTTTGATTGGATATCAATAACACTGGCGCGTAAGTTTGAATATACCTTAGACTGCATAGAGATCTGAAGCTCGTCTTTTACTGGATTGGGATTAACTGTAAATTGAACCAGGTCATCAAGCGTGCTGACATCTACGGAGCGGATCACAAAAATGGTTGTATCAATTATCCGTAGAAAGTTACTGTTCTGATTTAGCAACTGGGTCCAATCGCCATTTGAGTATTTGTATAAAAAGTTGACATTCTTTGTAGAAAAACCATCCTGGGTAGTTCCTTCATATCCGATATTGACTTCGATCTTCTTGCCTACATGCGCGGAAACATCAAAAGGGTCAGTAACAAAACAAACCAGGTTCTGATCTCCGGTGCTTTCGAGGTATAAGTCATTGTTTGTAGAACGCATGCGAACGTTGCCGGTCATTTTGCCTTCAAAAACCCCTAATTGCTTGTTGCTGTTATCCGTGACTGGCGTACATCTTGTACATCCTGAACAATATGTTTGATTTGAATTGTTCGTGCAACCATCAACCCAGGTATAATTTTTGAAAGCCAGCCCGGTTGAGGTTCCTAAAGCATAAAATGGACTTGTTGATGACTGTCCTATTCTTCCAACACGGATGTAATCCAGGCGCAGCGCACCTTTATGTCTTTGATCGGCTCCATTTCCGTCTGTAGCCGGACTAACATTTGTCGTTTTTCCGCAAAATTTAATTTGCATGGTTTGTGAATGAGCTTGCGTACAAAGTACAAAAAGAAGCAAAAGGCTTAGAATATTTAGGCGCATGTGTCTGAATTTAAAGTAAAGGTAAGAAGTTTTTATTTTAAATCAATATTTTTTAAATATGTAAAAATCTGTAATACTGAATTTAACATTTTAAATTAACGATAATGTATACTCGCAGATGTTTATTGGATTGTCCTGAGTGCAAGGTCGATGCGTTGACATGCATCCTCAATTTGCTCAGCGCTTATTGTAAGTGGAGGTGCAAGCCGGATTATATTGCCGTGGGTAGGCTTAGCCAATACGCCTTTTTCAGCCATAGCCAAACATAGGTTCCAGGCTACAGAGCTGTCTTCAGGACAGTCTATTTCTATTGCATTTAATAAGCCTTTGCCTCGAACATCAGATATGAGTTTATAGCGGTTTTGAATATCTTTCAGGAGGGCTCTGAGATACGCTCCTTGATGTTGTGCATTTGTTGCCAGATCTTCTTCCTTTAGGACCTGCAAGGCCGTCATGGAAACCATAGCAGCCAATGGATTTCCTCCGAAAGTAGAACCGTGCTCTCCAGCCTTTATGCAAAGCATGACAGGGTCATCCGCAAGCACTGCAGAAACAGGCAGCACGCCGCCGGACAGTGCCTTGCCTAAAACAAGAATATCAGGCCGCACAGGTATATGGTCGCATGCCAGTCTTTTACCGGTTCTGCCTAAACCTGTTTGCACTTCATCTGCAATAAACAAGGCATTATTTCTTTTGCATAAATCCGCAGCAAGTTTCAAAAAAGAATCGTCAGCCACAATAACTCCTGCTTCTCCCTGAATGGGCTCTATCAATAATCCAGAAATTGTATTGTTTTCAAATGCCTTTTGTAAAGCTTCAGGATCATTGTATGGAAGTTTAATAAATCCTGGAACAAACGGACCAAACCCGGAGTAACTGGAAGGGTCGGTTGACATGGATACTGCAAGTAATGTGCGGCCATGAAAATTTCCATCAAAGACAATGATCTTGGCTTCATTTTCAGGAACAGCCTTTTTGAGGTAAGCCCACTTCCGGCATAACTTGATTGCGGTTTCCACAGCTTCTGCACCCGTATTCATTGGAAGTACCTTGTCATATCCAAAGTAGGAGGTAATGTATTGTTCAAATCTCCCTAGTTGGTTATTGTGAAACGCTCTCGAGGTCAATGTAAGCTTTTGGGCTTGAATGACAAGGCTGGAAATGATATCAGGATGGCAATGTCCTTGATTAACGGCTGAATAAGCGGATAGAAAATCGTAATACTTGTTTCCCTCCACATCCCAAACAAAGACTCCTTGACCACGCTCTATAACGACCGGTAAAGGATGGTAGTTGTGAGCTCCAAATTTATGCTCAAGTTCAATCAATTGCTGACTCGTGGGGTGTACTGTGGTGAAATCCATTGGCCTTTATTGTGAAACAAAATTAAGCAACAGGAGTTCACTAAATCCTTTCTAAGGAACTTTTAACAAATCAGGCATAGTGGGTTGAAATTTGCCTGTAAATTGCAATGCATTGCCCAATCAAGCTCTTTTCCCCATTGTTGTAAATGATGTAGTCTGCCAATTGGTTTAAGTTCTGCTCGGAAGGTTGATGCTTGTCTCTTTTTAGGATTTCTTCCTGGGTCTTGTGATCTCGCACACCAGCTCTGTGGATTCTAATGTTGTCATCCGCAACTACTACGATAATAGTCTGAACTTTTATGTGGGGCAGGATATCGAGAAGCAATGCAGTTTCAATTGCTACAGTAGAGGATTGTTGTGTTTTCATCCAGTTTTCAAAATCTTTGAAGACTTCCGGATGTACGATCTTATTCAATTTAGCCAACATTTCGGAATCTGAAAATACCTTTTGAGAGAGATAGCTTCGATTCAAATTACCATCCGGTAGATAGGTCAAATCTCCAAAAGTATTTATCAGGACTTTCTTAATATTTTCGTCGTGCTGCATCAGAAATTTGGCCCTTTCATCACTGGAATATACAGGCAGACCTAAAATATTAAAAATATGTGCCACAGTCGACTTTCCACTACCAATCTTTCCAGTAATTGCAATGATGTTCATATTAGAATTTCTGTTAGTTTGCAGGCCTTCCATTCTAAAGGATCTGTGATGTGTTGCACATGTTGCTTTTCAAGTCGAGCCTTCACTTTTTTAAAAACGTTTTCCAAATTGGTGACAGGTATCTGGAAACGGATTTTAGGATGTATTTCGAGATCATAGCTCAAAATGTCTAATTCCAGTTCTTTGAATATGCTTAATAACTGCTGTGCAGTTAAAAAGTCACAATGCACTTCAAATATGCGCATTGGTTGTATGGCCACCTTTTCTGCCTGATCCAGGCATTTTTTCGTCACTTCTTTGTAGGCCTTTATCAAACCAGATGTCCCTAATAGAATGCCACCAAAATAACGGACTACGATGACCATGACATTGGTTAGTGATTTGCTGTCTATTTGATTTAAAATTGGCTTTCCAGCTGTTCCAGAGGGCTCACCGTCGTCGGAAATACGGTATTGATCGTTCTGGAAGCCAAGTCTCCAGGCATAGCACCAATGCCTTGCCTTAGGGTGCACATTTTTAACCTGTTCGAGAATACGTTTATGTTCTTCAATAGTCAAAAGCGGAAATACCATGGCAATGAACTTACTGCCCTTTTGCACAATTTCGGCTTGGGAAGGTTCGAAAACAGTATATTTTGTAGCTTCTGTATTCAATTTTACCAAAGTTGAAGCAATGATACTGCAATGATCGGAAGATTGAAGTGCTCGAGCGAAATACTTTATGATTTTTTCAAATGTCAAATTATAGCTTGTATTGTGGATCATGCTCAATACGGGAATCGAATAATGCAACATTTGGTTTGAGGCTCAAAGCATGCAATCAGGGGTCCTTCCATGGGCCTGCATGCTCACGCCTTGGATCTTCCATCTGGCATTAAGGTGCACCATGAGAGACTCTCCCGGATAATTACATACGGTATCTCAGGAATAAAGTGGATTGTGGAACTGTGATCGTGGAGGCACTTATTAACAATTATTTGAAGGGTGTTGTAAACAATTTTAAAGCTTATTCATTGTTTGCGAATAAATTTGCCATATATACCTCTGATTTGGAAAAGACAATACAACAATACCGCAACATTCAAATTTTATGTAAATCTGTCTTTTTAAAGAAAGCTCAGGATTATGGAACGTCCTGGAGGATCTTACGCCCTTCTTCTGTTACGGACCAGTTGCTGATCAAGGCTTTTCGGATACGAAGCATAGAAGAGCAAGAAATTCAAAAAATCGATGAACTTCCTGATGTGGAATTCGTTGGTTTAGTCAATTATTCCATTATGGCATTGATACAGGCAGAACTTGGTACAGATCAAAGTGAGTTGTCGATGGAGGCTTTAGAAAAATTATATGACCAGTCATTTGAACGTGCCTATCAGTTAATGCTTCAAAAGAATCATGATTACGGAGAGATATGGAGACAAATGCGTCAAAGCAGTTTTACGGATTTGATTTTATCCAAGATACTGCGAATCCGGAAGATTGAAGAAAATGCAGGAAAGACGCTGATTTCCGAAGGGATTTCTGCAAACTATCTGGATATTATTAATTACGCCGTTTTTGCATTAATCCTTTGGTCAGAACAAAATGAATGGTCATTTCATTATTAATATAGTTTATGACAATTGTTAGTTTATTTCTGTATGTGGGTTTAGTAGCACTGGCTATGAGCCTTTTGATTTCGAGATTTAAAATTCAGAATTTTAGTTTTCTCGATAATGTAATTCAAAATTTTGCTGGTGCATTATTTGTTTTTTCCGGATTTGTAAAGGCTGTGGATCCTATGGGAACGGCATTTAAAATGGAGCAATACTTTGCTGCGTTTGAAGATACATGCAATGGCTCTTTTCTAAAATTCATGGCACCCCTCTTTCCGATGTTGTCTCATTATGCTATTGCATTTTCTGTTTTTATGATCGTGTTGGAGATCTTGCTTGGCATCATGATTATCATCGGATACAAAAGGAAATTAAGCGCATGGTTGTTTTTTATAATCATGATTTTCTTTACCATTTTAACGGGCTTTACCTATTTAACAGGATATGTGCCCAATGATTCCAATTTTTTTGAATTCTCGAAATGGACACAGTTTAATAAAAATCAGATGAGGGTTACAGACTGTGGATGCTTTGGTGATTTTATTAAACTCGAACCCAAAATTTCTTTCTTCAAGGATTTGTTCCTGATGATACCTGCTTTTTGGTTTTTACTCCGATGGAGAAAACTTGTGATGCTTTTTACTCCATTAATCAGAACTTCCATAACAGGAATCAGTGGCGTTGGCTTGTTTTTATTTTGTTTTGCCAATTTTGTTTGGAACGAACCCATCATAGATTTCCGGCCCTTTAAAATAGGAGTCAATATTCGCGAGCAATTTGAAATGGAGCAAAAGGCGATGGGAGAAGTTGAAATTCTGGCATATCGGATTCGGAATAAAAATTCAGGACTTGAACTGCAAATTCCATACAAAGATTATTTAGACTCATTTAAGCAAAATGCTAATTTTAAAGCAAGCTGGGAAACACTTGATCAGATCAAATCAGAGCCTAAAATCCCCAGAACCAAAATTTCCGATTTTGATGTTCTTGCATTGGATGGAAGTAGTGTAGCAAGTGAATTCCTTAATGATACGTTTTACAACCTGATCATTTTAAGCCCAAAAGTGCCATTTCATTCCTCGGTTCAAACAGTGGAGAAAGTCGACAGCATATATAGACAGGATACGGTCATTACATTTAATTCACGAGGGGCTATTGAAAAAGCAGATATTGTACAACGATTGGACACAGTCCTGAAACAGAACGTCAAGAAGAATGTATATGTCTGGGATGAAGATTTTCTGAATATTTTGCAGCATTCATTTCTGCCATTAATGGATAGTGTTAAAAGTTCTAAAGTAAAATTTCGCGCGGTATTTGGTGGTCTGACAGAGGAAGGTATCGAAGATTTGAAAAAGCAATCAGGAATCCAGTTTCCTTGCTATGAAGCAGATGACCTCTTAATCAAGACAATTATGAGATCAAACCCTGGTTTGTTACTTCTGAAAGACGGGAAAATCATTCACAAATGGCATCATAAGCACCTTCCAGGTAAAGATGATTTGTTGGATAAATATTTAAATCCTGAGGGGAATAAGATCTATTAAATCTTTATTTCATGTAAAAAAAGCCCAATAGTAAAGCGAATATTGTCATTGGAGCTCAAATGAAAATTCGCTTTTACATCTTGGAAAACTTGTAGAAAGAATTCATTTACAAGAATTTACAAAGATTTGGAAACTGCAGGTGCGTGAATTTTGATGACGTCTGTAGTGGATTGTTCTGCTTTTGCCACATCCGTATAGATTAAGATTTTTTATATGTATTTAATTCGTTAAAAGCCCTATTTTTGCTTTAGCAAATTAAAGAAGAACGCTACATGTTGAGCAGGAGAAATGTTCGCGTCAAAGTGATGCAACAACTTTATAGTCTGGCACAGGATAAAGACTTAAGTTATAAAGCCGCCCTGGAGGCTTTTAATAAAACAATTCACGACTCGTTTCGCCTGTATCTGCTTAATTTATATTGCATTATCAAGGTTTGTTCGTTTGCTGAAGAAGACTATAAAATCCGTCAGTCAAAGCATATTAAAACAGATGAGGACAAGCTTTTTACCGATAAAATATTTTCCAACCCACTGGTTCAAAGCCTTGTAAACAACAAGTATTTGCAGCGAATATTCAAGGACGAAAACTGTGCAGAGGGTTTGGATGATGATCTTTTTCGAAAAATTTACAAGGATTTCTGCAAGGAGGAAAACTACATGGGCTATTTGAAGAAGGATGCTTCGCATGATGATCATGTGGAGATTCTGCTTGAATTATATCGCTTTTGCCGACGAAACGAGCTTTTTAATGAGATCATGGATGACCGGTTTGCTTGCTGGACTGATGATAAAAGCCTTGTCATCGGTGCTCTCAAGAAGACTTTAAAAGCACTTCCCAATTCAGGTCCAATTCACCAGGACTATATACCTGATGAAGACACCGTGAAGAATTTTGGCCAGTACCTTTTTGACCATACCTATAAAATGGATGAGGATCTGGCAAATATGATACAGCCGGTCCTCGAAAACTGGGATTCTGAAAGGGTTGCTTTAATTGATATGATCCTAATAAAAATGGGAGTCGTTGAAATGGTTTATTTTAAAACGATCCCCCCAAAGGTTACTTTAAACGAGTATGTTGAATTGTCTAAAACCTATAGTACGGACAAGTCAAAGGAATTTATCAATGGAGTATTGGATAAACTTCTAAAACAACTTGAGGCGGATGGTCGTATTGTAAAAGAGGGTAGAGGTTTAAATATTTAAATCAGTTGGCCATAGTTTTTAAATAATAGATGAAGAAGGTACTCATTCTTGATTTTGGTTCCCAATTAACACAGCTTATAGCTCGAAGGATACGGGAACTTGAAATCTATTGTGAAATACAGCCATTTCATACACCCGTTCCTCTGGATGACAGTATTTCAGCTATTATTCTATCAGGTAGCCCATGCTCTGTTCGGGATGCCTCCCATCCGGAAGTAGATATGGCGGCACTAAGTGCCCATTATCCGGTGTTAGGTATATGCTATGGAGCCCAACTTATTGCTCACCAGTTGGGAGGTTTGGTCAAAGCTTCAAATAAACGTGAATACGGCAGGGCAACATTGCATATTTCCGATGCAGATGTGCTCTTCGAAAAAATCCCGGTAGATTCTCAGGTATGGATGTCCCATAGTGATACCATAGATAAAGTGCCTTCCGGATTCAGGATTATCGGTGAAACAGATTCCATTGCAGTAGCTGCATTTAAAAAAGAGGATTCCGGATTTCCAGTTTATGGTGTACAATTTCATCCTGAAGTTGTGCATACCTTATGCGGTAAGCAGTTGCTTGAAAACTTTTTGAAAAAGATTTGCAAAATTGAATCTAACTGGACAACACAATCCTTTATAGAGGAGAGCATTTCCTCCATTAAGACAGCAATTGCGCAAGAACAGGTTTTGTTGGCGCTTTCAGGTGGAGTCGACTCTTCTGTCGCTGCATTGCTGATGCAAAAGGCAATTGGTAAAAACCTGCATTGCTTTTTTATCGATAATGGCTTGCTTCGCAAAGGAGAATTTGAACAAGTGTTGGAAACTTATAAAAGTCTGGGCCTGGAGGTAAAGGGTATAGATGCAAAACAGGAATTTTATAGTGAGCTTGCAGGAGTTTCAGATCCCGAAAGGAAAAGAAAGATAATTGGGAAAGTTTTTATTGATGTATTCCAACGTGCAGCTGCATCGTTTAACGATGTAAAGTGGTTATGTCAAGGTACAATTTATCCGGATCGTATAGAAAGTGTTTCCGTATACGGTCCGTCATCCACTATAAAATCCCACCACAATGTTGGAGGTTTGCCGGATTCCCTTCATTTGAAAATCATTGAGCCTCTTTGCTTGCTATTCAAGGATGAAGTCCGGCAAGTAGGAAAAGCTTTAGGCCTTCCTGATGAAATTCTTGGGCGTCATCCATTTCCTGGTCCGGGACTTGCAATCCGGATTATAGGCGAAATTATTCCTGAACACGTGGCGCTTTTACAGCAGGCAGATGAAATATATATACGTATCCTGAAAGAAGCGGGATTGTATAGCAAGATTTGGCAAGCCGGCGCAATTCTTTTGCCTGTCCATACAGTTGGCGTAATGGGAGATGAACGCACGTATGAAAAGGTAATTGCCTTAAGGGCAGTAAACTCCATAGATGGCATGACTGCTGAATGGAGCGACATACCCTATTCTGTGCTGGCTAGAATATCCAATGAAATTATTAATAACGTCAAAGGTATTAATCGTGTAGTTTATGATATCAGCTCAAAGCCACCTGCCACGATTGAGTGGGAATAGGGTTATTGTTATTTGCGTATCTTTTGTGTGCTTGATTTATTTTTCTTCCTGTAGTACATCAAAAAGCATCCATCCCACGGATACGAAACCGAAAAAAGAGGAACCATCTCCAGTAATAACACATTCCGAAAAACCTGTAAAAATAGATACTCCTGTTTGGAAGGAGGTGACGGTGCCTAAGTCCAATAAAGCGGATTCTGCTATTTATGTTCACAATGAACATAAAACACCTGAAACAAAAAATTCAGCCAGGCCTTTCGGATCTAAATCACAGTCACATATTAGAATTGCCGTCTTTCTGCCATTCGGCGGTAATAGTTTGGATTCATCTATTATAAATGGACGTTCGCGGTTTGTTCAGTTCTATGCAGGAATGAAACTTGCTTTGGATCGTTATGGGGAATCTCCTTCCAGGCCCGTAAACGTTAATGTTTATGACGTTTCAGATTTGGCAGACATTCAACGCGATTTAAAGGAATTGGAAAAAAATCTCCCATCCGTTGTTGTGGGACCTTACAAATCAGAGTCCTTGAAGTATGTTGCGGAATGGGCAAAAACCAATAAAGTCACACTGATAAGTCCATGGATCAGTAGCTCGAGCATTACTTCTGGAAATCCCTACTATTTGCAAATGAAGGCGGGTCTAAATGCTCATTTTAAAGCGATCAATGACCATGTGCGAAAGCATTTCAAACCTTCTTCTGTTTTCTTAATTTCCAGAGCCGAAACGGAGTCCCGTGCGAGGTATTTTAATCTTCCAGATTCTACACCGTTCAAAGAATTGTTTTTCGCTGAAGACGAATTGGCACAAAGTCAGGATGTATTGTTTGAACCGTATTTCAAAGAGGACGGACCCGTAGTATTTGTATTGCCTATGTTATCAAATAAGGACGAAAACTATATTTATCAATTTCTAAGACGGTTGTCTTCTGAAAAGAAAGACCGGCAAGTTATAGTTTATGGTACCTATAGATGGCTTGATCTAAAATCCGATATTATTGATTATGTGAGCACTTTAAAAGTTCGGTTAAGCATGAGTAATTTTTCGGATTCGGAAGATGCTTCTGTAAAGTCATGCAGGCTGAAATACTTCGAACGCTTTGGTGAATTTCCTTCGTCAGATGCTTTGGAAGCGTATGACCTTGTGAATTTTATTATAAATGAATTAAGCGAAAAGGCCGGCAGCACCGTACAATACCTGCAAACACAATTTGAAATTGAACCGATTTACAAACCGAATCTGCAGGATCGCATGATCGAATATTTCGAAAACAAATATGTGCGCATTGTTCAGATAGCCAACTACAAGTTAAAAGTTATCGAGTAATTCACTGGAGCTTATCCAATGCCATTCGAATTCTGTTTACGGCATCTGTGATTTTGGATTCTGATATGGAATAAGAAATCCGTAAGCAATCCGGTGCTCCAAATGCAATCCCACTTACGAGTGCAACTTTGGCTTCTTGTAAAAGATAAATAGCCAAATCCTCAGTGTTTGTAATAGTAGAATTACCTGAGGATTTTCCTAAAGTATTCTGAACATTTGGTAAGAGGTAAAATGCGCCTTGTGGTTTATTGACTTTCCATTCCGGAATCTTATGCATCTCTTGTAGTAAATGGTCGCGTCTTTTTCTAAATGCAGCGCACATATCTCGCGTTGGTCTTAAATCTGATTCCAATGCCGTGATCCCGGCATGTTGGCTGAAACTTGCAGCCCCTGAAGTAAATTGACCTTGAATCTTTATACATGCATCTACAATATACTTGGGACCTGCCAAATAACCCAGTCGCCATCCGGTCATAGAAAAACCTTTGGAGAATCCATTAATGGTGACGCAACGATCTTTCATTCCTATTAAAGATGAAATACTGACATGCTCACCTTCAAATTGAATATATTCATAAATTTCATCTGAGACAATCAAAAGCTCTGGAAATTCCCTAAACAATGAGGCATAGCTTTCAAGGTCTGATCTTGTAAAAACAGTTCCTGTGGGATTACAAGGGCTTGAAAAAACCAGCATTTTAGTTTTTGGGCTCAATGCCTTTCGAATGTCCTCCAACTTGGGCTTGTACTCGGTTTCAACGGAGCTTGGTATGCCAATGGGTATGGCACCAGCCAGCTTTACAATTTCGAAATAGCTTACCCAATACGGAGCAAAAAGCAAGACCTCATCCCCTGGCTCTAGCAATGCAAAGCATAAATTCGCAAAGGATTGTTTTGCTCCGTTGGACACAATGATTTCATCGGGTTTGTATTGAAGTTGGTTGTCGCGGGCAAGTTTTCTGCTAATGGCTTGCCTTAGCGCCAAAGTGCCGGCAACAGGTGTATATTTTGTATAACCTAAACGCAAGGCCTCAATAGCGGCCTCTTTAATGTGGTTAGGAGTATCAAAATCTGGTTCCCCAAGGCTAAGATTGATTACTTCGTGTCCTTCAGCAGCCATTTGCCTGGCCATTTGGGCCATGCGAAGGGTGGCTGACTCAGACATGCTTTGAATGCGGTCCGCTATTTTTAACATCGTGCAAAGGTCTGAATTTAGATGGATTTCAGTATATCAATTCAGGCCATTTAAACAATTTAATGGAATGCCGTTCAAAATGCACCAAGAATCCTAATTCAGACGGAAAAATTTATACGTTTTCGAATCTTCCTTGTTTTTTACACGAAGAAAATACAATTGACCAAGCATGGTTTCTGTGTCAATGAATATGACGTGTTCTGTATGTTCAGAAATTACGGCTTCTACCGATTTGCCATTTAAGTCAAATAACTCAAACTCGAGATCAGACGGGAAGCTGATTTCCGAAAATAAAC
This sequence comes from uncultured Saprospiraceae bacterium, assembly GCA_964507535.1. Classification (GTDB taxonomy): domain Bacteria; phylum Bacteroidota; class Bacteroidia; order Chitinophagales; family Saprospiraceae; genus Vicinibacter. The sequence goes on from CAZDQG010000038.1 coordinate 19,596, forward strand.
TCAAAAGCGTTCCATTTTGGTTGATATAGAGTTGGTTTATATCAAACTTGTCGGGATCATTGTCAAGGCACTCAATTGTCCGGAATTCAATTCCTTTACAACAGGCATCATTGTCATTCTCACATACTTTTATGAAATCATAATCCCTTCCGGTTTTACGAAAATCATTGATCACAATTGGAAGTTGATTGAAATTGAAGAATCCAATGAATCCAGACCTGTCAAAAACATCAAAACTAGAATTGGTAACTCCCGAATATTTAAAATCTAATTTAAGGGAATACGTACCTGGACCTGTACAGGACAAAGGCGTGGCTACAATATCGTAAATCAGACAGGGTTTAGGACCTTGTTTGCAGCATGGCCTTTCAATAAAGCGCACAAGGCGTTTGGTGCTGTCTGCCTGGTCAATTATTTTAATTTCATAGATTGTATGGCAATCTGCTTTTAGTGGTCCTGCCACAATAGGAAGTTGCTTGTAATTAAATATTCCTTGCGGCTGATTATTAATTAGAAGCCTGAATGAATCGGAAACAGTACGTGTTTTAAATGCTATTTTTAGATTGAACAAAGAATCGGGATCGCAATCTGTTCGTGTCATTTCAAAGTCATAATATACATTATCCAGGGAATCGCAGCACACCTTTCCCAAATCAATGTCTGATATACAATTTGGAATTTTACAATCGAGAATTACAAATTCATAATTGGTATTGCAATCAGCAGGCAATGGACCGATTTTGACGGGAAGTTGATTGTAATTAAATGTGCCATATGACCTGCCATTTCCTTTCACATTAAAACAATCGGATGTACCTGTTGCATTAAAATTGAGGATCGCGTAAAACATGCGATCTGCATTGCATGGTGTTCGCGAAACACTCAAGTCATTAATTTTGCATGCACCATCACAGCATACAATGCCAAGGTTTTTCACGGCTCTGCAAAATGGGTCTGCACAGTCCTGGAAGACAAACTCGTAATGAGTAGAGCAATCCGCCTTAAACGGTCCAAGTTTTATCGGTTGATTAGTATATTGAAATTCACCGTACTGGTGACCGTTCCCGAAAACTTTAAAACAAGCAGATGTATTTACTCCAGTTACTTTAAAGAATACATAAAACTCCTTATTGGAATCACATTCCGTACGTTCCATACGGACTTCAGTAATTGCACATTCTTTATTATGTCCATCACAACAAATAATACCCAGATTTTTTTCCAGGGCGCAGTGCGGATCTTTGCAATCAATGATGACGAACCTCTGTTCCGTCTTACAATCTCCTAAAAGGGAGTCTATTCTCAAGGGTAATTTTGAATATGGAAATTCACCATAATTTATACCGTTAAGTTTAAGTCGAAAACAATCTGAGGTATTTTGGTGAGCGAAGTTGATAAAAAGCTTGAAATATCCATTGGAATCGCAATCGGAGCGCTCTGTGCGTAGATCATACAATTTGCATGGTTCTGGGGTGTTCTCGCAACATACTTTGCCAACGTTTACTCCAATTTTGCAATCTGCATTATGACAATCCTGAATCAAAAATTCATAAAACGTCTGACAGTCGCCGTTGAACGGGCCTAATTTTATGGGAAGTTGGCTGTAATCGAATGTTCCGTAATTAGTACCGTTTCCAGCAACTTTAAAGCATCCGGAGGTCTCCTGGTGTTTGAAATTCAGGAATACAAAAAATTGTTTATCCGGAGTGCAATCGGATTTATCGAATACCGGATCAAACAATTTACATGGAGGAGGTATGGAATCGCAACATACTTTGCCAACGTTCACTCCAATTTTGCAATCTGCATTATGGCAGTCCTGAATTAGAAATTCATAGCCTGTTTGGCAATCTCCATTGAAAGGTCCGAGTTTTACAGGAAGTTTAGTGTACTCAAAAGTGCCGTAACTGTTGCCATTCCCGAACACTTTAAAGCAATCAGAAGTTCCCTGGTGTTTGAAATTCAGGAATACAAAAAATTGTTTATCCGGAGTGCAATCAGATTTATCGAATACCGGATCAAACAATTTGCATGGAGGTATGGAATCGCAACATACTTTGCCAACGTTCACTCCAATTTTGCAATCTGCATTATGGCAGTCCTGAATTAGAAATTCATAGCCTGTTTGGCAATCTCCATTGAAAGGTCCGAGTTTTACAGGAAGTTTAGTGTACTCAAAAGTGCCGTAACTGTTGCCATTCCCGAACACTTTAAAGCAATCAGAAGTTCCCTGATGTTTGAAATTCAGGAATACAAAAAATTGTTTATCCGGGGTGCAATCAGATTTTTCGAATATAGGATCAAACAACTTGCAGGAAGGTGGGATAGAATCGCAGCATATAGGACCCCAAAGAGTGTCCTCGACGCAATTTAAATCCTTTTGGTCCTTGATTAAAATTTTAAATTTCGTTTGGCAATCTGCCTGAAAAGGTCCGGTTTTATAGGATGGGCTTCCGTAAGGAAAAGGGCCAAAAGGCTTGTCATTAACCTTAATAAAGAAACTATCTGATTTACCTTTTCCCTTAAAAGCCAGGAAAGCAAAAAAGTTGCGGTTGCTATCGCAGGGGCTCCTTTCAATCTTTATGTTTGAAAGGGTACAATCAAGCGTACAACAAACGGTATCCAATTCCTTCTTAATAAAGCAATCGGGATTTTCGCAGTCTCTAATTACAAAGAGCCTTTTTGTTTTGCAATCACCATTAAACGGCCCAAGCTTGGCGGGTAATTGCGAATACTCCATTGTTTTGAAAAAATCATTGTTGACGTACACCTTAAAGCAGGGCGAGGTATTGTGATGGTTGAAATTCAAATGCACATAAAACTGGTTGTTACTGTCGCAGCTAGTTTTTTCCAAAACCAAATCCGTAAGTTCACAATTATTCTCACAACATACCTTTCCCAGTTCTTTCGCAATATGGCACTGATTGTTTTGGCAGTCGGTTATTACGAACTCATATGGGGTTGTGCAATCACCGTCCAGGCCATCAATGATGATTGGTAGACTCGAATATTGGAAGGTACCATAGTTTTTACCGTTCCCGGTTACGGTAAAGCAATTTCCAACATCATTGTATTTGAAATTGATTTTGACAAGAAACTTTTTTGATGCATTGCAATCGGAACGCAAAACGGACATATCGAATAATTCGCATGCGGCATAGGCCGGATTCGAGGCATCCACATACAAAAAGCTTACAAGCAAGAAAAGGATTGTAGAAAAATGTTTCATACAACGAAATTAGTTATGAATATTCAATTTATTGGAATTACGAAGACGGCCCTCATATGGTTGCTCTGAAATTCAGAATATTTCCTTTGTCTGGCAAATATTCAGCCATCCATATTATAAAATTCAAAATATGTAAAGCTCAAATAGAACGGATTTTAAAAAAGAAGGTAAAAAATTTGGAATTTTAAACACGAAGTGTAATTTTGCCTATTGAAAAGATGTATAACTGACAAAACTCAAGATTCTTTTTACCGGGAAGACGAAGCAATCCTGGCAATTTATGGGTCCTGATTTAGAGCTAAAAGCTTGGTTTATAAGTTTTTAGTTATTAAATTTTAATGAAGCAAGTAATGCCGTGACAGGCTAATACCTTGCTTTTTTGGATTCAAGCCATTTTGCGGTTCTGGTCCGTTCAGATTGAATTTCGTGTTTTGTTGCTTGTGCAAAAGCGAAAAAGACGAATTTTTTGACTGAATAACCCATTTCATGAAACAATACCTTACGCTCTCATTTTTACTGCTCATGGCTTACGGCTTGATGTCGCAGTCCACCTCATGTACCTTTGCTCCATTTCCACCTCAGGGTGCGGATGTTGGTATATGCAATTCGGCGGTTTATTTGGAATGTCCCGAATTAATTGCTCCAGATTGTGGTTGCATACCTGATCCCAGTGCTCCTCCGGTGATTGTTAAGCAACATTATGAGCTTCCTTTTGTGGAATACCCTGCCGGATCCGGACAATTCCACTTGGATTCTTTTCCTGTTGTGTTTTCTGGCATAGCTGAAGCAGGTTGTGCAGATATAACGATTAATTTAACGGCCATTGGCGATATGAGCTCAAGGCCATTTGAAGATATCGTTCTCGTTGATGAGCATTACAATATTATTTGTAGGGTTGGAGGTGCAGACTGCGAGCAAGTGAAGTCTAGCTGTACCATGTCTTTTTGTGAATACAACACCCAATTGCAAGGAGGATTGCATTGGAAAGTGCTTTCCAACTCACTTTTTGCGAATGGCCAGAATTATCCTTTTTGCCAGCAGAACTGGCTGGACGTTCAGATTGTAATACCGCAGTCAAACATTAAGGCTATCAACGACAAAACAAATTCCTGCGATGGATATGTCAATCTGCCTTATGGTCATCATGAAATTCACTGGAAGAGTATCAACAAATATAACTGCCAGGAAATCACCACGACTCAGGAAATCAATACCACAGACCGCATACCGCCAGTGATCATCGGATGCCCAACGAAAGGGGTGGTTATCAATTTAGGTCCTGGTGAATGTCAGGCTACATGGGATGCACCACCTTTTATGGCTATGGATGATTGCCCAAGTTCCAATTTTACAAATGAAGCTACTTCTGTAGGTTGTAATGCAGGATTCACATTCTGCGGGTATGATGCGGTTAACCCTTCCGGTTTTGTATTTAACCTCACAAATAATACCTCACAGACTGTTGCAGTTCTTGGTTTTATTAGTTCATTTTCAGCTGGTTGTGCTGGTATCACAAGCAATACCGCAACCTATGAAGTCTATATGAAAACGGCTGTAGGAACAGGCTGGGAAGTCGGTTTAACAGGCTACAATGGAAATCCTAATTCAACTGGATGTAACGGGGTTTCTCCTAAATCATTGTGGACTCTTATGAAGACAACAACTGCTGCAGACGGAATCAGAGCTTTGCCTGTGACAGCACCTTCAAGAGATACTTTATATATGGGTGGTATAGTTCCCCCTCAAAGAGATACCGTGTTTAATTGCGATGGAACTTTTACAATACGAGTTGGCTCGACAAGAACGTCTAACATCACCTTGAATCCTGGTGAAACAAGGGGTATGTTTATTGCTGGTGGTTTGGGAACCCGTTTTGAAATGATCTCTCCTTCTTTTGGATCCTGTAATGTCGGACGTCCGTTTGGGGACGGTAGAATGCAGATTAATACCGGCATCATAGCAGGAGGTATTGCTTCAAATACGGCTGCTTCCATTGGTCACCTTGGAGCCTGTCGTCCAATAGGTTATGTAGGTGACATCATCTACGCAACTGCGGATAATATGGTTCGCCTGCGTCAGACCTGCGGTCAACCTTATGGTCCTGGATGTTTCTTCCCGGTTGGCTGTAAAACATTATGTTACGAGGCAACAGACGCAAATGGGAATGTGGCCACCTGTAAGTTTGATGTTTGCGTAAATGCCTATACCGGTTCTGTTACCCAATTGGCCTGTCATGATGAAATTCAAATAAGCTTGAATGAAAATTGTTTTGCAACTATAAGTGCGGATGAAGTTTTAGCAGGAGGCCCTTACCATTGCTATGACGATTATGTTGTGGAATTGAGGGATTGGGTTACCAATGCTATCATCGACCGCGACCCAAGAACACCAGGTGTTCAGGTAGGAATTCAAGATATTGGCAAGGAAATTAAAGTGACGGTAAAAGACCCTGCTACTGGAAATTCTTGTTGGGGACATGCCAGGGTAGAAGATAAAATCGCTCCTAGACTGACCTGTCCTGCAGACACATGTGTAGTCTGTGGTACTTCTGAAACCAGTCCAGCATATATGGGTACTCCCCGTGTGGCTGAAAACTGCGGTGGTTATTCTTTGACTTATAAAGATAATGTCACTCAAGGTGGCTGTGCAGCCGGATATGAAAAAACGATTGTACGGACATGGACTGCTGTAGATGCATCTGGAAATAAATCCAGTTGTGCACAAACCATCACCGTGAGTCTTGCAACCATCGGTTCTGTCGATGTTCCTTTGAATTATGACGATAATGAAGCACCTGCACTTGCATGCAATGAAAAAATAAATACAACAAAAGATTATTCTGGCCATTATTTGCCCTATCCTTATTGTGTGGACGGCTATTTGCTGGACTCTGCACATTGGTTTGCAACTGGTGGATTCCTGCCAAGCCCAAATGGAGACCTCGCAGGAGAGCGCTTGCCAAGGACTTTGGGATGGAATTGTATCGACACAGGTTTGTATGTAGGTCATCCAAGCCCATGGGGCGTGTATTGGCCCGCACACCCAAGCTGGCGGGCAAACAATCCAGTCTGCTGGGGACCTGATGAAATCGTAATGTGGCACGGAACAGGATATCCTTCCGGTAGTGAGTGCTCCAATATGGGCGTTACATTTAAAGATGTCATTATAAACATTGCCAAACCAGGTTGTGATGCCGGTGAAATTGGCTGTTACAAGGTTTTAAGACAATGGACAGTATTGGATTGGTGTACAAGTGTAGTAGGAGGACATAATCAAATTATAAAGGTTATAGACCGCGAAGGACCAAATATTCTGTATCCTGATACAGTTACTGTAAATATGGATGTGTGGACTTGTACGGGTCGTTGGGAAGTTCCAAAACCATGGTTAGTAGACAATTGCAGCAATGAATTACATTATACCGTTGAAACGGAATCAGGAGATGTTCTGGGCAATGATGTAGCAGGATATGTCGTGGTTAATATGGAGAGAGGAGTGTGGAATGGATATATTATTGCTGAAGACTGCTGTGGAAATATTACCAAGAAACGCATTGCAATCAATGTACCTGATAATACCCCACCGGTAGCAGTTTGCGATCAGCGGACAGTAGTAAGTATTAATGGTAATCAAAGTCCTGGAGAGAACTATGCAAAGGTGTTTGCAGAAGACTTAGACCAGGGAAGTTTTGATAATTGCTCACCACATGTGTTCTTCAAAGTGATCCGCATGGAACAATTACGGGGTACGAATAACGGTAGCAACGCCAATCAATCCGATAACGGTACAAATTGTACTGCAGTCAATGGTGATGACAATGCCATTTTGGATGGAAACCAAATCTATTTCGACGATCATGTGAAGTTCTGCT
>CAZDQG010000039.1:0-25939 GCA_964507535.1 uncultured Saprospiraceae bacterium
CATCGAAGTAGATCTGATTTCCATCGAGGATGGAGTTGTCGTCACCGTTGATACCGGAACAGTTAGAACCGTTATCAGCCTGGTTAGCATTGCTACCATTGTTCGTACCTCTCAGGTGTTCCATACGGATAACCTTGAAGAATACGTGAGGTGAGCAGTTGTCAAAGCTTCCCTGATCGAAGGACTCAGCAAAGATCTTTGCAAAGTTTTCGCCAGGAGATTGATTTCCATTGATAGAAACTACAGTTTTAGCTTCGCAAACAGCTACTGGAGGAACGTTGTCCTGAACGTTCAGGGCAATTCTCTTCTTCGTAATGTTTCCGCAGCAGTCTTCAGCAACGATATATCCGTTCTGAACACCTGTAGGCATGTTTACTACAACATAACCTGAAGTTTCGTTTCCAAGAACAGTACCATCTTCAACTTCAACGGTATAATGTACTTCATTGCTGCAGTTGTCGATAACCCAGGCTGGTGGAACTTCCCAACGGCCTGTACAAGTCCATACTTCCATGTTCACAATAACTGTGTCTGGATAGAGGATCTTTGGTCCTTCAGTGTCAGCAACTTTAATGATTTGGTTGTGACCACCAATTTGGCTGGTACACCAATCCATTACGGTCCATTGTCTCAAAATTTTGTAGCAACCTACAGCACCTGCATCGCAACCTGGCTTCGCCAAATCGATCGTGATGTCTTTCCAGGTTACGCCAAGGTTTTTACAGTTTACACCACCTGGGTACCCTGTTCCATGCCACATAACTACTTCATCTGGACCCCAGCATACTGGATTGTTAGCTCTCCAGCTTGGGTGTGCAGGATAGTATGTTGGATATGGGCTTGGGTGGCCAGCATATTCGCCAGCATCGATACAATTCCATCCTAAAGTCATTGGAAGACGCTCACCAGCGAGGTCACCATTTGGACTTGGGAGGAATCCACCTGTAGCAAACCAATGTGCGGAGTCAAGCAAATAGCCGTCAACGCAATATGGATAAGGCAGGTAGTGAGGAGTTACATTCTTGGTAGCATCAAACTTACCAGCGCAGGAAAGCATTGGATTTTCGATGTTGTCCCAGTTTAATGGAACTTCAGCATCCAATAAAGATCCTAAGCTTACGGTAATGGTTTGTGCACAAGATGCTTTATTACCATAGTTATCTACTGCAGTCCAGGTACGAACAATTACGCGGTCGTAACCAGCTACGCAGCTTCCCTGAGTAACATTGTCTTTGTAGCTAAGGCTGTAACCAGTACAGTTCTCAACAACACGTGGTGAACCTGTGAAAGCAGGCGTAGTGGAAGAGTAGCAAGGAACGCACGTGTCCGCTGGACAAGTGATTCTTGGTGCCAATTTGTCTTCAACAGTAGCATGTCCCCAGCAGCTGTTACCAGTTGCAGGGTCGCGAACTGTGATTTTCAGAGATCTTCCGATATCCTGGCTACCTACCTGAACACCAGGAACATTAGCCTGACGGTCGATGATAGCATTGGTAATCCAATCGCGTATTTCTACAGTATAGTCATCATAACATTTGTATGGTCCACCAGAAAGTACTTCATCAGCAGAAATGGTAGCTAGACAGTTTTCATTCAAGCTAATTTGGATCTCATCATGGCAAGCCAAAGCAGTTACTGTATTTGGATATGCTTTTACGCATACGTCAAATTTACAGGTACCTACGTTTCCAGCTGCATCTGTAGCCTCATAGCAAAGGGTCGTACAACCGATTGGGAAGTAACAACCAGGACCATAAGGCTGTCCGCATGTTTGTCTTACGCGGATCATATTGTCAGCAGTAGCATAGATCACATCGCCTACATAACCGATAGGACGACATACACCTATGTGACCAATAGAAGCTGCAGTGTTTGAAGCGATACCACCAGTAATGATACCAGTGTTGATCTGCATTCTGCCATCACCAAATGGACGACCTGTGTTACAGGATCCAAAAGATGGAGAAATCATTTCAAAACGCGTTCCCAAACCTCCACCGATAAACATACCTCTGGTTTCACCAGGGCTTAAGAAAAGAGTTGAAGTTCTGGTAGAACCTACATTCACTGTAAAGGTTCCGTCGCAAGCATATACCGTATCCCTTGTAGGATTCTGAGTTCCACCTACATAGAAGGTATCTCTTGCAGGAGCTGTAACAGGAAGCGCACGGATTCCATCAGCAGCGGTAGATCTCTTTACAAGAGTCCAGAGTGCTTTTGGAGATACACCATTACAACCTGTTGTATTTGGATTACCGTTGTAACCCGTCATACCAGCTTCCCAACCTGTGTTAGCAGCCGTTTTTTGATATACCTCAAAGGTACCTGCAGTACTTGTGATACCAGCACAACCCGCAGAGAAGGAGCTGATGAATCCAAGAACCGCAACCTGTTGAGAAGTATTGTTCGTCAAGTTAAATACAAAACCTGATGGGTTAACAGCGTCGTATCCGCAGAAGGTAAATCCGGCATTACATCCTACAGATGTAGCTTCGTTTACGAAGTTTGCAGAAGGACAGTTGTCCATAGCCATAATAGGAGGTGCATCCCATGAAGCGGAACACTCGCCAGGTCCAAGATTGATGATAACAGCCTTAGGACAGCCTACAAATGTAGGTGGCTCCAAGTCCTGGATCACAACCTGCTGGATACCTGTAACGGTTCCGTCATTTGCATCCGTTCTCCACGTAATAAAGTAACGACCGCCTGATCCTGAGAAGGTAGGCAATGCGCAGCTATTGGTAATGCTGTTGATACTCTCGCAACAGGTTGTAGGTACGCGAACTGTGAAGTTCGGAGAACCTTCACCAAAAGTTGAAGTACTTTCCCAACCAATAGAAGGCTGGAACTGGATGAATCCGTTTGTTGCTATTACGGAAGCATTATAAAGACCTTTAGGTACATTAATGGTGTCGTTCCTATTGTTACCAGTAGTAACCGTTCCAACGTTACATCCTCCTACGATGATACCGGGAGAGGTGCTACCAAATGTAGCTGCACAGTCTCCGGCCATTACGATTTGAACTGGTCCGCAGTTCACGTCATATGGGCTGGTCGTTGCATTGTTGGAGTTTGTTGCTGGAGCAGCAGGTACAGGTATGCTTTGTACTGTGATGTTACCGCAACCGAAAGTGGTATTACAAGCGTTTGCAAAGGAACAACCCGCATCGTTACGTGGGGTTGTAGTACCATTTACAAAAGCACCACTTGGGTCAGCAACAGCACCACAACCTGGCGTACTGAGCGCAGGACGTGGTATGTTGATCGTAGCCAAACAGGAACCAGGATTCAATCCCACCACAAGGGCTGGAACGATCGTATCGTTGGTAGCTGTTGTTCCTACGAATCTACAGGTTGGAGATTTACCCGGACACTGCGCCTGAAGGCTGCCAAGCGTCCAGCTCAATCCCACCAGTAGAAGGAATAAACCTCTACAGGTTTTAAAAGGATTAGATGATAAATTCATTTTCATGAGATTTTGGTTTTTGCTATTAAATAAAAGGACTTGCTTCTTAAATTACAAAGTGAGCGGCCTCGCATCACTTCTTGAAGTTGTTTACAATCTCACTGTATTCCCTGTTCCAGCTCTTGGTATAAAAACCATAAGCTCCGGTGGCAGTACCATCGTTGCTGTTTGGATGCATGGAAGGGTAAAGCTGAGCCATAATTATAGGCATTTCAAATGAAGGCTCGGTGCTTAAATTGATTACAACCTGGTAGCCGTTGTACTTGGCTCTCAATGATGCCATCTGAGGATTGTTTGGATCATTGATCTGTTTCATTTGTTCCAAAAGTGCTTCGCTATTGCCTTTCGCAATTTCGACGCATTCCGTTTTGGACTTCAATGGAGGGAGAACATCCTCTGGAGTACGAGGAGCTGTTTGTGCTGATCCATGATTCGCAAATCCCAGCAAGACCAGCATAAAAGCACCGGTTATGAGAGATTTCAGAGACCATGAAGCAGACTCAAGAACGTAAAAATTCGTCTTTTTCATGAGAAATAGTTTTGGTTATTAAATTAATTTTTTTGCTTCGTATATATACTGACAGTCAAAGTACATGAACTGTGGCTTCGACACAGATCACGCATTTAACCTTCAATATTTTTTTAACAGAGGGACTGGCTTCGTCGGCTTCATCCATTTACCTCCACAGCTGAGCCCATACCTTAAATGCTCACCCACAGAGGCGTACTCTATCTACGCAAAGATATACAGTTTCGTATTCTGCACATCTTTTTTTTTAATATTTTATTTAAATATGTTTAAATAATTGCTTATCAATTATTTATATAAAAATACTTCTTAATAATTTCCCAATATACATAAGGCTTTCCTGGGAAAACCGCTTCGGTCTAACTTACTGTACAGCTGGTGCCGACTGTACGACAATAAGCTGGATTGGAGCATTGTTATTGGCAACGAGAACCATGGGCTGCCCTGAATAAGTCTTCTTCAAAAGCAGGATATTCCGCACATCTCCGGACAACGCCAGACCCGAGCGAACAGGACTCCATTCCGTAAACCATCCTTCTTTAGTGCCTTTCAGAAACAAACCGGTACCGGCATCTGCCCTTCCGGTTTCCACCTCTGACACATATAAATTTCCTGCTATGAGAATGTCCGGAATCTGGTCGCCATCCAAATCTTCATAGATGATTCCATTCACGGGCGATATCTGTGCCCTGTTTGGCAAGGCTTTCATTTCAAACTTTCCATTTTGATTTAAAAGCACTACACTTTGAAAGGTACTGGCCTTGTAATGCAAGGCGTTGTTCAACATGTCCCCGTACACCTGTTCCAGCGTGGACTTGCCATATTGATCATAGGTTTTGAATTTGTCCAATATCATTGGCATTTGCTCGGAGGAACATTGTCTTCCCCGAACAGGAAACAGGTTTCCATCCTTTTTATACCATCCAAGAACAATGTCCGATCTGTTGTTGCCATCAAAATCTCCTGCATATACCTGGAATGGTTTGTTTTTAGTAGTACGGTACTTATAGTTTTCACCGAGGTTTCCTACAATAAAGTCCATATCGCCATCGCGATCCACATCCGCAGCGACAATCCGGTTCCACCAGCCACCAGATTCTTCAAGACCAAACTGTTGTGTAGCATTGGTGAGCTTTCCATTGGTTTGAAGAAATGGACTGATGTTCATCCATTCTCCGACCACCATCAAATCCAGTTTTTTATCTCCATTTAGATCAATCCAAACTGCATCAGTGACCATTCCACAGTTTGAGAGTCCTTCAGACCATTTGTCCGTAACATCTTTAAATTGTCCGCCCTGGTTTTCAAAAAGGTATGATTTCCCGGGGAAAGGATATTTGCCCGGCGAAAGACGTCCTCCAACAAACAAATCCAGGTCACCATCCCCATCATAATCTGCAGCCTTTACGCAAGAACCACTTCCGGATTCTACCGGCAATGCATTCGTTTTCTTAAAATTACCTGCGCCGTCATTTTCATACAGTCGGTCCTGGTATGCTTTTGGATCGTCAAACTCATTACCGCCACTGGTCACATAAAGATCCAGGTCACCGTCGCCGTCTTTATCAAAAAGCAAAGCGCCTATATCTTCAAAATTTTTGTCTTGTTCAAAGCAACTTTGATTCGATTGAGAAAATAAACCAGAAGGATTCTGTACATAAAGGGTACCTGCTTGCCCTGTTGCTCCACCTACATAAAAATCATCTGATCCATCGCCATTTATATCTCCGACTGCAATTGCAGGACCAAACTGGGACATTTTGTGAGGTAGCAGGATTTGACGCTTCCGGTAATCGTCATAATCGTTTTCCTTATGCGTAAATAGGGCATTTAATTGTATGGTTTTATCTGCAAAAAGCGTTTGCATGTTCTCCCTTTGCTTTACAGGCGCTTTAGCATTGCTGTAATCCACGGTCAGTATCTGATCTGCTTGCACATTTTGCAACACCTCCTCCTTTCCATCCAGCCATGTAATCTTCAAAGATTTGAATTCCTTGCGGTCTCCGGTTCCAAAGTAGGCATAATCATCTACTACTGATTGATATCCTCTGGTCCGTAATACTTCAAATACCTGTGTTTCCTTTCCATCTTCAAGCTCCAGTTTTGCATTGTATTTTAATGCCGCCTTGGGCGCTTTGAGTTTGACTTTAAGAAAGTGATTCGGAGAGCGTTCAATTGCATTGTTTTTGTACACTAAAGCGGGTTCATCGATATTGTTAACTACGAGATCTGCATCCCCATCATTGTCCAGGTCACCATAAGCTGCACCAGAAGAAAATCCTTTGTAATCCAGATTTGCTTCAGCAGACATATCCTTGAATGTAAGATCCCCATTGTTCGTATAGAAGAAATTTGGAACCTTGGTTGCAATCATATTCATATTCTGTTGTCTGAGAAAACGGGCAACGGATTCTGAAGATTCCCCTTTCTCCTGCATCTCTGCAGCATGCTTGACCATGGGTTTGAAAAAGTCCTTATTCAGGAAATCCCGATAATATCCATTCGAAACAAAAATATCTTTATAGCCGTCTAAATTAAAATCATTGAATAACACGCTCCAGCTCCAGTCGGTATTATGGATTCCGCTCATCTGCCCGATTTCGCTGAATGTTTTGTTGCCATTGTTCAATTGCAACATGTTTCTCATGTAAGAATAATGGTAACCCGCGTTGACATAATCCCAGAATCGATCAATGTCCATGCTTGCCATATTGACTTTTTCACGGTAGTTGTCTTCTGCAAGCATATCGAGCACAATTAAATCCAGCAACTTGTCATTGTTGAAATCTGCAGCATCGAGGCCCATCGCACTGTGGCAGGTATGTTTTACCGCATCGAATAATATATTTTTAAAGCGTCCGTCTCCAAGGTTTTCAAAGAAGAAATCAGGTTGTTCGTGATCCACGGAAAAATAAATGTCGGGATTGCCGTCCCCCGTTAAATCTGAAGTCACAATACCAAGTGTCCAACCGTATGTTAGTATACCGGCTTCCTGTGTAACATTGGTGAATGTATTGTCTCCGTTGTTCTTATAGAGGTGGTTTGATGTTTCCATCGCTGGGTTATGAAATCGCGCATAATGCGTCCGTGCACCCGCCATGCGGTCTGGTGGGTGATTGCCGACAACCAGATCCAGGTCACCATCTTTATCCATGTCGAAAAAGCTTGCACAAATGCTGTATCCATTGTCATTGATACCCATATCGTGCGCTTTTTCAGTAAAAGTCAAATCACCATTGTTCATAAACATGAGATTTTCTCTTTTAGCAGGCTCACCAGGATAATAGGAGCGGCAAATGTAAATGTCGTCAAAGCCATCGTTATTTAAGTCTGCTACAGCAACACCTGTGGACCACCCGCCAAATTTCGCTATGCCTGATTTTTCTGTAATGTCTTCAAATTGAAAATTGCCTTTGTTCAGGTATAATTTATTTGGCACCATATTTCCGGTTAAAAGCACATCGGTAAGATCATCGTTATTGATATCCACCAATGCAACACCTCCTCCGTTAAAAATATTGATGTACTCCAGGGGATTGGGCAATTCTTCCGGCTTTAAGTTATTCGAAAACGTTATTCCGGTTTTGTCTTTTGGCAGCAATTCAAATGCCGGCAATTCAGGATTCACAGCTGGTCTTTTCCCATGCCCGCTCTGACAAGCCAACATACTTGCGAGTCCAATAAAGAGAAGTCCGTATTTCACATTTTTCATGGATACATTCAGGATCATAATAAGGCGCTTAAATAAATTATAAATGTCTGAAAAAGTACAAAGCATTGTTGTTGATACCAACCAGCAAACAAGGCTTACCATCTACTTTAATTGTTTTGATATCTTTTACATCATAGGGTATGAAGAACCCGGATTCATTGACTTTCAGATTTTTTGCGAACAGGTTTTTGCCATCGCCAAGAAATACGGTTCCAACAGACGCATCTGCGCGGGTTGTTTCGATTTCAGCATTAAACAAATTCCCACCCATGACAACGTCTTTATTTCCATCACCGTTGATGTCCTCCACTACAATGGCCTGCACAGTTGAGAACTGGGTTTGACGGGGAAGTGAGGTGAGTTTGAACTGACCACCTTCATTCATCAACATTGCACTTTCAAAAGTATGGGCCTGATAGTGCAGTCCCGTCTCAAGGCCTTCTCCATAAATATCCTTCAGGTTAGCATTTGCAAAGGAGTTGTAATTTGGAAATTTAGTTGCAATAGATGGCACTTGCTCTGAAGAACATTGACGTCCGCGCACGGGCACCATGTCCTTCCCATTGAATTTCGCGAGCACAATGTCGTATGTTCCGTTTTGATCATAGTCATCACAATACACCATAAAAGGTTTATCCTTGGATGCATGGAATTTGTAATTATCGCCGAGATTTCCAAGAATAAAGTCGGAATCCCCATCCTGGTCCACATCACATTCAACAATGCGATTCCACCATCCTTCTGTATTGCTGAAATTATACTTTGCAGCATCGGCTTTTACCAACTTGCCATTCTGGTTTTCAAACAGGGTTATGGGCATCCATTCCCCAACGATCATCAAATCTGGTTTTGAATCTCCTGTCACATTGGTCCAAACTGCAGAAGTCACCATTCCAACATTCCGCAGCATGTCTGCTTTTTGATCGGTTACATCAATAAATTTACCATTGCCCGTATTTTCAAGAAGATACGATTTTGGAGGATAGGGATATTTCTCAGGAATGGTTCTTCCACCTCTGAAAATATCCAGATCTCCGTCTCCATCATAGTCTGCTACTACAACACAGGAGCCGCTTGAACGTATTTGAGGCAGGTTGGAAAGGTCTTTTGAAAAATTTCCTTTACCATCATTGATGTACAGGCGATCCTGATAAATGGGCAAGCTTTCATCCATCTCCGTACCTCCGGACACAACATACAAATCCTTGTCGCCATCTCCATCTGCATCGAAGAAAACACTTTGCATATCTTCATAATCCTTGTCCTTTTCGAAAATCGGAACATTCTTGGCTCTGAATGTTGAAGAATCCGTCTGGAGATACAACTGCCCTGCTTTAAAATGAGGTGCACCGACATAAAAATCTTCCTTGCCATCACCGTTTACATCGGCAACAGAAATAAAGGGTCCCAACCTGCTCATGCGATGCGGCAATAATTTCTGAATTTTATAATCGTCGTACAGATTTTCAATATGCAGATACATTGGAAGTATGCTGGCCTGGGTATGTTCTGCAAATACGGGTTTGTATTGCTTCGTGAAATTGGACGTTTCGTTTGCCTTATTGTAATCCACCCTGAGGACCTGATTGACATTAACGTTCGTTAGTACGATCTTTTTAAAATCCGGCCAATCCACTTCCACCCGGTCCACTTTGGCCACATTGCCAAGCCCAAAGTGCACGTAGGGTTCGCATGAAGACAAATAACCACGGCTTGTTTTCAATTGTGCATATTGCACTTGATCTCCGTAATAAATGGTAACCTTTGCCCCAATTCCCAAACGATTGTTAGGAGCCCCTTCACACTGGACACGCAGGTAGTTCTGAGATTGGTTGACATTGTTTTGATAAATAAATGCAGGGTCATCGATATTATTGACCACCAGATCAAGGTCGCCGTCATTGTCGAGATCTCCCAAAGCCGCACCATTTGAAAAACTGGTTTCATTAAATCCCCAGTCTTTCATTTTTTTGGAAAATGTAAGGTCTTTGTTATTCTTAAAAATGTAATTCACCAATTTGACGGAGGGCAGTATGGACAGTACTTGTTCCACGCTATCTACCACATTGTTTTTCTTTTTCAGGAATTCCGACATTTTATCATTCGTATCCCTGTCATATACGTCCCTCCGGTATCCATTTGTAATGATGATATCCTTGTAGCCGTCATTATCCAAATCGTTCAGCAGCGCTGCCCATGACCAGTCTGTCTTATCCACACCGGCCATTTGGGAAATGTCCGTAAAAAAGCCGTTGCCATGATTGTATTGCAACACATTGTGCATGTATTGGTCCTGAAATCCCTGTGATTTTAATTTTGCAAAAAAGGAGGGCTGCATGGCAGGCATGGTTGTTTTAGAACGCTTATAGTCCTCAGGACGCATCTCTACAACGAGAATCTCTTCATCCCCATCATTGTTGATGTCTCCGAAATCCACACCCATAGAATAGTAGGGAACGTGATTCGTCAGCGCTTTTATACTTTCTTTCAGCGTACCATCGCCGTAGTTGATAAACAAATAATCATTTTCTATAAAATCGTTTGCAATATAGAGATCCTGCGTACCGTCTTTATTGATGTCACCTGCCAGGGCACCAAGACCGTAGCCATAGCAGGGGTAAATGCCCGCTGCCTTTGAAATATCTACAAAATGGCCATTGCCTTCATTGCGGTATAGTTTATTTGTGGTATTGGGATCAAACTGCCCTTTGGACATAAGATCTTTCACCATCAAAATGGAATCTTCCCTGATCCCCCATCGTTCCGGACGATTGGTTACAAAAACATCCAAATCACCGTCAAAGTCGTAATCAAAAAATGTAGAAGTAATGGAATAACCGGGATCCGCTAAGCCATATTTCTCTGCTTCTTCCGTAAATTTCATCTGGCCCTGGTTGATGAGCAGAAGGTTTTTATTCTCAGGTCCATTTTTAAAACCTCCGCGACAGATGTACAGGTCCGTTAATCCATCATTGTTGATGTCTACAGTGGATACTCCATTTCTCCAGCCTCCCAAACCTAAAATTCCTGCTTTTTCAGATACGTCTTCAAATTTGAAATTGCCAAGGTTTTTATACAAACGGTCCGGCACTTGATTTCCTGTGAAGTAAATATCTTGCAAACCATCGTTATCAAAATCCGCAATGGCCACACCTGCACCATTATATATATAATTAAATGTATATATATGTTCGGTTGGTGTTTCTGTTATGGTATTGTTGAAAGCAACACCGGATTGCTCGGATGGGATCCGGGTGTACAGCTGCCCATCGAATTCTTTGGACTCACGCTTGCTACAAGCTGTTACTAAAACCAAAAATAAACTTAGATAAAGCAGGACCCTTTGGTACATCATTCAGCAAATTGTTTGGGGGGCAAATTTATGGAAAAACAAAGCGTAAATACACAATTAACAAGCTATTGAGTAATTAAATTTAGAAATCAGAATAGATTTGCCTCCTCATCTAAACTACGAATCAAATATGATGTACCGCATCCTCTACTTCGTTTCTATATCGTTGGTTATGAGCCTCTTTTCTTGTAAAGGTTCGGAATCTGAGAAAAACACCAGCTCGCAAACTGCCGAAAACTTCAAGGATCCGCTTGTGGTGCCAACCCCTGAAGGTTATTATGAACCCAAAGGTTTGAAAAAACTCAATTTGATGGAAATGTACAACCTGGGTTCTTCCGGCCAAATGACAAAGGATTTCCCATTGAAGGATGAGCATGGAAATGATGTAAGCTGGGATATCATGAACAACAGCAATCAACAACTTTTCATGCAGATTTATGCGGATGCAAACGGCAAACCTGCAGAAGGGGTTGTTTATAAAATCACGGACGAAATCAAGATGATGATTATGAAAGTCCGCATCGTATCTCAGCCTCCTCCAGTAAAAGTGGAGGTAGAAAAAGAATAAGGATCCGGCAGAACCGGATAGGACCCATTTAGCAAGTCTGGAGATGTAGCTCTTAATGCGATGATAGGGGATTCTGCATAATTTGAGAAGGCCTTACATAAAATTTACTGGAGCAGAAAAGCTTTAATCATGTGGCTCAATCCGAGAGCGTGTTTACGCCCTTTCCACTGGAGAACACTGCGTCGTTTAGTGTACCTTAGCCTCACCACCGATTTATAATTCCCGGTAAAGCTGGCTCTGAGAGCAGGTTTTTCGTGTCTCCTTTCAAGCCGACCAACTGAAAGCTGCAATTTGCCTTTTTTATGCCGCTGTAACCAAAAAATGAAATATCTGATAGCCCCAAACAAAAAACCCACCAACTGGCGGGCTTTTTGTGCTGTTTTCCTTTATACAGCGACCTTTATTCTTAGAAAATTATTCTGCCTTATTTCTTTTCCTCCTTTTTCATCGGTTCTTCAGGCATGGCTTTGGTCATGCCTTCATCCATTTTTGGTGCTTTCTTAGCTGAAGAGCCCAGATCAAAACTGAGGGTAAGTTCATGTGAGCCATTATTGTAATTCTGGAATTCCAGGTAGGATTGATCGTAGGAATAGTAAAATCCTAGACGATCTATCTTAATCCCGCCCAATAAAGCGATCCGATGCCAGGAAGGATTGTAGCTATATGTGAACCCCGCAAAAAGGCGGTCATCCAGTAATCGGGCCAGAATATTCAAATCTGTTCCAAATGGCACATCCGAAATTTTTCGCAATCCGATGGATGGCTCAAGCACCAGGCGGTATTCCGGAAGGCGCCAAACGCCGCCAAGAAAAGCCGTAAAACTTACAGGTTTCTTTTCTTCGGGTTGGTTGCTCGTAATATTTGAGTCCTCGAGTTTGGACTGCACGATATGAGGAATACTAATTCCAATCCGGTACTTACCCTGAATCTCGGAAAAGAATCCAAAGTCTGCAGCGAAGTACTTTTCTCCATTCACGGCGTCGTTGATACGCGGATCAGGAGCCTCGTGATTGGGATCTGTAATGGCTTCGTTATCTAAATTGTATTGGATATACGCTCCAGAAATACCCAGTGCCATTTTGATATCGTCATTGGGCTTAAAATTATAGGCATAATTCAGCTGGCCCAGAAATCGATTGGCCACGCCAAAATTGTCATTGTAAATCAGAGCACCAAGACCCATGTTATTTGCAGGACTGGCATCAATCCCAAAAGTGAGCACTTTTGGAGAGTCGTCAAATCCAGCCCATTGATTTCTGTAATTAAAAAGCAGTTGAGACTGCCCGTTAAAACCTGTAGCAGCCGGGTTCAAAAGGAACTGATTCAAATGATAATGATTGTACACCGCCTGCGCCTTTAAAGCCGTAGCGTGGTCCTGACCGGCGACCTGGTTGAAATGCATACACCACATCGCACATACCATCCCGGAAATTATATATATTTTTTTCATAATATTCAAACGATTATATTACAAATATTTATCTAACAATAGTCACGGTTCCTGTATAATATTTTTCTTCCTTTCCAGGCTCGCTTACCTTTAATATCCACATATAGGTTCCTTCGGTAAGATCATTGCCTTCATCATCCTTTCCATTCCAGGTATTGACATAATTTCTGGCCGAATACACCTGATTTCCCCAGCGGTCATAAATGGTAAGTACATTGTCAAACTGGGCTGCACAATTGATGACCAGGGCTTCATTGTAACCATCGCCGTTGGGCGAAATTGCCAAGCGGCCTTTATAACATTCCTTATCCGCAGGGGTGCCAATGCACACTGTAAAATCCTCGGAAGCAGTACATCCATTTGCGTCGGTAACTTTTAGAAAACAGTCTCCCCCTGCTAGGTCTTCTGCTATTTTCAGATTGTTTCCATTACACCATTCATAAATTACAGGCTCGACTGCACCAGTTAAAGAGGCCTCATACCGTCCATCTTCATCCGTATTATTGGATGCACATGCCAAACGCTTGACACTGGCCTGCAGAAGAGGCGCATCGCTTATCGTAATATCGCTGGAGACTTTAGTATTTCCAGCTGCATCTGTAACGGTTACCCTGTAATTACCCGGGCAAAGACCTGTTGCATTGCTTGAGTTCAGATTTGCGTTGTGAGACCAGGCATATTTGTATGGCAACCTGGGATCCGTAGAAGTAACGACAACGTTAATAACACCGTCGCAAACTCCTTTGCAGCTTACCGATCTATTGCCCTTCTTGAAATCTATTGCAAGGGTTACCGTAATGGTTGGTGGTACCACATTTTCCGGGTCGCAAACAAGGCTCGCACATTTAACGCATCCATTTTTATCGGTAACGCAAATTGTATATGTTCCTGCAGCAATATTTACCAAATCCTGGGTATTGCCAACAGCCTGTCCATTCGAATTTTTCCATTGGTAGGTATATCCTGGAACACCACCCTTTTCTGTAATGTAAATGGCTCCATTGGATCCCGACGACTTTTTGGTACTGTCGAGCGTAATTACGATTTCATCAGGTTCCGTAACAACATAGGATCCGGTTGCTGTATTCCCACTCGCATCTGTTACAGTTACAATAACGGTACCGGCACAGAGTGAGTCTGCCGGATTGCCTTTATCGCCATTACTCCAGGCATAGGTATAAGGCGTTTTACCACCTCCGGCACTTGCAAACACAACAGCCCTGCAGTCTTTATTGCAGCGGTTGGAATCAATCCTGTTAAAACTGACCACCCGTATCGGGGCCGGATTGACGGTAAAGGTGTCAATCTTAGTACAACCATTGGCATCCGTGACTTTGACTTCATAATCTGCAGCTGGTAAATTGCTTGGGTCTTCATCCGTTTTTGGAGGATTGGGTTTGTTTGGTAAACGGTACCAAACAAAGGTATAAGGAGGTGTGCCTCCGGAGACCGTAAGGTCAATTCTACCGTCATTGGTCGTTTGGACATGGGTCACTACGGCCGTGCATGTTATTGCAGGTGGAGCTGTAATAGTTGCTGTAACCGATGTGGTTCTTGAATTTTGGTTCCCTTTGTCAATGACAACCAATTTATAGCTACCGGCACAAAGGTCAGCAGGTTCCAATACAGTTGACACGACTGTTCCGGAAGGCTGAAGCTGCCATTCATAGTCAAATGGACCTTTACCGCCGGTTATGACGGTGCCTTTGACACTCCCGTTGCAATCTCCATCGCATTTTGCGTTGGTTCTTGTACCAAGGGTAATGCTGACCGGAGGAATGGTTGTGCGGCAGGTTACAGTGAAATCAGGTTCGCCTTTTGTGACAGCGAAGTTGTTGCTGTTGCAATCCGAAAACTCAATCGGACTGCCTATGAGGTCTGTAAATTGAAGTCGTGTATCAAAAGGACAATTAGGGGCTGCCAGTAAGGATTCAAAGCACACAAAAAAGAGGGCAGACCCGTTGGGCAGATCCTGAGGTCCAGTGGAGGCGTCCCAAGTAACCCGTATTGAGTCTTTCACTACATTGAAATTATTGGGTCCAAGGGCTGGTAAATTGATGCCGTTTATTTTCTTAAACTTGAGTTTAGAGGTGTCAAACTTGATGCTGAACTGAAAATTCTGAACGCATTTAAACCCGTCTACGCGGATTGGCAAACAGAATTCAGCACCTTCCTCGACTGTTGTGTCCCTCACATACAAATTAATCACCTGGGAAGGTGCAGCCGTTATGGTAAGTTTACCTTTTGTAAATTTTCCATTGACCACATCTCCATTTCCATTGGTGAATTCCACCAATACAGGTGTACCGTCAAAAGTGATATCCGTAGAACTTCCGGGCGCACCTACAGGCTTCAGGCATACTTCGAATAGGGTAACTCCATCCGCCAATGTCAATGGATCTCGTCCTGCATCCCAGTTGATGCCTACTCCGCTTCGATCTGGAAGTGCGGCATAGTTTTGACCCCAGGAGAGGGATAATGCTGCAGAGTTTAACGTATCAAAAACTGCTACAGCTGTATTCCAATGCATGGTAAACTGTGCTGTCTGGATCGCTTTAAATCCTTTAGCAGTAACCTTTATACATTTCACAATACCGGCCGGAGTAGTCTCCGTAGATGCAATTATCTGAAGTCCGCTGGTATCAGGAGGAGGGCCACCGCCCTGGCATCCGGCACCGTTGATCTTTGCTTTTCCATCATTTGCAGTCAGGTTGAGGTTGTTAAAGTTTCCATCCAATACTTCAATGGATGTTGGTTTGTTGGTCAACTTGATGAATGAGGAGTCGCATTCTTTCCCAATAAGTTTGAAACGAAGCGTGAACAGAGTGGTGCCATTGCTGATATTTTTTCCCACGCCTCCCGGAGCATCCCAGGTAAAACCTATCTGGCCGTTTTTGACTACGGCACTCCCAATATGCGTAGAAAAGTTGACGTCATAAGCAGCTGTTTTTACAACATCCACAATTGCCAGAACATTCGAATCGTAGCTCATGGAATATTGGGTTGCAAGCACATTGTTAAAACCACTTACGGTTACGGGTACTTGGACCGTGTCGTTGCGGTTGCCGCTGACAGAGGCAATTTGAAAATTCACCTGCGCGGATGCAGAAAGTCCAATAATCAGGAAGAGAAAAGAAAACAGATTTTTCATAATTTACTGGATTTGGGTCATAAATCCGTTGACAAAGTTAATATAGCTTTAATAATCTTTATACTGTATATGATAAATTTTCATAATACAAACCCTTTGGCCGTATTAATTTCAAAAACAATTCATTTTGGGTCTGGTTCTACGGAAGTTTGAATGCCGGCTTGATCTCTACCTTGCGAGGGACTGGTGTCTAGGCAAATTTAAATCATTTTACTGTAATTTCAAGGTCTTTGGCGGAATTGAGAGATTTTAATGTCTTAAACCCTTCATTCTAATTTCTTTTTAAGCAAATCACAATAAGAAAGCCTGACCATGTCACCATGATCAGGCAATAACACTGCATTTACTCAATCCTTATCAATGGATAAGAATTAATCGTTTTGTATCGGTAAAATCCCTGGTGTTCATCTGTAAAAAGAACATACCAGAAGTATTTAATTCACTTTTCTTCAATTCGAATTCATGAAGGCCTTTGCCATAGAATTTCGAAGTCCTGTAGATCACCTTGCCATCGAGTTCGTAGCACATAAATTCCACCTCCTGAGCTTCCGGAATTTCGAAGCGGATCGTTGTGGATGCGCTGAACGGATTCGGCGTATTTGGGTACAAAACCGAGCTGGTGATTTCTCTTTGCGTTTCACTTCCGCGAACGTCAAACTGAAGTGGTTTGATCTTTAATTGTGCATCATAACACTCTGACCGCAAACCATTGAGATCCATAGATAAACCTTCACTGATTTTTGCAGCTGACTTTGAAAGCAGGCGGATATAGAAGGCCGGTGTGGTATTATTCAGCATTAACGTATGTTCGTTAGCCTGAGCAATTCTGATGGTGTTGCCGCTTACCTGATAATTCTCGCTATTAAATGCAATCTGACCATCTACCAGCTCCATAATTTCTACGTTTGTGCTGTTTGTGTTTAGAGCGAGCTGAAACCCTTCCAGTTCCATATTCTTATCTGCATATACCGGAATGATATACTCCCTGGAAGCATCCAGACTCACCTGATTCACATAGAAGTGAAGTGCATCTGAAGACCTGCCTGAAAAATTCTGCAGATTGCTTGCATCCACATCAATGTTCACATCACCCATTTTTAAGCCATAAAAATTAGCCTGCATTTCATTCCTGTTGATCAGGTTGAAATTTATTGCGTGTTCAAAACCACAAGGTCCTACAGGTGAAGGAAGCACACTGTTTACTGGAACAAACTTCCAGCTTGGAACTTTATCAAACTGGTTTATTTTGCCCAAGATCAGTCTGCGTATTTCAGAGATGTCGGCAGCCGTAATTGTGCAACTTGCATTCACATCTGCAGCAAGATACTTGTAAGGAGAATCAAATGTCTGGGTTCCCAGAATGTGTTTTTGAATCAACACGATATCATAGGTACTCACACCGTTGATATAGGAGTCTGTAGATTTATCTGCCTTAATGATATAAGACATTCCGGATTGTATGTTTCTGAAGCTAAACAATCCACTTTGATCCGTATAGGTTGTATTTGTACCTGCTGGATTCGTGCGTTCCCATATTGCGGATACACCTTTCACCGGATTATTAAGCAAGGTGGTAATTTTACCCTGAATTGTGAGTCCCGTAGGACATACATTGTTTGGATCCTGAACGTCCAGTTCCACTTCACAATAATCTGAATTACCTGCCTGATCGACTACGTAGACGCGAAGGATATTCTTTCCAATGTTGGAACAATTGAATATCATCGAGCGCTCAAAACGGCCGTTGATCAGAAAATAATACTTCAAACTATCCTTAGGAGTACAATTATCATCGCTGTTTAAATTAAAATCCTTAGCCCAAATTTCTATATTCTGGGAACTCGGCATAACTGTAGTTACCACTGATCCCAGACAGTATGGTGTTGGCTTTTTACCATCGCGTACAGTCAACAAGAAGGAGCAAACAGCACGATTGTTACATGCATCTGTTGCGGTAAATGTGACTTTGTGTGTTCCAATCGGATAGATTCCCGAAGCATCTTTACCTGCACCAGAGTGAGACGCATCCACAGTATTGTCATTATACAGGTCGACCGTGTGGTACCAGCTTAAAAGTGTTGCATCCGTACAGTCATCTGTTGCTTCTGCGACCAGGTCTACCTTACCCTGACAACCCGGACCGAATACATCTACTGTGCGATCCTGACAACTCGTAATGAATACGGGAGGAACAGAATTCGTAATTTTAATTACCTGGGTACGTGTCCAATATCCTGGAGAATTCTGAACATTTGGTTGCCAGATACACCAGTCAATTACTGTCCACTTTCTCAAGATTTTCAAACATGCGTCCGGATCAAGTGTAAATACCAGATCATCATAGGTGGTAACTACATTGGAACATTTATCTGCGCCGATGATTTTAGGTTTTCCTGTTATATCCGGAGAAAGTTGTGGCTTTGACATGCAATTGGTACTGCTTATATAGTCAAGCGGCCATTCAACCTGAACATTATCCGGTGTATAATCACTGATTCGTATCGTCTGAGTACATCTGGAGATCAATCCTCCTCTGTCCTTTGCTTCAAAGGTGCGGTAAATTCTTCCGGTTCCACATTTCAGGTCATAACTTACAACTTCATTTACAGTTACCCCGCAACCATCGTATGCATAACCATCAATTGCTGGTCCAGAAAAAGATTTCTTCGAGTCGTTGATTACAATGGGCTTGCGGTCTGCTACATTATCCCTGACAGTTCCAAAAACATTGAGATCGGTAAAATCAAACTCGCAGGAAACCGTAATATCGGGAGGACAAACAATGTATGGACCTAATTTGTCCTGGACTTCCACTTCAACCATACAGGTATTGGAGTTCCCATGTATATCCCAAACCCGGAATCCCACCATGAGTGTTTTTCCAATATCATCGCAACAGAAATATACATAAGGTCCCCATTCGTTTCCTCCAGGAGTATTGCATGGAATGCCGTCGTCCATTCTTTTTACTTCAAACCTCGAAATCGCACAATTGTCATGTGATCGATCGTCAAACGTCTCTGCAAGTACTTTGGCAGAACCATCTATGGTCAGCGTTACAACAGTCTTTTGATCACATACTGCGATAGGTGGTATTTTATCTTCGACATATACTTCGGTCGCACAGTCCGTATAATTTCCACATTCATCCGTAACCTGGAAAACAACCCAGTTCAGTCCCAGTGGCAAACCTGTTATGCTGTACAAACCATTTGGCAATTTGGTTACATTGGCAGAGGAAGTACCTTCATAAGTAGGTGTTCCATTTCCAGATGCAATTTTGTATCCTACTTTAACCGTAGTTCTGCTGCATTCCTGAATAATTGTAGGCGGAGCCAGTAATGCTGTACCGGTGCAAGTCCATACATCTGTACTTACCGAAACATTCGGAGCACAGGAGAGTACCGGACCACGGTCATCCACAATTTTAATAACCTGATGGTGAATGATCACATTTTGACCGGAAGGTCTGCACCAGTCGATATAGGTCCATTTGCGCAATACCTTAAATGATTTTGGGCAAACAGGTAAAATCTGGTCTTCGTAGGCTATTGCTATTTTACAAACGCTCCAGTCTGGATACAGGGGCTCACCACCTGCAGTTGGAACGCCGGTAATATTAGGCAGAGGAACCGAATCCATGGTCAAGCAATCGAAAATGGTATCTCTTGGCCAAAGGATATCCTTGTAAGGATCGATTTTTTGGAAATACACACATTGATTACAAGTATCGGAGTGATTACCACTGCGATCCGTGTAATAATAGCTGATTACCCTCTTACCGGCTAAGATGGAATCACAAGGATACTTGATGATTTCATCGGAAATGACATGTCGGGTAACGCCACTGCAGGCATCACTCACGATAGGTTCCGGAAGAATGTAATTGCGTTGATTGCAAAAAACAGTGTCTGGTTCTGGACAAATGAGTACCGGTGGCAACTTATCTTCCACGTAGATGGACCCCCAACAGGAATTGCTGCCTAAATAAACAGCTACTGTAAGGGTTAAGCCTATGTGGTTGCCGTTCACCGTGGCATTGGGTAACGGTTGTCCATTGGGTCCAAAAACCACCACGGTATACACACAACTAATTCCTGGATCTTCCAGAATCATGTCAGGTGTAATTACCGCCTGACAATGTTCATCCAGGGACACTTGCACGAGATTATCACATGCAAGAGGACAGCCCTGTGCAGAAGTGGTTTGGACAAACATCAGAGAGACGCATGCCGCTACAATAAGTTGCGGGAAGATCTTCCTTCCGATGCTTGTTAATAATTTTGTAAACGATTCCTTTTTCATTTTTTAATTCGGTTTAAAGGATTGAAGTAAAACAGTTATCAATGTTATTATATGTTGATCTCCCATGAACTCAAGTATCATGGAATCAGCTTTTTATGCACCTTGATCTGGGGGATCAAATAAGATTAAACTCGTAGGCTACCTTCAGTAGAGCCGATGCGTTTTGCACATGCAGTTTTCGCATCAAATTCTTTCGATGAACACTTACCGTGTCTTTGCTGATAAACAGCAAAGCCGCGATGTCTTTGTTAGATTTCCCTTTGGCGATGAGCTCCAGAATTTCTTTTTCGCGTTTGGTCAACACAAACTTTGCATTGAAGCGGTTTAAGTTGGCTGATCCTGATACGTCTTGCTTAATGGCATCAGAAATTCTGAGATTCCGGGAAAGGGCTACCTCACCCTCCCAAACGGCATCGATTACCCGGGCTAGGTCAGACAAATCCGTATTCTTTGAAAGATACCCGTCGGCACCTTTTTTTAATGCGTCGCGTATCAGCTTCTCGTCCGTATACATACTGACACAGATAATCCGCATCGCATTGTGTAGTTCTTTCAGTTTTGGTATTACTTGGCTGGCATCCGTATCGGCCAGATTTAAGTCCAGAAAAAGCAGATCTGGTAACTCCGAAGCGATGATTCTCTGCAGCTCCTGCGTGCTGGAAGCTTCACCTACGCAAACCAGCGGGAAACGGCAGTGAACCTGATCCAGCAACAGTTTAAATCCCTTTAGAAAAAGGATATGGTCATCTGCTGCTACATACCTGATCACTTCCATGTGTTAAGTTCCGGTTTTTCTGAACATATTATAAAATAGCAAAATAAGTGCCAAAAGTGGCGGACGGTCTGATTTAGAAATAGAGTACGAAGAGATATAAACCCAGAAGTGGATATTAATAGTTGTTATTTAGTAATTTACATATTTTAAATAACTAAATATTTTAATAACAAATTATAAAATTTGCGAAAGTGACCGGGAAAAGTAAAGCCTATGGTTTGGACTTTTAAGGCATTAAAAGGCAGTTTGAATCCTATCGGGTACTGTATAGTAGCCAGGGATAGTGGAATACGCTTTTGGATTTGGTTCCCTTATTTATAGTAAGATTCTGCTTTTAAAAGGTGAAAGCCATCGGAGGTCATGCATGCCGCTTCAAAACCAGGCCGCAAGGAAAAAGCCCCGATTTCACCTTTTTTACTGATAGCTATATAGCCTACCTGAAACTCCTCCTTCATTTGTAATTGCGTCAGGCGCCGGACTGCTTCTTTACAAGCAGATTGAGGATGCATTCCTTGACGCATCATTTCTACAATGGAAAAAGCACCTACTTTTTTGATAACGGCCTCTCCAAGTCCGGTAGCTGTGGCTGCTCCTACTTCGTTGTCCACATAAAGTCCCGCCCCAATGATTGGAGAATCACCGACCCGGCCCCGCATTTTAAAGGCAAGACCGCTGGTCGTACAGGCTCCGGACACATTTCCTGCACCGTCCAGCCCTATAATACCAATGGTATCGTGACGTTCTGCATTTATTTTAGGCTGGTAATGGGACTTTTCCTTCCATTTTTCCCAGGCCTGACGAGCTTCTTCTGTAAGTAGATTCTCCTTTTTGAAGCCCTGTTCCAGTGCAAATTGCTGTGCCCCTTCTCCGGCCAGGATAACATGGGGTGTCAATTCCATGACCCTGCGGGCAACAGAAATGGGATGCATGATGTTTTCCAGAAATACCACGGATCCTGCATTGCCTTTTTCATCCATGATACAGGCATCCAGTGTAACATGACCTTCCCTGTCCGGATAACCACCATAGCCTACAGAGGTGTCCATAGGGTCGGATTCCGGTACTCGGGCTCCTGCTTCAACAGCATCCAATGCAGACTTTCCGGAAGTAATAACATCCCAGGCGGTTTCTACCGCTTTTTTATTGTTCCATGTTGCCAGTACCAGGGGCCCGGAACCTAAACCGGCCGTGGTGGCCTTCGACACGTAGTTGGAACATACGCGGAGTAAAGTGCTTGTACCCAATGCGGACCACATACCCGCCTGAAGAAAAGATCTGCGAATCATCATGCTATTCAAAATATAGTTCGTCACAAAATATCCAGGAATCACCACCTGCACCTAAATGCCAGGAAGGCATTTTTCCGGAATTGGTGGCTTTAACTTTCACATATTTCACCTTGCCCGTATAGTCCATCGTGAATGTTTTTACAACGGGATTTTCCTCCTCTATGGGCAGATCATTTCGAATCGCAGGGAGATCCTTGTAGTGAACACCGTCTTCCGAAATGGAAAAAATAACCTGAGAAGGCATGAGAATCCAGGATCTCTGGTCCTGAAGAAAACGGATGTGAATATGCTTTATTTCCTGAGGATTGCTGAATGTAACATCCGCTTCGAGATCCTTTCCCTGAAATCCCTGCCACAAACCATCCCTGAAATCACCACCTCCTCTCAAACCATCCACAAGTGCAGAAGGCCCTGAAGCTGGATACACATTCGAATATTCGCTATGCAGTTCCAGTTGAATTCCGGAGGGTTTCTTGAAAAAACGCGAATACAACCAGGGGCCTTTTGCGGAATTTGATTTCGCCCGGAAAAACAACGAACAACTGTTTGTAATGCATACAGGGTTTTTATAAATGGATACGGACACTGCATTGGTATCCCATGTATATTCAATGGGTTGGTTCGCTATAGATGCCAGGCGTATGCACGTACTGTCTTCAAATACCTGATCTCCCGTCTGTATGAAAGGTTGCACCAAACCTTCCCAATGTGATATACCTTCTGTCCTGTAGTTGCTTTCTGTAGTTTTAAGCTTGCTAAAATGGATATGGTCACCCGGTGAAATCGAAAAATTCAAACCACGGGATTGCCCGTTTATGGACATACTTTGAACATAGTCGCGTTCCGGGTCGAGATCGGATGAGATCTGGATTGCTTGTTGTCCAGGCACTACAAAACGGAGCTCTCGGAAGGAAGGCAAGCCTCTTTCATAGCTTGCATCAAAAGGGTGTACCGGATAAAATCCTAGTGCACTAAAAACATACCACGAAGACATTTGGCCACAATCTTCATTACCTATCAGGCCATCAGGGCTGTTTTTATAAAAATCCCTTTTTATAGTCCGTACATATTTTTGTGTTTTTTCTGGATTCGCAGTATAGTTGTACAAATAGGCAACATGATGGCTAGGCTCATTTCCATGCGCGTACTGCCCAATCAAGCCTGTAATATCTGCCTGAACTCTTCCCGACATCTCCTGATTTGAAGTAAACAACTGATCCAGTCTGGATTCCAATATCGAATCCTTGGATGATGCATTTTTATTTGCATTAAAAAGCCGCATCAAAGCTGGAATGTCGTGGTGCGCACCAAAAAGATACTGAAATGCATTCGCTTCTGTATAATGAAAATTTACTTCCCTCGGGTCAAATGGTTCAACAAACCGATTATTGGAACGTGCTTGAAAAAAACCACTGTACGGATTGTACAAATTTGCATAGCTATGAGGATTCAGTGCACTGCGCCATTCCGGATGAATGGAACAGGCGGCCGCGAAATCCAAACTATTTTCAATTGTTTTGGATACGGATTCTGCTTCTTCTGTTGCTTCAATAAATCCTTTTTGCATAAATTGTAATCCGGAATGCTGCAGCGTAGTCAGACTTTTAAATATTGCCAAACTGGCTAAGGCCGTATCAAAATGAATTCTATGATGCGCAAAAGCGTTGGCAATAACCGGAATGGCATGATTGCCAATCATACACCATGTTTCGTTTCCTGCAAGCTCCCAAACAGGTAGATGTCCGCATTGCTCGAATTGCCTTAGAAAAGTGCGTATAAACCGATCATTGTATTCCGGATACAGCAATTGGTAAAGCGGATGTGTCGAACGGTAGGTATCCCAAAGTGAAAAGACCGTGTAGTGATCATCCGTTTCCGCCCGGTGAACCTGGGAATCCATGCCCCTGTACCTTCCATCTGCATCCTGAAATAAACTGGGATGGATAAGGCAATGATAAAGTGCCGTGTAAAAAATATCTGTAGGACCTTTGGAATTTTTATTAAAACCCACTCGCCCAAGCATGTGATCCCATTCCTGGCACGTGGACCGGTAAAGCTTTTTGAAATTGAAATGATTGAATTCTGAATCCAAATTTTTCATTGCACCCTCCCCATCTACTGCAGAAATGCCTACTTGAGCAAACACCTCGTTATCAGATCC
This sequence comes from uncultured Saprospiraceae bacterium, assembly GCA_964507535.1. Classification (GTDB taxonomy): domain Bacteria; phylum Bacteroidota; class Bacteroidia; order Chitinophagales; family Saprospiraceae; genus Vicinibacter. The sequence goes on from CAZDQG010000039.1 coordinate 24,759, forward strand.
TGTATCGAAATACAAAACTGCAACTAAAGAATCTGAACTGAATTGAACGTTACGAATAGGTTTGCTAAAACGTGCCGAAAAAAACAATTGCTGATTTCGGGCCCATGCATTCGAATGCCTGTATCCTGAAATTCCAGAGGTATTCCAGTTTGTAAATCCTGCTCTTATCAGGGGGTCCCGGTGCTTCAAATCGATGAGAAGCCAGGGCTCTGCATTCTTTGGAAATTCATACCTGTGCAATCCCGTTCTTTTTCCAACTGTCAGAGAGACGCGAATTCCGTATTTCTTTAATAAAACTTCATAAAAACCCGGACTGGCATGTTCCGAGGACTTATCGAACGAAGACCTGTATCCTTCTTCGGGGCTTGCTCCATTTTCAAAATGGGCTACGCCGGTTCCCGGCATAAATAACACATCGCAATAGTCAGGCACTCCTGTGCCCGACAGGTGCGTATGACTAAATCCATATATTACAGAATCCGTATAATGATACCCAGAGCATCCATCCCAGCCGGATAATCGGGTATCCGGACTTAATTGCATCATCCCAAATGGATATGCAGCTCCCGGAAAACAATGCCCATGCCCTCCTGTACCTACAAATGGATTTACAAATTCATTTGGTTTTTGGATACTGCATGCACTCCAAAATAAAAGAGAGAAAATAATAAAGGTCTTACTTGCTTTCAACAGCCATTGAATCCGTGTATTGTTAACGGACAGCTTCTGATTTTGCATACGTGCAGGCGCTTTGAACCAACAAAATAAAACAATTCGCTCACATACAAGCTGCATTTATAAAAGCAATTCATTGGATGTCTCCGGCTCGATTCAAATCAACGCATGCGAGGCATTTTCCGCTTACCGCCAGGCCGGAACATCATGCGCTTATCCATCTGGCCTGCCATCTTCATTCGGCCTTGTTGCTTCATTACGTCGTCGAGCATTTTTAATTGATCCTTGAACATGTCGCCCGATAAGTTCAATTTTTTTAATTCGCGGTATGCATTATTGGCTTGCGTAAGTCTGTTTTTACTCAAATGGATATTGATCATCTGAATCAATATCATCGCTTTTTCATTATCTGTGGGAAGTTTTAGTTCCTGCGCTTTTTGCAACCAAACCTCTGCCTGGTCCATTTGATTTCTGTGCATGGCAACACTTCCCTTGATTAAAAAGAA
>CAZDQG010000040.1:0-22240 GCA_964507535.1 uncultured Saprospiraceae bacterium
AGTGGTTCCAAATTTTCCGGACTAGTATAGTTTTCATTATCAATTTTATCGTTTAGAGCTATTTTTTGCTTATTAAGCTTTGATATCTGATTTTGATATAATTCAATCATTGTCAAATCTAATGGTTTAGATAGTCTCTCAACAAGCAACATTATTTGTTGCTCTATGGTTTTAACTTCTTCTATAAGTTTCTGTTGTTCTATGGCACTCTCTTTTAGTTTACTAATTGATTCCTCTAAAATCTTTAGTTTCGCTATTTTAAGGATGTTCTTTTTTGGTGTAAGTGACTTAATGTAATTTTCAAATGATGTATGAAGCTCCTTTTGACTGATACTTTTACCATTAACAATACAACCCTTTTTAAAACAACGATAATAAGGGTGTTTAATTCCGGTTCTTGCTGTTGACCAAGAAGCTGTTAGAGGGTGTTTACAATGAACACAATTTACGTATCCACGTAATGGAAAATCTTTACGCATATCAACCCTTGTTCTTTGTGGGAGCTTAGTATTTAGTCGGTTCTGCACTTTCTCAAATATCTCAAATGGAATAATCGGATCATGAATGCCTTTGGTCAATTCAATATCCCATTTGGGATATTCTACATAACCTGTATAAATTACGTTGGATAACATACTTTTTACAGATTCTTCCATGAATGCATTCTTGTTCTTTCTAGGGATATTTGCTGTCATATATTTAGCAACATCTTTTATGTGAAATAATTTACCGCTAGCAAAGTCAGTAAAGGCGTTCTTTATTATTTCAGCCACCTCCGGTTCAATTTGTAATATCTTACCACCATATACATTGCTTTTTACATAATAATATCCGAAAGGTGGAGTAGCCATACAGTAAATACCCCTCTGAAATCGGGCTTTCATTTTTTGATATACTTGTCTTTTTTGTTGTCTTCTTTCTAATTCTCCCTGAGCTGCTATGATTGTTTCAATAAATGCACCTTCAGGTGTTTCTTCAAATTTGAAGTTTAAGCATTCAGGAGTTAAATTTCTTGATTCAAACTCACTTCGTAATTCCCAGTGAAATTTTACATCTCTGGCGAATCGTTTGAGATCATCAAAAATCACAACATACTCGTCTCCTGGGTGTTGGTCTACATATGCTAATAATTGACGCATTGCAGGACGCTTCATAAAATCACCACCCCCCGAGAATGAATCTTGAAAGATTTCTTTAACTATATATCCATTTGAATTAGCATAATCCCTGCATCTAGCTTCTTGACTTGATAGTCCACTTCCTTCGTTTTCCTGTTTCTTAGTACTTACACGGCAGTAGATTAATGCTTGTTTTGAGGTATTCATATTCTAATAGGTAATTATGCTGATAATATTCAAGTATACCACAAACTAAAAACCAGTATCATTTTCCGATTTTTCACGTCCAAAATAGTCCGCAATAACGGGGTAGGAGATATATTCCAAAGCTTCATAAAGAATGCTTATATCATTACTGGTTAAGCCTGAATTAAGGAGAACCTGTTCCTCCTCTTTAATTCTTCTTTTTACATCTTTTTCTAATGCAAGAAGTTTATCCATATACACAAGATTACTTCAGTGTTACGAGCATAAAAGGGGCAACATTTTGCAGTATCAATTTCTGTATAGTATTGAATTCATTATCAACAGTTATAGTGATAAAATGCATATAATCAGAACTACTCCTGTGCCAAATGAATTCTTTTCAATTATTGCAACTCTCTCGGATGCTGAACTCCGGGTTCTTTTACTTACCATACGTCAAACGTATGGATGGATTTCCCAGAACTCAATAGATCGCAAACAAAGAGACAAAATGACTTATGCTTACATAATCAAAAGGACAGGACTTTATAGATCCTGTCTTTCTACAACTATTCAATCATTAATAAATAAGCAGTTATTAAAGGTTACTGATTTTTCCGGTCAGTTACTGGATACTCCACAAAAGAGAAAGGGAATTCGGTTCTTATTTTATGAATATGTCAGGCAGGTACCTGTCTGTAATAACGACACTACCTATTCGAATAATCAGACTAGACCTGTTTGGGTTTTGGAACATAACAAAAGAAATACAAACCAAAATAAATTAATACAAAACAAAAAATCATTCGCTGAGATAGGAGATGAGCTACTCACTCAAATTCGTAACAGAATGGATAAGAATAATAAAAATACATAATACAGGATACAAACTATATACATATTTCTACTTGTTTATAATAAAGTGCATAGTAAGTGGATTAATATGCTAAATATTGCAGAATCTGCAATTTGTTTACCATACTTTTAATTTATGTCAAAATTATAATGTGAGTATTATTAGTCTAATTGTCACATTTTATATGAACCCTGCTTATCATAATTTAAGAGTGTTCAGAAAAAAATCCTGCTTGTCGCAAGAAGATATAGCGATGCTTTTGGGAACTAAGGATATTTCCCAAATCTGTCGGCTTGAAATTAGTCCCATGAACCCACAAATAGAACTGTTTTTACTCTACCATTTACTTTTTAATATACCGGCAGAAGATTTTTTCACTGAACAAAAGAATATTATCCGGAATAGGTTACTTATCCGTATTCCGAATATTATTGACGAGCTCAAATGCTTGAAATCTTCTCGTATGGTTGAAGAGAAGATCAAGTTTTTAACAGATGTTTTAAATAATCTTTCTTAAACCATATGAATACTTTATTTACAGATGATATGTACATAGAATCTGTTCTAGCCATCTACCCAAATGTTAGGGGATTTGGTTATGCCGTTTTCTTAGAAGAAAACAATCCCAAAGATTATGGGATTGCTATTATCAAACCAAGAACAAAAGAGAAGTACTTAGACCGGATCAAGATTATGGTTAAAGTACAGAATCCAAGTATTATACTGTTACCCACTCCTACAGGTAAGTACAACCGCAAACGAGAACGTATTCAGTCTCTCATTGAGGATATAGAGCAATACGCCAAAGCACACAATATCCATGTAAAGAAATATTCCCGGGAACAGATACGAACAGTATTCGAACAATTTGATGCATATAGTAAGGTTCAAATAGCTGAAAAGATTTGTATGTGGATGCCTGACCTAGAAGATAAGAGACCAGCCTTAAGGAAACTGTACATGACAGAGGATTATCATCAAGGTATGTTTGATGCTATTTCACTGGTAATAACCCATAATTTTTTAACTTCTTAAGAAGTAGTATTAGGGATTCCAAAGGGCATACCCTTTGGCAAGATAGCATTCGGTAAAGGACGAAATTAAATACGGACTGTCCGAATGCAATCTTGCTAATTTATAATGTAGTTCAGGTTGATAATTTAGCCTTGTAAGTTATAGAAGACTAAGTTTTTCTCCAAAGTATATCGAGATCAATAGTATCACTTTGAGGTTGTTCATTTTCATCTAGTAACTGAACCATAATTGACAATGGAAACTGTGTCATTTGACCAGCTATGAAACAACATCCAGTTGAAAGGTTTGAAATTGAATCGAAAGATAGTTTATCTAAATAACTCACTGCTTTATTGATTGCTTTAAGGTCATTTTCATTCATTAATCTATGAATGAAATAATTGTGTAACTGCGATATTATTGTAGGTGAAATATCTGAAGGTCTTTGGCTAGCAATAGTTAAGAATACCCCAAATTTTCTCCCTTCTTTTATAATTTCCTCAAAAGTTTCGAGTCGATAATCTTTCCAAGATTCTGACTCTCTATTTGAGTTTTCTGATAATATATTATGTGCTTCATCAATTATAATATTCAATGAATTATTTTTGTCGCTATCTCTAAGTGATTTTTGCTCATCATATGTAGTTTTACATATCAAAAGAGGAACTACCTTTTTAATTTCCAAATTAACATTCTTTAGGTCAACAACTTGTATATTAGAATCTAACTTATTAGAATCTGGTTGTTTGATACAAAAAACTCGGCTTAACATGTCAAACCTCTTCTTAAGTCGACCTATTAGAGGGCTGATATGTTCTTGATTGGCATATCCATTTAATACTTCGTAATAATACTGGTCTAGAATTTTAAACTGAATTCTTTGAAAATCACTTAATCCACTAAGTATACGTGTGTTAAAATATCCACCAGGTCCTATAAAGTCAGTTTCATACAAATCTGCATACCGTTTTGTTCCAGAGATAAAATGATAAAATGAACAATTATCGTTTCCATGATATTTTATGTCATCTATGTTTTTACCATCATTAACTATATCAAAGCCAATATTTTCAAAATCTTTTAAAAATTTTTTTAAGAAAGGCACATTAAAATTCTTGTCTTTCATTAGTAAAATATCGCGCAGTTTCTGGTTAATATTTTGGATTTCTTTATGATTGTTTTCGTTGTCTGAATCAAACCATTCTCTGTCTACTGCACGATGTAAAAAAGGTTGTTGTGTCTTTTCAGTGGCATCTAGCAATATTGATAATAATTCTAATTTTTCAATTTCAGTTTTATCAATAGGATATTTATCCCCACTGTTGTCTTTTGTTCTTAATCTGTAAACAATTTTGTTACTGCTTAAAATTTCATCATCAGAAATCTTTGAATACTCACCATTAAAGTCAATGAATATAAACTTTGATTTTTTTAAAAAATTTTCATTTAGATGTTTAGATTTAAACAGCTGAGTATAAATTCTAGCCAATGTATTTGACTTTCCTGAACCTGTATTGCCAAAGATTCCTATATGGCCAGCAAATAATTTCTTAACAGAAATATTTATTTTTTGAGTTTCTTCATCTAAAAGTGAACCTAAAAATATGGATAATTCTGATTGATTTGATAAGTTATGTAATTTCTCAAACTCCTCCCTATTAAGTAATTTACATTCGCTTCCAATTAGCGGCATTTCTTTTATACCATGTTGGAATTTACCTTTGTTATCATAGAATCCAAAAACAGATACTTTGAGAAATCTAATAATTTTACGCTTCTCATTGGAATATTCTTTACGAGCTTGAAATTTATCTTCCTCTAAGTACTCACCTTCTACTTTGCATATAATTTCAGTGAACCCTTTAACAACTTTAATAAAATTAGAAAGTCCAACAGAAACGTTCTTAACGGTTTTCCCTTTATAGAATAAATGTGGGAGATTTTTGTCAACATTAACTTTTACAATTATCTCCTTACCATTTACACTAAAAACACTTCCGATTATGAAAATCGAATCGTTAATTAGTTGGTCTTGTATATCATATGAGGTCATATTCTTCATTTTGATTACAAGGCTCATTGAAAGCTATGATTTCGGTAAGAAATTTCGTCACCTTGCCAAATGTAAATTTATCTTCAGGAGAGATTATGTAAAGATTTTGGTAAATATACTCGGAAAGTTCATCAGCTAACTCATTATATTTATTATAAGAGAAATATATAACAATTAGGGTTGGGTTGGATTTCATTACACCATACAGTAAGTCTTTTATGTGTTTATCAGAGAGAGAAAAACCAAAGATAAAAAGCACACTGTTTTCCTTTTCTAATTCTAAAGTAAACTTTCTTAGTAACGACGCATAATTTGTGTTTAATACAGTTTCAAAATGTTTATCTGAATTGGGATTAATAACTGCAATATGCTTGTATCCAATGCTAAAAATTTCACCTGTCTTGTCTATAAGGTTATCTGGTATGTGAGAACCATCAGAGTAATGTATATCTTCTCCTGATATCTTCCACGAAACAGATCCATGTAATTTTATTATATTAAATAGTGGTATGTCTGAAATATTATCAAATTGCATTGATTTATATCTCTGTATCTTGTTAAAGTTTGCCACCCTAAAAAGAGGATTAATTTGTCCTACAAAACCATCATTATATGGAAAATTTAAGCGTTCACAGGAGTCTTCTATAAACATGTCAAAATTAGTCGTAAAGATGTTTATCTGCTTATTTACAATATGAAGAGTCCTTTTTGAGATTACTTTTGCCCAAAAGCTAAGAAATGAATCATAGTTATTTTTAGTTTTGAGTAGTTCTTTTTGATCACTTTCTATAAGATGGCCAGCTTTGGTGATTGCTTTAGACTTTTTTATAAGAGCATAATAATCTTTTTGAGCAACTTCTCTAGTTGTTTCAACATTCATACGAGTTTCAATATCGTTAAGTGTTGAAAGGTAGTCTCGAGAGCATCCAGACCCAATAAGCAGATTAATATGTCCGCTTTGAATTATTTCCTTTAATTCTTTTTTATCTATTTGTTTCATGTCCAAATCTCATTTATCTTACTCTTTATTTTTTGCTCAAATATTTCTATTAAGCGTTTGTTGGCATTTACCAGTTGCATTTCTTCTTCTATCGCTTTTACAATAGTTTGTTGCTCTTTGATTGATGGAATTGGCACTTTTAGGATTTTTAAATTATCTTGTGAAATATTTGTAATGCTTGACCTGTTAGATAATGCAACTGTGGCATCACGATATTTTTGAGTGCGCAATAAATACAAAAGGTATTCAGGAACTACAATGCTCTTGTTTGGAGTGCATTTAATTATAAATCCACAGAAAACTATATCTTCCCCATTTGTTTTGACTAATGATGGAAATCCAACTCCTTCATATTTTACTGACGATCGAACAAAGATTATATCATTATCTGTTACTTTCTTACTTGCTTTCTCTTTTTCTGAGACATCTACTTTTTCTAGTTTTGAAACTTCAACGTAACAATCTGAAAACACATCTTTAATATTTATGAATTTAGTTCCTTTCCCAACTTGGTCGGTTCCAAAATTTAATCCATTTTTAAAATCTTCACAAATTTCTCCTAACTGTACCATTTTCCAATCAGGGTTGATTGTTATAGTAGGTTTATAGTTGTTTACGATTTGTTTGGCTCCGTCTAATATTTTTTGATAGCTTTCTATTTCGGCTACTATCTGTTGTTGTATTTCAAGCGGAGGGAGTGGAATTTCAAAATCTTTGATTATTTGTTGTGAAATGTTTGGCTGTCCACCGCCACCTGAAAGAGCTACAAATGCTTGAGTTTGTTGTTTTAATATCCAATACAAGTATTCAGGTATTGCTTTTTCATTTGGATAAATCGCACAAACTGCTTGATTTGTTGTTGCTTCAAATTTTAATATCCCTACTTGCCCAGCTGTTGCACCATACATTGCAACTAATACTGAATTTACAGGAAATAATTTTGCAGAGGAATTTCTCAAACCCTCTTCTGTTATAAATTCTTCTGCATGATAAATGTATCCTTGTGCAACTTCGCCGCTTTTTAACCATGGAATTTTTCCATTTGTATAATATTCAGGTTTGCTTCGTAAGGGTGTTCCTCCTGATGATGTTTTAAATACTTCTCCAATCTTTATTAATTCAAATTCTGTTTGAGTTTCCTTAGTTTCAAAATATCTTTCGGCACTTAATACAATGTCTTTGTTTTCTAAAATCTGTTCTTTCTCAATCAATGTTGCCAAACTTGGCAATTCATCAAAGTGCTTATCATTACTCAAAGCTTTCTTATATGCTTCTAAAGTTTTTAAAGCCTTAGGTAAATCGTTTTTATCAATTTCTCTTCGTTGAGCTCCTAATTCAAAACCATCATTCTCAATCTTTAAAAACAAAATATGGTTACTCTTTTTTGCAATGGTTTTGTCTAAAATTAATACACTTGTTTTTACACCACTGTAAGGTTGGAATACTCCAGCCGGTAAACTTATAACAGCTATCAAACTATCCTTAACTAACATTTTCCGCAATTGCTTGTAAGCGGTTTGGGTGGTAGCTACAATGCCGTTAGGAACTACAATTCCTGCACGACCTTGAGGACGGAGATGGTTCATAATATAGTCTACAAACAATACTTCTGATCTAGTCGATGAAATACTAAATTTACTATGTGGCTTTATTCCACCCTTTGGAGACATAAATGGAGGATTTGCCAGAATTACATCAAATTTATCACCCCAGCGTTCATCCATTGACAACGAATCGTAGTTGAATATTTTCGGATTTTTAAACTGATGCAGGTACATGTTAACTTGTGCAATCCGTACCATACCCGGGTCAATATCATACCCTTCATAATTTCCCATTAATTTCTTACGTTGGTCAGGGGTTAATGGTTTTTCTTTTTTATCAGGATCATTTTTACCATCGTGTTGTTCAAGAATATGCTTATAGGCACTCACCAAAAATCCTCCCGTACCGCACGCAGGGTCTAATACCTTATCATCTACAGTCGGATTAATTGCATCAACTATGAAGTCTATAATATGGCGTGGAGTCCTAAACTGTCCTGCATCTCCCTGAGACGACATAATTGAGAGTAAATACTCATAAGCATTTCCTAATTCTTCTGGATGAGAATAATCAAAATAATCGATCTCTTTTAAAAAGAGTCCTAACACTTCAGGATTACGATAGGGAAGTATAGCTGATTTAAAAATCTCTCTAAATAGTTGTGGTAATTGTTTAGATTCAGAGAATTTCACCAATGCTTCACTGTATATGTTCATTCGTTGTTGATTCCCAATTTTAGAATCCATCAAGCGAGTCCAGGCATAATTTTCCAAGTCACCAACAAAGAAAGAAGGTTCACCTCCATGTTTTATAGCAGCCTGATCCATATCATCCATGAACTTATAAATGAGTGCATTAGTGATTTGATCTATTTGAGATGTTGGATTAGGAACAACTCCAACTAATACCTGCCGTGCGTTATCTATATGGCGTTTGGTTTCAATATTAAGCATATTAGTTCATGAATGTGTTAAGGGGTATGTAATCTTTAATGTATAAAGGTACAATAGTTTTAAAGCTATTGAGTTTCTGATATTCTTCAAAATCAAAAGAAGCACAGAAATGAAGTTGAGCAAGTTGCTTGGAATCTATAATGTCTCGGACTTCCGGATCTACAATGTAAGCTTTGAAAAAGCTTTTAACAGCAGCATAATGAGCTTGGTCAACATTATTTACTTCCATAAATTTACTCCATTCAGATTCCAGTAATTCATCTTTAGATTCAAATCCATCCTTCTGTTTAAATGCTACTTGTAGGAACTCACGAATAGTAATTCTGCGGTCTACATTAAATATTTTTCTAATTCCTTGTAGGTTGAGGTAATGGTTAGGTTTATCAAAAATATGTGTCTTTGTATAATCTTCTGCTGCTGCAATGTCCCCATTGTTCCAAAGATTCAATAAGGTCTCATTGGATAAAACATCTTCATCTACTGCACGTTTAAATCCTTCTCGGTCAATCCGCATCCCTTCTTCACCGATCTGTTTTTCAGTAATTGTAGCTATATCATCTTCGGTCGCAAGGTTTACAGGACCTTTAAATATTTTGTTGCCGTCTTCATCTACAAATTCACCCTGAGAATATCCAGAGGCAATATTTTTACCTGAGTTGTCTGTTTTTTCAATTTTCTTAATTTTAGGAATCTTTATTTTCTCATCATATTCAAACTCATGTTCAAAATATTCACAGGTAGCAAAAAAGTCAAAAAACTTAAATTGTTTCTTCGGTAGGGTGATAGTCTCATTCAAATGGTAATCTGTATATTCAAATACATATTTTCGAGTACCTCGTCCTTTTATCTGAACAAATTCAGCAGGACTAAATACTGGTCGCATTAAGGCTAGATTTAAAATATCCTGGCAATCATAACCAGTTGTCATCATTCCAACAGTTACAGCAACACGGGTTTTACTGGAATCATATCCTTCCGGTTTTTTAACCTTTCCGTTTAACATGTTGTTAGAAAAGTTAATGGTCATTTGCTGAGCACTTGGAACCAGTGAAGTAACCTGAACCGCAAAGTCAGACTCTCCATATTGATCTGGCCATCTTTCAAGAGCCATTTTGTTGAGAATATTAGCTACTCGACTGGCATGGTTTTGAGATACACAAAAAACAATAGATTTTCCAAATAAATCTAATCCATGTTTTTTCGCAATTGGATCGTAAAAGCCGTTATCCATGAATGCCTTACACATGGCAATATTGGTCTCCTCGTTGAAAAACTTTCGCTCGTAATGTCGTTCATTGAATACCTCATTAATAGTCTCACCTTCTTCAGTGGTTGAATGTACCGCAAAACCCTCTGTTGAAAGAAGTTCAGTGGTTATATTGGTACGAGCATCTACTACCACAGGATTTATAAGGTAACCATCTTTTACACCTGAAAGTAAGTCATAACTAAATGTCGGTTTATTAGATTCACAACCAAACGTTTTATATGTATCCAGTAATTGTCTTCGTTCAAACTCTCGCTGAGTATCTGCACCATCACCATCAAAACCTTTAAGGTAGTCTTTAGGTGTAGCTGTAAGTCCAAGTTTATATCCAACAAAGTATTCAAATACAGCACGGCTGTTTCCACCGATCGATCTGTGTGCTTCGTCTGATATCACCATTTCAAAATCAGTAGGGGAGAATTCCTTTTTATATTTATCTCCTGCAAGGAAAGATTGGATAGTAGAAACCACAATTTGAGCATTACGCCAAGAATCCCGACTTTCTTTATAAATAACACTAGTATAGTCTTTTCCAAGATATTGTTTAAATGCTTTTTGAGCCTGATCTTCAAGTTCAATACGGTCAACTAAAAACAATACACGTCGTGCATTTCCTGATTTTAAGAATAGTTTGATGACAGCGGCAGAAATTAATGTTTTACCTGTACCGGTAGCCATCTCAAAAAGGAATCTGTTTTTATTTTCAAGAGCCGCAGTCTGTAATGCCTTTATTGCATTAACTTGATACGGTCGCATTTGTCTTAAATTATTATTTCTTAAGAAATCCCCTCTTTTAGCTTCATTCTGGAAATCTGGGTCATTAGCATATCCTGGATACTGTGATTCAATAATATAATTCTCGTCAACTTTAGTATTAGCAAGTTCTATTGGATTAGGAGTATACTTTTCATATTGAGTAATTGAATCCTGTGTAGGGAACTTAGATATAGTATCTGGATTGCCATGTTTTGTATCCCAGAAGTAATGGATGTTTCCATTTGATAAAATAATAAAACGAGCATTGATGTTTCGTGCATAGTTTCGAGCCTGCTCTTTTGCTGATAGGGGATCAATAGATTCCTTTTTAGCTTCAACGACTACAAGGGGGCGTCCATCTTTATCAAGTAATAAAAAATCAATATACCCCTTAGAAACATTTTCAAAGTCTTCGCCTAGGTCTGATAATATAATTCCAGGCTCAAGTTGAATATTAGCTGGCCCATTTTTATCAGCAACAAAACGCCACCCTGACTCTTCGAGTAGCTTGTTAATCTTTATTCGTGCTGCGGCTTCTTTAGAATTTGACATAGCTAATAAATGTATAGTTTTACGGAGTATAGCACCTTATCGTTCAAAATAAAAGACTTTCATTGATGGGTCAATAATTGCCTTAAAATGAACAATTCACTAAAATACTAAAATTTTGAGTAATATATAAATCTATAAACCGATAAATCTGGCTTGATTTTATCTTAAATCTGAAAGGTCGGGGCTATTTTCTTTATCTTCTATATTGTTTCGTAGGCTATTAAAATCAATTAATAGGTCTAATTTATTGAGTCTTTCCCGTGTAAATCCCATGGTTTGGAATCGCATTTTTCTTTTACCGATAATCCCATAGGGTTTTCCATCACGGCAATAAATGGTATATCCATTTTCAATAATTTTTCTATGAAATGCTTCTCTTGAATCAGATTGTTTGTAAGTCTCTTCTAATTTTTCTTTAATTATATCTCGTTCACTCTTAATACCTCTCTTTTTTAGTTGAAATTCCTTCTCTGAGACGCCTTTCTTTTGTTGCTTAATATGCACAACGGTTGAGTGAATTATTTCAGGAAATTGTTGTAGGTGGTAATTCTGGAGTTCATTCTTAAGGTTTTTGAAGCTCTCTTTTGATATCCTCATAGATCGACCGGTATGTATTTCAACTGATGAAAAGCAAAAATGTAAATGAAAATGTTCCTTGTTGGTATGGAGTGTACCCACCCCCATAATATTATCACCTCTTAACTGTAAGTATTTCTTACCAATTGCTTTCATTTTAGTAACCGTCATATTCTTATTATCATATTTAGAGAATGATATGATTTCATGGAACATCTTAATGTTTTTATTCCTTGGGTGGATTCTATTTTTTTCATTTTGTTTTAAATTGTATTCCCAATCTTTAATTGTATTTCCTGACATGTTTTTCTTTAGAATAAATGCATTTTTACCTGTTAAGGTATCTTTGTCATGGAAGATGTATTCTAGTAGGTTCTTATAATTCGCACGTGTCCGGGTTAATGACTTTAAGATCATAATATCTTCTGAGTAAGTACTATAATCTTATTTTCTAGGGACTGGATTATTTTGACCAATGCGTCATAGTTCTTGTTACTACCTAGCCAGTTTTTAACATCCTTTTCTTCAATATCTTTTACGGCATTCTTGTAGTATTGAAGTGCCTGTAAAATTTCTTTATAGGTAAGGGTGTTTTCTATAAAAGTGGTATTGGTTAAATCTGCCTTCACCAACACTTTTATATATGTAGGGATGTCGGAATTATATTGTTTAGCCCTGTTGCGAATATGCTGTATCTCAATAGTAGGGAATGAGATAGTGAAGTTTCTTTTATCAATATTACGTTTCTGTTTTTTTAATTCTTTATCATAAATACGATAGTATTCTTTTATCTTTTCTTTAATAACAGTTTCATCTTCAGTGTCTAGTACTCCTGATTGATTTAAATAAATCCATAACTTGCTATTTCGATTTGTTGAACGCATTGTGTTTATATAAAAACAATTTCATTATGTTGAGCATCCCCAATTAATGGGATTGGTGTTATGTCTGTTTTTAGTTTCATAAAGGGGTTAGTATAATAAGGGGTTAATTTTAATCTAATTGGATCTACATTTCCATAAATTAAAATAGCTTCATCTGCACCAATGGTTCTTACCTCGTCAGCTGTTAAAAGTTCTCGGGTAGAATGCCTGCTGTCTTTCGTGTATTCAAATCTTCCTAATTCTTGGGATACATCTTTAGCTACGGAATAGCTTAGTCCTGCCATATAGAGTTTTGCAATGCAATTGTTTCGTATTGCTTGTGCATCAAGCGCACCGTAAATATTTTCTATTTGTGCATAGTCCTGGCATAACAATAAAATATTACCCATGTATTTTCGGATATTACTAATAACCACTTGAATAGATGGCAAAAACATACTAGAAAATTCGTCTAATACTATTTGTACATACCTGTCTTTAGAATCAGGAAGTTTGGACATGATTACTTTGCATATCTGTTCAAAAAATATTGAAATTAGTACAGAGTAATAAGTAGTATCTGAAATATTGCAATGAATAAATATTGCCAGTTTTTCTTTTCTTATATCTTCAATTTGTAATGAATCTCTTGCTGTTACTTTTGCTACTTCGTTATCTGAGAATATTTGCAGTGCTGCAACCGCAGTTGCTAAAATACTTGTCCTTAGTTTTGTATCATAAGCTAAAAAGTTTTTGTATTCATTTATTATTGAAGTATTGTCAGTGTCTAACACTAATTGATCAAAAACCTTCGGATCAAAGCTTAATTGTTGAATTAAGTGTAAAGTGTTTGATAACGTTTGATATTTTGCTTCTTGGTGCAATTGTGCACGAATAACTAATGAAATTATACTGCTTGCACTAATATTCCAGAAGGGGTCTTTTCCTTTTCCTAATACAGAGCGTACTAGCATATGTGCGATTTTGTTCGCATCTGATTTATCGGTAATTCTAAAAAGGGGATTATAGGAGCTGCTAAGTGCCGCATTAGAAAAGTTTATAACCTTTATCGTATAATCTTTTGCTTTTAATAAACCACTGGTATTGTTGTATATTTCCTGAGATGGGTCATTTATGATTAGGTTATGATTACTCTTGTAAATACTTGGAATAACCACGTTTGACGTTTTACCTGATCCGCTTCCACCTATTATTAAAGTATGAGGATTATTAATATTTAAACAGTTTTTACCATCTAAGCAAAACCCGTCATATTTATCAGACATTATTTCATGTGGATTTATAAACTCAGACTTATACGAGTGGTCAATTGGTTTCTTAATAAGTTCATGAGAAACACTATCTACTCCTTTATGGATGTAATTAAATGACTGTTGTATTATTGCAGTAAATAAATTCATATCTATAAGTTTTTCTTTGGTACATGTAAATAATCCTCGATTTTTGTATTCATTATCGTTACTACCATTGTGATAATCCTTCCTGCTATTAGCACGAGCATTAAAAATAGCTTCCATATTAATAGAAGTAATTGTTTGGCAATCTGCCATAAAGCACTTTTCTTATTCATTGTTATTGATTTATCTGTGAATTAATGTTGTACCAATTGAAACCACAGCACCATTGCTTTCAAGTATTTCTCTGTAGAGTTTAACCATTAGAATAAAACGCCTGTTGTCCTCGTCATTTTTTGGCTTATATACAAAATGCACCATTATACCGTTTAAATCTTCCGACTCAATTCTGTTTCTCAATTTTTCAATTATTTTATCTGGATGCTTTTGTAACTCAATACAATCATTAGAGCGGTATACAGAGAAGATTTCTGAATTCTCAGCGAGATCTGAATTGATAACCATATACTTATGATGTGCCTTAGATTTACTCAACCGGTTGAGCTCTCTCATTACAGGCTCATAAATACATGACTTGCTGATACTCATGTTAGTTTCATACAGTGTATTCAAAGAGGAATCTAGTTGTTCCATAAAGTGCTTAACCTCTCTCTTTCGCTTAAATGGATTCCCGGTAACTCTTATTGCTTTTGAAAGTGTGATTTTATTTAAGTTGTCATAGTTATAGTTGGTAATTGCTTCCACCCATACGGTGTGAGTACTCCACTGATGATTGTCTACATCTATAAGCGCTGTTATTTGATCACCCGATATGTGCGTAGTTAGTTCATCAGTCTGGTCAACAAATACAACGGATTCTGTATCATTTTTTAGAGAATCTATGTAGTCGAAATAGTGGTAAGTAAAGAAGCCGGTCAGATAGATAGCTCCTACGATAAGTAACTTAAATGTATTCATGCGATTTAATTTTATTGGTTATCAATTTTAATATCTTCAATTTTTAATTTGAGAGGTTTTATACCTTGCTTAAAGCAGTTAGGATATTGCTTATCTGTGCGGTATCTAAGATTTGTTTGTATGAAAATGGCGATACTTTCATTAAACATGCTCTCTACTCGTTCACATAATAGTATGTGACCATTACGGACTTCTAAGCGATATTTTGAATTTGAATTATTCTTTAATTTTAACTCTTGAATCCTACCATTAATGACCTCTATGTTTGCTTTGAGAGATTTTATATTCTCCTGAATTTTTGTCCGCTGTTCTATCTGTTTTAATTGTATTCGTGAAGGATAAAAGATGTAGATAATGATTGCATTAGTAAAGCAAATCATGAGGTTTACAGCTATGAATACAATCGTAGTAAGTATTGATGAAGTTTCTCCATCTCCGTTCAAACCACGCATTAATCCTATTATAATCGCAACAGAAAATAAGAAGACGGTAATTACATAGCGTAACCACCCCAGTTTAACTTCTTTGTCTCTAAAACCTAAAACGGTAGCTTTAATGGAAATAAAGAAGCATACACCAAACATTGTTCCTAATATTAATGAACTCAAGAAAGACTCTTGTAATACGAGAAAGGAGGTTGTCATAGCGAGAATATCTGCAATCAACAGCACCCATATAAATTTGCTGAACATAATATGCTCTTTTGGAATTTCTACATCTTCCGTTTTGAGTAAGTCACTCTTAGCGTAATTCTGTTCAGTAATGAAAATATCTCGTTCAGCGGTAAGTCTCTCAATTTCTTGTATGGCAGTTGTATGATCTAACGAACCTAAGAGCATCTGAGTGTTCCCGGACAGCCTGAGGGTGATTGAATTACCAAGTCTTGTGTAATAACCCCGAATTACACCTATAAAAGGTTCTAGTGCGTCATCATTCCCAGGTTGATTCTGATGTGCCATGTTTGTTGCATGGTGAATGACTTCTTTCTCATATGCTTTATGCTCTTTATCAATCTCGTCTTTAATAAGATTAATTTGATTTTGTACTTCCTGAGAAGTGGTTACTGTTACTGTTACTGCTTTTGTTTTCATTGTTGCTATTTTTTTAATTAATACTATTTAATTTTCTTATCGAGATAACCCTTCTTCTTGTTCGCTATTGTCATTATGGTTGAAAGTTTCATCTGTTATTTTCCCTACATTGGTATCTTCTAATTCTTCTGAAAGGGGTTCACCCGTTTCTGGTTTCTTTACTTCATAGTAGTGGTCTATTTCTATTTTAAGATCTGAGAAATTGCATTCTTTAAAGTTGTCATCTCTTTTAATGCCAATGCCAAGTGAGGGTATTCCTTCAGATTCTAGCTCTGTTATATTGAAATATTTCCACCTGTCACTTTTTCCGTCTCTCTCAATTCCATGGCAGACATTTAATTCAGGATCATAATTAATCGGGTAATAGCTGATTCCAGTAAGGCTGTCATAAAACCGAGTAGGAATGACATAATCAACTTCAGCGTACTGGCAGCCTAATTCTGCAAAACGTTTAATTAAATCATCAGTTAGGAGTTTCATAAGATTATTTTGATTGTTTAGAATTTGAATATTTTGTTATTCAAACCTAAATTGTATTCAAACGTGTATTGTATTATCTGAATCATTAGATGAATGACTAAATGAATCATTTAGCTTGATAGTATAAATATTTGGATTTAATTTAGTTGGCCTGTTATAAGAACAATACTCAATGAATATTTTATAAAGAATCAATTTATGGAGCAAAATATAATCTGTCTTGATACACCCGCTTTTCGTAAAATTGTCGATACGCTCGTTGAATATGTAAAAGAAAAACATCTTCAAAAAGAAGACATTTGGATATCGAGCGATGAGGCAATGAGACTCTTAAATATATCTAGCAAAACTACTCTTCAATCATTAAGAGATACAGGTCAGATACGTTTTACTCATCCTATGCATAAAGTAGTTTTATATGACAGAAAAAGTATCCTAGAGTATCTTGAATCACATGCTAAAGAAACATTCTAATGGAAAAGGAGTTAAATGAAATAGAATTCAAAGATGGATACAATAGGGGATATTGGCTATATAACTATGAACCCGAAGTAGCAAAACTATTAATTGCTTCTGAAATTGATAGAAGAGATGACTTTTCAACTGGTT
Organism: uncultured Saprospiraceae bacterium; assembly: GCA_964507535.1. Taxonomy (GTDB): domain Bacteria; phylum Bacteroidota; class Bacteroidia; order Chitinophagales; family Saprospiraceae; genus Vicinibacter. Next base: position 17,253 of record CAZDQG010000040.1, read on the forward strand.
TTGCTGAGGGACTTAAGCAAGCAGAACAAGAGAAGAAAATTAACGAATTTGAGCTTTTGAGAGAGGGAAGTAAAAATGAATCTAAGGCGATAAATAGATAAATTATAAAGAATATTTATTTTAATCCTAATTTATCCCATAAAACACTAAAGTATAATCCGGCTTGATTAACTTTAATAGAATCAGTTCTAAACTTTTTCATTATTTCAGAATAAATTGCCAATGATAATCTCATCATGAGCATACTATCTAAATTACTATTTGTTTTAATATCAAGTTGTAAAGCTTTTTTATTTACATATTTTTTAGTAAGTATACTATCTAAATCAATTATTTGATTCAATAATTGCTCATAATCGGAGAGTCTTCCATGTATTTTAAAATCATCCTCTCTTGAACTGCTTTTATGTTCGTCATAATTATCCTCACTGTAATAACTAAATACAGGATATGTTTTTAAGGATTTGATAGTATTGCCGGAAAGTATTGCTTCCCTCATTACATATGGCAATTTGCCTTCGCAACACATATCAATATATTCTTTCACCCTTTTATCAGAATTTTTTAAACTTTCATAAATTCCTTCAGTTTCAACATCTTCAAAAAAATATTTCTTTAATACCAGTGAGCCAATCTCTAATGATTTAAACCAGACTATAGTAAGATCCTTAGATACTATTATCTCGGTAGATGCACCCCCGGAATCAACTAGTAAATAATTGCCTTCACTGACAGATATTCCATAAGATGACGTACTTATCTTATAAGCATCCAGTATAGCCTGTGCTTCTTCTTCAGGACTCAAAATCACAAAAAATGTCTTTAATTCTTTTCGAATTAACTCCCTAATCTCGTGTTTATTTTCTGCTAAACGATATGCAGCCGTGCCAACAGCATAAAATTTCTCAATTCCATCTTGTTCAGCACGTTTTCTGAATTTATGAATTGCTTTTATAACTTTCTTTTGAAACATGTCCTTGTTTAAAAGATTGTCTTTGTCGAGCATTAAGTATGTATCAGTTTTCTCTGATCGTCTCATATATTGCCTATATGTGAACTGTCCCTTTAAAAATTGAGTGTCATTACCGGTTATGTAAATAATTTTTACTGCTGTAGATGTTAATTCAAAAACAGCAATTTTAGTATTTTCTATTTTATGATTAGATTCAATATCAGACATGCTTAAATTTACTGAAGATATACATAAAAATATATTCTTGTAACAGTATTTTAAACTCAATACTTGCTTTTTTCATTTTTTTGTTTGATATTGTAATCAAATAAATTCACTCGCTAATTTATTTATGGTTCGCAAAACAAGCGCAACACCCTTTTGAAATTATGAATCAAGCCACAGGTTTCCTGTGAGTCATAATTCTAGTTTTCCTTTTTTATTTAAATATTTTCTGTAAAAGAAATCACCAGATGCGCCAACATCTGATGAGGTTCTGAGATCATTAACTAGAGCAATAGCTAATGAAAACCTTACAGTAAATACAATGAAGTAAAATACTGATAGTTATATCATATACCAATATTGTATGCTTGTAAAGCCCTCTGATCCTCATAAGTGTTGCGTATCGTAAAAACGATACACAATGAATATACCAAGTAAGTTTGAAGCCTATATCCCTAACATATCAGGGATTTACCAAGAGCAATTCGCCATATTGCTTTTTGCCCATTTCGGACAAGAAATGAATTTCCAGATTTTTCTAAATGAAATTGAGAAACTGTATCAGCAGTTTTCAGAAGATCATTCTCAACGATTATTCAGTCGATACTCAAAATTAAGGGGTACTCCTAAGTTTTCTAAAGTAATCTTTAATGATAATGACACAGATATAAGGAATTTTCTTTTGAAACGTATTGTAACTCTTTATTTAATCTTCGTACAAGAATTTGACGCTGATAAAGTGAGAGAAATAATGATGGATAGGTCTAGTGATTCAGAAAATTACAAACTAACCTATTTCGATCACAGTTTAAAAATTCATTTTCCTGTTTCTTGTGATTTTTCTGAATTTGTTCACAAGGTAAGAACATATTTAATCAATCCAATTCATGGACTATCGACAAAAGATTTGAAAACAGTAAGGACTTTAACTGATACTTTTTCTAAACTTGAGATACAGATAATTCAAGAGTTTTCACCTGTTATGGTTTAAATAATAAAAATAGCCCCGTAAGGCTTATTTATTAGCTTTGAATTATGAACCAGTAGTTTTTTTAAGTTTTAACGTAATAGTGTGAGTAGCCTCCTTCTTATAACCAAGACCCGCTGAAACAGAAACTGGCGCAATTTCGAAATCTACTCCACCTGTAGCAGAATTAGATACAGTAAATTCAACCTCAACTTCAAATTCCTGTAAACTGAATTTATCTTTAGGCTCAACTGCATTTGCTTGTTGCAATACAAGAGTTAAGTAGTCTTTTAATTTTTTAATTTTGGGCTCATCTTTGTATAGCTTTTTATCATTGTCTTTATCTTTTCCAAAACTAAATGTTACTTTTTTAGAATTTGACCATGCCCCGGAGTATTTACCAGATACGACGTATAATTCAATTCCAGCTTCGGCATTCAATTCTGTTAAGGTATTAAATGTTAGATCAATTCCATCTAATTCGTACTTTTCAGTCTTTGTATCCTTTATGACTTGTTGCACCGCATCATAAACTAAAGGGAATACATCACTAACTTTAGTTTTTGATTTTGAAAAGTCAGCTTTCATGACTTTCTTATAGCCATTACATGATGGTAGAATTAAGAAACTTGTAATTAATACTACAATAGGGACTACTTTTTTCATTGTTTAATTGGTTTTATTGATTAAGGTATGACTGAAGTTATACTTTCTGTGAATATTGTTGAAAATGATTGAGTAAACGGTCGATTAAATGAGTGAAAGGCATATGATGTTGATATTTTTTTCAATTAAATTTCAAAGTAGTATAAAACTAAGAGTAAATCAATAGGTAAAACAAAAATGGTGATAAATAAAGCTTCACCTTTGGAAATATGACCATTCAGATAGTGACTGTAAGTAAAAAATGTGAACATATTTTATCTAACTAATGTAGACAATTAATTCAATATTTCATATTTTTAACTGTTCAATTTGAGCAGTTTTTTGATGTAAATGTGCCATACAAAGGAAAACTAATGATTCTTAATTAAATGAGTTATGGGAATTTTAGATTCATTAATTCGTTCAATTTTATTCAATTCGGTAAGACCATTACAGACCGAAATTAAACGTCAATATCGTCAAGACTATTACCGGAATGAATATTTGAAATCTGATGCATGGCAAAGAAAACGTTATTTGATTCTGAAAAGAGATAACTGGAAATGTGTGTATTGTGGTGCTAAGGCTACACAAGTGCATCACAAAAGATATGCTAAGAATATTGGAAAAGAACCTATACACTGGCTTGTTTCAATTTGTAAGACTTGTCATGAGGCTAAACACCAATAATGAGAAACTAAATAAAAACTTGCCATTGAAGGCAAGTAGTGCTATTTCTTTGATTTAGTTTTCTTCTCAACTTTGTTTTGGGTACTATTAATCACTTGCTCCTGAAAATCATCCAAGAGGGTTGAAGGTAATGTGTCTAAATACGCCTGGGTCGTCTTGATATCATCATGACCGAGCATGTCTGAAATATTTGCAACTGGTATTCCTAGATTCTTCGCCTGATTCGCGAAACTGTGTCTACCAACATAGCTTGTCATATTTTCTGTAATTCCACATAAAGTAGCAATAGCCTTGAGCTTCTTATTGAACCTATTTCGTGCCCATTCAACATCTCTATAAATATCTTTTGGGGAATTTCGATTGATAATAGGGAAGATATATTGATCCTTATTTTTACCAACAATGTATTTGTCTAAAATCTTTTGTGCGACAGGAGTAATTTTAATATTGTAAGCCTTGTCAGTTTTTTGTCTATCAAACTTAATTCGACCATCTACAATATTTTCAATTTTTAAATGAGCCATATCTGTAAATGGCATCCCTCGCATGTTGAAGCAAAACATAAAGTAATCATGAGTTTTAGCCAATGGGTGAGTAGGTTCAAATACTAAATCTTCAATCTTTTTGATAGCGGTCATATTGATAGCCCGTTTATTTGGTTTAGTACTCTTAATCTGATATTTCTTGAACGGATAAATATCTTGTTCAATGATTCCATCTTTAATTGCCCGGTTAAAAACAGCACGTAACGTTCGCATATACACCGAAAGGCTGTTTACCTTATTGCCACTAGCGTAATGATCTGTTTCAAACTTCATTAAGAAAGCGTAATCCATTTCATTAAATGTCATGTCTTTATCCTTACAATACGATTTAAAGATTCCCTTGACTGATTTATAGGTTCTCGCATTACCAATTCGGTTTGCTTTCTCCATCTCGTCAATTAATTGTTGCATGTAGGTAAAAACAGATATCCGGTCAAGTTTCTTCTCAAATAAATCTTTTATCTGATTAGCGGTAGAGAGAGTCCGTAGTATCTTCTTTTCATCTAGTTTGGCTATAAAATCAGCTACCTCGTTTGTTTTTGTCCGAATCTGGTTATTTAACCTTGTGACAGATTCTGTACCCTTAAAAGTTGTCCTAATCATCTTTTTTTCCTCGTTCCAGTCTTTTTCTGTGAGATAGGTCCCGAGGGTAATCTGTGCAATCGTCCTATTGTGAATAATTCGAACGATCAAGGGAAATGTGCCGTCAGCTTTAGGGCGACGGTTATCTAAAAGCAATGTTGAACTGGTTGCCATCTTTTGTTATTTAAATGATGAATGAAATTCTGCACAAACGTTGCGCAAACAATTACCTATTTCATCTGAATTCATCTGATACCATATAGGATTAACGCCATTGATAATCAATTAGTTCAAAAATAAGTAAATTATAGGAAATTGTAAATAAGTTGCCTTCTAAGCAGTCGGTCGCACGTTCGATTCGTGCCGCGGTCACAGTAAAATA
>CAZDQG010000041.1:0-1736 GCA_964507535.1 uncultured Saprospiraceae bacterium
TATAGTTGCAATCTGGATCTAAGCAGCAGGGCCGCTTTAACCAACAGGATCAAAGCCGGAACTTCAACCAGTGGCCCGATAACGCCTACAAACGCCTGCGCACTGTTTAAACCAAATACGGAAATCGCAACGGCAATGGCCAATTCAAAATTGTTGCCTGTCGCAGTAAATGCGATCGCAGAGGTTTGAGGATACGCAGCACCCAGCGCCCTGCTTGTAAAAAATCCTAGAATAAACATGATGACAAAGTATAACAGCAGCGGTACACTGATCCGAAGGACCTCCAGTGGAATTTTTACGATGAACTCGCCTTTCATTGAAAACATGAGTACTACGGTCAAAAGGAGCGAAATCAAGGTCAAAGGTGAGATCGCAGGCACAAAAGTTTCCTTGTACCATTTTTCTCCTTTCAAGCGCACTAAAATAAGTCTGGATAGAAGGCCTGCCAGAAAAGGAATCCCAAGGTAAATGCCTACGCTCTCTGCTATCGTTCGAATCGGGATTTCAATAAGAATACCTTCAAATCCCAACAAGCCTGGCATTTTTGTAATAAACAGCCAGGCATAAAAACCATATGCAAATACCTGAAAAATGCTGTTCAAGGCGACAAGTCCTGCTCCGTATTCACTGCTTCCCTCGGCAAGATCATTCCACACCAGGACCATGGCAATACACCTGGCGAGACCTATCAAGACCAGGCCGGAAAAATAGTCAGGGTAATCTTTAAGGAAGACATAAGCCAATGCAAACATCAATAGAGGTCCAATAAACCAATTGAGGGCCAGGGAAATGGATAAAAGTTTTACATCCTTAAAAACCTTTGGGAGGAGGGCATAGTCCACTTTTGCCAATGGTGGATACATCATAAGTATCAAGCCTATTGCAATGGGGATATTCGTAGTACCCGAGCTAAAGGATTGTATAGTAACTGCAATAGAAGGATTGTAAAATCCAAGAAGCACTCCTGTTAGCATCGCAAGGAATATCCAGATCGTTAAATAGCGATCAAGAAGTTTCAATTTTAAAGCTGGACCACTCATCTTAATAAGGAAAACAGGTACCATAATTCAGTTCCGATTTGGATGCAGCATGCATCATACGCAGTTGCCTCCTGAGCACTGCCATCGAATGCTTTGGGATCCTCATATGGCAGCGTAAATCTAAGTATAGCACCAGTTATGACGGGACAATGTTCATCTGCCTGTGAGCAAGTCATGAGTGCTATAAAATCCTTTTGAGGATTTTGCGGGGCGTCATATTTTTTAGAAAAACACAAGATGTCTTCTGTTTCGGGGCTGAAGGATATGTGATGGCGATCGGGATCACCGGATTCAGAAGTGTTTCGAAATCCTGCACGTTCGAGAGCCGAAACAGCCCTTTGATCAAAAACAGTTTTTTCAGAACCTCCGCTAAAGCACATGGCCGGAATGCCGAAATAAGCGGCTGCCGTTTGAGCCCAAACTTGCGAAATCTGGCTTCTCCTGGAGTTATGGGTGCAAATAAAAACAAAATTCAAAGGCAATCCGGATTCCTTTAAAGGAACAATCCTTTTTGCAATCACTTCCAATTCGAATCTGCGTTGCTCCGGAATTACCAAATCTTTAAACTGATCGACGGTTTTCAAAAGTGCATTGTGAAGCGATATCATGTTTTTAGATAGGTGGTGGGTTAAAAGGATCAGTGGCAAAATTATAACTATTCCAGAGCATCAAACCTAACCATCAAAATATGCGCTT
>CAZDQG010000041.1:1836-22195 GCA_964507535.1 uncultured Saprospiraceae bacterium
AGCATGAACAGGAACAATCTCCTCTCATTTCAAACGTTTCAGCAAGTGTACCAAAGGTCCCTTATAAAGATATGGTCCGCATGGTGGCGAAGTATCGCGACGAAAGGCAAGCCTTGATCAATGCACATTTTTCGGGAACTTCCTCTGGGCAATATGGAGCGAATTTTTCAGACACCCGGTATTTTTACTTTGACCTAGACCGTGTAAAGAATTTCATCAGCTCTGTGGAAGAGCGTACCGCAAGCAATAATTTAAATGTCCAATTTTCCGGAATCCGGGTATACCCAATTGTCTACCCATCCGTGGGCAACAGCGGATATTCTGATTCGATTCCTTTCAATCAAAGGAATCACCTGTCCCTTTTATTTGTACCAACGTATAAAGCAGAAGACGGGGAAGTGATAGACTTTGATCCCGAATTGTTCAGTGCAAGCAACAATGGATCGGGTAATATGCCGAAATCACTTTTTAAAACAGCAGGAAAAACAGAGGAAGAATGGTTGACGGAATTATTCGGTACAGGAAATACAACCAGGGCTTTTTCTGCGATGAATCATGCAGGCTTATGCCCGCCACCAAACCCATGTCGGGCTGCCTTGTTGCAAAATGCGGATGAGTTATGTCCAAACGGCGGTGGTTGCCAGTATTGATCCTTTCCATTCTGTCAGTTGATAAGTGCATTACAGGCAATTGCAATTGGGACCGAGGCAATCTGCTTCTTTTATAGCGTCCTGATATGGAAGCAGCTTAGAAATACATCACTGAAGTACCTTCCGTACATTCTGGGCTTTGTATTTTTAAGTGATGCTCTCGGAATTTTCTTAACCCAAACTGTTTTCGCGGAGGATAAACTGACCTTTAATCTCCCGTATTACAATATCACAACCACACTGATCATCCTTGGTTTTACGGGATTGTACTTTGCGAATGTGCAGGCTTCCGCATGCCGTTCCATTTTAAAGGCATCTGTGTTCATATTTATCGGATTCTACCTTGTAAATATCCTCTGGATTCAACCCCTTTTTCATGCACTTCACAGCTATAGTTTCACCCTGGGTTCGGTCACGATTTGTATTGCAATCCTGTGCTATACCAAACAATTGGTAGAAAGCGATAAAATCATTGAGCTGCAGTCCGATCCTTTGTTTTGGATATCAGCAGGCCTGTTCTCGTTTTACCTGATCAATATTCCATATATGGCGATGTTCAACGTTTTATTATTAAATTATATGGATTTGCTTTCTGCAGCCCGTAAAGTGACTATTTTTCTGAGTTACTTTATGTATATCTGTATATTCATTGGATTGCTATGCTCGAAAAGGAAGTCGTATTCAGCATCATAATAGGTTGCCTTGTAGTTGCACTCCTGTTTATTCTGTTGCTTGTTTTTCTGGTGTATTACTCACGTAATAAAAATCGGTTTATCAGGGAAAAAATTGCCTTGCAAAACAAATATCAACTGGAGCTGACCCGCGCTGAGATGGAGATTCAGGAAGAAACACTCAGGCAGCTGGGTTATGAATTGCATGACAACATCGGTCAACTGATTACACTTGCCAAGATTCAGACCCAGGCACTTTATAAATCGCATCCGGACCCCAAACTCTACCAGACACAGGAAGTAATCAGTAAAGCCCTGGAGGAAGTCCGCAGGCTTTCCAAAACCCTGGATTCTGAAGCACTCAGCAGGTTTAGCCTGCTCGAATTGCTGCGCAGAGACCAGATTCGCATAAACCAAATGGAAGTGGTACAGTTTGAGCTGACTGCAACAGGTGAAGGACCGGATCCGGCACATCAGGTAAAGATCATACTGTACAGGGTCATTCAGGAAATGATAACCAATGCAATGAAGCATGCACAATGCAGCCAAATTAAGGTACAGCTGGATTGGTCTATGCCGGAATTGATCGTGACCGTTGGAGATAATGGAAGGGGAATCGTGCCACAAGGACAATCGACCGGCGACGCAACTGGCGTTGGACTTTCACACATACGAAACAGGATCGGTATGATAAATGGCCATATTCAATTAACTTCAAGCCCTGAAACCGGCACCCAATATGTAATTCGTTGCCCTCTCGTGTGATAAATGGCAGTCCGTTTGGTAGTTGTTGATGATCATGTCATGATGGCTCAGGCCATAGCAGGTATGCTGAATGCCAGGGAAGAGCTTTCGGTACTCTGGACTGCACGAAATGGTAGGGAATTATTGGAAAAACTGGAATCCGAAGAGACGCTCCCCGATATGGTGCTTCTGGATATCAATATGCCGGTTATGAACGGCTGGGAAACAGCCGAGAGCTTGCAGCTAAAATATCCGGAACTGCGAATACTCTGCCTCACCATGAACGACGATGACCTTTCTGTTATCCGGATGTTCAAACACGGTGCCAAGGGCTATGTGCTTAAAGATGCTCAGGAGGAAGAGCTGATCAGCGCCATCCATTCTGTTATGACAAAGGGATTCTATTATTCAGATTATGTCGCCCGTGTCATGATTAGTTCTTTCCGGGAGGAACAAAAACTTCCTCATGCACACGAGCCTGTGCCAATAAAGGAACGGGAAATGGAGTTCCTGATACTTTGCTGCACGGAATTGAGCTATAAACAAATTGCCGATATCATGCATCTGAGTCCAAAAACCATCGATGGATACCGCGATGATTTGTTTCAAAAACTTCATGTGAAATCCAGAATAGGACTCGTATTGTACGCCTTAAAGCACGGACTGGTTAGTTTATAGTTCAATTTCTGCTAAAAAACTCCAAATCAGGCTATTTCCTGTTAAAAACAGGAAAAACACCCTTTTTCAGCCTTGTCAGTCTCCCTAGGTTTGCCTTGCGATTACAGCTTTTGAATGCAAAAGCACTTCATGCATACATTCCCAGAATGGTTTGTGTCATGAGCCTCCTGCCGCAGTTTCATAGTACTTAGGTACTATATACTGCGGCGCCAAGGCATAAAGGTTTGGAGTGAATTGAGGTTATTCGATTCCAAACTTCAGATGTTAGCCCCAACTGCCAAATTCAAGCCCCGATAACCCCAAATGACCTTGAATTTTTTTCCGGTCAGCCGAACAGCCCTTGTTCTGCTGACTTTTTTTTGTACCATATTAAGGTCCGTAAGGAGTAATGAATCCATGGAGTTTATTGCAAACATTCGTTTTGAAGGAGTTACAACGGCCTGTTTTTTTGAGTGGCTTCCGTTACTCTGTGTTTCAAGAAAGGCCCGATAGGGCTTGCGTATTGCTGAAACATCATCATGGAATAAGGAGGTACTCATTATATGCATAAGTTAAATTTTTAATATAAAAAATACCTACTTGTTGGGTAGGTATATTCGAGAATCTTTCTACTTTTGTACCAGCCTAAGGGCATCGTGTGCCCACGCTAAACCAAACTCAATCTCTCGATCATGCTGGCAAGGTTAGTTTCGGTAAAGCATTAGGTCAAACTTACCAATCAAACCTGAGATTGTTGCATCCCAGCACAATGGTCGCTCTATTGCTCTCTCCTCAGCTTGTATTGGTTCTATTCTAAACCTTTTTATTTAACCATATTTTTAAACCAATACCATGAATAATTTGTATAAACTGTTCGCATTCTTGTGTCTGGTTTTCATCTCCAGCTCAATCAGTGCTCAGTCACGGTCTGCAAACATCACTTCGGATGGTCTTATCATCCTGGATGCAAGCAGCCTCGACCTGGCTAAAGAATATGTAGCTGACATGTCCAGATACAATATCAAAGACCATCAGCAAGCATATTTCCAATTCAAAAAGTACATCGACAGAACGACCGGAAGAGGAATGGATTTTCTTTTCGATTTCGCCAATCAGAAAATGTACATCGTTGTAGATGCTGCTAACCAGTATCTGGTACCTAAATCTCACGGTGAGCAAATTAATGTTACACACTTCAATGAGGTGCTCCGTAAGATTCACGTCGGAGAACTTTAATTATTTAATCCTAATTAAACAGTATAAATCATGAAAAATTTATTAGTAATCATAGTTTCTGTTCTCTCTGTAACGGCTGTTCTGGCGAATAAGGGGGGAGGATCTATCTTCCCGATTTTTACCGCTATGGACGGTAAAAAACCTACAGCGTATCCTTGCGACACGTTCAAATCAGGTATGCTTACCGGTCAAACCGGTGTGCCTCTGACTACTGGTGCTTCTGCTTGTCCTGCTGGATCTTGTACGAACCCAGGTTACTTCGCTCCTTACTGGGAAACATATCAATTCAAAAACACCCTTCTTCAGAAGCAGTGTTTGAGAATTTCCTGGACTGCAGTTGTAGCTGGCGGTTGTAACATCAGTTTCGCTTATCTTGGAACAGGCCCAATCCTTCTTTGGACTCCTGCTGGTGCTCCTTGCTATCCTCCAGGAACAATGGGTTCTCCAGGTGCTGTTTGTTTGGGTGGTGGTGCAAGCTTCCAACTTGAAATTCCAGACTGTTCTCCATTTACTGTATTTCTTGCAAACAACAACGGTGCAAGAGGTCAGTACAATATGAACATCACACAATCAAATGGCGACCCAGCAGCTATTGGCTGTTTGAACGCTGAATGTAAAAAACTTTTGACGGTTGGTGGAACTCCAGTTCCTACGATGACCCAGTGGGGATTATTCCTCTTTGGTTTGATCATCCTGACCTTCGCTTCTGTAGCTCTTTACAATTTCACTCAAAGAGCTTCTGTTAAGCAATAATTAAATTCTTAGGAATTATATGTAAGGGGCAGCACTCGTGCTGCCCCTTTTTTTTTGACCTAAAAGAAATCGGCCTCAACGAATAGCTTTCCTTATTTTTGCCTCTCCTAAAAAGGTATTCATGATACAATTTCCTTTTAACCGGCCTTTATTTGACCGCGCGTTTCTGATCTCCTGTTTATTGGCTCTTCTTGGCTGGGTATTGATTTATTTGATCTGGGGTGAGTACACTACAGCAGATATTGTGTGTATGATCGTCACAGTTCCAATTTTAGCCTATTTTATACATGTCCTCCTTCTGTTTAATCAGAAGTAGTCCATTCCTATAGCCACTCAATCTTGTCGGTATGTTATTCCCATTTTCAAGAGTAATACTCCCCAACGGTCTCCAGCAGATTGAAGTGCAAACCTTCCTGAAGACACTGCAAGAATTGCAATTAATCGGCCAAGATCCCGTTAAGCAACTATGAAATCAAGCCTGACCATTTGGTGGAATTCAAAATCGCTCATCTTCCGTTTTTTGAGTGGCTTCATCTCAATGATGGTGCTGTTTTATCTCTTTTATTACTCACCCTTGTATGAAAATTGGGTCATGAATCCCTTGCTGAGTGTCCAGGCCAAATTGTCAAATGCCTTACTTGGAGTGCTCAATTACAAAACGGAGGCAATCGATGACAATATCGTCGGAGATGAATTTCGTGTCAGTATTAAAAATGGATGCGACGGACTGGAGGCAACTGCGATCTACATATGCGCAATATTGGCATTTCCAATCGTACATCTTCGGCACAAACTCAAAGGACTCTTCTGGGGTGTGCTGACCTTGTCCATTTTGAATTTATTTCGCATAGCCGGATTGTACATGGCGGGTATACACTGGAAAGCAGGATTTGAATTCTTACACCTGCATGGCGGTGTTGTCATCTTTACTTTAATCGCCATTCTTCTATGGCTTGTTTGGCTGGCTCAGGTTAAAAAAGAGATGCAATCCTGATATGAGACTGGTCATGCAATTTGTATTGTTATTTATCATTGCGTACACCGCAATGATACTCCTAGTGCAAACAAAATTTGCAGAACAGACTATCCACAGTTTTGCCAAGTCACTTGTGGAAGGTACTTTGGAGTCGTTCCTTCCAGATGCATACATCGAAACACAGGATGTCCAATCTGCTCAAGGCAAGATGGATTGGAATAGTTTTTATGTGGTGTATGGCAATCCTAAAACAATCCAAATGGAACAATTGGAGGCACAAAAATCCCAGGCAACAGAGTATCGGATATCCACATACTCTTTTACTTTATTTATATTTCAGCTCTTTACGGTCCCCATCGTTTTTATCATCTCTCTTTTTTTAGCGACACCAATGGACTGGAAAAAGAAACTGAAATCCATTCTGATAGCTGTCGCGATAATTCTAGCCGTAATACTCTCAAAATGCATCCTGCTTGCTTTGTTTAATATTTCAAATACTGGAATTGGGGTGTACAGCTTATCTGAAACACAAATGAATATCATCGTCCGGGTGGTTGCCATGTTATCACTTGGATTCAGTATTATCTCAGGATTTGTGCTGTGGCTGGTGTTTGGATTCCGCTACAGCCAGCTTATGAATCTCTTCAACAATTTTGTTAAAAGTTTTCAATCATGACTCTTATTCGAATCGTTCCTGCGCTTCTTTTATTCTTGTTTTCTTGTGCAACATCCAAAACATCATGGATGAATATGAAAGAAACAGAATGCTCAAAATATACGTTTGGACGCATGGAAACCAAACGCATTTTAAGCGAAGACGAAACAAAGAAGTTGGAAAAGGATGGGATCAAAATTATGGAGTACGTGCTGGAGCAACAGTATTTGGCTTGTTGGGAACATTCCTGGTCTCAAAAATCATTAGAGAAAACTCCCGTTAAAGCACTGGTCCCTTTTGAAGCAAAAGATAAACTTGCTGCAGGTATGAATGTGGAACATCTTAAAAAACTCAGCTCCGAGGCTGGAAATTCTATGATACTCCTGCAGACATACGCTCCTGTTGACTCCGTAGAGCTCTCTCAGTATGGCCAAATACTGTACCATAAGGATTATTTCTACAGGCTCGTAGTTCCACATACACAATTGGAGGAGTTACTCAACTATCCTTGTCTTCGTCTGTTCAGCATCGTAAAGGAGAGCTATACGCCCGATAAGAAATGATGCAATCAAATTGCACTTGGACTTGCAAACACGGGAATATCGATTTGCGTCCGTGTAATTGATTCTGGCTGTTCTTCTTTATATTCGTTGCTTAATCACTATTCAACGCATACGGATGAAGTCAATTTCTGCATTGTTGTTTTGCTTGCATGTCTTTTTGCTTTCTGCACAAAAGGAACCAAGCTTGCTCTGGCATAACGGCTTACAGTATTCTCCTTCTTTACAAACCAGTTTACAGGTTTCAAATCAATCGGAACTGATCAATGGTTTTTATTACCGACTGTTGAGCTTTGACCATCTGCTTTCTCCTGAAGAAACTGCAATCCTCCGTGACAGAGGCATTCACATTCTCGAGTATATACCGGAAATGAATTACCTCGTACGGATTCGGAATATCTCAACACGCGCATCCATTCCTGTTCCAGGCTTGCTTGCGTGCATGCAGCTAAAGCCTTCCTATAAGCTTTCGTCTTCATTATTGTATGGAAATAACTGCATGGAATACAACGGTCGTATGCAACTTGTAATCCAGTATTTTGAAGACATAGCCGTCCCGGATTTACAGGGCAAACTCGAACAATCCGGCATTGTGCTTGATGCTGTGCATCCTTACGATCACATTGCCTACGTCCAGGCCGGGTTGGATCAATTGAATTGGCTTTCCCGTCAGGTCTATGTGAAGTTTATAGATTGTCGCTCTGAACCAGGCGTACCTGAAGACCGCGAAGGAAGAAATCTCCATCGCGTAAATGCCATCGCAGCGAATGCTAAGGAAAACCTGTTTCTGGATGGTTCCGGCGTAAAGGTTATGGTTCGCGATGATGGCTTTGTTGGCCCTCATATTGACTTTCAGGGGCGCATCAAACAAGATGTCTACAATGATATCGGAAATCATGGAGATGGCGTTTCAGGTGTGTTGACCGGTGCTGGCAATTACGATCCTCTGGTGCAGGGTATGGCTCCGGGTGCAGAGCTGTACGTGCTGAATTATCAGCCGGACTTTTTGGATAAAACCCTGGATTACCATCAAAAGGAAGGTGTAGTAATTACCAACAGCTCCTACAGCAACGGCTGTAATGTAGGGTATACCATCGAGGCGCAGGTCGTGGATAAGCAATTGTACGAAAACCGCGAATTGTTGCACGTGTTTTCTGCGGGAAATTCCAATAATCTGGATTGTGGATATGGCGCGGGCAACCAATGGGGAAATGTGACAGGAGGCCATAAAATTGGAAAAAATGCACTCACTGTTGCCAACCTGAAGTTGGATGGTACATTGGAGACAAGCTCATCGAGAGGGCCGACAAAAGATGGAAGGATGAAACCTGAAATCTCAGCACGGGGTACAAATGAACTATCCACAGATCAGGACAACGGAACTCAGGTTTTCGGTGGCACCTCAGCAGCTTCTCCGGGAGTTGCGGGCGTATGTGCCTTGTTATACCAGGCTTATAAAGATCGAAATGGGGGTAAAAATCCGGAATCTGCATTGATCAAAGCTGCAGTGATGAACACTGCAACCGATATAGGAACTCCAGGACCGGATTACCAGTTTGGATTTGGAGTCGTAAATGCATACAGAGCCTTTAAACTCATCGAGTCCGGAAATTTCCTAAAACAAACCATTGCGCAAGGTCAAACACTTGAATTTAAAGTAACTGTGCCATCAGGTACAGTATTAACAAAATTTATGCTTTACTGGCCAGAAGTACAGGCTTCCTTGTTAAGTGCGAAAGCCTTGATCAATGACCTCGATATGACGGTTATCGATCCTCGTGGCACAGAGTTAAAGCCGTGGTTGCTGAATCCTGCTCCCAACCCGGTTACCCTGGCAGCAGGGGCATCCCGGGGAACGGACAGCCTCAATAATGTCGAGCAAGTATCGGTTGAGAGTCCCATTCAGGGAGAATACATCATTCGGGTTACGGGAAAGAGCATTCCCGTCAACGTACAAGACTTTTACCTGCTGTATGAAATGGAGGACCAGGGCCTACGATTAAGCCATCCAATTGGTGGTGAAAAGTTCAACATCACTGAATTTACACAAATTCACTATACGGCTTATGGAAGCGACAGCATCGCTGCATATCTATCCACAGACGGAGGTGCGCAATGGACCTATCTTGGAACCCGGCCTCCAGGATCCCGCCTGATGGATATCTACTTCCCGAATAATCTTTCTTCCGATTCCTGCCTGGTTGAAATACGTCAGGGAAATGCCATTCAGAGAAGTGGCTTCTTTACAGTGACAAATGGGGTGCAGGGCTTTAAATTTTCAAAATACTGTCCTGGTGAATTGGAGCTAAGTTGGGTCGGGTCCGGAAAGGATAGTTTTCTGATATATCAATTGGGTGCCAGATATATGGACCCCGTAAGCATAACAAAGGATGCACACATTGCACTTCCAAATGAAAGCCCTAATACAAAGAAATGGTTTTCAATTGCGGGATACAAAGGGTCTGCATTGAGCAGGCGGGAACTTGCAATTGCAAGTCCGGATACCATGATAGGCTGTGGATTCACCAGGGACCTGAGTATACGTGTATCTGAGAATAATCAACCCAAATATTATAGTTGCGGCACTTCATATTTGTTACCTGCCTTCCAGCTCATCAACAGGGGACCTGTTGAAATGACCGACGTTCGCGTCATGGTATTGTCCGATTCCGGCCTGGTTTCGGAAGACTTCAAACTGAAGCTGCCCGCATATGATACGACGGAACTTCAATTCTCTAAACCTGTTCCGGCAAAAGGAAATGGCAATCGAAGCTATGCCGCATGGCTCGATCAAGCTTTGGATCAAAATCCATTCAATGATACCTCTTATTTTACAGTTGAGCTGACTCCACTTCCGGATCCTCTGGGCATTTATCCGATGAAGGAAGATTTTCAAAATGACCCGTTTACAAATGGTTGGATTCAATCTAATCCGCTCGATAATTCCAATTGGCAGACCACACAGGTTGTAGGGAAAAATGGCAGCCGCGGTCCTGCGCTATTGTACACAAATCCCAATCCGGTTTACAGAAAACAGCCTTTGATTTTAACTTCGAAAACGGTTGATTTGACAACAGCTGTTCAACCTTATTTGTATTTTGATTTTGTACACCATCAATATACTACCAGCCCTTATCTGGATAGTTTGCGCATTGTAGTAAAACAGGTTTGTGGGACGGTGCAAAAGGAAAAGGTATTGTTTAACGCGAATTCTGAGGAAATGCGCACGGTGGACACCACGAGTTTGCAAAACTGGTCTCCTGCGGACAGCTCCTGGTATTGGATGGCCTTCGATCTTACGGAATTTAAGGGATCTAAAATTGTAATAGAGTTCCAAATCTATAGAGGACAGAGTTCGAGGACCTTTTTGGATAATGTAGAAGTCAGGGAAAAATATCCGGAAACGGGCCAGGTAGATTTTAATGTGGATCCGTTCCCCGGATGTTACACCAAGCAAATAAGCGCTATTGAAACCACATCAATCCAAAATCCAAAATTGTATTTTGACGCAGGGAGTGGAGCTAATCCCAGGCTTTTTAGTGGTGCAGGACCTTACAAAACAAGGTATACCTTACAGGGTAACAAACGTTTGGTTCTGCGTGCAAAATCCAATACTTCCAATGATGCCATTGTAATCAAAGACCTTCCTTTGTTTAATGCCGTGGTGATCAATTTTTCACATGCCATTGTATCAGGTAGAACTGTTGCTTTTACAAATACCTCAGTCAATGGGCTTAGCTACTTTTGGGATTTTGGAGATGGAACTAATTCAACTGAGTACAGCCCGGTTCATACATATGATTCAGCAAAAGTATATAGGGTTAAATTAACGATCACAAATCCTTGTGGTACTTATAATCGTTCCGTGAATGTCGATCTCAGTCTTACAGCTTCAGATGCTGCTGTTGAGAAAGGATTCCCCAAAGTCTTCCCGAATCCGGTGTACAGGGAGATGCAGATATATTCTGAGGAAGCCATAATTGAAGTGCGCATTTCAAATCTCGATGGTAAAACCTGGATCCTAAAACAGGACATTCATTCGACTGATTTCAACATGGATCTGAGCGAACTGCCAGCAGGAATGTACGTAGCCGAAATGCACACAAAACATAAGGTCTATTGGTATCCGGTTCAGAAATTGTAGATGCATGCGAATTGCATGCAAGAAGAATCTATTAAAAATCGGAAATCATCTGGCAGGGAAGAAGGTAATGATGCAATTCTTCGAAATGGCAGGTGTTGGCTCCTAAGAATGGAGTAGAGATTGGCGTGCGAGTAATACAGCTTCTGTTTCTTTGCGGTCCGGGTCTGGGACGCAACAATCAACGGGACAAACAGACGCACATTGTGGTTCTTCATGAAATCCCATGCACTCGGTACATTTATCAGGTACGATGTAATAGTATTCATTGCTTATAGGTGCATTCTTGTGGTGTACATCTACCTGATTACCACCTTCAAGCACAAAGCTGCCTTTTAGTTTGGTTCCATCCGCCATGGTCCATTCCATGCCACCCTCGTATATGGCATTATTCGGACACTCCGGTTCACATGCACCGCAGTTAATACATTCATCCGTTATGATAATTGCCATGGCACAAAGTTAGTTTTGACTGAAGTATAAATGCGAATAAATGATGGTATGTTTACAAAGACATTAAAATAATTAGAGAAAAAAACCTCATCATTCTTCATTGAATATTTAGATGAACCTTTTTATTGTTTGATGAAAAGGTCAATTAACTACCATTAAAGGGGAATGTTGCCATGTTTTTTTCGTGGCAGTTGGTCTACCTTGTGTTCCAGACTTGCAAAGGCCTTGATCAGTTTCATCCGGGTATGTGATGGATCTATGACTTCGTCAATAAAGCCACGCGCAGCAGCATGGTAGGGGTTTGCAAATTTTTCGGCATATTCCAGTTCCTTTTCGTGTTGCGTGCGCTGCGGATCCTCGGATGTTTCAATTTCTCTTTTAAAAATAATTTCACTGGCACCTTTTGCACCCATAACGGCTATTTCTCCACTGGGCCAGGCAAAATTGAAATCAGCACCTATGTGTTTGCTGTTCATGACATCATATGCCCCCCCGTAGGCTTTTCGGGTAATAACCGTAATGCGGGGAACCGTAGCCTCACTGAATGCAAACAACAGTTTCGCACCATTGCTTATGACTCCATTCCATTCCTGGTCTGTACCGGGAAGGAAGCCGGGTACATCTTCCAGCACCAGGAGCGGGATGTTAAAACAATCGCAAAAGCGGACAAAACGTGCTCCCTTTTTTGAGGCATTTACATCCAGGCAACCCGCAAGGACCATAGGTTGATTGGCGACAATGCCAATACTTTTTCCCGCGATTCGCGCAAAACCGACGACGATGTTTTCAGCGAAATCCTCTTGTATTTCAAAAAATTCGCCCCCGTCGACAAGTTCTGCAATAATTTCTTTGATATCATAGGGATGGGAAGCAATTTCAGGTATGCACTCGTTAAGTTTTGGTCTTAGTTCGTCGCCGATTTGATAAGCCAGTGCAGGAGCTTTTTCTTCACAATTTTGCGGGATGTAGGAAAGCAGTTTTTTGATTTGAAGAATACAGTCCCGGTCGTTTTCAGAAACCAGATGGTTGACCCCGGATTTCGTTGCATGGGTGTGTGCGCCTCCCAGTTCTTCTGCACTCACTTCTTGATTGGTAACCGTTTTTACAACATTGGGACCTGTTACAAACATATAGCTGCTGTGCTCCACCATCAGGACGAAGTCTGTAATTGCAGGTGAATAGACGGCGCCACCGGCACAAGGACCCATCACTGCAGAAATTTGTGGGATCACTCCGGAGGCACGAACATTTCTAAAAAAAATATCTGCATAGCCAGCAAGTGAGCGAACGCCCTCTTGTATTCGGGCACCCCCGGAATCGTTTAAGCCGATTAAAGGAGCTCCGTTCCGCATGGCCATGTCCATCAGCCGGCAAATTTTTTCTGCATGGGTTTCTGACAAAGATCCTCCGAAAACAGTAAAATCCTGGGCAAAGACATATACGAGGCGGCCATGCACGGTGCCATAGCCAGTGACTACACCATCTCCATAGTATTGTTGTCCTTCCATTCCAAAGTCCGAACTGCGGTGCGTGACAAGCATGCCCATTTCTTCAAAACTTCCCGGATCGCACAGTAACTCCAGGCGTTCCCTGGCAGTAAGCTTGCGCTTTTGGTGCTGACTTTCGATGCGTTTTGGACCGCCGCCCAAAAGTGCTTCCGCTTTTCGAGCTTCCAGTTCTTTGAGTTTTTTAGAATGCATGCTGCAAAGGTAGGGATTCGTCATTTCATTCTTACACCGGGCTTTCTGAAGGGAATGTCCCAATCCTAACTTACTTTTGCACGCACAGGACAATATTAAAATCTTTTATAATATGATTCGACGTGTATGTATCGGTTTGTCATTTGCGGTCCTATTGGCAGGACAAGCGTGTAAACCCAAACCTAATGAATCAAATATACCTGCAGCTGCTGCAGACAAAAAACCAATACCGGACTCCCTGCCAGTGCCGACAGAAGACGAGAAGGCAAGAATCCGCAAATCCATTGCTTTATTGGACACCTTATATGGGGAGTTGGAGAGAAAACCCGGTTGTAAAATGTTCACGGCATTGGTAGGGAGACTCAGGGGGAAAGATATATTCCATCACGTAGAACATCAGGCATATCGGATATTGATACCCAGTGACCAGGCATTTAAGCGGATTCCTGCACGTGAAATGGGTTTGCTGACGAGCACGGAAGCAGGATTGCAGGGGTATCAAATGACGTTCTTTATCCACCACGTATGTCCCGAACCTTATAATCCATATCCAGGATATGGATACCGGAGTCTTGCAGGCTACGAGTATAAGTTTGGTAAAGACAGCCTTATGGTCAAAGATCTTAACAAGAAATCAGGTATTACCGATCTGGGTTTTAAAGGCTCGAATCTCCATCTGTTTGAATTATCGGAGGCACTTTTCTATTGAGCCGCCTGCTGTGACCCAAAAGTTTATTTATGAAGGCTTTTATAAGATGTAATAATTTTTATATTTTTGGGCTTTAAGGAGAAATCGTTATAGATTTACCTTACTAAATATATAACCAGTTAATCATCTTTAAACTAGTCTTATGGTGTCACAAATACTGAAAAACAAATCCCTCAAATCTGTATGTTTCGGGCTTGCGTTGTTGTGGTCCTGGAGTCTTTCGGCTCAGGTTCCCCCATGCAATCCTTCTACAGGAAACTCACTTACACAAGTGAATAATACCGTTGTTACGGTGAATATCAACAATGCCTGCAAAGCCTTGGTGCCTGATCTGCTCAACCGTTGGGTTGCTTCGCCAGGTCCCGGATTCGAATTGATCAGCGTTGTCCAGGCACCCTCGTCAAGTACGGTGCTTACGCTAAATGGTGCTGAGGTTTGTCCTGAAGGCCAGGTTACCGTCACTATTACCGCTTTGTTCTTCTACTTTGGAAATCCGACGGATCCAAGCGATGATGTTTTATGTAGCATGGTTGGTACTGATTATTTTCTTCTGGACGAATCCATCCCTCCGAGTTTTGTCAATTTCAATGACATGACGATCAGTGTTACAACTGATTGTGTGATTGACGGAACGGATGTGTTGCCTTTGTTGAAAGCGGCCAATGTAAAGGACAACTGTACCAGCAAAAGCTATTTATTGGCAAGTGCATGGGTATCCCAATGCGACATGTTGCCTCCTCCAGGAGAATGTCCAGCTCAGACTCGTTGTTGGACCTACCACATTACTGATGCCTGTGGAAATACTGCTGAGAAAGACATCAATGTTACCGTAACTGAAAATGTACCTCCAGTTATTACGCTTCCTGCAAGTTTTACAGTGAATGCAAACAGCAGCTGTCTCATTACAGATGCCCAGTTGAAAGCCTTGGTAACGGCTGCTAATGTAAGTGACAATTGTACCAGCGATGCAACACTTTTGGCGAATCTTCAGGTTGTCTATGGCGGTGGCACAGGATGTATTGCCTATACTCCCGGCGACCCCATGGTAGTTTGTCCTACGAATCCATTTGGAAAATACTGTTATACTTTTACTACGACTGATGCCTGTGGAAATACATCCAACGCGGAAGTGGTAAGCATTTATGTAAAAGATGTGACGGCGCCTGTATTGGTTCCACCCAGCGATTTCTCCATTTGCTGGCCTGATATAAATTATCCATTCCAGAATTTCACAACCAAACCAACGGTAATTGAAGGCTGTAATGCAGATTGCAATATAACCTGTATGATTTTCAGTCAGAGGATTCTTTCATTAACGAATCCACCACGCGGTGCTTATGGAAATAATGTGTATCCAACTATAAATATTAATCCGGGACCTCGCGTGGCGAACATACGCGTATGTGCTCAGGATTTATGCGGAAATGGTGTGTTGAATCCACCCTTGCCACCGGCTCCGCTTCCATCTAATTGTTGTACCTTCAATGTGACTATTGTGTACAATCCAAGCTGTGCACCACCTTTGGCAAGGTATGACGATGGAAAAGTAGACAGCAAAGGCAAATTCGAAGTCGTCAGTCCTGAAACAGGCCATGTGGAAGTAGACAAAGACGCGGATTTGTATTTGGGCGCATATCCCAATCCATTTAAAGAGTATACCAGCGTGTATTTCAATCTTGCAGAGAATGAAGACTACAACATGATGCTCTATACCTACGATGGAAAGCAAATTTTCCATAAATCAGGAAAAGGACTTCAAGGAAGAAACGTAGTCAGTCTGGAGCGCTCTCAGATAGGTGTAAATCAGATGATCTATTGTACCGTTGAGACCAAAGACGTGCGTCAAACGATCGTTTTATTGCCATCAAATTAAGAATAAGTTTAATATTTAAACAGAACTAAAAAAGGCGGGTATACCCGCCTTTTTTTTTATATATATTTTTATTGCAGAGCTTGTCCAACACCCCTAAATACTTTATATATAAAATAAAACACATTGTAAATATTTATAAATATGTTATTTACACTTAAGTAAAAAAAAAATATGATTAAAGGAGCCCTGTATATAAAGAACTTCAAATCCACGCTTATATTTGCAAGGTATAATAAGAGGTGATGAAGCCGCCTCTTACGAAGCATTTTATTGTAAATATTTGATTTTCTTTTAGTTGGATTTTTCCGGCGCAAGGAATTTCTGTATTTGCAACAACCAAACTGAGGATGAAAAGACAAAAAGCAGCCATTGTACTGCCGTGTGCTATCTCATGGACATTTGTAGTGACCATCGCTGCAATGTTCCTTCTGTCTTGTGCATGCAAGAACAAGTCTAGTCATGTTGAAAAAGCATCCTCAGCTCCAGCTACTGCTGCACAGACAATTCCCTCAGTAGATCCTGCTGTTCTCGAAAAATCATATGGCGATTTGGTAAAAGCTGTTCGTGCCAAGGACGGGTACAGCAATTTTGCAGAATTCCTGGAACGGGGTCGTTACCTCAACACCTTTATGAGACAGGATATCCTCCGCTTTGTGGTGCTTGCTCCTTCAGACAAGGCTTTTAAAGCACTCAGTAACCAGGAATTAACCAACCTGATCTATCCGGATATGCACGATCAATCCCATTTGGATTTTTTTCACAGGCATGTGGCCTTTGGTGCAATTCAGGCAGAGGGCTATCGCACCTTCTCCAATAAAACAGTAAATCTTCATCCCGACAATAAAAAAATAACACTCGATGGTAAAGAAATCAAAGTTTTGGACGATGCCGTGGTTTCCCCATCCATCAAGTTACTTTTTATTGAAAACCTCATTAACTAGATCCAATGAATATCAATTCTAATCTCATGAAAAACGATTTTACATCCAATTTCCGATCACTTGGTTGGTTCTTCGCAGTTCTATTTTCTGTTGCGTTGGCCACCACAGCAATGGCTCAAGTTCCCGCTTGTCCTCCCGGTACTGGCAATACCCTTGTCGGTCCTTCCGGACCACCGCTTGGGGCAAGCCTCAATGCCGGTTGTAATGCCGTAGTGCCTAACGTCTTACCTCGTTGGGTGGCAACTGCTAATGTGGCAGGGGGCTGGCAACTGATTACCGTCCAGCAAGCTCCTTCCGCCGGGACAGTAATCAACCTGCCTAAGGCAGGTACCTGCCCGAACCAGAGTATCAACATTGTGGTGACAGCCATATTTTTCTATCTGGGCGATCCATTGAATCCAAATGACGATATTCTTTGTTCAATAAATGGAATTGATGTTTTTACACTGAGCGACAATACCGCTCCTACGGTTGACAATCCGATAAGCCGCACAATTAATGCAGGTCCGGGCTGTCAGGTGACCGCAGCGGACATTGCAGCGACGCTTGGAAATGGAGTCGTAGATGACAATTGCACAAGCGATGCAACCTTGTTGGCTAATATTACGATATCAGGAGCACCCCTTACGCTTACCTGTCCAACAAGCCCACAGACCTTCTCTGTAAGCTATCAAACAAAGGATGCCTGCGGGAATTTGTCCAACATAGGTACCATAAATGTTACGGTACGTGATCTTACAGCTCCTACTCCGACTTGTCCTCCAAACCAGGATCGTTATTTTAATGCCTTCTGTCAATATACGGTTGAGGATTTCAGAAGCCTTGTTACGGTAACCGATATCTGTGGCGCACCTCCGGCAACTTTAAGCCAGCGCGTTATTGCTCCTGTTGTATTTCCAAATAATACCTTCCCTACAATCACAGGTGGAGGCTGTCCTTCAATAAGGACGATGACCATCCGCATTTGTGCACAGGACTGCTTTGGCAACGGACCTTTGAATCCGGGTGGAGCAACGCCAACGGTGCCTGCAAACTGTTGTACCTTCCAGGTGATCGTTAGAGACACTTCAATGCCTGTTGTCAATCCTGGAAATTGTCCGGCACCAGTGCTCTTAACCACCGATGCAAGTTGTATGGTGACTATACCTGATTTCAGAAATGCAAATCTCTTTACCGATAATTGCGATCCACTTTTAAATCCAGGTGCGACCATTACACAGAATCCACCTCCAGGTCCTTTCGATGCCAGCAATGTAGTTTGTCCACCTTTGGCTTCACTGGATGTAACATTTAGTTTTACAGATTGCAACGGAAACGGACCTGTGACTTTAATATGTCCCGATGTCATTCAGATTCAGGATCTGATGGCTCCGAATGCTTTAAGCTGTCCTCAGGTTATGGACACCTTTAATCTTGCTATCGATCCGACAACTTGTCAATACACTATTGCTACAGTGCCCGCCAATTGGTTTGACGGACGTGCTGTTGCTACAGATAATTGCGACGCTGATCCAATGGAACAGAACGCAGTACACACATACGACTGTTCGCAATTGGGAATTCATCAAATTGATATCAGCGCAGAAGACTGCAGTGGAAATAATAGCGGTGTACTGGGATCATGCCCTGTATTTATACGTGCCAATCCACAAGACGCAGCCTGGACAAATCCAGGTGCAGTGTGTACCGCAAATCTTCCTTTGAACCTATGTAACTTAATAACAGGAGTTGGATGTGGTGAATGGAGCGGAGACCAGGTTACCGCAGGGCGTTGTTCTGCAGGGGGTGGTATCTTCAATCCTCCAGGACCTGGTGCATACGCTGTAACATATACCGTGGGTGATGCAAATTGCCATGTTGAACTAACGCGTGTTATTCAGGTAGAGCAAAGCTTTACCCCACCTTATCTTATCAACGATTTTGGAATTTGCTGGTGTCCTGACCAATTGTTGGATCTTGAGACCCTGCTTTTGGGATCCGCTCCTCAGGGAGGTGTATGGTCTATTTCCAATTCCGGAAATCTTCAGTTTAGTTTGTTGCCTCCTCCGGGACCTGGCAATTCGCATGCTGCGAAATACCAGGGAGGATGTGGAATCGCTACAATAACGTATACTTATACCACCTGTTCCGGAACCGTCACTTCTGATCAGATTTTAATCAACATCAGACAGTGTCCAAAAATCAACTGGAATTTTGCAACGGACTTCTGCCAGGATGAACCATTTGGCTCTTATTCTTATAATATGACCGGATGTACAGATGACAGTGTTATTGTATCTGTTATCCTAGGTCCTGGCCCAAATCCAAACGATTTGATCGGCGGAGCTCCGATTAGAGCTACTATTGGAACATTTTCATTGTCTTCTTTTAATACGAATGTACCCGCAGGCAGTTATTCTGTACAAGCATTGATTGTAGACCCAACGGGTATTTGCAAAACGGTGTCTGATGTTCGACAAGTTCGGATATTCCAGGCAGTTTCAAATGCTTCTACCTCTCCAGGTATTAACCAACCAGGAGTACTTTGCGAAACGAATACCTGGCCACTTACACTGACCTTAGCGAATCCAAATGACTTGTCTGGAAATCCATTAACGGCAGACAATGTAAGATGGTTCGGAGGTGGAGTTGTTGACAACGGAGTAACGGGTGCTTTTACACCAAATGATTCTGATGGCGACGGCTTGCCTGGTCCGGGAACATATACGGTTTGTGCAAGCGTTGGAGATCAACGTTGTGAGCAAATATTCTGCATATTTATAAAAATTGATGATCATGTAGAAGGTACCTGTACGCTTCAGGATTATTCAGCATGCCTGGAACCAGGTGCAACCATTTCTTTTGCAGACCTGCTTCAAAATCAGGCAATCAATGGTGGTAAATTTACGATCCTGTCAACGCCTCAGGATTCCGTACAATATAATTATACAGGTTCTATCCAAACATATACAGTGCCTGCGGGTGTAACTTCATTAACTATAGAAGCACGTGGAGCACAAGGAGGTAGAAATGGTGGATTGGGTGCTCGGATGCAAGGTACATTTAATGTCACCCCGGGACAGGTTTTAAAGATTTTGGTAGGACAGCAAGGATTCACAAATCAATGTGGGTTAACCGGTGGCGGCGGTGGTGGAAGTTTTGTTATAGATCAGGCTACCAATACGCCATTAATCGTTGCAGGTGGTGGTGGTGGAAGTACGATAAATTTTGGAGGGGTAAATGCTACTACAGCAACTTCTGGTACATCAGATTCTGGTGGATTTGGAACAGGTGGTGCCGCAGGATCTGGAGGCGTTACGTGTACGACCAACAATTGGGCCAGTGGTGGTGGTGGTGGTGGTTTTTCTGGAAACGGAACCTCCACAATAAATGGTTCTAACGTAACCGGCGGAGGTCAGTCCTTCTTGAGCGGTGGAGCAGGTGGTGTTGTGAATCCTTCTAGTGGAGCCAATGGTGGATTTGGTGGCGGTGGAGCTGCATCATCATGTACAGTTGGCGGCGGCGGTGGCGGTGGCTATTCCGGAGGCGCTGGTGGATGGCATTCCTTTAGTGATGTGGGCGGAACTTCTTGTACTGGCGGCTTTAACAATACCCGATATGGCGGCGGCGGTGGCGGATCCTTCAACGCAGGAGCTTCACA
>CAZDQG010000042.1:0-21963 GCA_964507535.1 uncultured Saprospiraceae bacterium
AATAAAATGAAAAATGTCTAATATTGAGTGGCACTATAAACAGGGAGGCTTACAAAATTAATTTATTAAATCAACAAAAAACTCTAATTTGCACTGTCTGAAAAAAGGGGTACTTACAAAAATGAACATAGTATTGAAGTATTCTTAAAAGGTGGTTTTGTAAACAGATACAGAGAAATGCTTGTTGATAAGGGGCAATTCTACGGCGTACTAAATCTATTCAATATGTTTCATCAGACAGACAGTGAAATTGACGACATTCTGAAGAAATATTATAAGCATTAAATAATACTATTGAAAATTGACTTATTAAATGGTTAGCTTTTTTCTTTCAACAATTTTTTTAAACTATCATTTTCAGATTTCAATACATTAATTTGCTCAATTAAAGACAATTTCTTATCAAGTAAAAACCTGTTTATATATAAATTAAATGCTTTTAAAATTTGATTATCCTCAATTTTATCTATCATTTTTGAAAGCTCAAATAAATGCGAACTCTTTAGAGTTAGTTTTTCAATTGAAATAGCATATAAAAATTCAAGTAAACCCTCTCCCTGCGGTGACTTATGTTGTTCAATCATTTTCTCTAAAATTGACTTCATGTCGTTGCTTAAATCATAACTAATGTGGTAAGACATTTCACTATTTAATGCTGCACGTAATATAGACCCCTGTATTATACCATCATTAAATCTATTGAAATTAAAAGGATCAATTACATTTCTAACAAATTCTGATTGCTTAAGGCATTGTTTATGATTATCGCTATATCTTAGACTATTTAAAACAGTCGAAATTGTAAAATACACATCTGCTTGGCTCACATTATCAAAATAGCTTGTGAAATTATAAAATGCGAAATTTTTTCTTAAGTGTAATTCTTCTGAATAATCAGAAACCACTGGATAAAACAAATAATTAGCTAAGCCTTTAACTTGTGTACTAAGGCTATCTTCTATTAAATTTATTCTTTTACGGAAAAAATCTTTTGCAATATCCATATCAACCTCGTCTTCAATTAAATCTAACAACTCTTTTAAGAAATCTAATTCTTGTAACCAAGTTGTATTTTTTGAATCAATTGTACAATAAAAATTCTCTACCTCAACAAATGAATTTGTTTCCTTACCGTATTTACCTTGTTTCAGGTTAATTTTTAAATAATCAGAATATTGTTCATTTTTAGTCCTTGTTAAACCAATGAAATAAACTAATTTATAATTATCATAAGGACGCAATGAACGGCTTAAATAAAGGAGATTTTTTCCATTTGATATACAAGAACCTACAATTACAATTGCACCACTCTTATTTTCATCAATTTTATAATCTGGAAGGTCATCAAACTTAATCTTATCAGGTAATTTTTTATTTTTATAATTAGGTTTTATATTATCAATAATTATGTCAACAAGCTTTTCAGAACCTTCATCCGGCAATGATATAATATATCTTACATTACTTGGTATATATTGATTTATGTAATCAATTAATTTTTTTCTAAAATCAGTATATAAATTTTTATGTTTTTTTGATTGTATCATTGTTAGAACAAAATGCATATCAAAATAAACTTCGTATTTATTTAGTGTCTTACTATTTTCTTTGTAATTAACTTTTATAACGTTATTTTCTATCTTTTTGTAAGCCTTGAATTGATTAATGAAATTTGATAGCTTTTTAGGAGCATCAGTAGTTTTTATTGAGACACGATTAATTTTAGGATTTTCTAACAAGAAGACATCCCCTTTCACATCAACAGGATATGAACCTTTCTTACAATAAATACAATCTTTCTCCGAGTATGTATCATAATAAATAATTCCATTGCCATTCGCTTTAGATTGAGTAAGATTACAAACTATATTATCTTTAAACCGTGAATAATCATTTTCTTTACCTAAGAAATATAGAATTGCAATATTACTAATATTCACTTTGTCATCATGTTTAACAATACGATCTATTATATTTCCAGATGTGGATGAAGATATTAAAATTAAACTATTTCCAAAGTATTTAACTGATTTTGAAAATAACCCATCATAAGAGGAAAAACTTTCAATGGAAGTTAATTTAAAATCTTTACCAATTAATTTTCTCTTTAATTCCAATAATGCAAATGCTAAAGTATTTATAGAAGAAGTATCGCAAAAAATTTGTTTATGTTCTTCTTCTTTAAAATATGACAATAAGTTAAAAGCAATAAAATAGATTTCTGAACTATGAAGTAATACATTACCTGTCCTGAGAAATTTATTACAATGTTTACCAGACGGAAAGACAAAATGATGCGCATCTCCTTTTGCTTCTATCAATCCACCTCTTTCTTTAAACAACTTTATAAGACCGTCGTTTATGACTTTATTTAAAATATCTTCATTTATTAACTTTATATTGTTTTTACAAATCAACTTGCCGTCCTTATTAAAAGTAAACAAATATAAACTGTCATTTAAATGGTCTCTTTGCAGCCTTGGAATATCCTTAAAAGTAGTAATCTGTTTAGTTATAAATAATTCTTCCAATCGTATTAAATTATATTCCCCTCCAATTACAAATATCTCATCTGTTTGATAGTTATCCTGATAAAAAGCCTTTATCTCTGATTGTAAGTTAACTTCTTCAATTTTATCCTTATCGCAAAAAATAACAGTTACGGAACATGGCAAGAGTTCATCATGCTCATTTTTCTTTTCGTAATTAGTTGAATATATATAAAATTTAGACATTACTTATATTTGAAATTGGATAAACTAATGTTATAACACTTCCCTTTGTATATTCTAATTTTGTAAAACCATCAGGAGAATTAGAGAACCAATCGTATAATTCAACATCATCTACGCTACAATTATCTTTATATCTGTTTTGAATTAAGTTTCTAAAAACTGAAACATTACCTGTCCTAAGCCAGAAGAAGCCTTTATCATCCAATATTTTCATAATTCTATCAAGCCCCTTGCCTTTTATAGTTTTTGACAAACCAGTAGCTGAAGTATTATTTACCAACATGCATTCTTTTATAATATTTACTTGCTCATTGGTATCCTTCTCTAAAACACCAATTGGATTATATCTTTCAATAAAGCCTATGCCGGTATCATAAACCGACAACTCTAAAAAGTACAGTTCATCAACTGTATTAGATATAAAATTATCTTTTGAGAAATAATTTTTTAAACCTTTATGGTTTTCATATTCAGATAAAAGACTTGCCTGTTTCTTTTTATGAAATTTCAGGAATAAACCTCTTCCGTTAGGACTTAGTGGTTTATTATATTTATCGGTCCTACCCCAGTCATCTGTATTTTTCATTAGTTCATAAATTACATTAACTATTTCTAAAAATACTGGAGCTATGTTTACTGTAGTTAAACTTCTATTAAAAGATAAAACTTGTTTAAGAGACTTATCTAAAGCCGAACCGAATTGTATTTCATTCTCTATAAATATTCCATCAATATAAAATGCATTTAAAAGACCTTTATTAATGGAAAGGTGGTCGAAACATGATAATAAAACACTTTGCCCACCACCTTCTGTTTGTCTTTTCATTTTATCATGTTGTTCTTCGTTTTGTTTCTTCAGAAGTGGCTTTAAATCGTTACCATCTGTGTCGACAATTAATCTATCCCAACAATACACTAAAGAAGGAAATATAAAGTCTAACTTGTAAAAGTCTTCAACGGTATCATCTTTCTTTAATTCTAAGATAATTTTACCGTTTATTGTTTTATAGTGCCATGTAGCAATAAATTGAATAATAGCTGGAATAAGTCCAAAATCTATTGAACTTATCTTCTTTGAAATACTTAAATCTACAGCCTCATTATTAGTTAGATTTTTATATTCTTTCTCAAGAGATTCTATACTTGTCTTATTTCCTATTTTTATAATTTTCATTTATTATTTACTTTTAAAACAAAGTAGATTTAAAACCTACACGTTCTTGTTCTGTACATTTTTGAAAGATTGCATTATAAAGATTTTCAAAACCAGTCAAAACACTTGGGAATATTTTCCTATCCATTATTATTAAATCCACTATAGATTTGCAATTACCAAAGTGAAGTATCATTGAACCAAAACCTGAATTTATACTATCAATACTAATTAAACCATCTTCGTTAAATTTTGCCAAATCCTCTAATTTATTTAAAATGTTGTATTTAATAAACTTAGCTTCTTCTTCATTTAATGAGTTCAATGTACCATTAACACATCTGACAATATATCCATGTACTTCGGGTGTGTTTAGAGATTTTGAGATTTCATTATATATTTGAAACTCTACTAATTTATTATTTGTAGTTAATGTTTTATTGCTTGTACTAAGAAGATTATAAGTAAAACAAGTATAAAATATTGCAACAATAGCTGCAAGACAGGTACCAATTGCTGAAAGAGCAGTCCAAAACTGAGCACATAAAATAATATTGAAAAAAATTACCATAATATTTAATATTTATAAGAATTAAATCAAATGTCTTACTTTAATCTTTTTGTATTTCTTGCCCATGCCTAAGACAATGGCTGTCGGGTTTTTGATAATTAGTTCTCCTTTTTGTAAACCGGCAATGGCTTCTTTGATTTCCTGAAACTCCTTACCTGAAACACCAAATAAGTCCTTAATGACTCCATCATTTATGGATTGCTGCTTCATAATCAATGGATATTGTGCATTTGCATAGAAATCAAAATATTCACTTTTGTAACTGTCCATATTTTGAGTAGCAAGAATTATACTTAAACCTTTATTTCTTCCTACAGCAATAAGGTCACGAAGTGGCTTATTATCAAAGCCAAGCATGTAATGTGCTTCATCAATTATCGTAAAGTGACGTAATTCTACATTATACTGGTCAACTGCCTGCTTAGATAATTTCTCATATATTGTATTCAATTTCGATACAATAAAATATACAATTGCCTTAGCTATCGGACCATCCTTAGGAAAGGCATCCATTTTTACTATGTAGCTATCTTTAATTAAGTCCACTTTATCTTCATTTGAAAATAAATTATTCCTAATTAATTGCTTAAAAACAGACTTCACACTATCGTCTTTATCTCTGTCCTTTTCTGACTGTAAGGTTGTATATTCTATTAAAATATCCTGAAAGCCTATTGGCTTATTATGTGTTTTCTTATATGCATTTATAATCGCTTCGGATAAACGGTTACTCATATTCGCACTAATTGATGCTCTATCAATTGAACATAAAGCAATTGCCAATTCTGTAGAATATAGATTAATTTCATTCTGTGTTTTACCTGTAAAATCTTTAAATGGCGTAAATGGCAACGGGGCTTTTATCGGATCAAGAATAGCTGCCCTATCCACCTCAAATAAGTTTAACCATGCATTATTTGCAGGGTCTGAGAACTCTCCTTTGTAATCAAACAACAAGAAGTTTACAGGATACGGACTTTCAATTGATAGTGTGCGGATTTCATTTAACAATACCGCTAATAAATTAGATTTCCCAGAGCCTGTAGTACCTGCCACCAATATTTGAGTATTAGGAATTTCTTTACCATTTAGATTCAAAATAGCCGGAATGTCATCTTCATAATTACCAATATTTAAATACAAAGATGGTATTGCTCCTAATCTACCTTCACTAAATTTATTTGTATTCAGCAGCCATTCATCCAATACCTCGTCTTTTGACAATAACTTAGCACCTCTTATTATTTCTGCATTTACAATTCTGCTATTTTCAGGGTCATTTTTCCAATCATATTTCAGGTCATTGTATCTTAATTTAAAAAGAGCAAGAATTGCTGATGTAAGATTATGATGTGTAAACAATGTTTCAAAGATTCTATTAGCACTTAGCTGAATCTTTTCATAATCAGATACCTGCCGAGGCTCATTGCTTGACAAACCTGCCAACAAACAGATTCGCATTATCTTACTATTATTTAAGACAATTTGTTTTTTGCCGTCTGTATAACTATCTAAGTTGATTCTGCTCTCCATTTTAGAACGAATCGTTTGCAGCTCATCAAATAGACTTTCTGCCTGCCTTATATTTTGTAAGTTAAGTGTCTTCATTGCATTAATTATTTGATATAATTCCGAAATAACCAGGTACAATTTCTGTCAACTGTTTTTCTCTATCTCTCTTTAATGTATATTGCTTAGAAATAAATGCTTCAATCTTTTCCAAATCCTTTCCAGGTCTAATTTCACTATCTGAACTCAACAAAATAGTTTGATGAGAAAGTTTAGGGAAATAATTTTCCAAGACCGTTGTTCTACTTGCTTCATCTAATACTCCCATTACGGTATCAATCATAACAGGTGGGTCATAATCTCCAAATTCGTGTAATGCCTTTAATAGCACTTGTATCACTACTTGCTTTGATGCTGTATTTAATTGATTGAGATAAATTTCATTACCTGCCTTATGGAAAATCTTAAAGGTCAGATTGGATAAATTCTCTGAAAGCTCCACCCTCTCTATTACATCCTTGTATGCAGCAAGATTTATATTCAAATCCTGCTTCATCTTTAACTCAATCTGTTGTTTTTTAACTTTCAACAGTTTGTCCGCAATATCTTCAAATAAGCCTTTTAATTTTCCTAATGTATCATATTTAGGGTCAGGTTCCTGACTGGTTTGAATATCATATTGATGTATCTTCTTCTCTATTCTTGTAATTTCTCCCTTAATCTCAATTATCTGCAATTCAATTTTCTGGATATTGGCTTCATTGTCTTCAAACGCTTTTAACAAAGCATAATCCCTACCAGTAATCTGTGCTTTCATTTGTTCCACTTGCAGCTGCAAGCCCGGAATTTGATTTAAAGAGACGTTTAACTCACTTTGTCGTTGCGCTAAGTCAGGAAATGGATTTGAAATACTTTGGTTCTGTAAACTTTCCAGTGCCTTTACTTCTGAAAACTCCAAATAATCGTACACATCTGATTTCGATTTATCTGTTGAACTGTTCAGTACATAATCCACCAAACTCTCTAATTGTATATCATCAGATGTAAGTTTGTATTCATTCAGGTATTCTACAATATATGCACAGATAGCTTCTATCTTTTCAGGAGGCACATCCAAATTACTATTTAACTCATTCGTTCTCTTCAATTCTAAAATCAGATTTACCTGAGATTTTATTGACTCTAATAGTTTTGGTATGCAAATACTTAATTCAATATCTTTTAAAAATGAGTCTATGTCTTCTCTGTAAATAACTTCTTTCTTCAGAATGGTATCTATCTGCGAATTTGTCTGGTCAATCTTCGACTTGATTGTAGATTCCTGATTCAACCCACTTTTTAAGTTGTCGTAAATCTCTTTATTCGCAACAGAATACTGCAGAGCATCCTGTAACTTTACCTGCAATTGTTTCAGCGATTCATCCTGAGCCTTCTTCTCCTCTAACAATTGCAGATACTCTTGCTTTTCATTTTCAACCTGTAAACGCTGCGCTGTATATGTCTGAAATAAATTTTCAGATACTTTTGCCATCTGCATATACTTATTGAAACCCATTACGTTTTCAATATTTTCCTTTATCACTTTGTTTAACTGGTCTTCCTTTAACAGATTACCTGCTTCCATAGCGTCAAACAAGAAATACCTGCTTAATTCCTGTGGTAAGTTTGCTTTTATTATCTTATTAACCTGTGCTTCCTGGTCTGCTCTTTGTGCCGGTGGAGTTGCCGTACCATAAGAAAAAATAGTGCCGTTCATATTCAACTTCACACTTTCCACCGGCTGACCCGATGGATTCAGCATATATGTTCTTGTAAGCACATACTGTTGTTCTTCGTTTAACACCTTACCTGAGAAATGCAATTCGAGTGTAATTTTTTCTTCCTCAAAGAATCTACCTGCATTTAATAATTCTTTGAATTGTTTTGTATTGTTAATATGAAGTCCGTACAAAGCTCCATATATGGCTTCAAAAAAAGTTGTCTTTCCTCCACCATTCGCACCTCCAATCAGTACAATTGGCTTATCCTGGTCTACAGAAATATCTAAATCAAGATTCAGATAGGTCTTAAAGTTTTTGGCTTTTATTCTTTTAATTAACATTTGCTACTATTTTATTTTTAACAAAGCCTTTTCTATTATCTTTTCAATCCCTTTACCATCCATATCCTGATTACGGATTTTACGGTCGTGAAATTCTTTCAGTAAATCTTCCTTTACCCAATCAAAATCCAATTTATGTTCGGTACATAAGACTTCAATCAAATCCATATCTTCTTTACGAATACCGTAGTGGACAAATGTTGTATCTAAGCCTTTCTTTGCCATACCTTTGATTTTATAATTTTTCTATTTCTTTTTTTTATCAGACTTTTTCGGAGTATCCAATTTCTTTACTTCTTTTTCAAAATCACTTACGAAGTTTTTGTCTTGTATTACCCTAAATTTTTCATACTCTTTTTCTGCTAATTTAACAGCTACTTCATGTCTTACTTTACCTGCATCTTTGAGTATCTGATATTCATTGAATTGCAAGAAAGCATCTAAACGACTTACCCAATCTGCCATTTTCATTGGAACTTGTCTTTCCGCTTGTAACTCTGCAAAATCCAAGTACATGGTTACTACCCTTTCCAACTCTTTGATTTCTTTCTCCTGCATATAGTTTTTGGCTGTACTTATATCACCTTTTAGAATTTTACCGCCTGGAGCATTTTTCCAAGTTGTCAATCCCATATTTGGTTTAGAGGCATCCGCTCTCTGTGCTATTAGTTCAGCTGCTGTCTTGCCGGTGATAGCCCAATGCAGTTTATTCTGTACTGTTTTAAAGAATCTTTGTGTGATTTCAGCTTCCTTATTATAATCGATGCTGCACTGCTCATAAATGTCAGTAATTTTGAGGTAAAAACGTCTTTCACTGGCTCGTATTTCTCGAATACGTTCCAAGAGTTCATCAAAATAATCTTTACCAAATCGCTTTCCTTGTTTCAGCCGTTCATCATCCAGAACAAAACCTTTAACAATAAACTCTCTGAGCGTTTTGGTAGCCCATATACGAAACTGAGTAGCATTGATAGAATTTACTCTATATCCTACAGCTATAATTGCATCTAAACTGTAATATGAAGTTTTGTAGTTTTTACCGTCAAGGGCAGTTGTTTCCAAAATGGAAACAACTGAACTTTCATCTAACTCATTGGTTTCAAAAATATTAGACAAATGCTTGCTAATGGCAGGTATTTTAACTCCAAATAATTCTGCCATTGCTTTTTGAGTAAGCCAAAACGTTTCATTGTTAAAAACAACTTCAATTTTCACATTACCAGCCGGCGTGGTGTAAAATATAATATCGTTACCGTTATTTTTATCTGTCATGTATATATATTTTTAATCAACTAATGCCGGGTCAAATGAAATCCAACCAGTTGTATCTCTTGCACTGGTTATCGGATTATCGCAATATTTCCAAACGCCGTTTCCTTTAGGTACTATTACCCCACCTAATAACGATTTGCCTTTAGCGTTTTGCTCCTGCATGTATTGATGCAGCGCATTATGTTTATTGCAAAACTCAGGGTCAGAATCAGGGGTTTTGGTATCAAACAATGCTATCTTTCCATTTTTCAGTTTTATTACAAAGTCTACATAAAAGCCACGTGTGATGTCCTCCCTATCCTGATAGGTAACTGCAAAATCTTCTTTGTTTTTATCGCCGTTTTTGTACCACCATTGAATATGTGCTTTGTGGCTTTCCAGAAAATCTGCAAAGTCTCTTTCAGGATTAGAAACCCCATTTTTTTCATAAAATGGCATTAAAGCATGTGTAGGGGCTTCCTTCTCATGGAAATTCTCATTAAATATCCTTTCTGATGGCACATCCCAAGAACTTTCCTCCACTCTCTTCGTTGCGGAAGATGCTTTTTGCTGCAACAACTCCTGGTGTTTTAAAAGAGCACGATCTATCACTTCAATAAAGCGTGGTTTGTTCTGTTCAAACAATATGATTTTAACCGCTTCAAATTCATTCAAGGATAGATATTCCTCAAAAAACATTTTTAATGCCAATTCTAATACCGGCGTAGAGTCGATTTTTGCAAAGTTGCCTACATACTCCCGACAGAATTGACGGAATAAAATATCCAACTCTGATTGGGTTT
Organism: uncultured Saprospiraceae bacterium; assembly: GCA_964507535.1. Classification (GTDB taxonomy): domain Bacteria; phylum Bacteroidota; class Bacteroidia; order Chitinophagales; family Saprospiraceae; genus Vicinibacter. The sequence goes on from CAZDQG010000042.1 coordinate 10,124, forward strand.
TAGCAAATCGTTCCATATCCTTCACATGTGTTGCCCCCAACTCCACCTCTATTTTTACATCTTTGGGAATAGGAATTTCTATACTGCTAATATCCAGTTCTATAAATTTGCTTTTGAGCCTTGCAGCGTTATAATGATACAATCCTTCAGTACCTGCCACTTCTGGATTGAGCGTCACTCCGAAAAATTCCTCCGCTGCCTCATACAAACATTTCCTAAACTTTGAACCCAAACGGTTTCGGATAAGACGTGTATTGATAAAATAAGATGCGAGGGCAACAGGCTGGTAATCGGGAATCCTTATCGCTTTATTCTGAACGATATAGTCCAAATCATCCTGTACAATCTTAATAATGTCTTTGCTTAAATTGGTATATACATAGCCATAATTCAACCTGCCATCTGTATAGTGTTTCTGTTCGGGCATACGTAAAATACGACCTACTGTTTGTATCGTGAAGGTTTCCTGCTGTATTTCCCTGAATATCAACAGTACAGCAGCACGAGGACAATCCCATCCTAATGCAATAGCCTGTTTGAATAACAACACATCTACCATGTTATCCGCTGCTTCTATATCCTCCAAATTTGTTTTAGCATCGCTTAGCCAAACAGCCAAACGGTGGTTTTGAGTTGTAATTCCTTTTACCTCTAACCAGGTTCTTACTTCCTCTTTTATTACATTATCTAAAGCGCTTTCCGTTTTACTATCATTTGGCAGTTGTATCAGCAATAATGGATTTATTTTTTTACCTAATTTAGCATAAGCATCTGCCAATTCTTCCCTCTTTTTTAATGCCAATTCCAACAATACCTGATTCAAAGGTTTACCCTGCTGGTCGTGCGCATCTAATTTTGGGTTAAGTATAACCGCCTGTTTTATCATTTCAGCCTCCACTACATCAGGTCTTTTAATAGTATAGCCATAATCGGATTTAAACAATGGGGTCGCTGAAACATCAATCTCAATCTTGGCATAGATTTTTTGCAACAAGTCCTGGGCTGCTTTTCCTTTTGATGCAAACAGATGTGCTTCATCTAAAATCAGGATAACTTCCGTATCATGCAATCTTGCCTGATTGATATAACTGACCAGTGTTTTATCACTTTCATTATCCTTGATATATAAATTACCTTCCTTATTAATGGACTGCCAATTCAGGAACAAAACCTCATTGGGTTTAATCCGGCTATCTGTAATATCCTCAAATTGTATAGGCTTGATACTCCTCAATTCAGCAAAATAATCTTTCAACGCATTAAAACTCTGCAAATGCAGCTGATTGGGTGCTATCCAAATAAATGCTACCTGCCTGTTAGGTATCTCTAACTTATCTGGAAGCTCTTCGCACAGCATATTAAGATAAGCAGCCATCGTCACGGTTTTACCGGCACCTGTAGGGGCTTTAAAAACCATCTTCTGGCGACCACCAGGCGCTTTTAATAAACTATAGGTGTCTTTCAACAGACCTTCTACCGCTTCATTTTGATATTTCTTTAGTGCAATCATCTTTTATACTATTTCCCAAAGTTTTTCATTTTCCCAGTTTTTTGGGAATCCCATTTCCTTTAAATCAATCAGCTTGCTGCTATTCATTAATTCTCTTAAACGCTTATTAAAATTATTTGCCGGACTTATGATATGCAAAATATAGGTGATGCAACATAAGCTGGTATATAGCTTGTTAGGGTATATATTCGTATCTTTTAAGAAAGGATATAGGGTATTGGTAGGTATTTGCGGCATAGTAGTTAACCTACGATTCCAGATTCTTCCATGATGCGCACATATATTACGCAAATGAGCAAAGGCATGCATCCAACTTTCCAATATTTCCGGTTTTTTCAATCCAAACTCTTTAGTTACCACATTTTTTTCAGGTCCTTTTTTCAGATTTTCAAATAGTTTGCTCAATAAGCCTAAAGAAGCCACTTCCAAACTCATCCATGCAGGCGGATTGGTAGGATTAGTATAAGTAGCTTTGTAATGACGAATAAATGTTTCCGTACTACGGTCTACTTCTTCGTGTAGTTTATTTATATCCCAACTAAATCTATTGAAATTTCTATATACACTTGCATCCTCATGCCAATGACTGCCATACGCTAATGCCCAATGATAAATTATTTTTGTGCGCAAAGAGATTTCTACTTTTTCCAATGCATCGAATACCAGCATACGCAAGCGTCTATCGAAGATGTACAATTCTATTATATCATCAAAAGAGACCTGCTTAATAAATGGGTGGTTTGGATTGGTATTATCCTGAAACGGATAGGTGTATGCCCTGAGCCGATAATAACTGATATTGGAAAGATAATGCGCTGCTTTGCCTTCGTTTGTGAAAGAAAGACCCCGTTGCTTTAAAGCAGCAATCTGAGCGGTGATGTCTATAGGAGGTTTGCTGTAATTCATCGCTTAACCTCCGTTTTTAAAAGAACCTGACCTTTATAAAAATCGAAAACCCGCCCGGGTGCGCTGATCTGACGAGAAGCGTGGCGAGTCTTATTACTTGCAAAGATACAGTAGTATTTAGAATAAGACAAGTTTTTAGCAAAGTTTTCACACATATTATCTTTCTTTAGCCATTAGCTGAATAAATCACGTTCATTATCAAGGGTTAAGGATTCCTCCACCTCTTCTGCTGTTGGCTCTTCCAGTTCCGGTACTACCTTGCGCTGCCGCTTAGGCAATACATTCTGGTAAGCCTTGTAAATGGCATCCGGCAGGGCGCATAAGGTAACATACTCCAATACCTCTTCAAATTCTTCCGTGTACGGATATTGACCATTACTGAATACATAAACCTTAAATTTAGGCTTGGCATCCTTGCCTTGTTCTATTACATTTTGAATAACTTCTACCACCTGTTCTATCACCTCTTCATCATAAATAACTAAGAGATATAAATCACTATGCTGAAAGCAGCGCACATAGGTAGCATTTAACTGATACTCGCCAATAGCTTTCTGTTCTGTATAAATATTTTCTTTGATACACAGCAACTCGGTAGCTAAGCGGGTAATCTCTTTTTTGTTTCTCACGGATGTTTCTCTTCCAACAAATTCGCTTTTATAGTAACGTAAATTATTATTAATTAAACCTTCCACCTGTTCACCTTTAGGATTAGTGTATCCTTGAATAACTCTTTTATTTCGCTCATAAGTAACTTCCTCACAAATATTATTTTCATTATTTGTTACTAAAATACATTGTCTACCACCTCCATCTTCTTCATTTAATCGAATAGTTGCTTGCAAGGTAGTACCAGAACCGGCAAAGAAATCAAGTATTGTTTTATTCTTTTTTAATGACAATCTAATGAAATGTTCAACTAACTCAACAGGTTTAGGATATGAAAATATTGCATTCCCAAGCAATTCTTTAATTGCATCCTTTCCACTTTCAGTTCTACCAAATCTTGTTTCATATAAAATGCTTTTCGGGACAATTCCTGTTGGACGATAATATTTTGTATATACTTTGCCGTTCTTAAAGACTAAACTATTAAATTCTTCTTCAACTTTTTTCTTACTCCATCTCCAGCAAGATTGTTTTCCTTTTACTACTCTTGGTAAATAAATGTTCCCATCCGTATCTTTTATCTCAAAAACTAAACTTTCACTAAATCGAATTGATGACTTATCAAGCGTAACTAATCCATATTCAATGTTATTCTCATCTCTAAAAGGATACAATGCATCATCTAATTCATGGTTTGAATCTAACCCTAATTCTAAAAAGCTTATGTTTTTAGAATAGCAAATCACATATTCATGCTCTACAACAAAATTTGTTGAATCGTTTCCTCCTCCTTGTTTCTTTTTCCAGATGAGTTCTGCTACAAAATTATTTTCGTAAAATATTTCATTACACAACAATTTCAACTGAGCTTGTTCATTATCATCAATACTAATAAAAATAACACCCTTATCACTTAACAATCTTTTTGCTATCTCCAATCTCTTACTCATAAAAGAGAGCCATTTGCTATGTCGGTAACTATCTTCCTTATCTACAAAACTATCATTGTATTTAAAATCTTTGTTTCCTGTATTATATGGTGGGTCTATATAGATTACATCAATTCTGCCTTCGTGTGTAAATGTAAGGGCTGTTAATGCGTGGAGGTTATCACCTTCAATTAAGATGTGGTTGGGGTTATCTTCGCCATTTAAAATGGCTTTATCCTTTACCTCTCTAAATACAGGCAGGTTGTCTCTCAGCTGTTCTTCAACATCCTCGGGTTTATCTTCCCATACCAATCCATACTTCTTTCGTGTGTTTACCAAATCTACCAGGGTGGCACGCTCATCGGCTGTCAAACCATCTAATTGTTTGAGCTTCTGTATCAGGTCTGTTTTCTTCATGGTTTTTTCAAGGTATCTATAGGAAAGGCTAATATATTGAAAAAAAGTGAGTCCTATCCATTTTGATTGTATCTATTTTAGCTTATTCTCATTATAGTATACTGTCCAATAATACTTACCAAAAAGTGCAAAAAACCGACCTATAGTTTACTGGTAAAAGAAAAAAGAGAGAGACCATTTATAAATATAACAGACAATATTCTATACCAGACTAAGGAAAAAGAGAGAAAAAAGGGAGAAAAAATAAATTTTGCCTTTCATTTTTTCAAAAAAGGCGGCGAAAAATAAAATTTAAGCAGCGGATTTACTGCTCTGAAAATTTTTGACGGTTTTCAATTTACCTATTGCGGAAAATTTCTGCACCTTTTTAAAGCTGATAGTCGGAATGATTTCATCGTGCAGCAGCAATACCACATCAATGACGGTTTTAGCTTTCTTGTTTTCAGCTATTTCCGCTTCTGACTGATTCTGAATCTTACGCTTCCTGAAAGATAAACGTCCAACCAAATCCGGAAATCCTGTATAAAATTTCTTGCGGTAGGTATAATCACGGTTTTGTAGGGTCTCGATTACCCGCTCGTGATGTTTTACCTTAATAAAGCCTGCCTTCAGCATAGCTTGCTTCAAGTCGCATGCCGTGGTCTTACTTCGACCAATTTTATCAGCCATTGTTACCAGTGACATACCATAGTAATCAGGGATTTTCACATCCACACTTTTTGACTTCCTGGACGCCTTGTCATTAATCTGGCGTCTCGGTACCCAATTTTGAGGAGTGGAAGAGGAAGATTTAACTTGTAATGCAGGTACCAGTTTATTGCCTGCGGTTTCTGTCTTCCTCTTCTGTCCTATTTCAAAATAAAATTTTTGACCTTTTATATTTGCGCTCACAATTACAGCACATAAAAATTCTCTGAATCTGTTTATGTCCCTATAACTGAATGTAGCTGACTGTCGTTTGGTGAAATCATGCTGAATGCGAATCGTATCTATACTGCGAATGAAATAATTTTTAGTCGTTGGATTATAACCTACCCAGTTCAATTCTACTAATTTTTCAAAGTGCTTTTTAAACGTGCGGTTTGTATTTATTTTCAATGCAGGTTTTGCATTACTGAATACTTCTGATTTTTTATTCACCAATCCATTGCTGCAACATTTGAAATACATGTAAATCTGAAATGCCTTCACTAAATCATTTTGTATAACATAGTCAGCTAACTGAATTGGTATTTGTTGATATTTTCGTATAGGTTTTACCATTACACTTTTGTGTATTAATTTTTCTACTAAATTTTTAAATAGCTTATATCTTGTTACCGTTCAAAACCTTTAGAACATCATTGTGGTCATAGAAGACAGTACCGCCAATTTTGGTGTACGGTAAGACTCCATTCACTCTGAGGTTCTGAAGTGTGCCCGGCGAGATGTTTAACATCTTACGGACATCGGCAGATTTAAGCCATTTGCTGGTTTGGGGCTTGTCAGTTAGCAGGTTGTTTAGTTCTGTGATAATTTCCCGTTTGAAATCTAACAAGTCGCTTTTTGTAATAAACTCTAACAGCATCGTACTTACATATTAATTAATACAAATTTACTTAAATTGTATGGGATATATTTGAAAAAACAAGAGAAGTTATTGACAAAATAGAACAATATTCAACAACAGTGTTGATATGATTATCAGTTGTTTACAATTTCATATTGTGTATAAAAAAATATATAACACCAAAAAAAATTATACTGCTATTTCCTGTTTAATTTGGACAACATTATTATTGTATTTTTCTTTCAAAAGCAGCATATCATCACTCACTTTTCTATCTACAATTTTTGCATAGTGCTGTGTTGTTTTGATAGACTTATGACCTAACATTTTGCTTACAGATTCTAAAGAAACGCCGTTGGTTAAAGTGACAGTGGTAGCAAATGTATGGCGCGCTAAATGAGTAGAGAAATTTTTATCAATTTCACAAAGTGTAGAAATTTCTTTTAAATAAGCATTCATCTTTTGATTGCTTAATACCGGCAGTAATTTATTGGCGTGATTGGCTTCGGGATGGTCTTTATATTTCTCCAAAATAGCCAATGGAGTCGGCAGCAATGGAATATTACTTCTTACGTCAGTTTTAGTTCTGTTGGTTTTAATCCATTTTGAGCCATCAATACCAATGACCAAATCATCATTGGAAAGTTTCTTAACATCTGCATAGGCTAAACCTGTAAAGCAGCAGAAAATGAAAATATCACGTACCTGATCCAATCTCTGAAAGTGAAGGTCTTTAGATATTACTTCCTGTATTTCTTCTTCTGTCAGAAATTCTCTTTCCACATCCTTGATAGTGGCTTTGAAATTAACGAAAGGGTCTTTGTCTATCCATCCATTAGACATGGCAATACGTACTATCTTCTTAAAGTTTTTGATGTATTTGATAGCCGTATTATGGCAGTTGCTTCTCTCGGTTTTCAGATAGAACTCAAAGTCTGTGATAAATTTGTGGTTTATCTGCGTGATGGGCATATCCTTTACCTTGTACTGAAATTCCAAAAATAGCTGCAATAGCTTTAATACGGTTTCATATCTTTCCAAAGTACCGGCGGCAAATTCTTTACCGACCAGTGCTTTTACCTGCCTATTGTGATATTGAAATATGGCAACAATTGTTCGTTGCTTTTCTTCAATGCCCAACATGGAGTTTTTAATGGCTTCTGAGGTAATGGTCTTGTTGTTGTCCATGAGCTTCTTTTGATGCTCGTAGATTTTAATCCTTACAGAATCAATGTAGCTGTTGATGCTTCTTGCTTCTTCATTGGTGCCTTTTACTTTCCCGGCACTTGTCTGCCAGCGATCTAATTCGATGCTTCGTTTGATACTTAGTTCACTTCTGATACCATCAACTGTAATCCGTACATAGATGGGTGCTTTGCCGTTGTCGTCGATTTTCGCTCTCTTAACGTAGAATAGGATGCCTAATGTTTTGTTCATGGTGACCTGGTTTTGAGTTATTAAATTACAAATTAAAACTTATATTTTATAATAATTTTATCAACACATGTAATTAATTGTCAATTACTTGTGTATTATAAGGTGACCTAAAATGGCATTAAAAAAGGTCACCGAACGGGTCACCTACAGAATAGAATTTAATGGATATTTTGTGTTTTTGATTTAACTAAAAAGTCCTGTAATCATTAGATTTACAGGACATTAGTTGAATTTGAGTGAAAAAGTGCAGAGAGAGAGGGATTCGAACCCCCGGACCTGTTACAGTCAACGGTTTTCAAGACCGCCGCATTCGACCGCTCTGCCATCTCTCTGTTTCCTTGCAAAATTATCTGTTTCCATTTAATTCCACAATTCGGAGTGCAAATATACAACAGAATTTTTAAAATAAAAAAGATGCCTGTACGAAACAGGCATCTTTTCTATTTATCGAATAGTTATTACTACAGTTTAAAGGCTTTTTTAACCGCATCCACCGCATTCAGGTCTTCCCAAGGGAATAATTTCACTTTCACCTTCAACTCATTTTCCTTTCCTTTATTAAACACCTTTGTCACCTCTTCGCTCTTTCTGCCCATGTGGCCGTAAGCTGCCGTTTCCAGATAAATCGGTGTTCGAAGGTTAAATCGTTTTTCAATGAAGTACGGACGCATATCAAACTCCGGCAATTTGGAAATAGTCTTCGCGATTTCTCCATCTGTCATAATCACCTTAGCCGTACCAAATGTATTTACATACAAGCCTACGGGTTGCGCCACACCAATGGCATACGCTACCTGTACCAGCGCTTCATCGCAAACACCGGCAGCTACCAGATGCTTCGCAATATGACGCGTGGCATAAGCCGCACTTCTGTCCACCTTGCTCGGGTCTTTTCCTGAAAATGCGCCGCCACCGTGCGCACCTTTGCCGCCGTAAGTATCCACGATAATTTTTCTGCCTGTCAGGCCGGTATCGCCATGTGGTCCGCCGATAACGAATTTTCCGGTCGGGTTAACGTGGTATTTAATCTTATCGTTGAACAAAGCCTGTACGCGTTTTGGTAATTTTTTCATCACGCGCGGTATCAGAATTTTGATAACATCTTCCTTGATTTGTTTGAGCATAACCGCTTCTTTCGCAAAGTCATCGTGTTGAGTGGAAATAACAATCGCATCAATACGAACCGGTTTATTGAAATCATCATACTCAATCGTCACCTGAGATTTAGCGTCGGGACGCAGGTATTTCATGACTTTTTGTTCCCTGCGGATTGTCGCCAGTTCTCTCAATAACAAATGCGCCAATTCTAACGGCAACGGCATATAGGTGTCCGTTTCGCGGCAAGCATAGCCAAACATCATCCCTTGGTCGCCGGCGCCCTGATCTTCCGGCTTTTTACGCTCTACCCCCTGATTGATATCCGGAGACTGCTCATGAATCGCCGATAAGATGCCGCAGGAGTTGGCTTCAAACATATACTCAGATTTGGTATACCCGATTTTCTTGATGACATCGCGGGCGATATCCTGAACATCCAGATAGGCTTTGGATTTTACTTCTCCGGCAAGCACCACCTGACCTGTTGTCACCAGCGTTTCACAGGCTACTTTTGACTGCGGGTCGTAGGCTAAGAAGTTATCTATTAATGCATCTGAAATCTGATCGGCAACTTTATCCGGATGACCTTCTGATACGGATTCTGAGGTGAATAAATAAGGCATTTTAAACTTTTTTTGTATGAATGATAAATGATTAATTTTTTAGAAGGTCAAAAATAACTAAAGTTCCATTGAAAACAAAATATGCGGGTATTTTTAATCCACAAAACAGGTAGACTATTTAACCTCACACCGTACCAACCGTAAATCTCCAGCAAAACCTTCCAGCACATCTCCTATCTGAACCGGCCCTACCCCTTGTGGGGTGCCTGTATAAATCAAGTCGCCCTGCTGCAAGGTAAAGAACCTGGAAATATAAGCGACAATCTCATCAAAGGAAAAAATCAGCATGGAGGTATCTCCCTGCTGTACTACTTCATTGTTCTTTTTTATGGAAAATGAGATTACTTTATGCTGCCCGTTGGCAGACGAATCCTTTACTAATGGAATAAAATCACCGATAAACGCTGAACCGTCAAATCCTTTGGCAATTTCCCAGGGCCAGCCCTTTTTCTTTTGTTCCGACTGGATGTCCCGTGCGGTGAAATCAAAACCCAATGTAAAAGCATCGTAATATTTGTGGGCGAATTTTTGGTCTATCTTTTTACCGTTTTTACAAATGCGCAAAACGATTTCTCCTTCGTAATGGACATCTTCAGAAAAACCAGGATAATAAAACGGTTGCCCGTTTTTCAATAATGCTGTAGGCGGTTTCATAAAAATAACAGGGCTTTCAGGGAATGCAAAGTGTTTCATCTCCACGATATGCTCTTTATAATTTAATCCGACGCAAAATATTTTCATGTGATGGTTGTATGTTGTTAGATAAATTACTCAAATCTCAAATCAAATAAGTTTTCTCTGCCTGTCGGCAGACAGGTCCTCGTTCCTCGTCGCCCGTCTGCTTCGGGCAGGAAAGGACACCGAATGCTGGCTAATAGCTTCTTGCAATACTCAATTCTCAATTCTCAATCTTCACTTGTTATTAAAACTATTCATGGTATTCGCCAGACCTATCGTGCAAAAGCTTTTGATGATTTCTACCGCCACATTAATCCGTAGCGGTAATTCAATCCCTTGCTCCGCATTCCATTTACCGAGTACATATTCCACCTGTCTGCCTTTAGAAAAATCATTCCCGATTCCGAATTTAAGCCGCGGGTAATCCTGAGACAGCAATTCTTCTTCAATAGATTTGAGGCCATTGTGACCGGCGCTGCTGCCCTTACCGCGTACTCTCAGCGTTCCGAACGGCAGAGCTAAATCGTCCACAATGGTGAAAGTATTTTCCATAGGAATTTTCAGTTCATTCATCCAGTATTTAATTGCCTTTCCACTCAGGTTCATGTAGGTAGTCGGTTTGATGATATGCAGCTGTTTCCCTTTATAAAGTACTTTCGCATACATGGCCAGCCTTCCCAGTTCAAATGTTCCGTCAAAATCTTTACACAATGCATCCGCCACATCGAAGCCGATATTATGGCGGGTATGTTCATACTCTTTACCGATATTCCCCAACCCAATGATTAAGTATTTTGACACGATTTTTTCGTTTGGACAAAGATATAAAAAAAACAACGCACACCTGAACCGTCCATGTATGCGTTGTTTAAAAGAAAAACTCTACTGAATCAGTATCGTCTGTGTCGTCATTCCGTCTTCTCCGTACACCGTAATAAAGTACATCCCTTTTTCGATGGCACTCATATTAAACTGAACGCTGCTTACTCCTTTAGGAATATTCACCGATTCTTTCTGTAACTCCTGACCGGCGACATTATACAAGGACAACACATAGCTTCCGCTTTTTATGGTAGTTATCTGAACGGCAAACTGGCCGTTATTCGGATTTGGAAGTACAGCAAACACTACCTGCTGTGTATTTTTCTTCACACCTGATACTATAAACGGTGCGGAAATTTCAGAAGTGCAATTGTTTGCACTTAATGCCACTACCGTCCAGGTTCCTGGTTGAGTAGGTTTGAAAGTCGGTATATTCGTAGTGGATTGCAATACGCCATTTAAATACCACTTATAGGTGACCGCCGTACTTCCAATAGCAATTAACGAGTCATTCCGTATTTCCAGTGTTGGTTTTGCAGGCGGTGTCTCTACTATTAAATTTAAATTCACGGCACTGTCGCAGCCTAAAGATGTTTGTAAATGAGTAGTATAATTTCCCGTTTGTGTAAATACGTCTCCGCCTATCGTCACGTTTTCTCCCTGACAGATGATGCGGCTGATATTGATGGATTTCGTCGGATTCACCGTCAGGCTCAGGTTTACGGCGCTGTCGCAGCCTAAAGATGTCTGCAAATGCGTGGTATAATTTCCGGTTTGTGTAAATACGTCTCCGCCTATCGTCACGTTTTCTCCCTGACAAATCGTGCGGCTGATATTGATGGATTTCGTTGGATTCACCGTCAGGCTCAGATTTACGGCGCTGTCGCAGCCTAAGGATGTCTGTAAATGCGTAGTATAATTTCCCGTTTGTGTAAATACGTCTCCGCCTATCGTCACATTCTCTCCCTGACAAATCGTGCGGCTAATATTGATGGATTTTGTCGGATTCACCGTCAGGCTCAGATTTACGGCGCTGTCGCAGCCTAAAGATGTTTGTAAGTGTGTGGTATAATTTCCCGTTTGTGTATATACGTCACCGCCTATTGTCACATTCTCTCCCTGACAAATCGTGCGGCTGATATTGATGGATTTCGTTGGATTCACCGTTAGGCTCAGATTTACGGCACTGTCGCAGCCTAAGGATGTTTGTAAATGCGTAGTATAATTTCCCGTTTGTGTATATACATCACCGCCTATCGTCA
>CAZDQG010000043.1:0-20538 GCA_964507535.1 uncultured Saprospiraceae bacterium
TGAAAAACCTTCAGAATAGCTGACACCCAAACACGATATTACTACAGCCAGTTCGCACATGTTGAACTCTGTGATTACCCTTCTTACTTACTTACAAACATTCGTTAGTTTCCGTTATTCTTTTCATCCTGATTAAAATAAAAATGCGCAATGTGCATACAGTAGCGATCTCAGCTACCTTTAATACACCTTATTAATTTGCACACAGTACGTGCGCAAAGCCTTCCATATATGTAAAGCAGTCACCCGCGAAAAGGTCCCTCAGAAGGGTCTATCCAATCCCATTACTCCTTCTTAACTTCATCTTTCTTTTTATGCACTTTCGTTCCATTTTTTAATTTGCGGGAAAGTGCGACATAGGGCCCTGTTACGATGGTCTCCGAACCACTCAAACCGGATTTTATTTCAATAAATTCGGAATCCTGAATACCGGTCACCACGTCAACCCGGGAAACCGTATCTCCTGATACGACAAAAACAGCTTCCTTAAATTCATTGCGTTTTTCGGGAGTCTGCCCAGCTTGCTGCTGGGGTGCCTTATTTTGCTCAATTTCTTTAGTCTTTTTCTTTTTCATCTCCTCTGCGGGATCATAAGCAATTACCGATTGAATAGGCACTGACAAGGTTTGTTCTGCTCGTGCGGTCTTGATTTCAACGGTAGCTGACATTCCTGGCCTGAATGGAGTTCGCTTGTCGCTTGCCAGGTCTTCGTAACTTGCCTTGTCAATCCGTACTTTGACGATATACTTTGAAACCTGATCGGTGGACAAATTTGCATTCCCCAAACTTGAAATGTTGCTGGCAGAATTTGATACTTCGGTCACGTTGCCTTTGAATTTTCTATTCGTATAAGCATCCACTTCAATATCCGCTTCGTCTCCTGTATGTACCATGACAATGTCATTTTCACTCACTTCAACCTGCACTTCCATGGCATGCAGATCCGCAATACGCATGAGCTCAGTTCCACTCATTTGTATGGTACCTACCACCCGTTCGCCCTTTTCCACATTCAATTTAGAAATGATACCACTAGCAGGTGCCTTGATGATAGTGCGCCCGAGATTCGTGCGCGTTTCCTTCAACACAGCTTCAGCATCAGATACCTGGAATCCTGCAGTTTCAGAACCCTTCTGCGCATTTTTTAAGGATACTTGCGCATTCTTATAGGCCAGTTCCAGATTTTTCATATTGGTTTCAGACGTTTCAAATTCGGCCTGGGAAATGATACCATCCGAGAGCAGGCTTTTATTTCTTTCGTACATTTTCCTGGCATTCTCAAATTGCAATTTTGCTTGCTCGACCGCTTGTGTTGCCCCTTCTATCGTATGGCTGCTGGCCTTCACCTGTGTCCGTGCCACATTTACACCAGCCCTGCTTCGTTCGACAGCAGATTCATAGGCATCTGCATTTACACGGGCAAGAATTTGTCCTGTATGTACACTGTCTCCTTCCTTTACATAGAGTTCCACAATCTCTCCAGAAACATCGGAGGAAATTTTTATTTCAGTCTCCGGAAAAATCTTTCCGCTTGCAGATACCGTCTCCACAATATTGCGACGTTCCACTTGTTCCATCAACACTTCTTCTCCTTTTGGTTTGCTCCTGGCTTTATAGATTGCTGCAAATACCAGCAACGGGATGCTTAAAAGCAGGATCCACCAATACCATTTTAAAGATTTAAATTTGATCATGTTGGTTCTTTATAATTTATAATTTGATGGGCTTTCCAGCATAGTAGTCAAGTACTTTTTGCTTAAACACCAGATCATAACGGGCCATCACCAGATTTAATTCAGCACTTTGAAACGTGTTTTGCGCAAGATTCAACTCAAAGGTACTTGCTGCACCAATCTCATTTTTTTTCTGCGTTTTATCAAATGAAACCTTGGCTGCTTCAAATGCCTTCATTGATGCCTCCAGGGCTTTAGCTGCTGCTTTTACATTAGCAATTGCTGTATAAATATTTTGATCCAGTTGCTCTTTTTTCTGCGCTAACGAGAGTTCGGACAGTTTGGTATTTAGTTTTGCCTTCTGTACACTTGCATTTGCGCTGTAATTTCTGTATATTGGTATGCTCAATGAAAGGGCGACGCCATATCCAAGAAATTGGTCAAACTGCCTTGAAAATGGGGTGACTTCTGTTGACAACACTTTCGGATAATCCTGCTCAAACTGCACCGCCTTTCCATCAATGAGGACACCAGGTACCGTGATACGCTGGGTGCCATATTCTTTTACTCGAACTGCTGCATCGGAATACCTGCTTCCTATGCTCCCGCTGAGAAATAATGAAGGGTAGAACAAACTTCTAGAAATTTTTTCTCCAAGTATAGCCGCATTCAATCTGATCCTGGCTGCTTCCAGTGCAGGCTGCTGTGCCGATGCAGTTCCAATCAACTCCTCATAACTGAAAAGTTCAATCGGAATACTCTTTAATTGTTCTTCTGTAAGCCTTACAAGGCTCATTTCTTCATCCGGGCCCAGGCGCATCGCTTGCCTCAACTGCAACCATGCAAGGTCCAGTTGATTTTCTGCCAATACAAAGTTTTGTTCTGCCCGCGCCAGTTGACTCTTTATTTCGAATGCATCTGCTTCCGGACGCACACCCGCTTTAATCATCTTTTCCACTTGCTCAAGCTGAATCCTGTTAATTTCCAGATTTTTGGCACTGACTTCCAGATTGTCCTGGGTAAGCAGAACATTCAAATAATAACTGGCAATTCCAAGTCCCAGATCATTCAGCGCCTGCCTGTAATCTTGCGTAGCTGCAGCATGCTGGTATTTGGCCTGTTTGTAACTGTTGCGCAATAAGCCCCCCTGAAATAATACCACCGAAGAAGAAAGGGAGTAATTAGAATACAAAATATTCTCTGTAGTAAAACTATTCGTTGTAGGATCGATGTTGCGACCAAAACTACTCCCACTGTTGATCATTGCAGAAAGGTCCGGCAGGAATTTATGCCTGGTTTCCCGGATATCAATAGCCGACATGTCCACCGAAATCCCCGTTTGTTGCAATTGGATGTTATTCCGTGTTGCGTATTCAATACATTGAGCCAGGTTCCATTCTTTCTGTGCAGACAAAAACGAGGAACTGAAAAGCATGAAAAAGAACAAGGGGCGAAACAAACTCATACACATAAAATGAATACAATATTAATCAGTCTTCCATCCAATGCCAGCAGCTTTAGAGGTATTAACGAAAAATTCAGACGAAATGAATCCGGAGACAGATAGAACTTTACAGGTTTGAGTTGAACTGTCCCGCAAATAACAGCCGATCGTATCTGCTGCCAAATGGTCTGTAATAAACGAATGCCACATAATCGTTTTCCGTTTCATACCAATCCCCCTCTAACGGACTGGTATCCGGCTTTCCCTCTGAAGTACGCAGGGTATACATGTAATTGTAATAGCCCATTTTCAACAGCACACTTCCCTGATAGGCATGTCTGCTTTCGTCATATTCCATTTTAAATTCTGGCTTCAGCTGCCAGTCACTGAATTTTCCAAATAAAAATACATCATCTTCAAAGGGTTCCGTCGCCAACAGCGTAAAGTGCATCATCGCATAATCTGAAGCACTGGTCGCATTGCTTACGTCCCGGTTCAGAATCAGATACCTGCCATTGAGATCAGACTCCGTATAATAGGGCCTGCTTTCACGGATGCCATCCTTTACCAGCCATGCATGATATTGGCCATCGGCTTCATCCCAATACAAAATGTCCGGTGTTTTGGAAATAATACTCCTTATGTCTTTGAACCTGAATTCCTTCAATGCAGGAAACAGCAGGTCATCCGGCTTGTTAAATGTAAACTTATCGTTGAACGCAAAATTGGGTACGCTGCGTTCCTCCATCGAATTTGGATTGCCATTCTGTACAACTTGCAGGAACAGCTCTTTCCCGTTATTGGAGATGTTTAAATCCTTTGTTTGGACTTCGACCTCCATGGACTGATGTGTTCTTTTCTTTTGCACATCCAGAGGATCTAAAAACCGGATAACTGCATTGGCGCGACCTTCGCTGAGAAAAAACCTCCTGGTGAATAACACATTCTTATTGCGGTCATAGACACATACGAGGTAATTGCCACTGATTTTAAATACCTCCGATGTAAGGTCAACATAATAATTGACAAAAGGAATGTGGGTATGACTTGAAACTTTATAATTGTAAATCTGATTCTCCTGAAAACCCGACATGTATTCCTCTTGCTGCATGTCATCGGGTTTCCAATCCTTGTTAAAATGGAAAAAGCGATAATACAGTTCCTCCGGACTTGGAACGAGGTAGTCAAAGTTGAGGATAAGGCGGTCACCATGACCCATCGTCATGATCGCCATGGCTTCCTTGTCGGGCTGGCTGCGATATAAAAATATGCTCTTGATCCGGTCATCATAAACTGTATCCATGGCCGGAAGATCAAAGCCATCAGATTGCCCAAAAAGCCTTGCTGCAATGCTTAGAGACACAAATAGTACAGAAAAGGAATAACTCCTGAGCCCCGGTCTGAAAAGATTTAATCGCACCATCATTTGTAAAACCACATTCATCAGCTTGAACGGTTAATTCCACAATAAATTGGAAAATGGGGCCAATTCCCTGCTTTGGAGCTTATTTCGAAAGTTCATAAGAGAAAGAAACTCATTTTTTAAAGAATCCATGTGCTTTTTAAAGAACAAATACGTCTATTTTTCGTTTTAAAAAGTCTAAACAACTAAAGATGTATCCTCCAGAATTAGTTATACCGATGACCCAGGAGTTGACCGTTTTAGGGTTCAAATCCTTGTTAAGCTCTGATGAAGTAAAACAAGCCCTTTCAGACCACCAGGGTACGGCCTTGCTGGTCATTAATTCCGTGTGTGGCTGTGCCGCTGCCAACGCCAGGCCAGGTGTCCGCATCGCATTACAGCAGGGTCCGAAACCAGATCATCTGTTCACTGTTTTTGCAGGCGTTGACAGGGATGCCGTCGCAACTGCAAGGGAATATTTGATTCCTTATCCTCCCTCCTCTCCGGCTATCGCCTTGTTTAAAAATGGCAAGCTGGTCCATATGCTTGAAAGACACCACATTGAAGGTCGCTCCGCCCAAATGATTGCAGATAATCTCGCTGCTGCTTTTGCAAGTTTTTGCAACGCCAATTGATCTAAGCTATGAAATATCTTTTTTCAGCCATCGCCCTCCTTATAAGCTTTTCTATAGCCCTTGCCAACCCTGCTATCCAGGACTCCATGGGAAAACCGTCCATCAAATACACCAAAAACGAACTTAAAAAAGAGGAGCAGGACGGTAAAAACTTTGACAAGCAAATCAAAGAATGGAATAAAGCCATTCAAAAGCCAAATATTGACTATCTGAACAGTCTGTTTGGGAAAATAATGGCGACCCTCTATAAAGAGCACAACGAACTTAGCAACCGGATTTCTGACCGAAGTCGCAAATTGGTGCCACCAACACCCAAGAACGCCGCAGACAGCCTTGCATTGGAGGAAAAGCCAAAAGCCTATAATCCGGAATTAAAAGAAAAACTACCCCGAACCACTAAGGAGGAAGTACTCCAAAAAAAGGTAGAATCCGAATACCTCTCAAAATATGTCGTTGTTGTGAGACAGGAAAAAAGCCTGCTCCAAAAACTTAAAAATGTACCTCAGTTCAATTTTGAAACACAAGCTGCTGTTTACCAGGAAATTAGTAAAGATCTCGAGCAATTCCGATCACAAATAAAAGCGGAAGTGGCTTTGATGAAGGCAGAAACTGGGAAAAAGTAGTTCGGAGAGAACGATTCCATCCATATTTAGGTTATTTATTTTCAGGCCCGTCTGTCACCGGAATTCAGTTTCTGGGTAATTCTCACGTAGGAGTCTTTGTGGGTGCAAAAGAAACCGGAATCCCAAAGCAAATGCCTTGGTTTTCAGCAGCTGTGCCTCAGGTACTGTAAATCAAATTATGATTAATTTTAATATGTTTTTACCTTTACGACGCTAAAACGCCCCTGTATGGCACAGCCACATAACTATACGGAAGAAAACATCCGTTCCCTCGACTGGAAAGAACATATCCGGCTCCGGCCCGGAATGTATATCGGTAAATTGGGCGACGGGAGCCATATCGATGATGGTATTTATATCTTGCTCAAAGAAATTATCGACAACTGTATTGACGAGTATGTCATGGGCTATGGTCGGGAAATCGATATCGAAATCCAGGAAGGTACGGTCCGCATACGCGATTATGGTCGGGGAATCCCATTAGGTAAAGTAGTGGAATGTGTATCCCAAATAAATACGGGAGGTAAATACGACAGCAAGGCATTCAAAAAATCTGTAGGTCTGAATGGGGTTGGTACAAAGGCGGTCAATGCTCTTTCCAGCTATTTTAAAGTACAATCTATCCGGGATGGAAAATCAAAGATTGCAGAATTTGAAAAAGGCAATCTGATAAAAGAATACAATATCAAGAATACGGATGAAGTCAATGGAACGGAAATTATATTCCGTGGGGATGACAAAATATTTCCAAAATTTCGTTACGTACAAGAATTCGTTGAAAGCCGCATCTGGAATTATGCCTACCTCAATGCCGGACTTCGCATCCATTATAACGGTAAAACCTACGTATCTCGCAATGGACTTAAGGATATGCTAGAACGCCGAACTGATGGCGAACAGCTGCAATATCCGATTATACACCTGAAAGGCGAGGATATTGAAGTCACACTAACACATGGTAGTCAGTATGGCGAACAATATTACAGTTTTGTAAATGGACAATTCACTTCTCAGGGAGGTACGCATCTCAATTTCTTTCGCGAAGCGCTTGTAAAAACCATCCGTGATTTTTACAAAAAAGATTTTGATGTCAAAGACATCCATACAGGTGCGATTGGCGCCATCAGTGTGCGCATCGAAGAACCTGTGTTTGAGTCTCAAACAAAAACCAAACTGGGTTCTACCACTACAAGCCCTGACGGAAGCTCATTGCGCAGTTTTATTATGGATTTTGTATGTAAAGAACTCGATCTGTACCTGCACCAAAATCCGGAAGCTGCAAAAGAACTCTTATCGAGAATACTGCAGTCCGAGCGCGAGCGCAAAGAAATTGCAGGCATTAAAAAACTCGCTAACCAACGTGCTAAAAAAGCAAATCTTCACAATAAAAAGCTGCGCGATTGTAAATTCCATCTTTCAGATACCAAGTTGAAACCGGAGGTTAAAGAAAAAACAACCTTGTTTATCACAGAAGGTGACTCCGCAAGTGGTTCCATCACCAAAGCAAGAGACCCTGAGCTTCAGGCCGTTTTCAGTCTGCGGGGCAAGCCCTTGAATTGTTTTGGCATGACCAAGAAAATCGTGTACGAAAATGAGGAACTCAACCTCCTGCAACATGCGCTGGATATCGAAGATGGCATTGACAATCTCCGGTACAACCAGGTGGTCATCTCTACGGATGCAGATGTGGATGGCATGCACATCCGCTTACTCTTGCTTACATTCTTTCTACAGTTTTTCCCTGAACTGGTCCGCAATGGTCATTTATTCATACTTGAAACTCCTTTGTTCCGGGTGCGGGACAAACAGCAAACATTCTACTGCTACTCTGAATATGAAAAGCAACAAGCCATTTCCAAACTGCGGGGCAAACCGGAAATAACCCGTTTCAAAGGGCTTGGAGAAATCAGCCCCGACGAATTTGCTGCCTTTATAGGTAAAGACATCCGGCTGGAACCTGTGGTACTCAATGAAGATTCCCACATTGAAAAAATTCTGGAATACTACATGGGTAAAAATACATCGGAACGCCAGGATTTCATCATCGGAAACCTCCGCACAGACCTGGATCAAATCAAAGCCGAAGAGCTTGCAAAAGCAAAGGCCGAGGCAGAACTCGTCTCCTGACTTTAACTATTGAAGCGGAATTCATTTTTCAGCTTGTCATTCGAACAATCGTTCGTTGCATATTCCTCCGGTAGGCCTGCATTATGATTACAAACCGCTACTTCATCGCCTGGATTCCTGAATACCGCATCATAAGAAAAATCCAGCATCTCAAGGAACAATTGCGCGATCAATTTGGACTAAAAAAAAGCCTGAATGCTGATCCGCATATTACACTGGTAAAACCTTTTGAACTTCCCGCATCAGGACTTCCGGTTTTGGAAAAAGCCCTTCATGCTTTTTCTCTCGGACAATCACCGTTTGAGCTAAAAATAGAGGGAATCAATTCCTTCGGCCAACATGTATTATTTATCGATGTAGAGCACACGCATGCACTTCCGAAATTACGGGAAGCACTCCTGGTTGCATTGCAGGAAAGTTCGCTTTTTACAGAAGTAACAAGGGATGGGCAATTTCACCCTCATATTACATTAGCTACGAAGGACCTGAAGCCTTCCCTGTTTTATGAAGTCCGTAATTTCGTGGCACAAAAACCCATTTCTGAAAAATGCATTGTTACAAACATAAGCTTATTGCAGTACCAAAATAAAAGATGGAAGAGCATCCACAAATTCAGTTTCAAAAAACTACTGCAAAAAAAAGACCCTGATACGCACTCCAAAAGTACAACCAGAAAAACAATTGAATTCCCCGATAACAAATTGAAAAATTTTTAAAAAGCATGAGCGCACATAGTTTATTCCGCGTTTTGCACATACAAGCTACATGAAATTCAAACTGGACATCTACATTGAAAAACCCATTGACAAAGTCATGCAACGAATGGAACAGCAGGAACATCGCTTGCTATGGCTTAAGGGCCTTCAAAGCATTCAAGCTATCTCGGGAAAACACGGTGAACAAGGTGCCAGATCCCGGATGATTTTTACCAGAGGTAAACGAACGTTTGCATTGATTGAAAATATTATATTAAAAGACCTCCCCACACATTATGAAGCACATTATGAGTCCGATGGTTTTTACGGTATTTCTATAAGCAGATTCGATGCGGTGTCTGAAAGCAGAACGAGATACACAATGGAACAGCATATTTCCTTTTTTGGATTCATGAAGCTAAAGGCCTTACTTATGCCAGGTGCCATTAAAAACACAGCACGTACATATATGATGGACTTTAAAGAATTTGTTGAATCCTGTACTGATTAAATGAATCTTTATATCAGACCTACTTTGGGAAACGCAGATCCGTTTCTTTAATTTCCAGACTACACAGGGACTTTCCGCTTATATCCATAAATTCAAGATGGAACTTACGGTCGTTTGGAGGTCCCGATACACAGATCCGCGAATAGTTCTGCTGCTCAACCAACATATCAGCCAAAAGATCTGGATTTGATTTTTCATACGCACTCACTTTATGTATGCCTGAGGTAAGCGGTGAGTTTGTTATGTCATAGGTCGTATAACCCCCATTTAAATTCTTTTTGATCACATCACTGTGATGTCTGTCCCCTGATAAGAAAAGTACTCCGTTGATGTGTTCGTTTTCAATAAAGCGTATGAGTTCTCCATACTCAGAGGGATAATGGACTAGACAATCATATCGGTTGAACAAATTCAAAACAGTACTTCCACTGGCAATAATTTTAAAAGGTGCTTTGCTGTTCGCCAATTGATTTTTCAGCCACTCCATCTGCTCTTTTCCAAACATCGTCTTTTCCCTGTTAATCTCTGAGCCAATACTGTCCTGCAGTTCATCGGAATAACGAAAACTGCGGCCGTCCAACAGAAAAAAATCGACATCGTTGTAGCGGAAAGAAGTGTAGGTGCCGAAGCCATCGGAAGGTGTCGGAGGATTTGTCCAGTAATGCCGAAACACATCCGTGGCTTCTTTTTTAAATACATAGGAAATGCCTTCATTATTTGGCCCATAATCATGGTCGTCCCAAATTGCATAATGGCTCATGGCTTTTAATAAATGCCTTAAAATAGGATTGCTCCGGTCATGCGATGCCCTGTACCATATGCCCCATTCACTGTGAAAATCCACTTCCCGCATGTACCAGTTGTCCCCAAGCCAAAGCATAAAGGCCGCTTTTTCCTTTGCCATGGTTTCAAAAATACTGCTATCCCCTCCATAGGGTCTGCCGGGTCGATCGTATTCAGGTTCATTTAAATAAGCGCAGCTTCCTGCAAGAAAACAAAAATCCGGAGCTGGGGTACGGTAATTCCACAAATCCTGTGTTCGAAAATGTCCTTCAGAACCCAATGCACGGTGAAGGTCTTTGCGGTAAAGTTGATAGGCATACCCGGTACCCACATCAAGACCTGTTATATAAAAACTTCGAATCTTAAATTCAAACCGATCATAAGCATGTACCTCAATTTTTTTCCTCTCCTCTGGTTTGTCAAGCTTCCAATATACCAACTCAAGGGGTATCTCGCGGTCCAGCTCATACCATATTTTTGCGGTACGGAATTCCACAGCACCTAACATGGGACCGCTTTTGATTTGTCCGGTAAGGATATTCAAATAAAGCAGCGCAAGACAAATACAAGTACACCCGTATTTCATTCTTTTTATTTCAAAGGTAGCTTTAGCCAGGTAGGAAGTAAAGAAGGCATTATAAGTTTATGTCAATTTTCGTTTATAAAATGTACCGCATTAAGCTCCTTATACGTTTTACTCAAATGATGCACGCATCCGGGGCAATATCCCGATTCCTGATCAGTCTCATTTTACTTGCTACCGGACCGGCCGTATTCGCCCAGGAACCGAAGATCGTTCAGTTTTCAGGCATGGTGTATGGTTTGCAGAATGGTCACAGAGAACCCCTCCCCTATGTAAATGTGGGCATATTGCGTACGCGGAGAGCCAGTTACACAAATGAGCAGGGTTTTTTCTCCATGCCTGCTGTGCCCGGCGACAGCATCCGATTTCAATATCTGGGCTACAAGGTATTTTTCTTGCAAATTCCGACGGAAGTGCACGAAGACCGGTATTTTAAGGAAATTGTACTTGAGCCCGATACCTTCCAACTTCAAAAGGCGATTGTTTTCCCGATACCATCTAAAGAACATTTTAAACTGGAATTTTTGGAAATGGAAGTGAAGAAAGATCTGGAATCCATTGCCTCCGAAAATCTTGCAAAAGATGTTCTTGAACGCATCGCCCCGGGTGTACCTTCCGACGGACGATCTGCTATCAGCCTCTATTTTTCCCAACAAGCTCAGAACGCAGTATATGAAGGACAATTCAAGCCCCAGCAGATTTTTTCGCCGCTGGCCTGGGTTCAATTTATTGAGGCACTTAAAAGAGGTGATTTCAAAAGAAAGAAAAAACCTCCCAAATAGTTCTGCGCTGAACTCTGATTGGGCATAAACGCTTTCAGATATTGAAAGCACATCCCTTGTACATTTACTATTTTTATGCCTCAGAAGATCACAAGATGAAAGTAACTGAATATCTGGCAAACGCTGCAGGAAAAACCCTGATTTCATTCGAAGTATTGCCTCCTCTGAAAGGAGGTAGTATCAACTCCATTTTCCAAACCCTGGATCCTCTTATGGAATTCAAACCTCCATTTGTGGATGTCACGTATCACCGCGAAGAATTTATATACAATGTACAACCCAGTGGCTACTACCAGAAAATTGCCATACGTAAAAGACCGGGCACAGTAGGAATTTGTTCTGCCATCATGCACCATTATGGCGTGCAAGCAGTACCTCATCTGATTTGTGGAGGTTTCACACGGGAGGACACCGAAAACGCCCTGATAGAGCTCCATTTTCTCAACATCAAAAATGTTCTTGCCTTGCGGGGCGATGCCCGAAAATTTGATGAAAAATTTATACCCGAACCGGGAGGAAACGAATATGCACTTGACCTGGTTCAGCAGATAGGCCGGATGAACCAGGGAATCTATCTTGACCCGAGTATCGAAAACGGCGCCCGAACGGATTTCTGTATTGGAATTGCAGGTTATCCGGAAAAACATTTTGAAGCACCCAATATGAAGTCAGATTTAAAATATACGCGCAAAAAAATTGAAAGCGGTGCAGAATACATCGTTACTCAAATGTTCTTCGACAATCAAAAGTTTTTTGACTACGTGAAAACCTGCCGGAGCGAAGGAATTCAAGTTCCTATTATTCCAGGTATTAAACCATTGACTAAAAAATACCAGCTGAATTCCGTACCCAGACATTTTTACATCAACATTCCGGACGACCTCGTCAAGGCCGTAAGCAAGGCTGCTACCGACCAATCTGCTAAAGAAGCAGGCATCGAATGGTGTGTTGCACAATGTAAGGAACTCATCGCCAAAGGAGCTCCATGTCTGCATTTCTATACCATGGGCGATAGCCTGACGGTCCGGAAAATTGTTGAAAAATTAATCTGATACAAAACCTAACGTTCGTTTGTTATTTTTTACAATATGACAAAACCACTTCAACTAAATCCCGAAAAGCACTCCTGGGTAAGCTACGACTCCTCCACAGATTTTCCTATCCAGAATCTGCCTCTGGGCGTATACAGAAATATCAGCGGGGAAAAGAGGATTTGTACACGGATCGGAGACAAGGTTCTGGATCTGTATTCGGTTTGCGAGGCAGGAGTCCTAAAACCAACCGGGTTTAAACCGGAAGATTTCAAAGCCCCTTATCTGAACGGAATTCTACTCAAAGGAAAAGAGTCCCTCCGCAAATTGCGTTCTTCCTTATTCGATTTACTGGATTCTAAAAATGGTGTGGCTAACAGGCATCCTACAGAACCCCACATGCTGGACTTTCGCAACGCACATATGGAGCTGCCATTGAAACCCGGCAATTACACCGATTTCTACAGCAGCAGGGAACATGCAACGAATGTTGGTATGATGTTCCGCGATCCAGCAAATGCGCTCCTTCCCAATTGGCTTCATTTGCCGGTTGCCTACCACGGACGTGCTTCCTCGATTGTCATCTCAGGAACAGATATACGCCGTCCAAAAGGCCAAATGCAATTGAAAGAGGGTGAAGCTCCAGTTTTTGGTCCCACCAAACAATTGGATTTCGAATTGGAAATGGCTTTTGTTGTTGGAAAGTCCAATCCCTTGGGTCAGTCCATTCCAGCCGCACAGGCGGAAGAACATATTCAGGGTCTCCTGATCTTCAACGATTGGTCGGCCAGAGACATCCAAAAATGGGAATACGTGCCTTTGGGCCCATTTCTGGCTAAAAATTTTGCTTCAAGCGTATCTCCCTGGCTGGTTGACCTCGATGCGCTGCAAGTTTTTAAAACACAAGGACCTGCTCCTGAAAAGCCCCTGCTGGATTACCTTAAAACAGAAGGACCTTTAAATTACGATATCCACCTGCAAGTGCTCCTTGAAACCCCGGACGGGGAAGAAAATGTGATTTGTCAATCCAATATGAAATACCTCTATTGGAATATGTGCCAGCAACTTGCGCACCATACCATCAATGGATGCAATATGGAGGTGGGCGATCTGTGCGCATCGGGAACCATTTCCGGAAGTACTCCGGATTCCTTTGGTTCCATGCTTGAGCTGGCCTGGAAAGGTACAAAACCTTTGAAAATGAAAAACGGTTCCGAACGAACGTTTGTTCAGGATGGAGACTCTATCATCATGCGTGCTTACGCTCAGCATGATACCTACCGCATTGGTTTTGGTGAAGTAAGATCAAAAGTACTGCCTGCAAAATAAGGTTTCGGCATCCCTATTACTTTTTTCCATGGGTATCTTCCTCATGAATGTTGCATGAATACACACCGTGATGAAATATACTGGAGCTTGAATTATTTACGTATCGTACTTTTCAATGGCTTATACACAAGGTAATCCCGTATCAGTTTTTTCTGTCCATCGTCGATCATCGCACGTTGCTGCATTTCTTCAAGATTATGCTCCCACTGTTCATTTCCAAACTGTTGCGGTAAAAACAAATTGTGACAACCACTGCATTTTTCGACGTAAAGCTTCCTGCCTTGCATAAGTTGTGATTGGGTGACAGGATCTTCAACCGACGGAATATAGAGACTTGGAGCACAGGCATAGAGGAGCAGAAATGCAGCGCAGACAATGAAAAT
This sequence comes from uncultured Saprospiraceae bacterium, assembly GCA_964507535.1. Classification (GTDB taxonomy): domain Bacteria; phylum Bacteroidota; class Bacteroidia; order Chitinophagales; family Saprospiraceae; genus Vicinibacter. Next base: position 14,002 of record CAZDQG010000043.1, read on the forward strand.
TAATGACTTCCACATGATTAAAAACTATATCCGATCAGTACCCTCGTTTCCAGCGCTTCATGATGTATTCTGTCAATTTTACCGCTGGATTCCTCCGTCTTGTGAAGATTGGCCCATTGAGGCAGGACATTTAAGACTCCAAAAAAACGTCCTTGATTAAAATACACAGTAGGGCCTCCAAATAAAGAAGCATATTCCAGTTCACCATGTTCAAATTTACCATGATGCCGGACTTCAAGTCCAAGACCAAATTCAGGTTTAAAGAAATGAATATACCCGAAATTGAATTCAAATGGATACTCGATTTCGATCTCTTTTTCTAATTCAAGCCCATTCCATGTCAATTCCGTTTCAAACTCTGCCTCAGCAGTAATATTGAAGGCAATCAAATCATGCAGAAAGCGCTTGTCCAGAATGAATTTGGTTTCAAATTCATATTCATCCGGAGCCGCAGTTAACTCAAAATACAAAGCAGATCCAAACCGGTTTGCCACAGGATCGGAAAGCTTCCATTTCCATTCATTGCTAAACGAGGTTTTCAGAATTCGTTGCTCCGGACCGGGTCCGCCTAAACTGTCTTTCAGGCGATAACTAAAGTCTGATGTATTGAAATAAAATGCCGTTTGCCAGTTTTTACCCAGTCCAAACTCCAATTCGAATCGTGCATCAAAATACCTTCCCAATGCATAAGGACTTTCTGGCCCGGATTTTCCCGTGCGCAGTGTTCCTATATATTCCAAATCAAAACTTCCCTTTGGAATCACGTTTGACTGGTAGGTTCTCGCAAAAACGCGGTCCTGTCCTTGCAGGGAAATAGATAGAAATAATAAGATGTGAAAAAGCAAAAATGACTTGTTCATACAGCGCATTTTAGATTTGCAAAAATGAGGTCCTATAACATACGAACCTAAACGTAAAGCTACATTCAAAGCTGTTTAACATTTAGCCCTAAAAATAAAGTGCGTGTGCCTTGAATTTGCCCGAAGAATCAAATTCAAAAGCGGGAGCAGGAATTTTTACAATATTGAATACATAGAAGAGGGTATTGAAAAATGAACTTTTACTTTTGATCTTGCTCAAATCGAGATCCAATGATAGATAATATTGCCGTTTCCGTGGAATATAATCGGCTTCATACAAAACATCATTTTTAACCCAATGATTTGAAAATCCACCAAAAAGTCCATCCGCACCAAAGCCCAATGAGATATTAAGAAAAGAGGGCCACCACTTCCAGTCAGTTGCAAAAATCTGCTCCGGATTGAAGGACAACCAATACGTTTGCGCATTGTAATCTTTCAATGCACTATTCAGAAATCCGGAGCCATACAACTCTTTTGCACGGTCTTCAAAACTGTATACGGGATCGCCACTACTATGTACCGCGGAATGGGAATAGGATTGTGGCCAACTCGACAGTTTAATCCTGAATTTCTGTTCACCCCAAAGTACTTGCTGTCCGGTAAAAAACCCGGCTCCTAAAAAATTTGCAGCCATATCCGGCCAGCTGAAGCCATAGTCCGGACTGAAGCCATCCATAATTTCTACTGTGGATTGAAACAGAAGACTGATGGCATTTGCCCAAATCAAACTAGCAGGTTGCCGGTATCCACACCATTTTGCACCCTGGAAACACAATGCAGATTGACTGTAACTATTGTAAGCATGTGCTAATTTGTCCTGTGCCAACCACTCCCCATGATCATTGAAAAAATGAAAGTTGGTTTGTTTCTGTTTACTGTACCATGCCTGGTACAGTCCAACGGAAAAAGCACTATAACTTGCCAAGGTAAATCCTCCGGCGAGCCAAACACGTGAAGGGTTCAGACTATCTGAATGTGCGAAAAAATCAATGCTGGTTTTCTGCTGCGCGGGAGATCCACAGACAAGACTGCACATAAATCCCAAAAGAAGAAGGGGACGCAGGCTGATCGGAAAATATGTGTATACCATTACATTCTACAGCCCATAAGCAAATAGATCTTAATACCTGTAGTACTCTGCCTTATAAGGCCCTTGTTTGGAAACCCCGATATATGCTGCCTGTTTTTCATTCAGCTCCTCCAGCTCGACGCCGATTTTGCCAAGGTGAAGACGCGCAACTTGTTCATCGAGACTTTTCGGCAAGGTGTAGACCTTGTTTTCGTATTTATCGCCATGCTGCCAAAGTTCAAGTTGTGCAAGACACTGGTTGGTAAAGGAGTTGCTCATTACAAAGGAAGGATGACCCGTGGCACAACCCAGATTGACCAGACGTCCTTCTGCCAATAAAATGATATCGGTACCATCGACAGTGTATTTGTCCACTTGAGGCTTGATCTCAACTTTGGTGTGGCCAAAGTTGGTATTGAGCCAGGCAACATCAATTTCATTATCGAAGTGCCCGATATTACAAACGATGGTTTTGTCCTTCATATTCCGGAAATGCTTTTCTGTGAGTATGTCGCAATTACCGGTGGCCGTTACTACGATATTGGCATGTTTTACAGCATGCTCCATTTTCATAACCTGATATCCGTCCATAGCAGCCTGAAGAGCACAAATAGGGTCAATTTCCGTGACAATAACACGACATCCTGCACCACGGAGAGAAGCTGCTGATCCTTTGCCCACATCTCCATAACCAGCTACTACAGCCACTTTTCCTGCCATCATGATATCGGTGGCACGGCGGATGGCATCTACACAGGACTCTTTGCATCCGTATTTATTGTCAAATTTTGATTTCGTAACGGAATCGTTTACATTGATACAGGGTAAGGGTAATGTTCCGTTTCGCATGCGATCGTAAAGACGCATTACCCCGGTGGTTGTTTCTTCTGAAATTCCGCGAATATCTTTTACCAATTCAGGATAATGATCCAATACCATGTTGGTAAGGTCTCCGCCATCATCCAGAATCATATTCAATGGCTTTCCGCCTTCAAACGCAAAAAGGGTCTGCTCTATACACCAGTCAAACTCCTCGTTGTTCATTCCTTTCCAGGCGAACACGGGAATATCGCGAGCTGCAATTGCCGCTGCAGCATGGTCCTGGGTAGAAAAAATATTGCAGGAAGACCAACTTACTTCAGCACCCAACTCTATTAAGGTTTCAATCAATACCGCCGTTTGAATGGTCATGTGCAAACATCCGGCAATACGTGCTCCTGCCAATGGCTTTGCAGCACCGTATTCAGCCCTTAATGCCATCAGACCTGGCATTTCAGCTTCCGCAAGTTCTATTTCTTTACGACCCCAATCGGCCAGTTTTATGTCTTTTACGCGATACTTTAAATGGGTGGCTACCTGCTCCATAGTTTAAAATTTTTGCAAAGGTATAAATATTATTTTCAACAAATAAAGACCATTAATAACACATGATCCTTGGAATAAATAAATGCAAAAGCCGCTTATTTGTTCAAAAAATATACCTGCTTTTCAGTCTTTTGGAGGCTCATTCGGATGCATGGAAAATACAAAGAAAGAGAAGTCCCTCTGGAAATTCCAGGACAGCAAGTCTACAAATGAGTAATATTGCAATGGAGCGCTTGAAAAAGCAGCTATTTGATGTACATGTTATTTTCGCTTTTCATTAACAAGACCCTTACATGGCAAAAATCCTGATCATTCAGACTGCGTTTTTAGGAGATTGCATACTATCCACCGGCCTGGTCGAAAAATGGAAAAAATATTTTCCGGATGACCAGATCGATTTCCTCATCCGTAAAGGCAATGAAGGCGTTTTTGAAAATAATCCACATATTCACAGACTTCTGCTCTGGGACAAAAAGAAAAATAAATACTTGCATTTATTAAGGCTGCTGCGGACTATTCGAAGTGAAAAATATGATAAACTCTTCAACCTCCAGCGCTTTGGTTCAACAGGTTTGCTGACCGCGTTGTCAGGAGCCAGGGAAAAAACAGGATTCGATAAAAATCCTTTTTCCATCTTTTTTGATCGCAGGATCAAACATCAGATTGGGGGAAATGCAAAAATGCATGAAATCGACCGCAATCATTTGCTTATTAAAGCTTTTACGGACGACACTGCGTCGCGACCCCGGATATATTCGTCATACGAACAAACGTTAGCATCACGGATAGATCAATATGGACACTACATTACGGTAGCTCCTGCCTCTGTTTGGTTTACCAAACAATACCCTGCCGAAAAATGGGTTTCATTTTTAACAAAAGTACCTTCAAAGTACGCAGTTGTTCTCCTGGGATCAAAACAGGATTATGCGCTCTGCGAGCACATAATGTCAAAAGTACACGAGACCAATAAGGAAATTGCATGTTACAATACATGTGGGCAATTACACATTACTGGATCTGCCCGTATCATGCAACAAGCTACCATCAATTATGTCAATGATTCAGCCCCAATGCATATTGCTTCGGCTGTAAATGCCCCTGTGTGTGCCATATATTGCAGCACGGTTCCAGACTTTGGATTTGGACCCCTTTCCGAACAATCATTCATTGTGCAATTCCGGGGGGAGCTGGCTTGCAGGCCTTGTGGACTGCATGGTAAAAAAGCGTGTCCGGAACATCATTTTAACTGCGCAACGCAGATTGAAGACCTCCAATTACTGGAAGTGCTGGACAAGGTGGCCAATTAGATGAATCAGGATAAACGCTCGTCAGTTTACAGCGTCTATTCGCGAATTCATAAGCTTATACCACAAGGGTGGAATCAATGCAACGATCATGCTTGCAGGATATCCGAATGCCATTTGCGGGCTTTTCCGTATACTGTCCAGATTCTGGTATTTCTCACTGGCCTTTTTATGATGATGGGGATGCCTTGTAAGTTCATATAAAAAGATGCGGCCAAGGGGATGATCGGAATTCCATGAATGTTTCTCATGGACAGCTTCAAGATGGCCTTGGGCAGAAATTGCGCGGGACAATCCATAATGCTCAATGTAGTTTATCGTTTCCAATAACAAAATGGAAACCAATGCGGCTAATACACAGGAAATCAGGAGTTCTGAACCTCCGTAAAAATATACTGCAGACAGGTAGAAGATTTGCATCATGACCTGTAGAATTAGCGTGTTTCGCCAGTGAAGGAAAGGCAGTCCGCATGCCTCCAAAGTCCGTTTCTCCAGTATCCATGCATTTCTCCAGACACCAGATATACTGCGAAACCAGAATGTATACAGGGCTTCATTTAATCTGGCTGAAGACGGATCCTTGTCAGATGCGACATATTTATGATGCCAATGGTTGTGTTCTTTTGTAAAATGCATGTACAGGCAAGGCAATAAAAGCAATTGTGCGGTGGCTTTTGCCCAAAAAGAGGACCGGTGTCCCAGCTCGTGAGCTACGTTGATTCCCATGACACCCAATACGATGCCTATGTTCAGGATCTGCATCGCATGTTCCGTCAGGCTTGGAAAACCATTTGCTGCAGACCTTATGAAATAAAAGAGCAGGATATAGAGAATGGGGAGATTTAGATACAGCAATGCATCAAAGAAGTTGATTTCAGTACGGACAGATTTGGCCTCCTCAGAAAAATTTTTATGCGATTGAGGAAACAGGAAATCTAAAATTGGAACCAGTACGAAAGCCAGGTAGAAACTTCCCGGACTATACCAGGAGCCCAGAGACAAACCGCACCAGGCAAAAACCGGCAACAACCAGACGATCAAATATTTAAAGTCCCGTGGTGTCATGATCCCTTAAAGTTAATAAGACATCTGTTTTTTCGTACCAGTGCTCGTGTTTTTTAAGCATCGCGTAGCCATTTTAATCTGGATAGATGACATGATTTCGTGGAAAATGTTCTAAAGTTACCTGGGCTACTGCCAGTTAGAAAGAAAACAAACAAACATTCGTTAGAATACGCTTAACCGGAAATAGGAAGTTGAAGTGCGTCACAGACCGCAGTTGTCGACGTTCGATTGTTGCGATTATGGGGCTAAGGTATGTACATAAAAAAAGCCCTGACACATATGTGCAGGGCTTTAGAAAAAAAACGGCAGCGACCTACTCTCCCGGATTTGCGTCCAGTACCATCGGCGCAGAGGGGCTTAACTTCTCTGTTCGGAATGGGAAGAGGTGGAACCCCCTCGCAATAGCCACCTAAGACTTTTGAGCGAGGCTCGTATTTCTTTAGAGTTGCGTTTTACACGCTTGTAAAACGGTTGGATCAACGTGTTAGATAGAAAAAATTCTTAAAAAAAGGTTGGAAGAGGAAAGAGCAGAAGATAAAAAAAGGAAGCTTTGGGGTAATTAGTACTACTCGGCTGAACGTATCACTACGCTTTCACCTATAGCCTATCAACGTAGTCGTCTTCTACGACCCCATGTAACACTCATCTTAAGGATAGCTTCGCGCTTAGATGCTTTCAGCGCTTATCTAGTCCGTACATAGCTACTCTGCGCTGCACCTGGCGGCACAACAGATACACTAGCGGTACGTCCGACTCGGTCCTCTCGTACTAGAGTCAGCTCCTTTCAATGTTACAACGCCCACCACAGATAGAGACCGAACTGTCTTGCGACGTTCTGAACCCAGTTCACGTGCCACTTTAATCGGCG
>CAZDQG010000044.1:0-16919 GCA_964507535.1 uncultured Saprospiraceae bacterium
GCGATGTTCAATTCATTCAGCTGTTTAGCTTCAAGAGGTGAAGGTGCATCAATCATCATGTCCCTGCCCATGTTGTTTTTTGGAAAAGCAATGTAGTCCCGGATCGAATGGCTGCCTTGCATGACTGCACACAACCGATCCAGGCCAAAGGCAATTCCTCCATGGGGAGGAGCTCCATATTCAAAAGCACCTAAGAGGAATCCGAATTGAGCTTCGGCTTCTTCTTTTGTAAAACCAAGGATTTCAAAATTACGAGCCTGCAACTGGCGGTCATGAATCCGTATTGAGCCCCCGCCGATTTCGGCGCCATTTATGACCATATCATATGCAGCAGCCCGGATAGCTGCCAGGTCTTCGCGATTTGTGCTTTGCATTTTATCCAGATCCTCCGGAAGTGGACTGGTAAAAGGGTGATGCATTGCAAAGAAGCGTTGTGAATCTTCGTCCCATTCGAGTAATGGAAAATGTGTTACCCACAAAGGCTTAAAATCGTCGGTTTGTATCAGATTCAACCTACGTGCAATTTCAAGACGGAGGTCACCCAATTGTTTAGGTGTTTTACTGCGGTCGCCTAACAGCACAAACACCACATCTCCAGTTGTCGCCCCTATGCGTTGGGCCAAGTCTTTCAGGTCCTCATCTGAATAAAATTTACCTATAGTACTCTTAATCCCTTCCGTACCAAATTTGATATATATCAATCCTTTAGCCCCTATCTGTGGCCTTTTTACCCAATCGGTAACATCATTTAGTTCTTTATTTGTAAAGTGTGTATCGCAATTTTTGACAACAAAGCCTTTTATATAGTCAGCCGAGTCGATCAACTGAAATCCTTTACCTTTCATAAAACTGAGATCCTGAAATTTTAAGTCAAACCGAAGGTCTGGTTTATCCGATCCGTAATTTTCCATGGCCTCATCAAACGTCATACGAGGGAAGGTCCCCAGTTCTTTCCCCAGACAATACTTAAAGAGGTGACGAGTAAGCCCTTCAAAAGTTTGCAAGATATCTTCCTGTTGAACGAATGCCATTTCACAGTCAATTTGTGTAAACTCCGGCTGGCGGTCTGCGCGCAGGTCTTCATCGCGAAAGCATCTCACGATCTGATAGTATTTGTCCATTCCTGCGACCATCAGGATTTGTTTGAAAGTTTGCGGAGATTGTGGCAGGGCATAGAATTGCCCCGGGTTCATGCGGCTTGGGACGACAAAATCCCGGGCTCCTTCCGGAGTTGATTTAATGAGATAAGGCGTTTCAATTTCCAGAAAATCAAGACTGCTAAGGTATTTGCGCACTTCAAGTGCAATCTGATGCCGGAACATGATTTTATCCTGAATAGGACTGCGGCGGATGTCAAGGTAGCGGTATTTCATACGCAGGTCTTCACCACCATCCGTTTCAGTTTCAATAGTAAAAGGAGGCACTGCCGAGGAATTCAGGATTTCCAGCTGTTCTACCTGGATTTCAATATCACCGGTAGGACGATTTGGGTTTTTGCTACTTCGTTCGCGCACCCATCCGCTTGCCTGCAGTACAAATTCGCGGCCACATTTGCGGGCTTTGCTGCACAGTTCTGGTTTTTCATCCATATTAAAAGCGAGCTGTGTGATGCCATAGCGGTCCCTGAGGTCAATAAAGCTAAGGCCCCCCAGATTACGAACGATCTGAACCCAGCCGGCGAGCTGCACCTGCTGACCCACGTGCTCCATCCGGAGCTCTCCACAAGTATGTGTGCGATACATGATCTTTATTTTGGGCACAAAGATAGACCAATGTATGAAAGCCTGACTATTGCCAAGAGGAATGCCAGGTATCGGGATGTTTGTGTGATGGGTCTGATTTAATAGTAAAATACAGAAGCATAAAAAAAGTATTGGCAGACTTAATAATTGTAGTCTCCTGATTCCGGCAGCCTCCATTTACTTTGTGAACAGAAGGTTCGCTTTCTCAAACACCCTAACTTTAGTATATGCTTGTGAAGTCTTACTCGGCTGCCGTCCATGGCGTGGATGCTTGTCCAATTGTGGTGGAAGTTAGCGCTGGAGGGCCTGTGATTGCTGGAAAGAACAACTATTTCATGGTTGGCTTGCCGGATAATGCAATCCGTGAAGGAGCCCAACGCATAGAGGCAGCAGTGAAAAGTAGTGGGTACCATTTTCCTAGGGTGCGATTGATTATCAATCTTGCTCCTGCGGATATCCGCAAAGAAGGATCATGTTATGATTTGCCGATTGCACTTGGAATTCTGGCGGCGACACATTCCCTTCAGGAGGATCGCTTGAATCACTATTTAATCATGGGAGAGCTCAGCCTGGACGGTGGAGTAAGACCCGTAAAAGGAGTGTTGCCGATGGCTATATTGGCAATAAAGGAGGGGTACAAAGGCATTATGATTCCCAAAGCTAACGCTCGTGAGGCTGCCATTGTGGAACGGTTGGAAATTTTGGCAGTAGAGAATTTAAAGGAGGCACTTCTTTTTTTTGAAGGAATCCGGAACATTACGCCGTATTCAGAAAATGTGCTTGCAGAGTTCCGAAAGGGAGATGAGCAGGTTGTAGATGATTTTGCAGATGTCAGAGGCCAGGAAAACATCAAACGTGCATTGGAAATTGCGGCAGCTGGAGGGCATAATGTCATATTGATCGGACCTCCTGGGGCCGGAAAAACCATGTTGGCCAGAAGGTTGCCTGGAATTTTACCACCCTTTAGTTTGGATGAGGCGCTGGAAACTACCAAAATACATTCTGTGGCAGGTATTCTTGCCTCGGGAGCGGGGCTGGTCCGGCAACGTCCATTTCGAGCTCCGCATCACACAATCAGCGATGTTGCTTTGGTAGGTGGTGGCTCGAATCCAATGCCTGGGGAAATTTCATTGGCGCACAATGGCGTACTTTTTTTGGATGAATTGCCTGAATTCAAGCGCTCGGTTCTCGAAGTATTGCGACAGCCTATGGAAGAACGCAAAGTCACTATTTCAAGGGCTAAAATTTCATTGGATTATCCTGCCAGTTTTATGCTGATCGCCAGCATGAATCCTTGTCCATGCGGATTCTTCAATCATCCTGAAAAGGAATGTGTATGTGGCCCGGGTCAGGTAAAAAAATACCTGAGTCGCATTAGCGGGCCCTTGCTGGATCGTATTGACTTACATGTCGAAGTGACTCCGGTAAGCTCGGATCAGCTTATGGAACAAAGGAGAGGGCAGGAAGGATCTTTTCAAATCCGTCAAAGGGTGCATGCAGCAAGAAGTCGGCAAGAATCTCGGTTTTCCAATAGTCCGCACATTTATTTTAATGCACAGATCCCTTCCGGACAAGTTCGCGACATCTGTAGTATTGGCCAACAGGGTCAAATGTTATTAAAAAACGCCATGACCAAATTGCAATTATCTGCCAGGGCCTATGATCGCATATTGAAGGTAAGTCGAACCATAGCAGACCTGGATGATTCTGATGAAATTGCCCTTGAACATCTGTCAGAGGCTATCCATTTCCGTAGTTTGGACCGGGAAGGCTGGGCCGGATGAAATGTTTTTCAAGTTTAATTCGTGTAATTTAAGCCTTACCTGCTTGTCATTCTATTAGAGATTCATTGACAGTTATTTACAGGTCACTCTTCTATCTTTGCCAGTATGGAAGCAAGAGCATTGCAACTTTACAACAGTCTAAGCGGGCAAAAGGAAGCATTTAAACCAATACTTGAGGGCCGGATAGGCATGTATGTATGCGGACCTACGGTATACAATGACGTGCATCTTGGAAACTGCCGGACATTTGTATCTTTTGATATCATTTACCGTTTTTTTTTACAAAGCGGGTATAAGGTCCGTTATGTGCGAAACGTCACTGATGTTGGACATTTGCTGGATGATGGCGAAGACCGTATGCTTAAAGGGGCCCGCCTCGACCAACTGCAACCCATGGAGGTCGCTCAAAAATATACCAATGGATTCCATGAAATGATGCGCACATTCAATGTGCTTTCTCCAAGTATAGAACCCCGTGCTACCGGCCACATTATCGAGCAGATCGAAATGGTTCAGGCGATTCTCGATAACGGATATGCTTACGTAAAAAATGGGTCGGTGTATTTCGATACCATCAAATTCATTAAAGAAGGCAATGACTATGGTACGCTTTCAGGGCGTGTTGTAGAAGATTTATTGGCGGAATCCCGCGACAATTTGAAAAACCAGGACGAGAAAAACCACCCATCTGATTTTGCCATTTGGATTAAAGCAAGTGAAGAACATATCATGCGTTGGAATTCCCCCTGGTCGGTAGGATTTCCTGGATGGCATCTGGAGTGTTCGGCGATGAGTACAAAATATTTAGGAGAGCATTTTGATATTCACGGTGGAGGAAACGATTTGAAATTTCCACATCATGAAAACGAAATTGCACAAAATGTAGGCGCCTGTGGAAGTGCTCCTGCACATTATTGGCTGCATACGAATATGCTGCTATTGAATGGCCGGAAAATGTCCAAAAGCGAAGGAAATACTATTTCTCCCCAGGAATTGTTCAGTGGTAACAGTCCTCATATCAGCAAAGGGTATTCGCCTATGGTAGTTCGCTTTTTCTTTTTGCAGGCACACTACCGGAGTACTCTTGATATTACAGATGAAGGTCTGGCAGCAGCAGAAAAAGCCTACCGCAGAATCATGGACAGTTTGCGCATAGTCTCTTCGGGAGACCTTCGCTTTACAAGTGCAGAAGGAACAAAGGATGTGGAAGTGCGTAGGCTTATCAGCCAATGTGAGGAAGATTTGTGCGATGATTTCAATGTACCAAAATCACTGGCCTCCATCTTTGAAATGTGCAGTATGATTAATGCAATCAAGGATGGTCATTTACCTGCAGATAGTATTTCAGAAGAAGTATGGATTCAACTTTGTGAACATTTGCGTCGATTTGTATTTGACATCTATGGATTGCGTGATGAAAGCAATGAAGGTGGTGGTCAGCTTGTTGATAAGCTGATGGCTTTGATTATAGACCTGCGCAAGGATGCCCGCGATCGAAAAGACTGGGCAAGTTCAGACAAAATTCGCGATGGGTTGAAGGAAAGTGGCATACAACTCAAGGATGGAAAGGATGGTACAGAATGGGTTTATATTTGATTTTAAATACGGTAAAATACAGATGATGCGCATTTTACAGGGACTTTTAGCAGGCATGATGCTTTTTATGATTCCTGCATGTAAAAATGAAAAAGCAGAAAAATCAAATGCCGTAAAAGCGGATGCACTCAGCTATCCGGTTTTTCAAAAAGACAGCGCCTATTCCTTTGTTCGTCAGCAAATAAAATTTGGACCAAGGATACCAAATTCAGAGGCACACCGAAATTGTGCTGCCTGGATGGCTGAAAAATTCAGGTCTTATGGAGCCACAGTAATCGAGCAAAAATTTCAGGCAAAAGCTTTCGACGGCACTTTACTGAATGGAATCAATATTATTGCACAGATAAATCCACAGGCAAAAAGAAGAATAGTTCTTTCTTCCCATTGGGATACAAGGCCATGGGCGGATTCCGATCCGGAGCCTTCAAATCGCAAGAAGTCCTTTGATAGTGCCGATGATGGACCTAGTGGCGTTGGGGTTTTAATTGAACTTGCACGACTATTTCAAAAGCAGGCCCCAAGTCAGATTGGTGTAGACATTGTATTATTTGACCTGGAAGATTACGGAGAAGAAAACAACTCAAATTCCTGGGGACTTGGCTCTCAATATTGGTCCCGGAATCTGCACAGTCCAGGTTACAGAGCGCAATATGGAATATTGCTGGACATGGTTGGTGGTACCAATCCAGGATTTTATACAGAAGACTACAGTGTTTATTTTGCAAAGGATATTGTAGATAAAGTATGGGGACTTGCGGAATCCATGGGGTATTCTGCATTTTTTCCGAAGACTTCAGGAGGTGGTGTCATGGATGACCATTATTTTGTCAACACCCTTGCAAAAATAAAGATGATTGATATCATCAACCGCCCGGACGGCAAGCGTTTCCCTCATTACCACCACACTTTAAAAGACACTATGGATGTGATTGATCCGTACACCCTTCAAATGGTGGGTCGACTTCTGGTTAAACTTATTTACCAGGAAGACGCGGGGCTCATCTGATTTCCTATTTCGGCAGTTCAAGTGATTTGACGAGCTGCCGCTTGAACCTTAAGTTTCTGAGGGCTATTATCTTGCCTGACCCAAGGCAAATCCCTATTGATTGTGTATTTTCGCTGACTTAAATCTCCTGCGATGTTCTATGTAAAGCACATGTTCCTTTTAGTTGGCCTGATTCTTTTTATCTCGATACCCGTCCATGCTCAGGTGTGGAAGGATTTTTATAAGTTTAATCCGTCCCAGACATTGCAAAAGGTCCGTTTTTATGACAAAAATTTCGGGATAACAGTTGGTAGTTTGTATAACGGATCCACAAAAAACATTCACATAACCCATGATGGTGGCCAGACTTGGGAAGATGTGTCTTCGGGTTATACGGGTACCCGTTTCATGGACATCTTTTTTCAAAGTAAGGAAGTAATTTTCATGAGCGGAAATGATGGACTGATGTTGCGATCCAAAGATGGAGGACTGCATTGGACGACACTTAAAACGGGTACTACGGAGCAATTGTGGGGCGTATATTTTCAAAATGCCAATATCGGTTTTGCCGTCGGTTCCAGAGGGGTGATTATACGTACACGCAATGGGGGGGATGATTGGGAAGTGCTCGGAAGCGGTACTACAAATCTTTTTTATGATGCGGTTGTGACCTCTTCTGGTGTCTGGTTTGCGAGTGGTTCAAATGTACTGTTGCGTTCAGAGAATGGAGGGGACAGTTGGGAACCTGTCGATTTTTTCCCTTTTGAAGCTCCTGCTGACTGGATTCGCAGTATTCAGTTTGTAAATGCCAATACAGGATACGCCTGTGCGGATATCGGGCGAATATATAAAACCGTAGATGCCGGGAAAACGTGGAGTAGATTACCCTCCATTACCCAAGATCCCTTATTTGAGCTGTCTTTTTTAGATGAGAATTATGGATTTATTTGCGGTTTTAACGGAGTTATACTCAAGACCGAGGATGGAGGTCAAAGCTGGATTCAGATGGTGAGTCCACTTGGAACAGAGCATCTTTATTCTATAGACCTGGTTGACCGAAATACGGCGTATATATCTACCCATTTCGGGCACATACTGAAATTGCAGGAATCAACTGAAAACGAACAGCTGTTCACCACAAATTTGGTTTCCGTTTTTCCCAATCCGGCTCAAGACCACATTTGCCTGGAAGGATTGGATGAAACAATAACGGAGGCCCTTGAAATGCATATCGTTCGTTTGGATGGGCTTGAAGCAATGAATTTATCTGCTGTTCAGCAATCTTGTATTTCCATTGCACACCTGGCACCGGGTCATTACTTTTTTCAGGGACGAAAGGGATCTCATGTCTTCAGAGGCTCTTTTTTTAAAAGTTGACATGAAATGCATGCCATAAAAAAAATGTGGATTTCGTCTGAAAGTAAGAAAATCGTAGATAAGGTTCGAACAGCTTTAAGAATAGAGACGGACAGGCCTGCGGTTCAGAAGATACGTTGGTTTGAAATGTGAGCGGCAGAAAACCCGGTCAAGGAATATTTATATCATATCGTTTTCTCTGTAATTGAGTTAAAGCCAGTTTTTCGCGAATAGAATTGATAATTCCATTATTTTATTATCAAGTAGGCCAACACAAGCCAACCAATTCCTTTTAAGAGGAAAAAAAGAAAGGCAGCGAAGCCTATTTTTTTGATATAAGATTTATTAAACATACGCATACAAAATAAAAAAAGGGAGTGCCTGGTCAATGGCCACCCCCTAAACCCGATATTCAGGCGATAACGCCTCATGTTTCTTTGCGAACAATAGCATTTTCAAATGCTTCCATTGAATAGTGGCATTTGCAATTGGTTTGCTTAAATAGTTCCCGAACAAGGATTTGTTCAATTCCATTTTGTGATTGGTGTTCCTCCAATCAAGCCTGGAAATAAAAGTAAACCTGTTGTTCGTTTATCAGCTGCATGACTTCCCCGCGCTGTAGTTCAATATGAAAGGCTGTATATTCATAATGAGGGATACGAACTATGCTGGCACAAAGATCCGATAAAGTGTCTATAAAAATAATTGATATTTTCTATTTTTGTATAGATATAATCTATATGAATCTTCAACAATTGGAATACATCGTTGCAGTAGATAATTATGGCCAGTTCCTAAAGGCGGCAGAAAAGTGCTTTGTTACACAAGCCACGTTGAGCATGATGATTCGCAAGTTTGAAGAAGAATTGGGCGTACGGATTTTTGACCGGAGCAGGCAACCTGTAGTAGCAACGGAGACGGGTCGGAAAGTCATAGCGGAAGCTCGAACTATTTTGCTTCATACCGAGAGGCTCCGGGAATTGGTCAGCGAGGAGGTGAATGAGCTGAAAGGCGATTTACGGGTTGGCATCATACCTACCCTGGCTCCTTATCTTCTTCCTCTTTTCTTAAATGATTTCCTTTCCAAATTTTCCAACGTGCATATGCATATTTTTGAACTCACGACGCATGATTTGGTAGAAAAGTTGGAGAAACGCGAATTGGATGCAGGACTGTTGGCTACGCCGCTTGGCAATCCCCATCTCAATGAGTTTACCTTGTTTTATGAGGAGTTTATGGTGTATGCTTCAGAGCAAGATCGCATTATTAAGAAAAAGTATCTTATGGCTGAAGACATTGATATAAATCAATTGTGGCTTTTGGAGGAAGGCCATTGTTTCCGGAGTCAGATCATCAATTTGTGTGAACTTCATAAAAAAGAAATGCACCTGCGTCAGCTTGATCTTGCTGTAGGCAGTATTGAAACCTTGAAAAACCTGGTAGATACCTACAAGGGCATTACCATCATTCCTGCCTTGGCAATGAACAATATGACGGCCCGGCAAAAAAAACACATCCGCTTTTTCCATGCCCCGGCACCGGTGCGGGAAATAAGTCTCGTGACCCATCGTTTTTTTGTCAAGGAAAAACTACTGCAAGCACTGATTCGCGAAATTCAGAGCAACATTCCTGATTCTATGAGAAAGCTCAGGCAACGCGATGTAATTCATTTTTGAAATAAAGTAGATTTTAATTAAGATGTTTGAATGATTGTTTAGTGTATGATGGTTGATTCAAAGCCGAAGAGTACAATATTGAAAGATTAAAAAACTCCATAGATTGTTATTTTCGTTTAAAATATCCAAGGGCAAAATGCAAAATACGTCAGGTTCTGAAAAGGATAAATTTGGAAGCTTTTCGCAGGAAGCCATACATACAGTTTTAGCGACCTGTATGACCCTTGACAGGTACTTTTCAGTATTGGAAAACCCTCAAAAAAGAAAACAAGGTATCCGATATGTATTATATCTGGTGTTGAATTGATTTTTGCGAATGAGCCTGAAACAATTCAATAATAAGACTACCAATAAAAAATGCGGATAAGCTCTTAAAAAGAAGAAGGTTTATATTATGCACGTGATCAGCGGATTCAGGAATAAACAATACTATTAAAGTCAATCGAAGTAAATGACCCTTTATTTGCTACCTTATAAATAATTAAGTATGTTGGAAATGAAGAACACATGTGAGCGATGCCAGGCCACCTTGGAATGGGGTGGAGCAGCATTTATTTGCAGTTATGAATGCAGCTACTGCCAAACCTGTGCAGAGACCTTAATGCATGTTTGTCCAAACTGCAAGGGAGAACTTAAAGAGAGACCCCGAAGAATGGCGAGTAGCTAACAATTGTACGCATTAATAAGTAAACTAATAAATCATAAGTCGTGCTGCGGTTTGAAATCACTACCTTTCCTGAAATACATACGAAACGGCTCCATCTCAGGTTAGCACAACGGGAGGATGCGGCTGAAATTTTGCACTTAAGAAGCGATAGGGAACTGCTGCGATATCTGGACCGGGATCCCTGTAAAGATTTGACTGAAGCGAAGGAGTGGATTCAGAGAAACCAGGATGATTTTAAAAATAATCTTGGATTAAATTGGGTAATTACATTACAACCAGAATCGAAAGTCATTGGTACAATTGGTCTTTGGAGATTTGATCTGCCTAATCACAGGGCAGAGATTGGATATACCTTGAAAACGAATTATCAGGGTAAAGGTCTTATGAGTGAAGCAATGCGTGCCGTACTGGAATTCAGTTTCCATTCTTTAAATTTCCATTCTATAGAAGCCAATGTGAATCCTGAGAATGAGCCTTCCAAACGATTACTGGAACGTCATGGCTTCAGGCAGGAAGCTTATTTCAGAGAGAACTATTATTATAATGGTCATTTTTTGGATAGCGCCATTTACTGTTTATTGTCTCCTGTTTAAAGCTCCATTTTAATGTTGAATTATAATTGTTTTGTGAATGCGTAATTGTGAGAATGGACTCTGGTGATTTGGATGCATTTATATTAGTGGTCTTCCAGTATCCAGGATTCCTTTTTTATATTTATGCTAGTAAAAAACTTGTTATGTCACCTATTGTTTTTTGTGCAGCACTGGCGTTAGTTATCCTTGCTCATGGAGCCATACAGTATTATGGATGGTACCGGATGCATATGGAGTACTATATCAGTCCGGCCAAACCTTTCAAGTTAATCTTGGCAACAATTGTTTACGTATTTGCATCTAAGTTCAGCAGTGAATGCATTCATGGCCTTCTTGATAACATAAAAGTTACGGATGCACAGTTGGGATTTTGGCTTATTGCAATAGCCTGCTTCGGATTGCCGTCTCTGGTTTTGTATTTTCTGGCCAGGCGAAATGCAAAAAGGGATGTGAAATTATATGGTGCCAATTGAATTTGAGATAGAGGAGGCATGGGTGTTTTGGAAATAAAAAGGATAGAACGAATCAAGATGGTCTTCACGTAGCTTTTATAGAAGCCTATATTCAATTTTAGTACAGCTTGATGCAAGCTTATTATATTTAGAGCAAAGCTCAATAGCCCTTATTATTATTTTAACTAATTTGATCTATACGAGGACTCAAAATGTACCCACCTGTGTTTCCATATTGAGAGCATTGTTCTAAGTGTTCTAAGGCTGTTTTTATAGGAGTAACACCGGGGTGTCCTTTCCATTTCGTCAATTATTTTGACCTGTTCACGTAATTTTTCATGGGTTTTGTCCTCATATATTTGGCACTTTATATATGTGCGTAGTGCATGCTGTCTTATGGTTTTACTTTTGGACATCAATCCGGATATTTTATACCGGAATAATCTAAATTCCTGAAGGTATATGAAGACCAAAAAAACCTATTTTAAGATCTGTTCAATGATCTTCTTTATGTATATGTGCCTGTCAACTGCGGAAGCTCAAAATCTTCGCATTTATGGTACCATACACGATGCCCAAAACCGCTCTGCCCTGGAAGGTGCGAATATCAATGTGAAAGGATCCAACCTGGCGGCTATGACCAATTCCATAGGTGAATTTTCCGTTTTGGTACCCAATCAGTTTCCTGTTGTATTATCTGTCAGTTACATAGGATATACGACCCGGGAGATCTCCATTGATTCGGCCGGATTTTATCCAATTTATCTGGATGAGGCTGCAAAGGAACTTGAAGAAGTAGTAGTTGTTAGTGGATATACCTCTCAGAAGAAATCTGAGTTTTCCGGTGCGGTATCAAATATTACCACAAAGCAACTGATGGTGAGACCGGCTTTAAGTTTTGATCAATTGTTAGGTGGTCAGGCAGCTGGAATTGATTTGATCCAGCCTTCGAACGTATTGAATAATACGCCAATCATGCGCATAAGAGGAATAAACACTATTACTTCTGGCCTGTATCCTCTTGTCGTTTTGGATGGTGTAAGCATGTTTGTCGGATCTATAGGAGGATTGATAGGAAACAATCCCTTATCCGATATCAATCCTAATGACATCCAATCCATAGATGTGCTTAAAGATGCTTCAGCCGCAGCAATATATGGTTCCCGTGCTGCAAATGGGGTTATGGTCATCACAACTAAAAAAGGAAATAAAGGACGTGTACGGGTGAATTATGATAGTTGGGTCAGCAGAAGCACTCCCTATAATTTGCCTGAACTTCTTGATGCCAAAGATTATGTGATGATCAAAAATGAGGCTATGGTGAATTCGGGAAGACAACCTGGTTATGCATTGATGTACAATGCAGACAGCAGCATTGTAAACACAAGCTGGTATGATGTGGCTTTCCGTCCGGGCTATTCCACCAACCATAACATCAGTGTATCTGGAGCTAATAACTCTACGCGGTATTATTTTTCAACGGGCTATACCTTTCAAAATAGTTACATTCGCTACAATAGCTATGAACGATATTCTACCCGTCTGAATATTGATAACCAGTTGAATAAATGGATTACTATTGGTGCGAATGTAAGTTACAGCAACGGGACAAATACTGGACCTAATACTGGAGCGATTGCCAGCAATTCGCTTGCATCTTCTTCCTATAACTCCGAATACATAACCAACGAGCCTTTGGGACGTATGACCTATGTCCTGCCACCTAATGTTCCTGCGTATAATGCAGATGGTTCTTACAACATTCAAAACCGCATTAGTGTGGGTTATGGAAATAACAATCCAAGTACCATTGGAACAATCAATGCCTATAATCTGGCCATGGTGCAGAAGCTGGATGTAAATACTTCAGAGAACAACACGCTTATGGGCAATATTTTCGGTGAGTGGAAGGTTTTGAAAAACCTGATTCTGAAAACGAGTTATGGTTTGAATAATCTTCAGGTCGAGAACAATTCTTTTTTCAATCCAATTCATGGTGGTGGCGCTTCTGCAAATGGTGTGGCAACAAATTCATTTACGAAATATTACCGTTATGATTGGGCGACCACATTGCGATTTGAAGAACACTTTGGCAGTTTTCACAATTTTGGAATTCTTCTTGGACATGAAAGAATCAGAACGACCATTGATGGTTGGGGTGCAAGTCGAAGCAATATCACAGATCCCGATTACAAAAACTACCAGGGAGGATTTGTGAATATTTCACCTTATGGTAACATATCCACGGTCAATGCACTATTGTCTTATTTTTCAAACCTCACCTATGATTATGCAAAAAAATATTTGTTGAGCTTCAATTTCAGAAGGGATGGACTTTCTGCGCTCGCTGAAGGAAACAAATTTGGAAATTTCTGGGGTGCATCTGCGGGATGGAATTTGGACAAAGAGGGCTTCTATCCAAGCAGTGGTTTTTTCAGCAACATCAGCAATGTGAAACTACGTGCTAGTTATGGTATTGTTGGGAACAGTGAAATTGGCGATTATCCCGCTATAGGCGCATATGTTTCAAATACCTACGGAGGAAATCCGACCCTCATATACGCGCAGGCTGCAAATCCGGATTTGAAATGGGAGACCAGTACAAAGCTGGATATAGGATGTAATTTCAATTTATTTAATGACCGCATCGGCGTTGAGTTTGATTATTACCGAAATGACATAAAAGATCTTATTCTCAAAGCACCACAGGCCCTTTCGGCGGGTATCCCAGGTAATTACATAAACCAAAATGTGGGAAGCATGTACAATCAAGGTGTTGAACTTACCATATTTGGCAATGTTTTAAAAAGAACAGGATTCTCCTGGGATGTACAGTTGAATTTCTCCACACTTACTAATAAAGTTACAGACCTGATTAGTGATGTCTATGTACCCAGTATTTTCGGAGTGCAGAATATGACGCGTGAAGGATATTCCATCGGTTCCATTTTTGCAGTTCCAACAAAAGGGGTGAATCCTGATAATGGATTGATGGTCTTTATCAACAGTGAGGGCAAAGAAGTGCAATACAATCACATTGGCTCACCTCGCTGGACCTATATGGATGGCTCAGCAGCACCTGCTATTGACCAGTACAAGGATGGAGTAATACAAGGCCCTTCTCTGCCAAAATACTTTGGCGGATTTACCAATAACTTTAGTTATAAGAGATTTGATTTGAATGTACACTTCACCTTTGTTGGAGGTAATTTATTGTACAACGGAACCCGTGCTACAAATTCGGATCAGCGCTATTTCAATAACGGAACGTTCATTAAGGACCGTTGGACCACACCGGGACAGAAAACTGAAATTCAAAAACTTCAATATGGCGATAACGTATCTGCCGGATTTTCGTTTTCAGCGACATCTAAAGTGGAGAAAGGGGACTATGTAAAGTTGAAAAGTATTTCATTGGGCTACAGCATTCCACTGGAAGGGACTGTGTTGAGTGGAAAGCTGGCATCCCTCCGCGTGTATGCCCAGGCTGTCAATGTATTTACGATCACAAAATACCGGGGATCAGATCCCGAAGTCTCTATAAATGGGAATTCCATTCATAGTGGAAAGGATCAGAACATTCCACCAAATGCTCAGGTATTCTCTTTGGGATTGAATCTGGGATTTTAATTTAAAAGCAAGCAACAAAAAACGAATATGAAAAATGTACTATATTTTCTAGCTATCTTTTGCCTGGTACTTGTTTCATCCTGTGAAGGTGATTTTCTGGATACTGTTCCGAGAACGAGTATTGACGAATCACAAGCTTTCAACACGCCTGGCAAAATCCTGGCTCAGGTAAACAATTTATATGGCCAATTGCAGAAGTCCATTTTTTATGGAGGGCGATTCATCGTTTTCAATGAGCAGCGCTCCGATGAATTTGGACAGAATGATGGAAACGCTGCAACGGGTTCTGCAGTATGGAATCAGAATGTAGCTTCTACGAATGAGTATGTAAATGATCTTTGGTCCGCGGCTTATTCCGCAATCAATGCGTCCAATATATTGATGGACCATTTGACAGGCACTACCGTTGTTTCTGACAGCCTTGCTAAGTTATACATGGCAGAAGCCCGTTTTGTGCGAGCACTCAGTTATCTGAGTCTTGTACAGACCTATGCCAAACCATACAATCTTGACAAAACGGCTCCAGGAGTTCCCCTGAGGTTAACACCCATTCGTTCGGCAGGATTCAATGATCTCGCCCGCAGTTCTGTGGAAGAAGTGTACACGCAGATCCTGGCTGATCTTGATTTTGCAGAACAAAATTTGCCGGTATCGTATTCAACAAGTCAGCTGAATTCTTCGCGTGCACACAAGGCCACTGCTATTGCATTAAAAACCCGCGTATACCTGAACCAAAATAATATGGACAAGGTGGTGGAGGAAAGCGCTAAATTGGTTCCATCGCAAAGTCCTTTTGTGTATCAGGCAAGTGGAATCACACATCAGTTGGAATCCAGTGTAAGCGCACTGTATACCGGAAGCTACACAGGTGCAGAATCAATCTTTAGCATTCCTTTTTTAAATTCGACTACGGAAACACCACCTGCTCAATATTCCCTAGCATTTAGTTATTTAGGACAACCTATATTAATTCTTGCAAACGGTGGTATTGTTGCAGACCCTGCATTAAGTAATCCATTGGATGCGCGTTCTGCCTTAATTGGAGTGAATTCAGCCAAGTTGAAAGTCTTGAAAAAATTCGCAATTACAACTGCGCCTTTCCGCGATTATGTTCCGGTTGTTCGCTATGCGGAAGTATTGCTAAACTATGCGGAGGCTGCTGCATATAAAGGTGATCTGACACTTGCCAGCAATTTGCTTCATGCTGTTCGCCAGCGCTCGCATGCCGGATACCAGTTTCCCGCAGATAAACTAAATACAAAAGAAGAGTTGATAAAAACTATTCTTAATGAACGTAGGATTGAATTTTTAGGGGAAGGACTTCGACTTCAGGATCTTCAAAGAAATGTGCTCACCCTGCCTGCAAAAACAGGTAGTATTGGAACGGCTCCTGAAGTTTTATCCAGTGCGAAAAATTATATCTGGCCTATTCCAAGTGGCGAATTGTCTACTAATAAACTTTGTGTTCCCAATTGATTGAGTAGCCACGGATTAGGGAAAGAGCATTCCTGTGCATTGATTTCTTTTTACATTTGGGAATGCAAAGCAAGAATAAGCACCTTTCTGGCAAAATATGGAGTATCCCGGTGCTCGTTGCAGCATTGGGATATTTTGTTGATATCTATGATCTTCAGTTGTTTAATATTATAGGTAAAGAGTCCCTTGAAAAAGGACTGAACTTGCCATCGGATCAAATTGCCAAATACGACTATTTGCTTTTTTTATGGCAGATGGGAGGCATGTTGTTGGGAGGCATCGTATTTGGAATACTGGGGGATAAGTTGGGCAGAAAATCTGTTTTGTTTTCTTCCATCCTTATATATTCCCTTGCCAATATTGCCAATGCATTTGTCACAGATATTCACCAATATCAAATCATTCGCCTGATTGCGGGTTTTGGATTGAGTGGAGAGCTGGGAGCGGCCATAACCCTTATTTCTGAAATTATTGATAAGGAGCGGCGGGGCTGGGGTACAATGATTATTGTTTCCGCAGGAGCCTTGGGTGCAGTAGCCGGAAACCTAATAGCCAAGCAAACCGAATGGCAGATGTCCTATATTATTGGGGGTATTCTAGGTCTGCTCCTGTTGGCCTTTCGCATTGGAACCTTTGAAAGCGGAATGTTTGATAAACTTAAAACAGACCGGGTGCAGAAGGGCAACTTCTTCATGTTGTTCAAATCCAAAGATATTTTCATTAAATACCTTGCCTGCATTATGGTGGGGCTTCCGGTTTGGTTTGTCCTTGGTATACTTATAAAATTTTCAGCAAAGTTTGCAAACCATTTGCAGGTCGCGGAGCCGGTATCCATAGGGGATGTGATCATGTACGCATATATTGGTTTGTCAGTTGGTGATTTGATCAGTGGATGGATGAGTCAATTGTACAGAAGCCGTAAGAAAGTGGTTTATGCCTACCTGATTTTTACTTCAATTCTT
>CAZDQG010000044.1:17019-19701 GCA_964507535.1 uncultured Saprospiraceae bacterium
CTATAAATAAAAGAGGAGACTGTTTACAATCTCCTCTTTCGCGTGTGCTGAAAATGTTATTTCTTTAAATATTCCGGAACTTGATTTATCTATTCGCTTCTAAAAAGCCAATAATTATAAAAGTTCCAGCATCACAAATTTGCGATGTGATTGAATTACATTTTCTTTTTGCAAGCATCTGTACATACATGGCCTTTCTCACCATGTGCATACACGTGATGTCCATCTTTGCATGCAGGAGTACAAACGTGAGCCTTTTCAGCCATAGGTGCAGCTGGTTTGCTGGTAGTTTGTTTTGCGGCTGAAGCTGCATTGGTAGCCGCAGCTTTGCAAGCATCAGTGCAAACGTGTCCTTTTTCACCGTGTGCATACACGTGTTTGCCGTCTTTGCAAGCAGCAGTACATACGTGCTTTTTCAAAGCAGGTTTCGCAGGTTTCGCGGGTTTTGCAGGCATGGTTTGTTTGTCTGATGTACCAGCTGTCTCTGTTTTAGGCTTCGCAGGGGCTGGTGAAGCTTCTTTTGAAGTTGGGTTTGTTTGGGCAGAGGCTACAACTGTTGAACCAAGTAGCAATGCGAAAGCAATGATAGCGTTTTTCATTGTTAAATAATTGAGTGTTAAGAATAAAAAAATGATGATTCAGAAATGGGAGATGCAATATCGTTTCTTACTTACCTGTTGGTGATCTGAAAATACCTGATTAATTATGCACTGGCCTATTTATAAAATACTGCTTTTGCATCTGCAATGCAAATGTAGAATCTCTTATTAATTAGAAGCAAAACTGTTTATTAATTTTTAAACTTTAACGCAATCTTTTTAAGGAAGTGAAAATGCATTGTTAATGCAATTTAAACAGAGGCATTTAATAGGATTTGCTTAGATGAAATTACGTGCTCAACTGTGTACATTTTAATTCTAGGAAAGGGCCGTAAAATCTATTTTATCAGAAGTTAAGACTAGATCCATTTCATTGGATATTCATGCAACAGATTGAATGGGGCTTGAATGTGCTTTCCTGGCTAGAGGTTTTAATCGTTCTTTGATTATTTAGTTCGGATGGGCATTTTCCAATTGTGTAGATTTTAAACTAAAAGTCTTTATTTCATCTATTGATGGATTGGAGATTCTACCCTGGTGCATATGTATTCTTATTCTGATGCTATCGTTTTGAAATATTATTCTTAGGAAATTATCCTGCATCCGTCATTTGAGGTAAAAATTTTTCCTGATGGAATGTTTATCATTACATTCCGAGGGATTTCAGTTTTTATAACTTTTCTATCAATGGTTCGATTCCGTATTTTCTGAAAATTTTCTTAAACTGTTTTATTGCTAAGTATAGGAATTATTCCTCGCCCTGTTATATAAGCATATATCGGACCTCCGATGAGTATAAAAAGAAAGGCAAGTATTATGGTAATGACTCTTGGAAAGATCTGTGCTATGGGTAGATTAAGTGCAACGAAACCAAAAGTAAGCAAGTGGGCGAGCACCCAACCGCTAAAATTAAAATACATCCATTTTTTGGAGTCCATGTATACGGGTTCGAGCACATATTTATATTGTAGCCATCCCGTCAAAATAGCTCCGATGGCTGTAGCGAAAGGAGTGAAAATTTCAGGTTTCATGGGTATTAACAATGAAAGTACATCAAAGAGGATATAAGAAAAGCTGAATCCAAAAATGGAGAACCAAAGCCATTTTTGCGAAGACGGGAATTTATTTTCTAATATACGCCACTGCATAAATCCAACGCCGGTACCCATACCTATGCCTATAGCGGCTTGTCCTCCAATATCAGCACCACCGACAAGTTCCCCTACTGAAGCAAATCCAATCAGAAGAACAATGCCTAATATCCATCCGGCAATATTATATGCAATCCATCGGGAAAGATGGATTGGCTTTTGCAGTTCCGTATTCATCTTGAAATCATATTTATGTGTAAATAAATGTTTTAAATACGTATAAATTCTTTTCAGAATTTGACAAGCTATTTTGATTACGCCGATGCATTACTATGAGTATGTACTCTTCTGTGGAGGTACCAATATATCAGATATAATACTCCGACACTAAATACGGGAAGTACAAAGACCAGGATCAAATCCTTATGATGCAAATTAAAGACTGCTAATAAAACACTAGCTAATATTATAAGGATGGGACCCCAATTTGATTTCATCCAGATGAGGGCATAACCGGCAAGGTAGCAAAAAAAGAAAGCAGTAGGATTATCGTACCAGCTTCCAAATGATTTTAGAATCTCACCAAGGTAGGAAAAACCTTCTTCTATAAACTTCCCGATAATTTTAGGTCCGAAGGCTGCAATCATTAATATTGTAACAACAAGACCAGTTAGGAGGGAAAGGTAGTAAAATAGATTTTTTAAATTCATGGCGAGCGTTTAACAAATTAATGCAATCGGATTTGCAGCTGACTTTCGTCCAGTCTGGTTACTTACCTTTTAATAAATTCCAGCCTGATTCGAAGTCAGGGCACTAATATAAGAGTAAAATATCTTAAAATAATAATGGGCAGTGCAAATAATTTTGAATTTCCATGTATCAATGGATTTCATAAAAGTTTTTAATGAAAATAAAATTTTGGTCCGCAAGCCTTTTAGACAAAAAAAAAGCCACCCGAAAGGTGGCTTTTAAAAGTGGGAGCTACTGGGTTC
>CAZDQG010000045.1:0-16960 GCA_964507535.1 uncultured Saprospiraceae bacterium
TCACACATGACCAAAGTCATTTTCCTGGTTGCAGCTGATCAGATCTCTTCTACCCATTCTATCACAGCTTTAAATGCCAGAAAAGTCATGAAGTTGATTTTATAAAGTCTCGTTTTTATTGAATCATTAAAACAATTGTTATGAAAACGAAATGGGTTTTCTATTTGGGATTTCTTCTTTTGGCAGTGTTTCTCACATGTTCTAAGGATGATAATGATCCCAATTCATTAGGGGGTGACACGAATATCGCCTTGACTGCTGTAAACAGTGAAACCAGTGTATTTGGCAGTTACCAGGGTCTTAATGTAAGCGGTGGTAAAATTACGGTGAAGTCGAATGACAAGGGTCTTGTGACCTATGAAGCTGTCGTGGATTTGAATCAATTTCCGGATTCATTAAAGTTAAAGGCATTAACGATTATGGGTCAGGTATTTGCGTATTATAACTTCAGCGATACCTCGTATTCCATTACGCCGGATAATAAACTGAAATTTCAATTTCAGTTGAAGATTACTTCGGAAGGGTATATGGATTTTTTCACGGAAGGCAAGCCTTGGGTTATAGGTAAATATGGAGACGGAGTTGGCACCAAGTATACCGTGACCAACGACAATGGTGAAGAGTTGGTAAGGGAGGTGACAGAGAAAACAGGTAATGATGACTGGCCTTTTGGCTTTTACCTCATTAAAACTTCTAAAATTGAACATGTTGCACCAGCAGATAATCCGGCATTTGAAAAAGTGACCTATCGCATAAACCACAGGTTTGGATTGGTCTATGTGGAATATCTGTTGCGCGATGGAACTGTTTTGAGACTAAATGTTTACGCTTCATTTGTCTGATGTTTTGTTTAGGATGGAATTGGGAGCCCAAAAGGCTCCCTTCCTTATTTTAGAGAAAATAGCTGCGCTCAAAGAATTCTAATGTTTCTTTGAGAGATTATGAGCAGCACTCTAATTTTTTTAGAAGTGTGCGCGACTACATCAGTAGTGCTTCCTTTATTTTTTTATTTCGAAGCCATCAAATTTTCCTTTTTTATCCGTCGTAAAAGCTTTGAAAGAGGCGTTTGAGCTGCATTGCTGTCCGGACTGACAACCATCCTGTGGCGTTCTGCATTCCACATTTATAGTTGCAAGGTATTCTGTATTGGGTTTGAGATCCTTATGTCCTTTGTCAAATTTTGCGAAGCCATTTTTATTTGTGGTTTCTTTGTCAAGTGGAGATGCGATGCAAAATCCCAATGCGCAGCCGCACCAGGGTTGGCCTTTTTCATAGATCATTACCACAATTCCCGCAATGCCCGATCCATCTGCGTTGCGGACTACAATTTCATTTTTACCCTGCGAAAAAGAGAATGCCGGAAGTAGCAGCAACAAGAAAAAAAAGGATTTCAACGGTATTGGGGAGGTACATGAGTTCTGTTTCATGGTAGATTCATTTTAGGTGAATAAATAAATAACCCACATCGGATTTGATACCCCACTGAATATATAAAGTTACTCCGTAAAAAAGCGGAAGTCAAGTATTTGGGTGTTTAATTTCAAGGGCTGTAGCATTAAGGAATGGAAATAACGCAATCGATCCCTGCTTTTAGCTTAATACAGCCAAAGTTGTATCCTGATTGCCTTTTCAAAATCAGCTATCTTTGAAAACTCAAAGAGAATGTATGACTAAAGAGGAGCTGCTTTCCGAATTGCATTTCAACACCTACGTGCGGCTTATGCCTTCAACCCTTCATGGCATTGGCGTGTTTGCGGTACGCGACATTCCAAAGGGATGCAGGGATCTGTTTTCTCATGAGCAAGGAGCTTGGCATACTTTGAAGATGGATGAAGTGAAATCCTTACCGGACTCCTCGCGTCAGCTGGTAGAGACCTATTGTCTCTTCGATGAGGACGTGTACTATGTGCCTGCGCAGGGTTTTAAAAGCATGGACCTTTCCTTGTTTCTGAATCACAGTGACGAAGCTAACATACGTTCGGTTGAAGAAGGAGCCTACTTTGAAGCATTGCGCGAGATCAAAGCGGGTGAAGAATTGCTGATTGATTACGGGGAGATTGTCGATTCCGATGAGTAATTCAGAGCACAGGTTTTAGCCGCTTGTCTGACAAGTACGGACCTAGTATGGAGTCCATTATTCATGATAATGACCGACACACATTGGGAATTCCTGAAATCCCTCTTTATAGTAGGAAGCGCATAAAGTCTATGAATCTATTACAAATTAAACTATTTTTGCATATGAAATAAGGGAATGGACTCCTCCACGCAACAGGCATACGGATCGCATACAGCATACAGTTTGAACGACATCCTTCGGCAGATTAAAAGTCATCTGGAGGAATACCGTCGGCATATCCGGATCATTTTTGCTTTTCTGTTTTTAGGATTGGTATTTGGGATCTATCATAAATGGACGACTCCGAGAATCTATGAGGCAGAGACGAGTTTTATGATCAATGAGGAGCAGGCCGGATTTGGAAGCGTTAGTGGCATGTTGGGGCAGTTTGGCGGACTGTTGGGCGGCGAGCAGCAAGTAAACCTGCAAAAGATACTGGAGCTTGCCAAAACGAGACGTATCGCAGAGGGTATTTTCTTTCAGCGATGCAGACTTCCTGAGGGAGGTGAAGAGCTGCTAGCAAATTGGCTTATCCGGGAGTTTGAACAACATGGCAAATGGGGCAATTCCCCTTTTTATAAGCCGGCGCATCCGTTAAAGCAATTTCGGTTTACGCAAACGGACCCAAAGAAATTTAGCAGGTTAGAAAACATGGCGCTGCTGCAGATTCATCAATTGTTTCAAGGCATGCTTACGACTTCTGTAAGTGAGAAAACGAATATCATGCATCTGAGTGTGATGTCCACCAACGAAAGTCTGGCTTTTGAGGCAGCCCGCCGTTTATTTGAAGAGTTGAGCAATTATTATATCGATCAAACGGTAGAAAAGCAAAGGGATACCTACAATGGACTGAACCATAAGACCGACTCCCTGCGCGCCCTGATCGAGAGCAAGCATTATGGGCTTGCAGGTATACGGGACAGCTACCGCGGAAGCGGGTGGTTGTTTCGAGAAGAAGTTCCCAAGACCTTGCTGGACCAGGACATCAAAGCTTTGCAGCTGGTGTACGCAGAAGCTTTAAAAAACAAAGAGATTGCCTCTTTTGCTTTAACCAACAGGACCCCTTTTATTCAGCCTATCGATTTGCCCATTCAGCCTTTAAAGAGCACGCATGCCGGCTGGCTAAAATCGATTCTGATGGGACTTTGTTATGGATTGTTTTTTTCTCTTTTATGGATCAGCCTTCGCAAGTTTGCAAGAGAACACATTACTACAATTTGAGTAATTTAGTTGCTCAATTATGATTGAAGCTTTGATTGTTTCGAAGACCCGGATCCGGTTGCTGATGAAATTTTTTCTCAACAGCAAGACGCGTGCCTATCTCCGGAGCCTTGAAGCAGAATTTGGAGAATCGAGCAATGGCATCCGCGTCGAGTTGAACCGGCTCGAAAAGGCAGGATTGTTGCGTTCGGAACCGGAGGGAAACAGGAGATATTTCCGGGCAAATACCCTGCATCCACTTTATGAAGACATTCACAACATGTTGATAAAGCATTTGGGTCTGCAGCATATCGTTGACCAAATCATTCGTAAACTTGCAGCCCTGAATGCCGTGTATGTAACCGGTGATCTCGGTATGGGCAGGGATGGTGAAATCATTGACCTGATATTTGTAGGACCGCTCAATAAAGAACAATTGTTGAAAGGGATCCTCCGCACGGAACAATTGATACACCGCAAAATTCGTTTTGTCCTATTCGAGAAGAGCAACGACAAGGTCTTAAAACGGATGATCCGGGAGCCGGAAGTACTGTTGCTGTGGAGTCATAAGAAATGAGTATGTATCGCGAATTAGAATCCAAAGAAAAAAAGCTGGCCGTCGTAGGCCTGGGATATGTGGGATTGCCATTGGCACTGGCCTTTGCCAGCCGTTTTAAAGTGATTGGTTTCGACATCAATGAAGAACGGGTCGAGCAGATGCGGCAACATAAGGACCCATCCCGTGAGCTGGATGCGGCAGAATTCGAGGGAAAGGACATTACATTTACCTCTTCCATCGAGGTGTTGCGGGAGGCGCAGTTTTATGTTGTGGCCGTGCCGACTCCTGTCGATGAACACAAGGTACCCGACCTCAAACCCATTTTGTCTGCTTCTTCTACGCTGGGCAGGGTATTGAAGAAGGGGGACTACGTGGTCTATGAGTCCACGGTATATCCCGGCTGCACGGAAGAGGACTGTTTGCCCCTATTGGAAAGCCTTTCAGGATTGAAGCTCAACCAGGATTTCAAGTTGGGCTACTCTCCGGAACGCATCAATCCGGGAGACAAGCAGCGGCCCCTGGAGAGCATCCTTAAGATTGTTTCCGGCAGCGATGCAGTATCCCTCGAGGAGATTGCAAAGGTTTATGGCAGCATTATCAAGGCGGGCATTTACAAAGCCCCAAGTATAAAAGTTGCCGAAGCTGCCAAGGTCATCGAAAACAGCCAGCGCGACCTCAACATTTCCTTCGTCAACGAACTGGCCATCATATTCGACCGCATGGGCATTGACACCCATGAAGTACTGGATGCGGCAGGTACCAAGTGGAATTTTCTCCGCTTCTCACCGGGTTTGGTGGGAGGGCATTGCATAGGTGTGGATCCTTATTATTTATTGCATAAGTCCAAACAACTGGGTTATGATCCGGAGGTCATACTCAGCGGCAGGCGGATTAACGATCGCATGCCGGCATTCATTGCCAAAAAGCTGGTTCAGCTTTTGATTGCAAAAGGAAAGAACCCAAGCAACTGCAAGGTATTGATCCTGGGCATCACCTTTAAGGAAAACGTTGCGGATATCCGGAACTCTAAGGTGGCGGATCTGTACCAGGAATTGCGAGGGTATAGCGTTCAGGTGGATGTGGTGGATCCTTATGCCATACGGGAAGAAGTGACGCACGAATATGGGATTGAGCTGAAAGCCCAACCCAATGCAGACTATGATGCGGTTGTGGTAGCTGTAGCGCATGAAGTCTACCGCAAAGCCAAACCGGAGGATTTTCTAAAAATGATGAAAGCAGATCCAATCCTTGTGGATCTGAAAGGATTATATCAAAAACCTTCCTCGTCGATGACGTACTGGAGGCTTTAAAACAGGACATACATGAACATAAGCATTATCGGGACGGGATATGTGGGACTGGTTACAGGAACCTGCTTTGCGGAAACCGGAAATCAGGTGCTTTGCCTCGACATCAACGAAGAGAAAATAAAGCGCATGCAGGGGGGCCAGATTCCGATTTTCGAGCCGGGTCTGGATATCTTGTTTGAACGAAATATCAAGGAGGGCCGCCTGCATTTTACAACCGACCTGGACCAGGCGGTTGCACACGGAGACCTCATTTTTCTGGCCCTGCCCACACCTCCTGGCGAGGATGGCTCCGCAGATCTGAGTTATGTGCTCAATGCAGCGGCGGATATTGGGGACCGCATCCGGAAATATACTCTGGTGATCAATAAAAGCACGGTTCCGGTGGGTACAGCAGAAAAAGTAGATGAGATATTGAGTACAAAAATTGCTCGAAATCTATACGACGTGGTTTCCAATCCGGAGTTTCTCCGGGAAGGTGTTGCCGTCGAAGATTTCATGAAACCAGACCGCGTCGTCATCGGCAGTGCTTCTGAAAAGGCAAGCCGCATTATGACCGAGTTGTACGACCCCTTTGTACGTCAGGGCAACCCGATCTATCTCATGGACCTGCGGAGTGCAGAACTTACGAAATATGCAGCAAATGCATACCTCGCCACGCGCATCAGCTTTATGAATGAACTGGCCAACCTCTGTGATCGCACGGGTGCCAATATCGATATGGTCCGCAAAGGAATCGGCAGCGACACCCGCATCGGCAAGCGCTTTTTATTTCCAGGCGTAGGATACGGGGGTTCCTGTTTTCCTAAAGATGTGCAGGCACTGTACCATACTTCGGACCAGTATCAATACCCGTTCCGGATTTTGAGTGCCGTCATGGAAGTGAACCGCTTGCAAAAAAAAGTACTGACACAAAAAATCGCTGCTCATTTTGGCGGTACCCTGCAGGGACGTCAAATTGGCATTTGGGGCCTTGCATTCAAGCCCAACACGGATGATATCCGCGAAGCGCCTGCACTTGAAATCATCGGGGATCTTTTGGATGCGGGTGCCCGCATCAGAGCCTACGATCCGGAGGCTATGACGCATGTAGAAAATATATTTGGCGATCGCGTCTATTTTGCAAAAGACATGTACGATGCTTTGCAAGGGGTAGATGCGATGGCACTGATCACCGAGTGGAATGTATTTCGCTCGCCGGATTTTGAACGCATGAAAAAATGCATGAAAGATCCTGTCGTTTTCGATGGCCGCAATGTATTTGAACATCCGAAAATGAATGAACTTGGATTTGATTATTACAGTATTGGAAGACATTAAAACGATCGAAACAAATAACACACAGATGGAAAAGAAACTGCACATGGTAGACCTGGCATCACAATATGCCCGGATTAAAAATGAAGTGAATGAAGGAATACAATCCGTATTGGACTCCACCTCTTTCATTGGGGGAAAAGCAGTGAATGATTTCCGGATTCACCTCGAACATTATTTGCAAGTAGAGCATGTGATTCCATGTGCGAATGGTACGGATGCCCTGCAAATAGCCCTGATGGCAATGGATCTGCAGCCTGGCGACGAAGTCATCCTTCCTGCTTTCACTTATGTGGCTACCGCAGAAGTAATTGCTTTATTGCGATTGAAACCCGTGATGGTGGATGTAAACCTGGATGATTTCAATATCGACATTGAAGGCATCCGGGGCCAGATTACGCCACGTACCCGCGCCATCGTTCCCGTACACTTGTTCGGTCAATGTGCGCAGATGGAAGAAATCATGGACATTGCTGCAAGCCACGGACTCTATGTCATCGAAGACAATGCACAGGCTATCGGATCTCGGTATCGCTTTGAAGACGGTACGCAGCGCATGGCCGGAACGATTGGCCAGATAGGTTGTACTTCTTTTTTCCCTTCCAAAAACCTGGGATGTTATGGCGACGGGGGTGCACTTTTTACGCGCGACGACATGTGGGCACAGCGCATTCGAACTATTGCAAATCATGGTCAGGGATCGACGCGGTATTACCACGATATGGTGGGTGTCAATTCCAGGCTGGATGCCATTCAGGCGGCGATCCTCGATGTCAAGTTAAAACATCTGGACGCATATATTGCAGCCCGGCAAAAGGCTGCCGATTATTATGACGCGGCTTTCAAAAACGTGGAATCACTGGTGATTCCATTTCGAAACAAGCACTCGCAACATGTGTTCCATCAGTACACCTTGCGGGTAACCAATGGCAAGCGCGATGCACTTAAGGAGTATCTTGATCTGAAAGGGATTCCGAATGCAATTTATTATCCTGTACCTTTATACAAGCAAAAAGCATACGCTCCTTTCAGTGGAGGTGTGGGCTATTTGCCGGTGACCGAAAAATTGTGTCATGAAGTGATTTCCCTTCCCATGCATACAGAACTTACGCCTGATCTTCAGGATCGGATCATAGAGGAGGTACTACACTTTCTGAAAAACGGATAAGTCTATGAACGACTATTATGCACATCCCACCGCAGTAATTGACGAAGGCTGTGAAATTGGCCAGGATACCAAGATCTGGCATTTTTCACACATCATGGCCGGATGTAAAATCGGATCGCGCTGCAATCTTGGACAAAATGTGGTGGTATCACCGGATGTTATACTTGGCAATCAGGTAAAAGTTCAGAATAACGTAAGCATATATACAGGTGTCGTCTGTGAAGATGATGTTTTCCTGGGGCCTTCGATGGTTTTTACCAATGTCATCAATCCGCGCAGTGCGGTCAATCGCAAATCGCAATATGCGCGTACCCTTGTCAAGAGGGGAGCAACCATCGGAGCCAATGCCACCATTGTATGTGGTCATGACATTGGATCCTTTGCATTTATAGGTGCCGGCGCTGTGGTCACCCGCGATGTCCCGGATTATGCATTGGTCATTGGGAATCCGGCACGTCAGACCGGATGGATGAGCGAATACGGACACAAGTTGAAATTCAGCACAGAAGGTATTGCGGTTTGTCCGGAATCGGGCGAGCGCTATGAATTGAAAAACGGAAAAGTCAGAAAACTCCTATGAGTAAACGATTTGCATTGATTGGCGCAGGGGGATACATTGCGCCACGCCATATGAAGGCGATCAAGGAAACCGGAAATGATCTGGTGGCAGCCATGGACAAAAATGATTCCGTGGGAATCATGGATTCATATTTTCCCCAGGCTGAATTTTTTACAGAGTTTGAGCGCTTTGACCGTCATTTGTATAAGCTGAAGCGCAAAGGCCAGGGAATTGATTTTCTGACTGTGTGTTCACCCAACTATCTTCACGATGCCCATATCCGATTTGGCTTGCGACTCGGCGCAGATGTGATTTGTGAAAAGCCGCTTGTGCTCAATCCATGGAACATTGACGCACTGGCGGAAATGGAAGAGGAAACCGGACACAAGGTGTATACCATTCTGCAGTTGCGCGTACATCCGAAAGTGATTGATTTGCGAAACCGCCTGCTGCAGGAATTACCTGTGCACAAGCATGAGGTGGACCTGGTGTACATTACCTCCCGCGGAAAATGGTATTTCAGCTCCTGGAAAGGAGACATCAGCAAATCAGGGGGCATCGCTACCAACATTGGTGTTCATTTCTACGATCTTCTGGGATGGCTGTTTGGCGATGTGGTCAACAATATTGTGCATCTGCGTACGGAGGACCGCGTAGCGGGATATCTGGAGTATGAGCATGCGCGCGTGCGTTATTTTTTAAGTATCAATGAAAAAACACTTCCCGGCGAGTTGCTTGCAGCAGGTAAAAAAACCTACCGGCGACTGCTGATAGATGGATCAGAATTTGAATTCAGCGAAGGCTTTACAGACCTGCACACGGTATCTTACGAAGAGATCCTTGCAGGAAGGGGCTTTGGACTCCATGAATCGCGAAGGTCCATACAAACCGTGCATGACATTCGAAATGCAGAAGTAGTGGGATTGTCAGGAGACTATCATCCGTTCGCATCCAAAGATGTACCTGCATGAGCAAATCCTGTACACTGATTGCTGAAGTTGCACAGGCCCATGATGGAAGTCTGGGCATGGCGCATGCATTCATTGATGCATTGTCAGGTACAGGTGTGGATGTTGTGAAATTTCAGATTCACATTGCGGATGCGGAGAGCAGTCCCTGGGAGCGCTTTCGAGTGCCTTTTTCCTATGAAGATGCCACGCGGATGGAATACTGGAAGCGCATGGAATTCCCGGAGGAGGAGTGGGCCGGATTGAAGAAGCATTGCGAGGAATGTGGTATGGAATTTCTTGCGACGCCTTTCAGCATTGCTGCTGTGGAAATGCTCGAGCGGCTTGATGTGAAGAGATATAAAGTGGGATCCGGGGATGTGAACAATCTATTGATGCTCGATCGCATTGCCTCAATAGGAAAACCGGTTTTGTTATCCAGTGGCATGAGCAGTTGGGAAGAGTTGGATCGTGCCATTGCACATGTTCAAAAGCATCATTCTTTATTGAGTCTGATGCATTGCACGACGGCATACCCTTGTCCACCGGAACGCTGCGGACTTGCAACGATTTCCGGGATGAAGCAGCGTTATAGCCTTCCGGTGGGGTACTCCGATCATAGCGGAACCCTGTTTGCGGGACTTGGAGCTGTGGCGCTGGGTGCAGAGTTACTTGAGTTTCATGTGTGTTTTGACCGGCGCATGTTTGGTCCGGACGCGAAGGCATCGCTTACGATAGATGAAGTGAGGACCCTTGCCGAAGGTGTCCGCTTTCTTGAAAAGGCAATAGCTGTTTCTAATTTCCGGGAAGATGCATCGGAGTTTGATGAATGGAAAACGCTTTTCGGGCGATCGCTTTCGACAAATACCGATCTGGCTGCAGGTACCGTTATTTTGAAACAGGTATTGGAAACGCGCAAGCCTGCGGGAAGAGGCATCCCTGCAGAAGATTACGAACGTTTGTTAGGTAAAAAACTGATCCGGTCACTCGACGCCGGTGCTTTTATAAATTGGTCTGATGTTGAAAACGGATAGGAGAAAGATCTGCGTGGTCATCACGGCAAGGCCCAGTTATTCCCGGGTGAAAACGGCTCTGGAGGCCATCCGGAAGCATCCGGGTCTGGAACTGCAACTGGTGGTTGCCGCTTCTGCTTTGCTGGACCGCTACGGCAATGCTTACCGTTTTATCGAGGAGGATGGTTTTGAAATTCACGCACGCATATTCAATGTACTGGAAGGCGAGAACCTCACTGCGCAGGCGAAGACCACGGGACTGGGAATTCTGGAACTCGCATCCGTATTTGAGCAACTCAGGCCGGATGCAGTGGTCACCGTAGCAGACCGCTATGAAACCATGGCGACTGCAGTTGCAGCCAGTTATATGAATATTCCTCTCGTACACATACAGGGCGGGGAAGTCACCGGAAATATTGATGAGAAGGTGCGGCATGCCATTACCAAACTTTCTGATCTTCATCTGGTGTCTTCTGTCGATGCCCGCGAGCGGGTCATCCGCATGGGAGAAGATCCGGATTATGTCATTATTACGGGCTGTCCATCCATAGATATGGCCCATCTCGTCAACAAGGAAGAGAAGAATACCCCATTCAATCCGGTTGAAAAATATGGAGGAGTTGGAACCAGGGAATGCGATTTGACGGATTATCTTGTCGTTCTGCAGCATCCCGTTACAACGGAATATGAGGATGCACGGCAGCAGATTGAAGTTACTTTGCGAGCAATTCATAAACTCGATAAAACCTGTTTTTGGTTTTGGCCCAATGTAGATGCAGGATCCGATGGTACTTCAAAAGGGATTCGCGCATACAGGGAGCGTTTTGGTTCGGGTAAAATCCATTTTTTCAAAAACATGGAGCCTGAAGATTTTTTGCGACTGTTGAAAGCAGCGCAATGTCTTGTTGGAAATTCAAGTGTTGGAATTCGCGAGTGCTCTTATCTTGGAATTCCTGTGGTAAATATTGGAACGCGTCAGCAGGGAAGGACTAGAGGTAAAAACGTTTTGGATGTGGATCACCAGGAAGAGCACATTGTTGAAATGGTAAAAAAACAAATTGCCCACGGAAAATATCCAGGGGAATCCATTTACGGAAATGGGGATGCCGGGAATCGCATTGCAGAAGCGTTGTTCCGTTCTCCACTTCGTTATGATAAAAAAATCTGCTATTGAACTCGAAGCAAGATAGACCGGTGATTTGGCTTGCAGAGCCGGAGGACTTTTGCACAGAGGCCCGTGCGTTGATGGAATCCAAAGCAGAGGTCAGATACGGAATTACCCCAGCTATTTCGCTGAAAGAAGTTTTTTCAAACTGCGATGCATTTTTTTTTCGCCTTGGATTTCAAATTCAGGAAGAGGACCTTTCTGAAAATCAGCGATGCCGTTTCATTGCATGCCCTGTGACCGGATTGGACCATATAGATACCGATACCTGCAGCCGCTATGGGATAAAGATCATCAGTCTTAAAGGGGAACGTGACTTTTTATCAGGGATTCGTGCGACAGCCGAACATACGTTCGCATTGATGCTGGCAAGTCTGCGAAGGCTGGTTCCGGCATGTGAATCAGTGCGGTCCGGAATATTCAACCGAGACCTTTTCCGCGGACAAGAGCTTTTTCATAAGACTCTTGGTATAGTTGGCTATGGCAGATTGGGCAGACAAGTAGCACGCTATGCACTTGCATTTGAAATGAACGTCATGGCTTGTGATGTCGATCCGGAACAAACCGATTATTCAACGCCGGTGGTGTTTTCAAGTTTGGATCATGTCCTGTCTCATGCGGACATTATCAGTATACATGTCGATTTTCACGAAGGGAACCGCCATTTTGTGAACCGCAGTTTTTTAGAAAAGATGAAAAGGGGGGCAATACTCATAAATACTTCGCGCGGTGGAATTGTGGATGAAGACGCACTTGTGGATGCCCTGGAGAGCGGTCAGCTCTCTTCCGCAGCATTGGATGTCATAGAAGGGGAACCTCATCCAAAAACAGATACCCGCATGATGAAGTACCTCCGGAAGCAGGATAATCTGATCATCACTCCTCATATTGGAGGAAATACCTATGAGTCCTTTGAGAAAACAGAGCTTTTCATTGTCAACAAATTGCTAAAAGCGCTTGATCATGCCTGAGATCCTTGGTATCATACCGGCACGGGGGGGATCTAAGCGGATACCCGGTAAAAACAAACGAATGTTAGGAGGAAAGCCGTTGGTGGACTATGCCCTGTTGGCTGCCTTGGAATCGACCCTGCTGGACCGCATCGTTTTGAGTTCTGATGAAGAGTTTATATTGGATCGCGCACAGCTATCCGAGCGGATTATCCCCATCAGAAGGCCGGAACAATTGGCGCAAGATCATTCTACAGCAATTGAATACGTAGCGCATGTGCTGCAGGAATTGAGATGGGAAGCACCAGTCGTGCCGGATTGTATTGTGATCATTCAACCCAGCAGTCCATTTACCAAAGGGAAAGACATCGATGAAACAATCCGGATGATGGTTCAGATGGATTGCCGCTGTGCAGTCAGTGTTCGTGAAATAGCCCATGACCTCCATCCATCCAAGTACAAAATTCTAAAAGATCACGTGTTGTATCCTTATTTTGAGGAGGAAGCTGAGCGCCGGACGTATGATGCGCTACAAAAGGTATTTGTGCGCAATGGTTCAGTGTATGTCATGAAAAGAGAACTTGTAGAAGAAGGAAAAGTACTTGAAGATCCGTGTGCGGCATATGTGATGCCTGCGGAGCGGTCGCTGGACATCAACGATGAAATGGATTTTCTGTTTGCGGAATTTATAATGCAAAGTTTGGGACGATGAGACGGATCATGCAAAATCTGAAGGACGGAGCAACTTTTATCGAAGAGCTGCCTCATCCATCTGCGAAGAAGCATCACTGTGTGATTCGCTCCAGTTGCTCCCTGGTGTCACCCGGCACAGAAAAAATGCTGATTCGCTTTGGCAAGGCCGGATGGATTGAAAAGTTGCGGCAGCAGCCGGACAAGGTAGGGCAAGTCCTGGAAAAGATACAACATGAAGGATTGTTGCCAACGCTAGAAGCGGTGCAGCGCAAGATGGATCAACCTGTTGCTTTGGGATACAGCAATGTGGGTATCATAGAAACCGTGGGAACCGGAGTGCATGAATTCAAGCTTGGAGAGCGCGTGGTCAGCAATGGATATCATGCGGACTTCAATGTGATTTCAGAGAATCTGATGTGCAGAATTCCGGATGCGGTTCCCGACGAAACTGCTGCTTTTACCATGTTGGGAGCGATCGCATTGCAGGGTATCCGTTTGATACAGCCTGAGATCGGAGAGCGCGTAGTTGTCTTGGGTCTTGGATTGATAGGGCAACTGGCCTGTCAGATTCTTCATGCGAACGGATGTAAGGTATTTGGGATGGATCCTTCCTCCGAAGCACGCGAAAAGGCCGGATTGCATGGTGTGGAATGCCTGGACAACGCCGCATTTGATGGCGAAGCTTTATTGCGGCATGTTTTTGATGGCGAAGGTGCCGATGCAGTGCTGATTACGGCTTCTTCTGATGAGGCACTCATCAATGAAGCTGCAAAGATGTGCAGACAGCGGGGTCGTGTGGTACTTGTGGGTGTAGTAGCCAATCAATTGAACCGCGACTATTTTTACAAAAAGGAAATACGCTTTCAGGTAGCCTGCAGTTATGGTCCCGGGCGTTATGATATGCACTATGAAGAGCAGGCAATAGATTATCCAATTGGTTTGGTGCGGTGGACGGAAAAGCGAAATATGCAGGCTGTGCTGGAACTCATGGAAAAGGGTGTTCTTCGCACAGAAGGTTTGATTCAGATGGAAGTTGGGTTTGAGGATGCCATTCAAAGGTATTATCAGAATCCCGAACAACTCAAATGGGGAAACCTGATACGGTATTCAGAAGCAAAACCTGCGAACAGTCGTTTGGTAATTCCGCTGGCATCTCCTAAGATCAAAGCCACCGGAGGGTATACCATAGGTTATTTTGGTTCCGGATCTTACAGTGCTTCCACCCTTCTACCTGCGTTAGGAACATGCAATGTGAATCTTGATACCTTGTGCAGTTCTGGTCCGGATGCCGGAAGACTTGCAAAGAAATTTGGTTTTTCTAAACTTACGGCTCAGGCTGATGAAATCTGGAACAATGATCAGATAGATTTTGTATGTATTGCCAACCGGCATCACAATCATGCAGGCTTTGTTGTTGAAGCCCTGAAACGGGGCAAACATGTGTTTGTTGAAAAACCATTGGCTCTGTCAAGAGAAGAGCTGCATGAAATCCGGCAGGCCTTAGATGGTAAAAGCAGGTTGGTAGTGGGTTATAACCGGGCGTTCTCTTCGCATATTTCCAGATTGCGCTCGTATACGGATGCATTCAGGGACCGGCTACATATTCAATATCAGATCAATGCAGGATATATTTCTCCGAAGAGCTGGTTGCAGGATGCCGACGAAGGCGGCGGTCGCATTATCGGTGAGCTCTGTCATTTCGTTGATCTTTGTGCTGTGCTTACAGGATCTGAGGTGGTCGCTGTGCATGCAGAAGCCATGGGAAAAGTGGCGGGTGGACTTTCAGATACGATATCAGTCCTGCTTCGTTTTGCAAATGGAAGCCTTGCCAGCATTTCGTATTTTTCCAATGGCCCCGGTTCGTATCAAAAGGAAACTTTACAGGTCTTCTTTGCATCAAAAATGCTCGAGCTGAATAACTTCAGGTCTTTGCGTGCACACGGTTTGCGCATGGGTTCCTCCTGGTGGCCCAAATACGACAAGGGGCATCAGGATTTGTGCAAAAAAGCGTTTGACCCGGAGACAAAGGAATTTGGGGAGCCTTACTTAAATCGCATTTTCCACACCAGTGAAATTTGTTTTCAAATTGTGGACTGTCTTCGTGGAATAAATCAGGGCCGCCTATGAAAAAAATTCTGCAGGTGGTTGGGGCACGTCCCAACTTTATGAAGGTGGCACCCATACATCGGGCTCTTGCTGCGTATCCCGGAGTGCGGTCATACATTGCGCATACGGGACAGCATTCCGATGTCAATATGAGTGAGGTTTTTTTCAGGCAACTTGGTTTGGATGCACCTGATTTTTTTCTTGGCGTTCGTCCGGGGTCAGCAACCCAGATGACGGCATTTATCATGGAAGCCTTTGAAAAAGTATTGCTAACGGAAGCTCCTGATCTGGTCGTAGTAGTGGGAGATGTCAATTCTACACTGGCGTGTGCACTAACAAGTGTTCGTAACGGTATTCCCGTTGCACATGTGGAAGCAGGTTTGCGCAGCTGGGACCGCACTATGCCCGAAGAGATCAACAGGATCCTGACAGATCAGATCAGTGACCTGCTGTTTACCACAGAGTCTTCTGCAACAGAAAACCTGATTAAAGAAGGTATTGATGCATCGAAGATTTACTTTAGCGGAAACTGTATGATTGATTCGCTTGTTCGTTGTCTGCCTGTTGCGGGGCCTTCTATTTGGGAATCTTACAAAGATCAATACGGGCCTGATTATGCGCTGATGACCATGCATCGGCCCGCGAATGTGGATACCATGGAAGGATTGCAACGCATGTTGGAATTGATTAGAGAACTGGTGCAGCGTATACCATTGGTATTTCCTGTCCATCCGCGGACAAGGGATCGTCTGGAGGTATTTGGATTATGGCAGGACTTGCAAAACATCCGGAATGTCATTGTCACGGGTCCCATGGCCTATCTGGAGTTTATTGCAAGTATGAAATCGTGCCGGGTTTTGCTAACGGACTCCGGAGGTGTGCAAGAGGAGACTACCTATCTGAATATACCCTGCCTTACTTTTCGCCGTTCTACAGAGCGGCCCGTCACAGTGGCTTTGGGCTCCAACATCCTCATCGAGGATTTCAATATACATCGCGCAGGAGGAATTGTAGATGAAATTCTGGAGGGAAATTTCAAATCCGGTCAGATCCCGCCGCTTTGGGATGGCAAAACCGGGGAACGCATCGCGGAGAAGCTCCTGGAGTTTTTGGGATTTCAGGGATTGTGATTGCGACCATACACTTGGTAAGTTCGTACATTTTATTTTTGTAAAATGAATATCATTGTGGAAACGCCCCGGCTCATTCTTCGCGAACTGGAGTTGGAAGATCAGGAATTGATGTTTGAGATGGACCGCGACCCGGAGGTACATCGCTTTCTTGGAAACAATCCTATTACATCCATTGAGAGAATCCGGGAAATCATTCTGTTTGTGAAGAAGCAATATGCAGATTATGGCATAGGCCGATGGGCAGTTGTTGAAAAGGAATCGGGAAATTTTATAGGCTGGTCCGGGCTGAAATGGATTACGGAGGAAACGAACGGTCGTTCGCATTTTTATGATTTGGGCTATCGCTTTCTCCGGTCTGCCTGGGGTAAGGGTTATGCAACGGAATCGGCCCGTGTGGTTATGCAATATGGATTTGATGTGCTTAAGGTCGATGCTCTGTTTGCAACTGCGGATCCTGGAAACAGGGCTTCATTGAATGTACTGGATAAGCTTGGATTTATCCAGGAGGGCCTTTTTCAATATGATGGTGAGGAACAGGTGTGGTTGCGCAAGGGCAGGGAGGTACATGATAGTACTAACAGGAGTTAGGTGTATTGCTCTTGCAGAGGGGAGGGAGTCTTGAGTACTTAGTCAGGAGAAATAATAAGAGGAGATAGCCCTTTGTGGCGTAGAGATCCTGAAACAAGTTCAGGATGACTGAGCGGTTGGCCGCAGGCCAATTCGA
>CAZDQG010000046.1:0-16298 GCA_964507535.1 uncultured Saprospiraceae bacterium
TTCCCCCCATCGGTTGTATATCCGGAACCGATCGATCCATTTTATTTCAGGGCTGGAAAAGACCACCAGTCTGTCATTTACCCCATCTCCATTTGGTGAAAACACATTTGGGACAAATACTTTTCCGCGGTGTCTGATATCTAAAATAAGAACATAAAGAGAATCACAACCATGCCGCGTTTGATAGGAGGATTCATACAAGCCACTTTCTGTATATAGCTTACCAGTGACCGGCCATAGAAATTGTTCAAGCGCACGTACGGTATCATAAAATACAAAGTTGGAATCAATGATGAGATGGAGGAAGTGCGTTGAATCGCAGGAATGCTGGTTTTTAAATTGCCTTTGGTACTCCCCGCTGCGAAGAAGTGTTTCTCCGGATACAGGCCAGTAGTAGGAACCGCACTGCCTGATGCTATCAAATAATTGGACGGACGGAAATATCTGCAAGCGAAGTTCGATTATGGAATCGCAACCATTTGAACTCATGAGTGTATCAAAGTAGCTACCGCTTTTTGTATAATATGCACCGTTCAAGGGCCATTTAAAAAAATCGCAGGAGTTTCGTTGAAGTTGCGTTTTTGTAATGGAATAAATATGTAATTTGAGTTGATGTATGGAATCACATCCATAGTTGTTAATAAAAGATTCCGAATACATTCCGCTTTGTTTGTATTCTTTACCATTGACGGGCCATGTATAGCTTTCGCATGATTGGACGGAGTCTACCTGAAAAGAGGAAGGAAGTTTTACAAAATGCAGGTTTAAAACAGAGTCGCAGCCATTTTGATTGCTAAAAGCAGCGCGATAGTCACCGGATTGATTATAGTTCTGGCCATTTGCAGGCCATACATAAGGACGACATGAAAGAACGGTATCGGAATGTATTTCTGAAGGAAGGATGTGCAATTTGAGATGGAAAGTCGAGTCGCAACCATTCTGAGTGACATAAGATTCCGAATACATTCCACTTTGTGTATATGTGTTACCATTGACGGGCCAGGTATAGCTCTCGCATGATTGGATGGAGTCGGTTATAGAAAAGGAAGGATGTAAAATAAGATACAAATGATATATAGAATCGCA
Source organism: uncultured Saprospiraceae bacterium (assembly GCA_964507535.1). GTDB lineage: Bacteria > Bacteroidota > Bacteroidia > Chitinophagales > Saprospiraceae > Vicinibacter. The sequence goes on from CAZDQG010000046.1 coordinate 1,087, forward strand.
GCCTTCCCGGGTGAAAAGGGATTCTGAATAAGAGCCACTTTGCGTGTACGTTTTACCATTTATGGGCCATGTATAGTTTGAACAAACCTTTATGCTATCTGTGTGATTATATGAAGGTCGTATCTGTAAATCCAGAATACATATCGAATCACAAGCCCGTCTGTTTTGCAGCGTGTCCCTGTAAATTCCAGATTGGGTATAGATTTTTCCGTTGGTTGGCCAGAAATAGGACTGGCAAGAAGAAACGGATTCCATAGTAAAATCAGCAGGCAAAATAGATAAGTTAAGGATAACAAGACTATCGCAACCGGTTTTATTTTTAAATAAAGCAGAATAGCTTCCTGAAGAATCGTAGTTCAAACCTGTTGCAGGCCAAAGGTAGTTTTTGCAGGCATCCTGAGAAATAAGAACGGTATCTGGATGGTTTTCGGCCTGTAGGGCAAAATCATAATTTTTACTGCAGCCATAAAAATCTGTTACCTCAACGGAATACGTTCCGGGAGCTAAGTTGATTTGGTTGCTGTCCATTGAGTTTAGGGGCGGACCCCAAAAGAAACGAAAGGGTTTTGATCCCTTCGAAAATTCTAGAAAAATTGCTCCATCCCGGGCGTTGGGACAACTTGGATTCTTGTTTGTAAAAAGGGCTTCCGGTGGAACGAGTTTAATGGAAATGGCATCCAGAAAATTTCCCACAGTAGCACCGCCTGCTGCTGATACGGAATTAAAACGGATGGTATAATTCGTGTTACCTGAAGCAGGAAAGCTATAGTTTACGGTGTTATAAACCCATTTTGTGTTGTCCGCGGAAAACGTTCCTAAATTTATAAACGGACCGGATTTGGGACCTATTTCCACGCTGAGCCGATCCAATCCTGCCCGACCCCGGTGTGCGAAGGAAATTTCTACAGAACCACCCAGTGATGCATTAAAGTCCTGGTAGAGTGTTGATACCATATTTGCATTTAGTTCCGCAAATTGGTTTCCGGAATATGCGGGAACACCACCAAACCCGCTCCCCCATATTTCAATCATTCGGTCTGTCGCCGTCGTATTCCAACAAGAAACGAGGTCCTGGTCAAAAAAGCCAAATTGTCCGGATTGTACGAGTTTATCTTGTTCAAAATCGGTATTACACAGGAAATGGCAATTGTTGATTTGGGAGATGAGTTGTACAGAGGTACATATAAAAGCAGACAAGGCAAAGAGAGGTAACTTAAATTTTCCCAATTTCGACATATATTGCTAAGTTAGCATTAAATCCTCAGTACAGCAGGTCAAGCTTAAAAGAAGGCTTAAAAGCCATATGCAAATAAAGCAGCGAATGAGCTATGAACCGGATCTTTCTAATAACTTGCATTTCTGCAGGGTACTGCAAGATCTGTGCCCTTTTCAAAAAGTAAGGAGGGAAAATGGATCTGTGTTCAATGCTTAGATTTCGATGCATGGTATCAGTGAGAGGGAAACCATAAAATCAGAATGTGTATTGGTTTTCGGGGGCAATGAGGGCAACCTGTGAGGATTAATTTACGTATGTAATGAGTATATTTTAGCTATAATATTGCACGTTATGAGAAATTTAAGTTTTTTAATTTTATTCAGCCTGATGCGCGTTTGTGCATATTCAGCATGTGAATTATGGGATTTGCAGGTAGATAAATCAGACTGCAACCACGAGAAAAAGTTTACAGTCACCATTGATTTCAAGCATAAAGAGACCAGTGATTGTTTTACGATAAAAGGAGGCGGTAAAAACTATGGAACATTTTTATACAGCCAGCTTCCTGTTCAGCTTACATTATCCGGTGATTGCGTCACCGAATATGAATTTGTAATTCGCGATTGCCATACAGATAATTGCAAGTTGACCTATATTTTAGGGAAGGTATGTTGTGAGACAACATGTGAATTATCGGATTTGCATCTTGAACGCAGCGAATGCAATCAGGAACAGAACTTTTGTGTTTCGTTATCATTTAAGCATGAAGGAACTTCCAAATGTTTTAAAGTTTCCGGAAACGGAAAGAATTACGGGACCTTTAGTTATTCTCAATTGCCGCTTAAAATTTGCGGACTTAAAGGAGATTGCGAGACCGAGTATGAATTTGTGATTACCGATTGTGAAAAAGAAGAATGTACAGTTTCAGGAAGTCTGGGAATTGTGTGTTGTGAGAAACCATGCAAATTGTATGATTTGAAGCTCGAAAAAACAGAATGCAATGCAGACAAACAGTTTTTTGTTTTCATGAACTTCAAGTATAAGGATACCAGTGAGTGTTTTAAAGTATTCCTGAATGGGACGCTTTACAAAACATATAAATACTATCAGCTACCTGTAAAGCTTGGGCCATTTGCAGGAGATTGCAAGACCAATTACGAGTTTTTGGTAAAAGACTGTCATAATGATACATGTAAAATCGGGTACAACCTTGGAAAAGTTTGTTGTGAAGAGGAATGTCATTTATCCGACCTGCACATGGAGCGAACGGAATGCGATGAAGATTTGAAGTTTTGCGTAACACTTGGTTTTAAATACTTTGGCACCTCGGGTTGTTTTAAAGTAACAGGAAATGGACAGGATTATGGTACGTTCAGTTATTCGCAGGTACCTGTACAGATCTGCGGGTTGACTGGTGACTGCGACACCAACTACGAATTTGTGATTACCGATTGTGAAAAACACGAGTGCAGTGTGTCTGGTAATTTAGGTATTGTATGTTGCGAAGAGACCTGCAAGCTATCCGATTTGAAACTTGAAAAGACCGAGTGCAACAATGAAGGAAAATTTTATGTATTCCTGAACTTTAAATATGCACATACCAGTGACTGCTTTAAAGTAATTGTAAATGGAAATGTATACGGGACTTATATGTACAATCAGGTTCCCATAAAAATTGGTCCATTTGAGGGAGATTGCAAGACGCATTATGTGTTTAAGGTCGTCGATTGCAACGATGAACATTGCAGTGCGGTTGCCGAACTTGGAGTTGTATGTTGCGAAAAGAAAAGCTGTTCAATAAGTGCCTTACAAATTACCAAAACGGATTGCAATTCAGATAAAAACTTTTTTGTGAAAATTAATTTCCGTCATGTAAATACAAGCTCTTGTTTTAAAGTAAAGGGCAATGGAGTATTTTACGGAACCTTCAATTACAATCAGCTTCCAATTACTATTGGTCCCCTTAAGGGAGATTGCAAGACCTTTTATGAGTTTGTAATATACGATTGTGAAGATGAACATTGTAAGGCTTCGAAAGGGCTCGGGCGAGTTTGTTGTGAGCAACATAAAAAAGGTGAAATTGGAAATCCCCCTGGTGATCTATTCATACAGGAACAGCCATCTTATGGAGCCTCAGAGGTAAAATACAATTTCATATACACACCTACCGATCAGACATTGACTGTAATTTTTGACAATCCTGAGTTAAACTCGCGCAGGAATATGGACGTTTTCAATATGATGGGAGTGCCAATGCGTTTAGAAGATATTCTTGAAAACGTCAATGGCATTTCGATCGGCGTTGGTCATTGGTTGCCGGGTATGTATTTTGTTAAAGTGAAAACACAGGAAAAGGAAGAAGTTTTCCGGTTTATTAAATTCTAGTGAAATTCCAAGTTAATTTCAGAAGAATATTATACTTTCAAAATTGAAGGCATACCGATATTTAAGGATGGCAGAACATTTACAACGCCTGGCAAAGGGATAGAACCTTACATCCGTAAAGTGTGAAGTCAATACTATCCGCTCAGGGTGTCAATTTATTGTTTCGTGAACATTCTGGCTGTTTTATAATGTCCCAGCTCATTCATAATTAGAATGCTAAACAAGTAATTTCCAACGGGAAGATTCGTCAATATCGATTGGTCGTCAATTCTAATTTCATGATATCCCTGGTTTAAATGTATGATTGGAAGTTCTGACAATTTCGCACCCTGGAGATTGTAGATTTCAACAAGCACCTCAGAGTTTTGATTCAGGTACAATGGAATCAATGTATTTTCATGAAAGGGGTTAGGGTAGTTTTGCATGAGCACACCAGGATTTTGATCATTTTGGTCCTCTGTGCTCGTAAACACTGCCGGATTGTCTTTGAAGGCATAGGCAAAGGACTCAAAATGATTTGGGTTATAGTGATGTGCATATCCAACCATGACGTATCGATTTTCTGTTTGACGGATGATATCATTTACATGGTAATCAATAAAGCTTCCGGATTGGTCAACAAATTCATAGTAGGGGGAACCAAAAACGACATCAATTTCACCCTTCTGGTTAAAACGCGTCATACTTAGCTGACGGAACTCTCCGGTATAAGCGATGTTTATTTTATCCGGATCCATGAACATACCTCCTGGAGATTCTACTTCCGGATGATCGTTAATAATGAGCCCTTGATTTCCGAAACCAGGAATATTTTCACCTGTGCTGGAGGATCTTTTAACCAACCAGGTAAAGTAGCCTCCGCTTCCTCCATAAACTATTAAATTTCCGTCGGGAGCATATAACAACTTATTGGTAAAGGTTTCGTTGTGGACACCAGGTCTTCTTTCCGAAACAGGTTTACCATTTCCGAAGTTCAGACTGTAACTTCCGTTTGGATTAAATTTGTAAAGTAACTGATGATTCAATCCAAATTGAGCTCTTGCAGTAGCTGCGGCATAAAAAGTTCCATCGCCCGTGTTTTGAGGAGGTATGATGCTTTCAATATATCCTCTCCAATAAATGGAGTCGGTAGGAGTGATAAGGCCCACAGCACCAAAGCTACTGTCGGGCATACCATTTATTAGAAAGCTTCTTAGAGCGGGTCTTCCGGGAGCAAAGGGTGCGCTTGAAACTCCACCACCGCCCACCAGTATTTTTTGGTCAGGAGTGATCTCCACACATTTTACTTCATCTGAAAAATTTGCCTTGTCTTCACCATCATGCCTGAATGAATAAACGACAACTCCTTTTTCACCAAATGAATTATCAAGGGTTCCATTTTGATTCAATCTCACCAAATAGGCTTCATATCCCAATGTATTGTCCGGATAAGTGATGATAACATCCCCGGCCAATACGATCTTTCCATCATTCTGCAAGGCCATCGCCTTTAAATAAGTTGGGTACAATTGATAGTAAGAACTTTTTGGTGAAATAATCACTTTTCCGTTTTGCCCAAAATTTTGATCCAGCTGCCCATTTTTATCCAATTTTATTACAAAAAGGTCGACCGTTGGTGCTCCATTTGTGCTGAATTTTCCATTTGCCACGTCACCGGCAAGAAAGAGTTTTCCATCGCTTGTCCGTCGCACAGTTTGCACTTCATTGCCAAGACCAGCCCCTGAAACGTCCCAATGAAATGAACCCCGAAGGCCAAAACTACTGTCGATTATCATGCCTTGAACAACTAAAAAAGAATTACTTGTTGCAATTTTGGCGTATCCATTGTCACGGAAAAGTCTGAAATTATAAATGCCAGGCTGTTTCCATCCCGCGAAGGAGATTTCACCATTTATTTGTTCATTTATATATTGATAGCTGATGTAATTTCCATCTCCTTCTGATTCGCGGTAAAACCCTATCCAAGAACCTGAAAGGCCACTCGAATTTTCAAATTGAACCGGTATAGGTGTGTTTATCCCAATTTTGGAATATCTGACAAATACATTTTGACCGGTACTATCCAAAACAAGCCCCAGATTGAAAATGAAAAGTAAGGCGAAATTTTTCATGACTTTATTGCATTTAGATTGAGAAAAATTAATTAAAAAACAACTTCCCCTGGAATTATACATTAAGTTGAAAAAGACGTAAAACGGAACCAACCGCATACGGTACTTCAAAATTCCCTCATGAACATGGCAGGACATCATTTTCGTGAAATTTTACATACTTTAAACACGATTAAAGCAACATTCACATTAAAGCACTTAGCTTAATGAATGTATTACAAAATATTTAAAAAAGGAATGACCGTTACCATCTCCGGAATTGATTTTATTTAAATTGCGCGGAGTTTAAAAGCTATGTGATTTGGGTTTATTTCAAGACCAGGAAATACATACAAGCGGATTATCCTCTTTGTGAGAGAATGAATTGTACATTCTGTGGAATTATTATGAGACAGATCAAATGGCCTTAAAAAAAACAGGCATGCATCGCGGAAGCCTCAGCCCGCATCATACTAACAAACGTACGTTAACGAAATTGATAATCGACTCCGCTCACCTGTGTCAACAAGGTTTTTGGGGCATCGAGGGCAATTGCAGTTTCATGTGGAGTGGGTGTTACGGGAGAATTTTGAATCAGATAATCTTTCATGACTTTGTGCAAGGTGTATTTCGTATTCTTTGCGTCCTTAACGCCGCGCATGCGACAGAGCATGTCTTCCGGATCCCCATCCCGTTCACAGGCACAGATAGAATACATCCTTTCGGGCTCTAGGGCTTTCCCTGCTATAATAACTTCCTGAACGCGTTTTCCCTTTTCACCGAAGGCAAGAAATTTTACGTTCATTCCCAAAAATTTTACAACCCATCCCCCAAAGCGCTCAATTGCATTTTTTGAAAAAACGTTGTTCAGTTCTTTTTCAAGCCAATCTATTATTTGGCTTCCGCTTACAGTGCCGGTTCGCACGGTACTATCTACCGGTAGCATGTCAAAAATGTATCCCTGTGTAATGGGAATATTTCCCGTATGATCAGGTGTTGTATTTGGCGGGCAGAAACGGAATCCATTGGAAAGCACGATATCGATTTCAGGCATTCTCCATTTCAGGGCATCAAGTACCATGGTATCGATTGTATTTTCAATAACGAAGTAGCGGTAAAGTGGAAGGGTACTGTAACCAACTACCTCAAAGATTTCTTTTTTGAATGGAATTTCGTTCTCTTTGATCAAGGCTTCCATATGTTCGTCTGCCTTGTTTTGACTTGAATTAACTTCTATCAATTCATAATCATCCCGTTTCAATTTTCCATTTTCGATATGCAAGGTCAGTTTACCAACAAAAGAGCCAAAGGCTCCGGGCTCAACTACTTTTGCATATTTGCAAATAATAGGATTGCGCACGCGTTCGTGGGTATCGCCTCCTAAGATGTAGTCTACGCCTTCGCATTCCGGAAGGTTGGCCAGATAAATTTGTTGTGACAGTCCAAGGTGGGCGATAATGATGACAGCAGCACATTGTTCATCATTTTTTAATACGTTGATATAATGAGCAAGATTGTCCTCAGGTTTCGTATACAAGATTCCTTTACTATAATTTGGCGATTGACGGATAGGAACCAGAGGATCCGTATAACCCAGGAAGCCAATTTTAACACCTTTGACATTCCAGATATGGTAGGGTGGAAAAATCAATTCTCCTCGTTTTCCTTCACCCAGATCATGGTACATGTTTGCACATATTTTTGGTGCCAGTAAGGCACCCAGAAGGGTTTGCATGGCTCTTTTACCATAGATGACCTCCCAGTTACCGGGAAGATAGAGGTCATAATCCAATTGATTCAATACAGGGACCATCGCCTTTCCCGTCGTTTTAAAGGAAAGCGCACTTCCCTGAAACATATCACCGGTGTCTATGAGAAAGCTATGTTTGTGTTTTTTGCGCTCTTTTTTAAGAAACGTTGCAAGTTGGCCGTATCCCCCTGTTTTGCGAAATACGGCCTTGCCCTCTTCCCAAAACAATTCATCATGGGGATGGATCTGGCAATGTACATCGGTCGTTTGAAGGATGGTCAGTTTGAAAGAATCCTTCTCCTTTTCAGAGACCGAATCCGCTATTTCAGATTTATCATAAGCCTCAGAAAATAAGGGGGTTGAAGAGAATACACCGACTCCTGCACTCAGCGCACCCATCTGTTGTAAAAAGTGTCTCCGTTTATGTTTCATCGTCTCAAATAAACGGATAATATGTCAAAAAGATTAACCTTTATTAGGGGCTTTTAAAGTGTGGGCTGCCTCTATTGGCTGATAAGGTCCGAATTTATGTTGGGTTTCGGTGAATTTGTCTGAAAAAGGGCCAAAAGGATGGTCGACTGGTTTTTTTGATTTATCCGGCCAATCATTTGGAAATTTTTTATGTGGCCGTGGCTGCACATTTACATAGGCTGCGACATCCCAGGCTTCCTCGTCTGTAAGCTGAGGTTTATCATAGCTTGCACCCAAAGGCATATTGTTTTTTACATATTTTGCAAAAGAGCTTAATCGGTATAGTCCAGCCCCATCATTATAGCTGTTGGGCCCCCACAAGGGAGGATAGAGATATTCGTTTCCTTCCGGATTCACCAATCCTTCCCCATTGGCCTGGTGGCAGCTCATGCACTTTGCAGTATAGATTGCTTTTCCATTATGCGGATCTGCGGCACGATCCAGATAGTTTAAAGGTTTTAGTCCTGATCCTAAGGCAAGGGTACCTTTTGGAACCTCTTTACCCAGAAATTCGATATACGCTTTGATGGCCTGCATTTCTTTACTCAGGGTATCCAGTGCTTTTCCATTCAAGCTGCGTTCAAAGCAATCATTAACTCTTTTGTATATGTCTTCTATAGCGCCACTGCGTGCCCTGAATTTCGGATAGGTAGAAGAAACGGATCCATAATTATTCCCAAAAATCCGGGTTCCTGCATCCAGGTGGCAATTCTGACAATTCATTCCATTGCTTATCGCGCTCACAGATCCCTTTGGCCCAAGATATCTGGATGTATTTTCTATAAGAGAACGTCCGTAGAGAACCAATTCACCTGCCTTGTCGTCTAATTTTGGAGGGATCCAATAGGCCCGCCCGTCTGAAGATTTCGGGATGGATGTTACAACCTCATTTCGCGAATTTGCTTGTGGTTTTTTAAGGAAACCTAAAAGATCATTTCCAAAAAAATAAAATACCGGTGAAAGGACAAGGACAAACACAAATAGGAGAATCAAAGACATCAATTTTTGAATGGAGCGGGCCATTTCAATCATTTTCTTGCCTTGTTCGTTATCCGGTGGATTTGAATTCAATTCGTCCTAATTTATTAGGGATCTCACCAAATGGCATTTGGCCAGATCCATACATTCATTGGTACAAAATAAAAGAATCTGTTACGAATATTCTAAAAAAAAAATTTTGCACCATTCAGAAAAGTATAGCCTGGCTGATATTAAAAATTAAAAATAGAGTAAGGACATTCTCCTTTTATTGATGTATTTTTTTCTTCATAGGAAAACATGGAGATAACAAAGAAGGAAGAGCCAAAGAATTCAATTTCTCATAACAATGTATGAAATAGCAGATAGCCTGAAATATCTTTCCAGCTATGGAAGAATTTTACAGTAGAGTTTAGAGAGAACCGGAAATAATAAAATGTATAGCAGATGGATTTATACGTACTGAACTTTATTCTGGCATGGAAGCCTTGCGATTTCACAATGAGTATGACCATACTTTAGAGATTAGTTCCACTGCGCATCAGGAGTGTTGAAAGTACTATAAATGAAAAGGTAAACCTTTGGTGAACATGCAATACTAAATGTATTGCTAAAGAAGACAAGTAGAGAGAATATAACAGTACAAGTAATGAAACCAGGGAAAGATCAATTTTGATATTGCATATGATGGCTTGGGTTAGGAAGCTGTAATGCAATTTTAGCATTCCAGGCAGCGTAATTTGAAATCACCGGGTCTTCTAATTATTAAGGTACATATTGATATAGTGACATGGTATTCATTCAGGATAGTAAGTTTTCAAATTGAATATGTAAAATGTTGCAAAAAAATATTTACGGGAACAAAGCTTAGGTTTGAAATACAATAAGAGGTGTGAGTCAAATTCGTGCAATAATAATTGAGGATGAGCCAAGAAGTGCAGAACTTCTTGAAAAATTACTCGAAAAACATTGTGCTGATGTAGATGTAGTTGCAAGTACAGGTTCCCTGGAGACCGCCTTAGAGGCTATTCCAGTGCATGGTCCGGATGTATTGTTTCTGGACATTGGGATGAATCATCAAAATTGCTTTGATGTACTTACGACGTACAAGGATAATGAGTTTGAGATCATAGTTACAACGGCTCATGAGCACTATGCATTGAAAGCCATTAAAGTGAATGCATTGGATTATTTGCTCAAACCAATAGATATAGAGGATTTAAAGGGCGCTGTTGAAAAACTAAGAAAAAAACGTTCAGTTTTTAGAAGCCGGAATGAATCTGGAAATTTTAAAGGTGGTTCAATTCGTAATCAGGAAGAGAACTTCAGGCTGGTACTTTCTTCATTGAAAGAAAAACATCTTGTTCAGCCAGAGGAAATTCTTTTTTTGCAATCAGAAAGGCAATACACCGTTTTTCATTTGAAAAACAAAGAAGTCATCATGACATCCAAAAACCTCGGTGAGTATGAACCAATATTGAAACCCTATCAGTTTTTTAGATGCCATCATTCTTATTTGGTTAATTTAAAAGAGGTAAAGGCGTACACAAGCCATAGTGGATTGCATGCGATTATGAGCAGTGGAGCCTTGGTGGATGTTTCCAAAAGAAAGAAAGATACGTTCATTAATCAATTTCAGTGCATCAGGTCTTCCGGTTCCTGAATCAGTTGTCAATTCAATTGTACCGCATATCAATCAAAGTACTCTAGAAATCTAAACCCGGATACTTTTGTTTGAAAAATTAATAAATATGCTGTATAAATTGTGCTTAACGAGCATTCTGTTTTTTGTATGTATGACATTGCATGCACAGGAATGGTTACAGGAAGCAAGTTCAAAGGAGCAATCCGAAATGTTACAAAAAACTGGTTTCAATTTTTATGACATTCAAAATGCATACCGGCATTTTCATAAGCAAGAAACCAAAGATGCATATAATAATATATTCAGGAGGGAGGAAGAATTGGAGGAAGGTTGGCAATTTAGCAGGTGGGAATGGTTTACGGAGCAACGGGTTTATCCATCCGGAACCTTTCCAATAGCGGCTACATTTTGGAATGAATTTCTTCATCGAAAAAATATAAATACATTGATGAAGAAGGTGTACTCTGGTTATGGTATACCAAGCTGGCACCCATTGGTTTCTCCAAAGTTACCATATGGAGGAAGTTCAACGGGTATGGGACGTATTAATTGCATGACTTTTGTTCCGGGCAATTCCAGTTCTTATTTGGTTGGGGCCGCTACCGGAGGTATATGGAAGACCACGGATGATGGCTTTAGCTGGTCTTGTCTGAATACAGATTTGTTGCCCGCGCTTAGCATTGCAGATATCGCTATCAATCCAAATAACATCAATGAATTATATGTGGTTACCGGGGATATGTTCGCAGGATTTCCCGGAATCGGAAAAAGTTTGCAAGGACAGTTCAGTGCTGGGGTTTTAAAATCAACAGATGGTGGATTGAATTGGAATACAACAGGTATGTCGTTTTCGCAAAATCAAATGATCGTACCTCAGCGCATGTTGTTGCATCCCATAAATGACGATTCCATTCTCGTTGCATCATTTAATGGCGTATGGAGAAGTACAAATGCCGGTAAGAACTGGACAAAGGTTAAGGATGGTAGCTTTTTTAGCATGGAGATGAATCCAAAAAATTCCAATATCATTTATTTGACGGATGCCAATGGTTTATGGCGGTCTGATAATTTTGGTACGAGTTGGATTTGGAAGGGAGGAGGCTATTCAAAATCAGGAAGCTTTAGAGTTTCTCTGGCAATTTCGAATGCGGATACGAATATCATTTATTTATGGGGACAAGGTGGAGCTTTCAAGAAGTACAATGCTACCACAAAAGTTTTCACCACCATGACCAGTCCCGATGCTTTGGTTCATCCGTATGGACTTTATGACCGCGCTCTTGGGGTCGTTCCTTGGAATGCGGGAGTTCTTTTTGTTGGAGGAAGTGAAGCAGCTAGAAGCCTAAACGGAGGAAGCAGCTGGAGTTTAACGGCGCAGTGGAACAATGAAAAAGCGACTGATTATATTCATCAGGATGTAAAAAGATTTTATTTCAGGCCCAATGACAATTATTCGGTTTTTGCATTGACAGATGGTGGCATTTTTAAGTCCAAGGATCTTGGTGCCACCTGGTCAAATATCAGCAAAGGGATTCAAATTGCCCAAATTTATAGAATTACAAATCATCCCAAGAGTGCAGATACCATAATAATAGGTCAGCAGGATTGTGCAAGCAATTTGTTTGTGAAATCCGATTCCAGTATTAAACAAATTTTTGGTGGCGATGGCATGCAGTCGCTTTACGATCCTTATGATCCGGCTACTGTTTTTGTTTGCGGAGCCTATGGCAATTTACAAAAGTCCAAAGACGGTGCTAAAAATTTTGTACTTGCGTCACCCGGTCAATGTATGTGGCTGGCACCCTATGCTATGAATCCGAAGAATTCACAGACAATGTATATTGGTGCCAAAATAGGAGTTCGAAAGTCAACTATCGGCGGTGAGTTTTTAAGTTGGGTTAATGTATCCTCTGCACCTGTACTCGATAGTGTGATAGCACTTGCTGTGACTGATGCGGATTCGAATGTCGTTTATGCTGCCAAGTACAATAAGATCGTACGTTCAGATGACGGAGGAGGAAATTGGGTAGATATTTCAGCAGGTCTTCCCGTCTCTTCAGCTGCGATTGATTATATTACGGTTAGTTCGACGGATCGCAATCGCGTTTATGTTTGTTTTTCAGGTTATTCAGGAGGCAATAAAGTTTTTGTATCTACAAATGGCGGGGCCAGTTGGACAAATTATTCGGGTTCTTTAGCGAATGTTCCTGTGAATTGTGTAGTACATGTGCAGGGGAGTCCAAACAATGAAGTGTATACCGGCACGGACTTTGGAGTGTATTACCGCAACGATAATCTGAGTGACTGGATATCCTTCAACAATGGATTGCCAAATGTGATTGTCAATCATCTTCAAATTGAATATGCAACCATGAAACTGAGGGCAGGTACTTATGGCAGAGGTCTTTGGGAATGTGATTTGGTTAAAAATGAATTTTCTTCGATTCCATATTTGTCGCACAGTAAAACTGAACTTGACAGCATGTATGTTTTACTCAAAGAAGGAAAAACCACGCTTGCACTCGGGAAGGCAAGAACGCGTCAAGGGAGCTCAACAAATTTAGGACAAACCTTAGGTGTATATCCGAATCCTGCTCAAGAGCAGGTACTCCTGGAAAGCGCGTTTACCTTGAATGATTTTTCTGTAAAACTCTATTCTGAAGAGGGCAGGGATCTCAGTAATTATATGGAAGTATCTCTCTTGGGTGAAAAGAACTGCATTCTTAAATTTAAGAACATTTCTACAGGATTATACTATATTGTTTTGAATGATTCAGCCGGAGCCAAAGCCACTGCAAGTGTGTGGGTAATCAGCAAATAAAAGGAAAGAGAGGAATGAATGGTGATGTGAATCCATTCATTCCTCGTCATTTATCTCGATGCTTTTATATAGCCCCAGCCCTCATGTTGTTTGGAAATAATTTCGTAGATACCATCCGGTACGGTTTGAACCCCTGGAAGAAGTTGTGATTTTTCAACCTGGTTATTTTTCATTGCAACCTCACACACTTTGAACCGAACATTTTTCTCTGCTGCAAGGCTTGTCACTTCATCTGTAACTACAGACTTACCTTTTGTGATCATATCCAGTGATTTTGCATAATAGACCACCTCAATTTTCGCAGACGGATCCATATTTCTGATTTCCTTTATCCATCTGATCACCATTTGGTGAACGACGGTGTCTTTAGTAGTAAGATCAAACACCACTTTGTAAGGTGCTTTTTGGGCTGAGCTTGTAAGCATTCCAAAAGAACACAAGCAAAAAATCAAGATCAAATGTTTCATAGTTAAGATGGTTTTATGAAAATACGGTAATGTAAAAAAGTCCATTTCCTTTCAGCCAAGGATTCATTTTGTTTAACCTGCAAATATGTATGCACATTTATGTTCCTGAGCGCGTCCAAGTGCCCAAACACCGGATGGTACTGTTTGAATTCCGGGTATCATATTTTGTTTCCAATCTTTAATGACATCCTCTGCCTTTACATTCATCATGCCAGCGATGGCATTGGAATAAACGGTCATGGCGGCTTCGCAGACGCAGATCATCACCCCATTTTTTTGGAGATTTTTTATACCGATATCGATTGCACCAATTCCCGGAGCTTTGAAGTCACCTAATTTTGTATTCCAGAACGGGTTTCTCGTTTTGGTTGCAGTGGCTGCATCTTCGGCCTGGAATGCCGCACCATGATCTTTAGCTTTGAACACCTCGGCGAAATTGTATTTTGCCCACATTGCATCCTGAAATGCATAGCATATTGCCTCGTGACGCAAAACCAGAACAACTCCGCAATCACTTGGGGGAGAACCTGTTGCTCCGTTGGTCATGATAAATATCATGGGCCAGGCGAATGGGAAAATTTCGTGTGGATGAGGAGCATCATAAACTACGCGATGACGGCCTTTTAGTTTGTTGAACCATTGGTCGGCAGGATGCATTGCCGGGGTTTGCATTTTTTTTCCATCTGGTTTTTTCTCCTGCGCGTCTAATGAAATAGGTGTGGCCAGTGAGGCAAGACCGAGTGCTGCTGCACCTGCTGCAATTTTTCCGAGAAAGCTGCGACGTTTTGTTGTTTCATTCAAATTAAAGTCTTCCATAATTTCGTTTATTTTATTTTATATGAATAATATAGATTCAATCAGTACTTTTTTAAAGCAATATGATCATGCAAAGAGTTTGGAATGATACTATGAAAAAGAGATGCAGATTGGCTTGATGTGAATGACTTTGAATAGCAGAAGTGAACATGAATGGTATTTATAGGTATTCTATTTTTTTTATATACGGTTTAAACCTCATCTATGTAAATCTTGTAAGTAGCCTGCTTTTTTTTGATTATAAGTGCAGGTGATTTTGTAGCCTGATTTTCTTATAACACGGTATTACAAAGGTCTTGGAAATGTTGAGGGGAATCAATCCCATAATGATGTGAAAAAGATGGAAGCTATGGAGGGAATCCTTATGGATGGGTATTCGGCAGGCTAAAATCAGACAATGTTGTACTCCAAAAAGAGAGCTTCCTTCAAATGGGTATTTGGAATAGAGGTATTCAAATGGGAAGCAGGTGGGATCTTGGGTAATAAAAAAGGCCACCCTAAAGTGACCTTCAAATAATTTAATCCATTCGACACACTCACACTCACACTGGATTCGTGGTACCTCCAGGAATC
>CAZDQG010000047.1:0-14579 GCA_964507535.1 uncultured Saprospiraceae bacterium
CCGAAGGTCCCGACAAAGGCGGGAATAAAATGAGTATTCCAGATGCATTTCATGCGGCACAAAAAGAATTGCGGGATAATGGATTGGATCCTTATAATTGGGCTGGGTTTGTTTTAGTGGAGTAATTTTTGAATGAATTTATGGGCGCCATTTTTTCTGATTCCCTTGCCTTCAACAGATTGTATTCCATAGTTTGTTCAAATTCCTTAAATTTGAAAGTAAAAGTATAGTTAGCATGAAACCGATCATTTTTGCGTTATTATGTGCATTCGCTATTTCTTTCCTTTCAGCACAGGAAGTTACTGTTTATGGTAAAATATTAAATCCAAAGGGAGATCAAGTACGGATCACCTACTCTTCAGACAAAATCAGTTATGTACAAAGTCTGGCAGACACAGCTACTTTAAATCAAAATGGTGAATTCATCCTTCGATTTAAATGGCCAAAACCTGCCTTTGCCGATTTTTCACATGGCCAGGAATATACCCCACTGTTTCTCCAAGCTGGAGACAGTGTGAAAATGGAACTGGATGCCCTGAAATTTGACGAATCCGTGAAGTATTCTGGAAAGGGAGCCATTATAAATAATTACCTGGCCAAGAAAATGATCGCATTTCCAAGATCTTCCCAGGAATATTTCAAATTATCAGAAGTGCATTTTTTGAAGTACATAGATTCCGTGCGCAAGTACAGGCTAAATTTTTTCAATACCTATTTTGCTAAAAGCAAGAAAAAAGATCCTGGCTTGAGTCTTTATAAGAAAATCGAAGAAGCGGAAATACATTACGAGTGGCTGATTCAGAAACTAAACTATCCTGATTATAATCAATATTTCAACAAACTAAATGAGCCACCTGCTTTGAGTGCACATTTTTATGACTTCCTTAAGACCGTGAAGTTGGTGAATCCGGAAATTATGGAATCCGGGGCGTATATTTTTTTTACAAAAATGTTTATTGATCGCGAAGTCCGCACTGCTCTTGAGAAGGATTCCACCTTGGTACCTGAAACAGTCAAACAACAGATCATTGAGAAAAAACTTTCGGGAGAGATAAAATCATTCGCCTTAGCTGATTTTGCTTATAATCTACTTACGAATAACGGTGATTTAAAAAATGGGAAAGTAGTTTTGGATAGTTACCTGGAACAGTCGAAAAATAAGCAGTATAAAGCCTTACTTGAAAAAACATACAAAGAAGCTGAAACTATTGCCAAAGGGAAGCCTGCCCCTTCATTCAAACTAAAAGATATAGACGGAAACACTGTTTCCGTAGGCGATTTTAAAGGAAAAGTTATTTATATGGATGTGTGGGCCAGTTGGTGCGGCCCATGCATGAGAGAGGTGCCTTATGCCAAAAAATTAGAAGAAGAGCTTCATGGAAAGGACATTGTATTTTTAAACGTTTCCATTGACGAAAATCTTGATGCCTGGAAAAAAGCTGTCCGGGATAAAGAGTTAAAAGGAATTCACATTAACTCAAAAGGAGGTTCGGAATCTCTGTTTTCGCAATTGTACCAAATCAGGAGTATACCAAGGTATTATATCATTGATAAAAACGGGAATATTTCAAATAATAATGCCAAACGTCCAAGTGAAAATGTAAAAGAAAATTTGGAGGAATTGTTGTTGATCAATTAGATTCCAGAGAGAGAAACATATTTGAAATATTACGTAATGTATTAGCTATATAAATACCAGATGACGTAAGTTTATCCTCAGCAGTTTATTTTTATTTATATCACTCACGGAGTAAAGAATCTCTATAGCATAGAGGAGCACTTCAATAATTAGAATGGACTTCCAAAAATTTGAATGCGTATTAAAGAGCCAGGAAAATTGTGCTGCTCCATTCTACCATAAGGATAAGTAAATTATCATTTTTTAACTTGTCATTATCAGGTCTATTTTGGAAATCGGGATTGTGAACGTTTCGTCATAATAAATTGTATATTTAGCATATTTTATTATGGTATGAAATTAGGGCTATTTGCTATTGGAATGTGTTTGGCCGCATTGGTTGAAGGACAAACCCCGGACACAACGGGCATTCATCATACTCTGGATAGCTTGTTGACTCTCTCAGGATCATGTATTCAAAAACAGGAATTGGATAAAGGACTGGAGTTGAATGCCATTGCGGAAAAGATTGCTCTTGAACAATTTGGTAGAAATTCTGCCGAGTATGCCAAGTGTTGTTTTATAAAAGGGAAATTGTATTTATACAAAGCAGATTATAAGGAAACTGAAAACTGGTATCTCGAATACAATTCTATCATGTTGCATGTATTCGGCAAAAATAATATCGATTATGCATGGGGTCTGGACGATTTAGCACAGCTATATAATATGCTAGGGGAATATGAAAAAGCAGAGCCCCTGTATTTTGAAACAAAATCCATCATTGCAGGTATCCGGGGCACAAGCCATCCTGACTATGCATGGATTTTGAACGATCTGGCAATTTACTATAGGACTACCGGATACTATGAGAAAGCTGAACCTCTTTATTTGGAGGCCAAGTCTATTCGGGAAAAAACATTGGGCATTGATCATCCTGACTATGCCTGGAGTCTGAATAATCTGGCAAACTTGTATAATTTCATGGGCTCTTATGAGAAGGCGGAACCTTATTTTCTGGCAGCTATCAATCTCTGGAAAAAATTGTATGGCAAAGAAAGTACCTATTACGCAACAGGAACTAACAATTTAGCTTCATTGTATTTCAACATGGGTGCCTACAAAAAAGCAGAGCCCTTACTTCTAGAATCCTCCGCTCTGCGCGCTAAACTTCTGGGAAAAGAAAATCCTGATTATGCGGGGAGTCTCAATAATCTTGCAGGACTGTATATGGAAATGGGCTCCTACAAAAAGGCAGAGCCTTATTATCTAGAATCAAAAGCCATCCGCGAAAAAATAATGGGGAAAGAACACCCCGAATATGCAAATGTCATTGGCAATCTTGGAATTCTCTACAATTTAATGCACGATAGTAAAAAAGCAGAATTGTATTTTTTAGAGGCACAATCAATTTGGGAAAATTCTGCAGGTGTGGAGCATCCCGATTATGCAACCTGCCTATTTAACTTAGCAAATTTTTATTT
The DNA here is from genome assembly GCA_964507535.1 of uncultured Saprospiraceae bacterium. Lineage (GTDB taxonomy): Bacteria > Bacteroidota > Bacteroidia > Chitinophagales > Saprospiraceae > Vicinibacter. The sequence continues at coordinate 3,103 of CAZDQG010000047.1, forward strand.
GGATCAAGGTCAACTTGAGAAAGCAGAAGCATTATTTCTTAAATCGTTAAACATTCGCGAAAAATTACTTGGCGCAGAGCATCCGGATATTTCTACGAGTTTGAAAAATCTGGCCAACCTTTATGTCGTTAAAAAACAGATAGGTAAATCTATACCCTTACTTGAAAAAGTATTTAAACAAACCAGGTCTCGCCTGGCTTTAGCCACTACATTTCTTTCGGAAAATGAACTCAGTGAATATATAAACAAGTTCCAAAATCAGGAAAATGAATTGGGCACTTGTCTTTATGTATGTCGGGATTCTGCCAATTGTGAACTTACAAAGGCTTTACATTCTCTTGCGTATGATCATGCCCTATTCTACAAAGGATTTTTAATTTCAGAAGCAGTAAAACTAAAGACACTTTCTGAATCAACGCCTGAATCAAGAGAAATCTACCTTCGCTTAAAAAGTTACCGCCGGCGTTTATCTGATGAATACAGTCTCCCCATTAATCAGCGAACTTCATTAGAAGAATTGGAAGCAAAGGCCAATACAACAGAAAAGGAACTGGCACGTGCAGTGTCAGGGTATGCAGACCGAAATCGTCAGGTGCAATGGACGGATGTCCAAAACGCACTGCAAAAAAATGAAGCTGCCATTGAATTTGTACATTTTGATTTCAATTTTCCAAAGGTAACAGACAGCGTTATGTATGTTGCCTTATTGATTAAAAACGGGATCGCGGAGCCCATACTGATTTCCCTTTTTGAAGAAGAATCTTTAGATTCATTATTGCAATACAACTCAGCCCGGAAAGCGGATTATGTAAATGGCTTGTACACCTTACCTGACCGTGGTGCAACCATTGTAGAAAAACCTAAAAGTTCTTTGTATGAACTTTTATGGAAGCCTATAGAAAAACATTTGGCAGGAATCAATACCATTTATTTTTCACCCACAGGATTATTGCACCGTATAAACCATGATGCCATTCCAATTAGTGATGTAGAAACCCTTGCTGATAAATATCAGTTAATAATGCTGAACAGCACACGACAATTGGTTATTCCGAATCCATCAAAAAGAGTAGACGACACGGCCATGTTATATGGCGGAATACAATTTGAGAGGGATAGTCTTTCCCAATCAGATGATCCTCTGCTTTCTTCAAGATCGAGAGGGGAATTAGCCTTTTCATCCACGGACCAAAGATTGAGAGGTGGTACCTGGAGTTACTTGCCCGGAACAGAACGGGAAATCAATTCACTTGAAAAAATATTACAGAACTCAGGAATACATGTCATCACAAAAAAAGGAAGCGAAGGCACGGAAGAATCCTTTAAAAATATAGGAACGAACAATCATCCGTCGCCGAGAGTCTTGCATATTGCATCACACGGATATTTTTTTCCTGATGCAAGGCAAAGTAATAAAGATGCCACTTTAGATAGCCTTTCTGAACCTGTATTTAAAATTTCAGCACACCCTATGTTGCGGAGCGGATTGATCATGGCAGGAGGCAATGCAGCCTGGAAAGGGAAACAAGATTTAGATAAGAGAGAAGACGGGATACTCACTGCATATGAGATTTCCCAAATGAATTTATCCAATACGGAACTGGTTGTATTGTCTGCATGCGAAACGGGATTGGGAGACATACAGGGTAATGAAGGTGTATACGGATTGCAACGCGCATTTAAAATAGCCGGAGTGAAATACATCATCATGAGTTTGTGGCAGGTGCCGGACAAACAAACGTCTATGCTGATGACGGCGTTTTATAAAAAATGGTTAGAAGGCGAAGATCCCGAAAAAGGCGGGAAGAAGATGACGATCCCGAATGCATTTCATGCGGCACAAAAAGTGTTACGCGATATCGGGCTTGATCCCTATCAGTGGGCGGGGTTTGTGTTGGTGGAATGATTTATTTTGACATGGTTATATTTATTATTGAACTTTAATTAAAGTATGGATTTTCATTTGCATTATCGCGGTGAAGATGATACAATCTATAAATTATTTATGCACAAAAAATTCTTCATGAAGTTCCTGTTTTTTTGTTTTATTGCTTTCTCAATAGACCAACTTACTGCGCAAACACAAGACTCTATAGCTAAAAAGCAAATTGACAGTCTCATTAAAGTTTCACGTTCGCATGCTGCCAAAAATGACTTTGATAAAGCTCTCGAAGTTAATGCAGCTGCTGAGAAAATCGCTCTCGAAAAAATGGGGCGGCTGTCCGCAGCATATGGGGGTTGTTGTTTTAATTATGGAAGAGTATTTAAGCTCAAAGGACAATTTTTGGAAGCCGAAAAATGGTATCTTGATGCTAAAGCTATCCAGGAAAAAACCCTTGGAAGGGAAAATCCTTATTATGCCAACACCCTGAACAACTTGGCTGTACTTTACATGGAAATGGGCCAAAATGAAAAAGCCGAACCGTTATGTCTTGAATCCTTGGCCATCCGGGAAAAAGTATTGGGAAAGGAACATCCCGATTATGCTCAAAGCCTTAATAACCTTGCAAACCTTTACCACCATAAAGGAAATTACGATAAAGCCGAGGCGCTCTACCTTGATTCCAAAACCTTGAGGGAAAAGATACTAGGCAAGGAAGATCTAGTTTATGCCCAAAGCCTGAACAACCTAGGAAATTTGTACAGTGATATGGGCCAATTCGAAAAAGTAGAACCGCTTCTCTTGGAGGCAAAAGCCATTAAGGAAAAAATTCTAGGCAGGGAACATCCTGAATATGCCCAAAGCCTCAGTATCTTAGGTGGACTGTACTATCTAATAGGTCTATACGAAAAAGCAGAACCACTGTACCTTGAATCGATAGCTATTCAGGAAAAAGTACTGGGTAAGGAACATCCCAATTATTCTTATAGCTTAGGTAACCTAGCCCTCCTTTACAAGGATATGGGTAATTACGAAAAAGCAGAACCGCTTTATCTGGAATCCAAAACCATACAGGAAAAAACCCTGGGTAAGGAAACTCCTAGTTATGCCTGGATCCTTTACAACCTGGCTATTTTGTACGAAGAAATAGGGCAATACGAAAAAGCGGAGCCGATTTACCTGGAATCGAAAGCCATTCGGGAAAAAGTTTTAGGCAAGGAACACCCAGATTATGCTCAAAGTTTAAACAGCCTGGCTGTACTGTATGGTAAAATGGACCAAAGTGATAAAGCCGAACCACTTTTTTTGGAAGCCAAAGCCATATGGGAAAAAGCCTTGGGCAAGGAACATTCTGAATATGCCAGGGCCCTGGGCAACATAGCTAATTTATATTGGCACATGGGCCAATATGAAAAAGCGAAATCTCTTTACCTGGAATCCAAAAGTATCCGGGAAAAGGTGCTGGGTAAGGAGCATCCGGAGTATTCAAATAACCTGGGCAACCTGGCGGTTTTGTTTGAAAGTCAAAGTCGATTTCCTGAATCCGAACCTTTTCTCGAAGAAATGTGCGCACTGAATCAAGCGCGGCTCTCGAAAGCCATTTCTTATCTTTCCGTAAAGGAGTTAGAGAGCTACACAGTAATGTTTAAAAAAACTGGAGATGATTTGGGATCATACCTCCTCGCCCGCCTTACTCCAGGAGCCATTGGATCAGAAATGAAGCAACTCGGGATCCTTCCTGCCCTTGCATATGACCATGTCCTATTTTACAAAGGCTTCCTGCTTACTGCCGCCACTCAACTGAATTCCATAGCAGATGGAACACCGGAATCCAAAGAAATCAACCTTCGCTTAAAAAGTTACCGTCGTCGTTTGGCGGCTGAATATGCCAAACCCATTGCAGATCGAAAGAATGTCTCAGAACTGGAAGAAAAAGCCAATACCGCTGAAAAAGAATTAGCCCAATCCATGATAGCATATGCGGAAGCGAAACGACAGGTAAAATGGCAAGAAGTCATGTCTAATTTAAAAAAGGATGAAGCAGCCATTGAATTTGTTTCTTTTAAAGTGAATTTCCCTCGGAATACAGATAGCATAATATATGCTGCTTTACTTTTAAAACCCGGTATGAATCAACCTGAGTTCATTCCACTTTTCGAAGAAAAATCCCTGGACTCAATATTGCATTCCAAATCAGAAATCAAAGAGGATAATGTCAATGCTTTATATAGCCTGGTAACCCGTGGAGCAACACCAATAGAGGTCTTAAAAAAACCATTGTATGAATCACTGTATGAAATGATCTGGAAGCCGCTTGAAAAAGAACTGAAAGGGATCAAGACGATCTATTTTTCGCCTTCAGGTATGCTGCATCAAATTAACCAGGATGCCATACCCATTTCAAAAACATCCAGACTGGTCGACAAATATAAATTGATCGAATTAAACAGTACCCGTCAACTGGTCATTCCGACTCAGGTTAAAATTGAAAATAACGATGCTGTATTATACGGTGGAATTCAATACGAGCAAGACAGCAGTTTTAATAATAATGAACCCTTGTTAGCTTCCCGAACAAGAGGAACATTGTCATTCACTCCTACTGATTCAACAATGCGAGGAGGCACATGGATATATTTAACCGGTACTGAAAGCGAAGTGAATTCTATTCAAAAAATCATGCAGACGAATAGATTTCAAACCAAATTAAAAAAAGGATATGCGGCGACTGAAGAATCTTTTAAGAATATTGGGGTAAATAATACACCCTCGCCAAGAATATTGCATATTGCTACTCATGGTTTTTTCTTTCCGGATCCAAAAAGGAATACAAATAAATCAAATTTATTTGATGAGAAGGAATCAGTATTTAAAATTTCAGAGCATCCTATGTTAAGAAGCGGACTCATCATGGCCGGAGGCAATGCAAGTTGGAAAGGTGCACCAACCTTGGAAGGAAGGGAAGATGGAATATTGACAGCCTATGAGATTTCACAAATGAATTTATCCAATACAGAGTTAGTGGTACTCTCTGCATGTGAAACCGGACTTGGAGATATACAAGGCAACGAAGGGGTGTATGGATTGCAACGCGCATTTAAAATTGCAGGAGTGAAATATTTGGTCATGAGTTTGTGGCAGGTTCCGGACAAACAAACATCATTGCTGATGACCACGTTTTACAAAAAATGGTTAGTAGAAAAGATGACTATTCCGGATGCTTTTCATGCGGCACAGAAACAGTTGCGTGATGGAGGTTTGGAACCGTATTATTGGGCGGGATTTGTGTTGGTAGAATAAAATATCCAGATTTTTTGAATAATAACATGTGCACTTAATTATAAATTAGGAGAGCGTACTATATTTCTTTTCTGAGACAGATTAAGTTTATTAATTATTTTAGTACATAAAATTAATTCATGAAGTACCAGTTTCTTTGTTTCATAGTTTTATTATCAACCCAACTTACTGCTCAGTCACCTGACTCGGTAGCTATAAAGCAGGTGGATAGCCTCATCCTGCTCTCCCGAGATTTCACAGCCAAAAATGACTTCGACAAAGCCCTCGAGGTCAATTCCGCAGCAGAAAAATTAGCACTCGAATCTTCCGGCATGGAGACAGCAATTTATGGTAGATGTTGTTTAAACCGAGGAATAATCTTATCTTATAGAGGAGACTATTCCAGTTCCGAAAAATGTTTCCTGGACTCAAAATTAATCTTGGAAAAGTCTATGGGTAGAGAACATCCCGATTATGCTTTCAGTTTGCATGCTTTAGCAACTCTGTATTTGGGGATGGGCCAATACGAGAAGGCTGAGCCACTTTTCCTTAAATCCAAAGAGATTCGGGAGAAAACCCTGGGTAAGAAACATCCTGATTATGCAAAAAGCCTGAACAACCTGGCCATCCTATATTTAGACATGGGCCAATACGAAAAGGCTGGACAGTTTTACATTGAAGCCATAGATGTTTGGGAGATAACCCTTGGAAAGGAACATTACGATTATGCAAATGGCCTGAACAATTTGGCAAATCTGTACCATGACTTGGGTCAATACGAAAAAGCAGAACCACTTCACATTGAAGCTAAAGCTATCCGCGAAAAGGTGCTAGGAAGAGAACATCCCGATTATGCTCAAAGCCTGAACAATCTGGCGAGTCTTTACTTGGACATGGGTCTATACGAAAAGGCAGAACTTTTTTTCATCGAAGCCATAGAAATCCGCGCTGAATCTCTGGGCAGGAACCATCGCGATTATGCCTCTAGCTTAATGGGATTGGCCAACCTTTACTGGCATTTAGTGCAATTCGAAAAGGCTGAATCGCTTTTTTTGGAATGCAAAGCTATCAGGGAGAAAGCCTTGGGCACTGAACATCCCGATTATGCTTGGACCTTAAACGGCCTGGCGCTTCTTTACTGGGATATGGATCAAAACGAAAAAGCAGAACCGCTCCATCTCGAGGCCAAAGCTATATGGGAAAAAGTTCTTGGCACGGAACATCCTAATTATGCGGCAAGCTTAAACAACTTGGCGCTTCTTTATTTGGATATGGGTCAATATAAAAAAGCAGAACAACTTAATCTTGAAGCCAAAGCTATCCGAGAACAGGCCCTGGGAAGGGAACATCCTGATTATACATGGAGCTTGATCAACCTTACAGATATCTATGAATTACAAGATAGATATATAGACGCGGAACCCCTGCTGGTAGAAGTATTTAACCAAACAGTGAACAGGTTTAAGACAGCCACCTCTTTTCTTTCCGAGAAGGAACTTGCAAAATATATTGATAAATTTAAATACTTAGGGAATAAATTGGGACTATACATCATCTTTAGAGAGAGAAATAATACAGAGTTTGGCGTTCTTCCCAGTTTGTTTTATGACCATACCCTTTTTTATAAAGGTTTTCTTCAGACCGCTGCCTCAAGGCTAAATGCACCCAACATGTTCCCACCTGAATCAACTGAAATGAACCACCAGTTGAAATCATACCGTCGTCGCCTTGCTGAAGAATACACTAAGCCGATCGCAGATCGCGGAAACGTCGCTGTGTTGGAAGAAAAAGCAAATGCCGTTGAAAAGGAAATGGTAAAATCAGTGGCAGGTTATGCTGAAGCTATCCGCCAGGTTAAATGGCAGGAAGTACAAAAGGCATTAAAAGCGGATGAGGCAGCCATAGAATTTGTCAACTTTCAAATTAATTTTCCCCGGCTATCGGACAGTGTGATGTACGCCGCGCTTTTGATTACCTCAAAAAGCCCACAACCTATTTTTATTAAGCTGTTTGAGGAAAAAGTTCTGACAAATTTAGTTTCCGGTAATAAAGAATCCCAAAGTAGTGAGTTGGTCGCAGAAATATACACCAGGGGTGCTGTGCCTTTAAACCGAAAAAATGATCAGGAGGGATTGTTTGACTTGTGTTGGAAACCGTTGGAGAGTTTGTTGACAAGTGTAAAAAAGATTTATTATTCACCTGCTGGCATGTTAAACAAGATTAATTTTGATGCCATAAAGGTGGGCATGGGTGCAGAAGGTAAAGGCGCAACCCTTTCTGACAAGTATGAGTTGGTGCGACTTGGAAGTACAAGGTCAATTGTGGTGCCGGATACAGCCCGGAGAAGAGTGTTGGATGAAGTCGTCTTATTTGGTGGAATTCAATACAGTCTGGATACGACGAATCTCGTCAAGGATTCCATTCATGTGGAAGAAACCCTATCCTCTTCAGGCCTGAGTTTTGAATATGCTTTTAAATCGATGCGAGCCAAAGGAAGCGATTGGAATTATCTGCCTGGTACAGTAAAGGAAATTTTGGAGATTTCGAAAATTGTAAAACGTTCCAAATTTTCAGGGACTATATACAAGGGTGTTGGCGCAACTGAAGAGAAAGTTATGGAAATTGGAAGAAATAAGACTTCGCCCAGGGTTTTACATTTTGCAACCCATGGTTTCTTTTTTCCCAATCCCGAGAAGAAATGGAACACCGGTCATCAAGAAGAACCAGTTTTCAAAATGTCCGACCACCCGATGATCCGCTCCGGCCTGATCCTCGCCGGTGGCAACCACGCCTGGAAGTATGGCAAGCCTGCCCTGGAGGGCAAGGAGGACGGCATCCTGACCGCCTATGAAATATCTCAGATGAATTTGTCCAACACAGAATTAGTAGTTTTGTCTGCATGCGAAACAGGACTCGGAGATATTCAAGGAAATGAAGGAGTGTATGGTTTGCAACGCGCATTTAAGATTGCAGGAGCAAAATATCTCATCATGAGTCTATGGCAAGTTCCGGATAACCAAACGAGTTTATTGATGACCACATTTTATAAAAAGTGGTTGGAAGAAAAATTGACCATACCCAATGCCTTTCATGCGGCACAAAAAGAATTGCGCGATAATGGTCTGGATCCTTATCATTGGGCAGGGTTTGTGCTTGTGGAATAAAGTAGAAGCTATAAACGATGAACTATGAGTGTTGAATTTTTTTTAGCTCATTGTTCATAGCTCATCGTTTATCGTTTAACATTCATTCTGTATTCTGGGCAGAGTTTTTTTCTTGGAGTAAATTTTGTAAATTATTTTAATAAACTGCAATTAATTATGAATCATAAATTGCTTATATTTTTATCAATATACTTAACTCGAGTTTCAGCACAAACCATTGATTCAATAGCATTAAACCAAGTCGATAGCCTTCTTGCAATTTCAAATGGCTTAATTGCTAAAAAGGATTATAGCGGAGCTTTAGAATTAATTTCAAATGCTGAAACAATAGCGTTAGATAATTTTGGGGATGAATCAATAACTTATGGTAATGTATGCCATAATTTAGGCAAGGTTAAGTATTTTATTAAGGACTATGCAGACGCAGAAAAATGGAATTTAAAATCAATTGCTATTAGAGAAAAAAAATTAGGTAAAGAGCATTTGGATTATATCAAAAGTATTAGCAATTTAGCTATACTTTACGTCACTTTAGGACAATACAAGAAAGCTGAGCCACTTTATTTGGAGGCTTTATCTATTCGTAAAAAAGTTCTGGGGACGAATAACCCGGAATATGTTTCTAGTCTTAATGCCTTAGGGAATCTTTATAGGACAATTGAACAATATGAAGATGCAGAGCCACTTTATATTGAAGCTAAAACAATTCGCGAAAACGTATTAGGTAAAGAACACCCTGATTATTTTTGGACTCTTAGTAGTCTTGGGAATCTTTATTGGAAATTGGGGCAATTTGAAAAAGCCGAAAAGCTATATCTGGAAGCTTGTACAATAAGTGAAAAAATATTTGGTATACGGCATCCTAATTATGCTACATGTATTAATAATCTTGCGAATCTTTACGCGAATTTAGGCCAACTTAAAAAATCTGAACAGCTTTATTTAAAAGCAAAACTTATTCGAGAAAAAGAGTTAGGAAAGAATCATCCTGATTATATCGGAACACTTATTAATCTTGGAGGTATTTATAATTTAATGGGCTTAGATCGGGACGCAGAATTAATCTTATTAGAAGCGAAGGAAATTTTTGAGTTAGAAATTAAAAATCGTAGTCATCCTTTTTATTTGAATTGCTTGTACAACTTAGCCAACGTATATTTAACTAAGGGTCAATATGATAAAGCCGAAAAAACTTATTTAGAGGCTAGTGCACTCATAGAAAATTTAATGGGTAAGGAAAGTCCGAATTATGCTTTTTCACTGAATAGTCTTGGAAACCTTTATAGGCAAATGGGAGAATGGCAAAAAGCTGAATCGCAATTGCTCGCAGGCCTTAATACCTTGGAGAAAGTATTGGGCAAGGAACATCCTGATTATGTCAGAGCTTTATTAATGTTGGCAATTTTATATACTGACATGGGTCAATATGAAAAGGCAGGGAATTTTCATAACGAACTCAAGAATGCGAGTCAACTGTTATTGGCAAAAGTAGAGCATCACCTTTCTGAGAAAGAATTAAGTACATATCTAAATCACTACTTCGAAGCACAATCTGCGTTACTTTCTTTATCTCAAAAAACTGGTGGTGAAATTGGAACGATTTCTAATTTTGATAATATTTTATTTTATAAAGGTTTTCTAATGCAATCACGAGAGATGCTCAAAAGGTTGTCACAGAAAGACTCTTCCACGTCTAAAAGATATAATCAGTTAAAGTCTATAGAAAAAACACTTGCAGCAATATATTCAGATCCGGTTGTAGAAAGAGATAGCGCTGAATTAATTAACCTTGAAGGTCAAGCCTACAATATTGAAAAGGAACTCGTTCGCTCGGTATCTGGATTTGGAGAAGCCCTGAGACAAGTGAACTGGAAAGATGTAACATCCAATCTGAAATCTACAGAAGCAGCAATAGAGTTTATACACTATAAATATTACAATAAGTGGATAACGGATAGCATTATGTATGCGGCTCTAATTCTTTTGCCTAATGACAAACAACCTAAATTTATAACTCTTTTCGAAGAAATGCAATTGGATAGTTTGTTAATAACGTCCTCAGAACGCAGAGCCGATTATGTAAATAATTTATATACTCTTGTAGATCGGGGTGCTGTTAGCATTGAATCTCCTAAAAAATCATTATATGAGATGATTTGGAAACCCCTGGAAAAAGAATTAGATGGAATCAAAACCATTTATTTTTCACCTAGTGGATTACTACATAGAATTAATTTGGATGCCATACCCATTTCAAAAACATCCAGACTGGTCGACAAATATAAATTGATCGAATTAAACAGTACCCGTCAACTGGTCATTCCGACTCAGGTTAAAATTGAAAATAACGATGCTGTATTATACGGTGGAATTCAATACGAGCAAGACAGCAGTTTTAATAATAATGAACCCTTGTTAGCTTCCCGAACAAGAGGAACATTGTCATTCACTCCTACTGATTCAACAATGCGAGGAGGCACATGGATATATTTAACCGGTACTGAAAGCGAAGTGAATTCTATTCAAAAAATCATGCAGACGAATAGATTTCAAACCAAATTAAAAAAAGGATATGCGGCGACTGAAGAATCTTTTAAGAATATTGGGGTAAATAATACACCCTCGCCAAGAATATTGCATATTGCTACTCATGGTTTTTTCTTTCCGGATCCAAAAAGGAATACAAATAAATCAAATTTATTTGATGAGAAGGAATCAGTATTTAAAATTTCAGAGCATCCTATGTTAAGAAGCGGACTCATCATGGCCGGAGGCAATGCAAGTTGGAAAGGTGCACCAACCTTGGAAGGAAGGGAAGATGGAATATTGACAGCCTATGAGATTTCACAAATGAATTTATCCAATACAGAGTTAGTGGTACTCTCTGCATGTGAAACCGGACTTGGAGATATACAAGGCAACGAAGGGGTGTATGGATTGCAACGCGCATTTAAAATTGCAGGAGCAAAATATTTGATCATGTCACTGTGGCAAGTACCGGATAAACAGACTTCTTTGTTGATGACAACATTTTATAAAAAATGGTTGGAGGAGAAGATGAACATTCCTGATGCATTTCATGCTGCACAAAAAGAAATGCGGGATAATGGTTTGGATCCTTATAATTGGGCTGGGTTTGTTTTAGTGGAGTA
>CAZDQG010000048.1:0-10770 GCA_964507535.1 uncultured Saprospiraceae bacterium
AATTTTTAATGATCAATAAACAGAATTGTGGTTCAGATGGTTCATGGCATTACGGCAGCTGGCGCAGGTTTTGGTGGTGGTCTGGTATTTGGATAACCTTGGTACTTCATTTCTTCAAAGCCTGTCCCCTCGGAGCGAGATGAACGATTGAAGCAAAAATGTTGAATGTATAACAGTTCAGCTTATCTTTGGGTACTCTAATTTTGTCCCATCCAGCATCTCGTTTCTAAAGGGCATAGCCCGGTTCCTAGTAAGGCTTATTTCTCCTGTTTCCGGGCTGAAGCTTTTTGAACTCACAATTACTCAAATTTTGCCATTGTACACAGCAAAAATGCTTTGTTCATATAGTGGCAAAAGGGCTCCAATGTGCTGAGTGTCCTGTTCAACGGTTTCTTTGGGCTTAACAGGGTGGACAAATTAGGCTCTTGCATGGTTCTCGTTGCCCCAATCTAAATAGTCAAGCCATAGTTTTTTAACAGCTTTCAGGTCCTCAGAAATTACAAGTGTTCTCATTTCGATTCTTTCGATTTTCTGAATTCTTGTTTGATTATGTTGTATGGGGTTTTTGATTGACCAGCAACAAACTATTTGCGGCTTGCCACTACATAATTACCTTTTATCAATGCGGCAGGTGCATTTTGAATAAATTCCTTAACAGGAAGGCATTATTAGGAGCAGTCTTCCTGAATTTTCTGCAGACTGACGCGCTCCGTGGCCATCATTCCGCTTATTTAAATTACCTCGCTATAGAGCTCCTTTTTTTTGTATTTCTTAAATACATCAAGTAGTCAGGTCTATCGCCGAAATAGTTAAGCTTTGAGCTCCATTTTTCCAAATGCTATTTCCAAGTTCTCGTAATTTCTGTCGGTCCCTTTCAAGAACTTTGGCGAAAATATTGCAAGCGTCAAGTCCTTTGCCCTCACCATAATAGATTCCAAAGCAGTTTGCTGTCTTGCTACGGGTGGGCTTTGATGGGCCAAAAACTACTTCTCCAGGTTCAATAAATACCGATGAATTCTCTTGAATAATATCAAGTTGAGGAACATCATCAATCCAAATTTCTTGTCCTGACACCCGGGCGTGACAGAATGTTCTTGTAAATGGCAAAAGGGAAGCAAAAGCTTTTGATGTTACAGGTGCATTATCAAGATAAAATTCGAATTGTATTATTTGATTGTCCAATGTCGTAATTTTAAATCCATTCATATGTTTTTTATCTAATTGTCCTTTTTGTTGGTCCTAAAATGAATGATACATAAATATCATATAAGTGCTGGCAGATCGCGAGTGTGTTCTGAAATTACAGATCGCATTTAGAGTTCCCTGCAAACCATGATTTGCACTATATCTTGTACTATTATTCAAAATATGTGCAATAGTTAATAGGGCATTCCAAATATTGAAAAAGCAGCCCAATAATTAGGGTTATTATTATAATTACTTTTATAGGTCAATATCGCTTGCCTCAGAGCTTCATGGGGCATTAGTGCTCCTCCCTTTAGTAGATTATCAAAAAATAATCCCATTAATGTAGCTGTTTCATCATCACTGATATTCCATAAGCTCATTAAAACATGTTTCGCTCCTGCTATCTGAAATGCTCTTGCAATACCTATTAATCCTGCTGTATGAGCTTTCCCAAGTCCTGTTTGACACGCACTCAATATTACCAAATCTGCATTTAATGAACATGTATATCTGATATTCTGTATTTCCCGGGCAGTTAAATAGCTATTTTCCTTATGGTCTGCCAAAACTAAGAAACTACTGTCTAGAGGGTTATTTATATCCGTAATACCATGGGTTGCAAAATACAGGAGATCGAAGTTGCACATCTGATCTTTAAAATTTGTTAGTACAGCATCCTTACCAATCAGCTTTGTATAATTTTTAGGCTCTAATTTATTAGTAAGGTAATTCACTTCCTTTTCTGTGCCAGGCAAACCCGGAAAATGCCAAAGCGGATTTTTTGGAAATGCAGGGTTTGCTATAAATAGTGCATTTTTAAAGTTGTATGGTGTTTCTTCATCTATTCTATTTGTTTGCAGATGTTCGTTTATGAGATTATAAACCATAAACTCATATAAACTCGGAGCAATCGAATAACTCATGGCATCGATCAGGTATTCTTCATTGGATAATTTTAAAGCTGAAAAGGGTAGTATTGAAATATTTAATGCTGGTACAATTATCAGGTGGTCAAACTTCTTAAATACCTTGTCGTTAAATGGCAACAAAATTTTGCTAATGTGTTCATAGGATTCCCGGTACTTTATACTATTATCTACCGAAGAGCTTGGTTTCGCACCTCTTTTTGAAGGTCCTCGAGATAAATAGGCGCTTGAGAACCATTTATTGGCGTTTTCGATTTCTTCGATTAATACTTTTTCTTTAACTATGTAGTTGCTGGTATCAATAGTATTTTTTTTATCAATTAAGATGGTTTGCAGAGTATCTTCGTGATAGTTGTAAATTATTAAGCCAACATTTAAGTAGTATTCATTTAATACCCTATTTATATCATCTTTGGTGACATTACCGGATTCTATCCAGGATGCTGGTATCTCTCTCAATAAATAAAGATCTGATAAGTTTTCTTTTTGGGATTTAATCAGCTCATCTATGTTTTGACATTTTGTATAATGTACCGTCGCAAAGAGAAATAACAGTAATAGAATTGTTTTCATGTCTTGGGCATAATTATGGTCGACAGTCGTGGGCTTTACCATCGGGTGTGATTTTACGAGCCACACCCGATGTAGTGAACCGTACCAAATATAAGCAAAGAGCGTCAAATGGAGTAAAAGACTCCGTCTGACGCTCATCCATAGTTAGTTAAAGCCTCCTCTTCCTTGTCTGTCTATTTCATTTTATTAAACATATAACGGCTTATGTTCCACTGCCCCTTGATTTTTTGAAGAACAAAAAGTTCTCTGTTTTCTTCTGCAACAGTTTGTCCGGTAGCGTGAATTAAAGTGGTTCCTTTGGAAGTTGTGCGCGCAAAAGCATAGTCGCCATGTACCACAATTTCGTCTATAAAAAATGCAATGTTTAATTGTATCGTTTTAAAGACAAACTCATACGCACTTTTTACTTGTTCCTGGCCGATTGCAGAAGGTGCATTGGAAGGCATAAATACACCATCCTCTGTGTAAAGTGGCAACACTTTCGCTACATCTGAAGCGTTTAATGCATCTCGGTACGAGAAGAGTAAGTTTTCAATTGCTGATTTTTCTGTAGATGGTTCCATGTTTTTTTCTGTTGAATTGTTTGATTGAATTTTTGTTTCGTTTTGACATGATGCGAAGGATATAAGCAACATGGCGTTAATGATGAACTGTTTCATTATATTATTTTAAGAGTGATAAATTGTGTTTTTTGCTTCAACGAGTGTTACGGGTTTGCCTAAGGCTCCATATTCGTGAAGGTCACCAAATACTTCTATTTTGATCGATTGATCCAGGCCTCCAACGTGAAATGGCACGAAACCACTACTTGTTATAAGCTCTTCAATTTGTTGGTTGCTGTTGGTGCTGTCGGAAGCATAAAAAAGGACTTTTTTATCCGTTTCATTAAATGCAGCGTTTATAAGGGAACCCGCACCTAGCGTTCCAAAAGCTTTTACAAGCTTGGCGGATTTAGGAATTAAATCAGATAGAATTTTTCCGGCAGATTCATGTGCCCCGATGATTTTTTTGAAACCTCCATTTCCATCAGGTGCAATGGGATTGGAGACATCGATAATAATTTTGCCTTCCAATTCTTTTGAATACATGTTGAAAAAATCCTTTAAGGCGCTGAAATAGAGAGCAGGAATGATAATATCTGCTTCCCGTATAGCATCTGCAATGTTCATGGTGTTTGCAAGCTGGCCCAATTGTCCTGCGAGTACTTTTGTTTTCTCGCTATCCCTTGAGGCAAGAATTACGGAATGTTTTCCTTTTACGAGGTTTTTTGCAATGGCCTGGCCAATATTGCCAAGACCAATAACGGCTACAGTTGTTTTTGAAGAATTCATATCCATTGTATTTGTTTATGTCAATATTGACAATACAAAGATCAGAGCAAGGGGCAGCCTGAACCGATAAACTGGTTTAAGAAATAATCTTAATGTAGATTAAGGGGAGCTTATTTTGCAGCTCTTTCGTTCCTGATTTTACTCAGAAATTCGGGGGTAATTCCAAGGTAAGAGGCAATTTGTGTATTGGGCAATCGGTTAGCCAATTTGGGGTACTGTTCTAAAAAACGTTCATACCGTTCGTAAGCTGTGGAGCTGAACGTTTGAAGGAGTCTGTTTTGAAGTTCTATATATTTGTCTTCAATAATTACACGGAAGTTTCTGTCAAACTTTGGATAATGAGTGTATAAATACCAAAGGTCCCCTTTGGATATTTGAAGTATTATAGAGGGCTCCACGGCCTCAATAAACAATTTAGAAGGTCGCTCTTTATGCAGGCTGTCAATGTCGCTTATCCAGTCATCCTCTGCTGTAAATACCAGATTATGCTCTGTACCGGAATGGTCTACGCCATACATTTTAAAACAACCCTCAACTACGTATGTGAAATACTTGCAAATGTCGCCCTCTTGCAAAATATATTGCTTTCGCTTTATTTTCCGCTCTGTCAAACGACTTGTCAGGGCTATCTTTTCGTCGTCCCCTAATGGAATGTACTTGTCAAAATGTTTAATTATGTTTTCCATTTCATTTTATTCCTTTGTAGTCCGTGTGTTGTTTGAATATTCTAAAAGCAAAATAACAGGATATATTTAATATTATTTCGGGTTCAATGAATCGGCTTTAATATGTTTTTGATAACCACAGCCACCGGTTTAGATTGAAAAAGCTGGGTTTATATGATGCGGAGTGCCTTTTTTATGCTGGCCTATAAAAAACAAATAACCCAAACAGGAGTTTAATCGAAATTCACTGATGCTTGGAATATGTAAAATCAATGCTGAGACGTTCGATATACTTGCGGAAATAGGCGTCATCCAAAGAGGAAGTTCCCAATGATGGAAATTCTACAGTAATAAAAGCTTCAATGCTGGCAGGTTTATCTTTATAGGCTTGTGCAAGCCCAACAGAAATTTCACGAAAAATAGATGTTGAGGAAAGGGCTGTGCCATCAAACATTACAACAGAATAAGGACTTAAAAAAAGAGCATAATAAACAGCTCCGTAAATTTTTAGTTTGGCAGTCTCGCCCTGAGGGACTGTAATGACAGCATCGACTTTGACATTCAAGTGTTCTTTCGAACAAATGTTATCCTGTGGTACCGTGATGAAATATTGGGCTGTACCATTCCTGGACTCGTAATAAGCAGCATTGCGCATGTCTCTAGGGGCAGACTGTGGTAGAATCTGAAGAGTAGAGTCCACGATGACCCTCAGGATGGTATTTTCTTTTCCGGCATTGCATGCACCGTCATCATCCAATAGACTACAGGATTGAAAGAAGATCACCACCAGAAAGAGACACACAAATAAAAGATTCTTCATTTTTAGCGATTTGATTAACTAACCAATTAAAAACAATTTTATATGATTTCTGAATGCTTGCATGTGCCTGTTTGAGGCTTAACGTCTGTTGAGAGGCCATCGAACCGGTCGCTGAATGTAAAAATAAATATTTTTTTTGGAAATGCATAACTGTAGTCTAAAAAGTACTGCAAGTTGTAAAGCAGCCGGTGCACGCTTGTTATGTTATCATTCGTCGGTTAGTCAGCACACGTACTAGTTATATTTAAGCCTAATTTTGTTATAAATCTGATTGAGATAAGCTATTTATGACGTACAGCAAGCACCCCTGCAAAGTTCAACTACAATAAATTGGGGACATGGCGCTAAGGAGCCATTGGCTCAATTATATAAGACCGATGCAGCGTTAAGACTAAACTATAATAAAACAAGTTCGGACAAAGTAGTACCTATCCTCTTAAAATGAGTAAAAATAAGTCTCAACCCAAAATCCTGGAACAATGGAATTAATTGACTTGAATTGCCACTTTGTCTTGCTTACTCACACCCTTTTTCCAATTCAAGAATTATCAAATGTACGTATGTACGAATAAACTGGTCCAAACAAGTTTTAAATTCAATTAGTAGGGCTGATACTTAGGCTGATTTAAAAAATACCATTCAAGTACGAATGGCGATTACACGTTCTTCCAAATGCTGTGGGGGAATAGTTATTCTAGCAGGTGTTTATATAATGTCGATGTATTCGCAATGCTATTATTACAATGAATTATTTCGTTCTAAAACGTATATGAAAAACCTATTGATGCATAGTGGAATAATGCAAAACTATAGACTTCATCATTGTCAGCACCTCCTTCCAAAATGCGGTATCCCGCTCGGATGCGACTATTTTCGGACAGTTGGTATGTTGCAGCAATCAGAACATCCTCAGCCCTTCCCTGTGGTGCAGCAAGCGCATCGCCGTCCAGAAGAAGGCCAAATTTATTACCAGCTTTCCACATAAGCCTGAAATTCAGAATGGGTACAAATCCAACATTCGCTTTCTCTGCTATGAATCCGGGTGAGGAAAGTGCAATTTTCGCATCTCTTATTTTAGCGGTAAACCCTAAACCAAACTCGAGCCTGGAATTTTTTACGATATCATAACGGTAGGTCAGCCTGTACGAGTTGAATTTATATGTGCCTGCAATCTGTGCATTGGCTGGAAATAATACGTCTTCAAACAAAATATCATGTGGCACACTACCTTCTGATTTTGTTTCAAGAGGAGCATATAATACGGAAAGGGTATGCCGGGATTTTATCGTGTAATTCAACCGTATCCTGTAGTATGGTTCTGTCTTTGAAAGCAGGTCGTCTTTAAATGAAAATCGCGTACCCTTATCGCCGGGAATGCGAACATCATTATACCCTGTAAAAACAAGTCCTGATTCCAGATCTATCGCAGCCTGAGCTTGAATAGTGGATATTCCAACTGAGAAAAACAGCACAATGGTTGTTGCGAAGAATACTATTTTCATATATTTTGTTTTCAATTTTATATTTTAATCTTATTGTATACAATTGAGGCTTGTTACCGGTTTATTGTTTTGGGCACTTTCTTTGTTGTTCATTTTGTTTCTTTGTCTGATACAAGTTTTATTTTATATTCCGAATATTAATAAAGGGTCTTTCATGGTAATGCCTAAGACCAACAGCAGAACCAAACACTATGTTGCGGTTTTAGTCTTCAATAATTTTTGCAACCTGACCATTATTTTCTGGCCAACCAGCTCCTTGTAGAATTTGTGGAATCATGAGGAGCGCCATCTTCAATTTTATTTAAATTCGCTGAGATATGGATTGAAAATAATTTTTGTGCGTACAAGCTGAATTCGTTAAATCGCTTTGCTAAAATGCAACGGAATTTTGTTGCGGTCTATCCGCCAGGATTTGCTATGTTGCATGCACAGCCGGAACGGTCTGAGCAAACGTTTGTATAATTTAAACGTTTGTTTATGTATTCTTATACAATTAGGGATAAATTCTAAACTTTAAAATCCAAAAATTTATGGCTCACTTACGCATGGTTGTTTTCTTTTCCCGCGCTGTCAGTTTGACTTTACGTTTTTGAATTTCAAATGGTGCTGGCAGGAAAGAAAACCTGAAACTGCGTCTCTGTGAATTTTACATATCTGCTTTATCAAACATAACCTTTGCTCTGACACGTACCGCATGGCGTACAAAAAATGCAATCAGGACTATGGGGCATTGTACTGTCATGGTATCTCCCTTGGCCATTGCATTTCGGGCATCGAGTGGAGTTATTTGGAATGATTCCAGAGCCGTTACATCCAACACAAGTTTTACAGAAAATACATCCTGCACTGTGTGGCATTGAACTGCGGTGAACTTTTCCGGTACCACCGCATTGAAAACAAGGTATAGGCATGTTTTTCAGATGAATTTGTTTCGCTTACTCTATCCGGTTTTCAGCAACCCCGTTTAGGTGTTTTCATCAGTATTTTCTCCTTGTTTTTTACTGGCAGTTAAACGTCTTAACTTTCCAAACGCATTGCCGCTATGGGCCGGAAAACAGAAATAGCCAGCCTTTCATAGCTTTCTGCGTATACTTATAAAACGGTTATTTGTCGATAAAAGTTTATTATTGAAGGGTCAAAATGAATTCGCGAATCGACCGCAATAATACATCGGGCGATGACCGGGTACGCCTGCCTTTCTTTATGTGCTGTTGGCGGTTGTAGGTATTGTCGCTTTTAGGGGCGGTTCGTCCTACACCCATTCCAGGTTTTGATAGATATGAAATGCGGAATTGTAGCTATTCAGACTGCATTGCGCTTACACAAAGCTGTCGGCTTGTTGTTATTTATTCTGCCGGTGTAGGCTCCAATAAGGATACGAATGAGGTGATTCTACCTTGCATTTTTCTTTATCAATTGTATGGAAAGAATAATGACCCATAAGAAAAAAATGTATTGATTTATCCGCTCCCATAAACCCATCAGCGGAGTGGGCAAATTGGCTTCAAGATTTGGAGTGTCCATGCTTGTTAATATGCCGAAAACCATCAGAAGTATAATACTGATAATGGTATACACGAGGAATATTTTTCCGAATGATGCAGCTGCGTATCCCATCATGCAGATAAACAGGATTACCGTCGCGATGGTCCATGCGATATGCAGCGTATCACTTAAAGATTTTGCACCTGTTGCAATGGCCTCTCGTGTATGCATAGAAGGCCAGTAAAGATTGAGGATGCAGTAAGCAATTATAAGTGCAGCAAGGATCTTGAGCTTTTTATTTTCTCCTGCTGTCAGCGAAACGCCCCAGCCAAATGCAGCATAAAGCAAGGGATACACTGTACCAAGCAATACCCATAGGATCCGCGTAGGGGCTCCTATTGCGGAAAGCTCACTAACGGTAAGTGAAAAGGAGGAATATCCCGGGTAGAACCACGGAACGTACAGGTTCATGAAGGTATACCATAGGGATGAAAGAATCCCACAGTACAATAGAGCTTTAACCATACCAGGGCTATTGTTTCTAAGCGCCACAAGCGGAATAGCGCTTATGATTCCAAGCAGAACGGGAACTCCCCACATGAGGTGCAGCCAATGGAGTTCTTGCAGAATGATGATTTCAACAACAAACCAGATGTACCAGCCACAGAGGGCAATGCACGCCCAAAGCCAGTCGTTCTTCATTCGAAGGACGCTGTAAAATGCATACAAGCTTAGAATACCCATCGCAAATAGAATGATTCCAGGTATGAGGAAATCGGGAAAGACACCCCGCATTAACTCAACCGGCATTTGCATGAATTCGCCATTTGGTTTTGCGACAAGCAAGCTACCGCCGACCAGTCCACCCAAGCCTTCATAACCAAGTACGCACAGCAAAATGATTCTCGTCCACATAGGCTGCAATGGCAAGACAGCAGGCGCTATTTCTTTCTTCGGTAATAGCGAAGGTTCCATCTGATTCATTTTCTGCTAAATTACCATGGATGCAGTTGAAAAAACAGGAGAAATATCATGTGACCCCCTGTTTTTAGATAGGTATACATCTGCCTGTCAGGTACTCTTCATGCGACTATCAGTTTGCAGCTTTCAAAGCCACCTTTAAGAGAATAGCTGATTCTTCTTTCAAGATTGATTTTTGTGTGGTCTTGAGAGCATGCCAAGGGTTACGTCTTCCTTTGCCTTAGACATTTTACCAACTGATGCCGTAGACCAACAACCTGTTTATGATGATGCATCCCAGGAATAAGGCTATACCAAACTTAGGTATGCCTGAGTTTAGTTCATTATAGGATGCAGTACTTTCAAATGTTTTGTATTCCGAATCCAATAAATATCCATATACCCAGAAAAACGTAAATGGACTGCAAATTGGATACAGTACGCTCAAAAATACCGGTATCGGGAACTCTGTAATTGCTGTAATAATTATTCCATAAAATACGCTTGATTTGATGAGGGCATTGATAAATTTCCTTCGCGCTTCCTTGTCAGAAATAATAGACGTAGGTGCCAGTTGAACAAAATACGGGCACAACATTTTTATGGAGTAGAATAAAAATACCACCCCAATCAAAGCCATAACTATCGTCAACCACAAGGGAAAACCAAGTTGTTTAAAAATATAACCGGTGTCTCCTCCTTCAAAAAATGGTGACACGAGCAAATATCCTCCAAAATTAATGAAGCCAAATGCACTCATGTAAATGTAGAAAAGTGTTATAAATTTGGGATGTTCTGTTTTCCTGCAGACAAGATAGAAAACGATTCCCGTCAAAAGGCTAATTAGAGGACCTGCCGCAGCTATTGCCAGGCGGGAATTTTGAGCTAACTGTGATGAATCGTGTTGAACATAGTTGTGGTATAATGTTACATCTGAAGAATGTAACAGTACTGCAGCAATAAAATGACCAAGTTCATGTATGATGCCCTGAATGGTAGTTGCAGACACAAACATGATTGTCGAATTGATAATTATATTTCTTGTGTTCATTCAATATGATTTCTATGTCTGGCTAAATTGAATTTATGTCCTGGCAATATTCTTTTTTGAATCCGTTAAAATTTCTTACATCTACTTCAAGCTGTCTTTTAATTACATTATCTATCTTGACAGTAGGTTTTAAATACTCTATTACGAAAAGGGATTAAAAATGCGGAAAAAAGAAGTATTGGAACCAAACGAACGTTACTTTTGCAAACAAGCTTTATTTGAAACACAAACGTTCGTTTACCTCTCAAAGTCTTTTATTGACTGTTCTT
>CAZDQG010000048.1:10870-13513 GCA_964507535.1 uncultured Saprospiraceae bacterium
ACAAATATTGATTTAGGTTTTCTGTTCTACATTTAGCTCTTTGCTGAAGGCTTTGTTTTGCCATCTCCTCATTGCGAAATAAATTATACACACCACAGCTACAAAGGCAAAAATGGAAATAATTTCCTGCCTGCTCAGATTTGACAGCACAAAAATAATGGCTGTAATGGCAATGCCGGGAATCAGTAATCCTCCCGGAACTTTAAATGAATGTTCCTCAGCCTCCTCTTTTTGCATCCTAAGCTTTATCAAAGCCAAAACAACAGCAAGGTAGACAAGAAGCAGCGCTCCGCTGGCAAGTATGGCTAATTGTTTAAAACCACCTGAAACGGCAAATACAAATATGAGTAAGGCATAGGTGATTATAGCCAGATGGGGTGTCGCAAACCGTGGATGTACTTTACCAAGAAACTTAGGAAACAATCCGTCCTTTGCTCCTGCAAATAATAGGCGCGGCGAGGCGAGCACATCGCCATTTACAGCACCCAGGCCGGAAAGAGCTGCCGCAAAAAGTATGATCGTTACTCCCGTTGCGCCGATAATTTTTTCTGCCACGGCTGCAAGCGGTGCATCCTTGAATTCGCTTAACTGGGCACCCAGCACACCCTGTGTTATCATTTGTATCATGATGTAGATGAGGATGATCGCCAGGCCCCCCAGCATTATGCCGCGAGGAACGGTTCGTTTGGGGTCTTTAATTTCACCGCTCGCACCCAATGCAGATTCAAATCCTGCCAGCGAGAAAAATAAGATAAGTGCGCTGGCATTTAAAGCCTCTATGGATGGAAAATGCGAGATGTGGAAGTTGCCCGGGTCGATATACCGGAATCCAAAAAGGATAAGAGCTGCCAGGGGAAGTAATTTTATTATGGTAACCACTTCTACAAAACGGACGCTCTGTTTGGATCCGCGCACATTTACAAGTATCATCAAACCTAAAAGTATGGCAAAGAGCACGACCCGCATCAGTGGATTTGTAAAAACAGGGAATATTCCGGAGAGCGAATAGACCACAATATTCATTAAGGCGGCATCGCTTAATATGCCGTAGCCAAAAAAGAATAGCCAGTTGACTATAAATCCCGCAAAGGGGCCATACGCCTTTTCTACGTAAGCATAGGAGCCACCACTGGTCTTCACACGGCTGCCAATTTCAATATAGCAAAGCATGATGGCAGCAAACATGAGTCCGCATAATACAAAGCCAAATACCGATGCTGCACCCAGTTGAATGCCTATCAATGCAGGCAGCGCATAAACAGCTGCGCCTATGGTGAGATTTACGACGCTTAGCGCAAGGCCAGGAACACCAATGACGCGATGCAATCCTTCGTCAATAGGATTAGCTGACATCTACGCGGAGATTTTTGAGTGAAGCGCGGGACAAGGCTTGTTTATTGAAATACGGGTTCATATTATATGTTTTAATTTGTCGTTGTTGCGTTCCTGCAATTGGTTTAAAGTCTGCAGTGCTCCAAATAATAGCCCAGAAAGAGTTAGGGCTTCAAAATGCATTTTTCGCCCGGCTCATTGTCTGATTGCTAAATGGTTTTCTTTGCTACGTCCAGCCTGCTCATCTGTCCGGGCGAGGCAAGAAACCCCGTTATCGCCATCGCCATGTTGGCTGCTGATTTTTTATGTTATCCTATTATCTTGGAATTATACCAAGTTGCTGCATGAATTCGAGATTGTCAAAAAAATCCCGTTCCTCTGCAATCTTACCGCTCTCCATGCGAACTAAGGTAACTCCATCAAGGTCAACTTGTTTACCGGTTGGATTTATTCCAAAAAATACGCCAGTATGTGTTCCTTTAAAATTCCAATGTTTCACTAATTTGTTTCCCATTCCAAATACGTCTTTAATGGTAAACTGAACATTGGAGAAGCCTTTAACGTAGTTAGCATAGTATGCCTTTGCACTATCAATGCCAACTATATCGCTTGGGCTTGCATGCATTACCACATTGTTTGTAAAGTTGCTCTCATTGAATAACTCCAATTTACCTTTGTTAATGATTTCATCCCAAACATTAGTGTACATTTTGATGTTTGCAGCTACGGAATCCACCACTGGCTTGGTTGAGGTGTCGCCTTGAGGAGAATTACAGCCCAAAAATCCAAGGGAAAAAATTGCAGCTAACGCTGCAGTTAGGAAGCAAAATTGTTTTTTCATTTTAGTAGTTTTTACGAATTGAAAGTATCATTTTAACAGGATGCCAATTTCAGACATTTCTGCTGTTGAGGACCTGATCTGACGGCTCGTCGGGGAAGGTGGGCCTTGGCTCAATATTTGTGCAATAATTGTCCTAATAAAACAGGAGTCTCTAAAAAAAAGTAAATATGCTGTGTTGATAGGGGCAGTCCTGCTATTTCTATTACGGCCCTGTGCAGTCACTCTGCAATTGTGTCATTTAAATGATATTCCTTTTCCGGAAATTCTTTAATTCCAGGAATGCTGTTAAGTAAAGAAGTTAACTTGCGAATATAATTAATAATCACATCTTTTTATATTTTACAATATTGGAATATTCTTTAATTAGTATTTTGTCCCAGTTAATTGCGCTGAATTTTTTAGTAGAATGTACTATTTCCCAGTAGTTCAATGTAGCGATGTAATTACGAACACATTCGCTGTCAAATATT
>CAZDQG010000049.1:0-12851 GCA_964507535.1 uncultured Saprospiraceae bacterium
GGGACCTTCAAACAAAACGAAAAACCAACTTTATAGAAAGCTACAAAAGGCTACTATACAGTATGTATTTTTAAATCATTTTTCTAATTTTAACGGGTATCTCTTTCGTTTGACCATTTCGAATGATCTTCGTATAGAGTGTTTCTCCAACCTTGGACAAAGCTACAATTTTTTGCAAATCTTCAACTGATTTTACAGATTTATTATTTACCTCGACTATCACATCGTTTGGCAATAATCCAGCAAACTTTGCAGAACCCTTGTCTTCAAGTTCAGTTATTACAACACCGTTCTCAATATTTAAGTTCAATTCTTTACGAAGATCCTCATCAAGTGTAACCACCCCAACGCCAAAGCGTCCCCGTTCAAAACTTCCATTGGTAATCAGTTCACGGACAACCTTTACCATGAGATTCGATGGAATGGCAAAAGAATAACCTGAATAATATCCGGTTTTGGAAGCGATAGCAGAGTTGATACCAACCAGTCTTCCTTCCTGATCAATCAACGCACCACCGCTATTGCCGGGATTTACAGCTGCATCGGTTTGTATATACTCCTCAATTCCCCCTACCTGTTTTTGGCTCTGCATGCCAAAAGGATTATAATAGTTGTCGTCATCCTGCTGGTCGAGGAGATTTAAATCGCGGCCTTTAGCGCTCACGATTCCTGCTGTTACAGTTGAAGTCAGATACCCAAATGGATTTCCAACAGCCAGTACCCATTCTCCGACTTTCAACTGTTCTGAGTCGGCAATAGACAGGACAGGTAAATTATCCGCTTCAATTTTTAAGACGGCGAGATCGGTCCGGGGATCGGTTCCAACTTTTTTAGCTTTGAATTTGCGGCCATCTTTCAAAATGACATCGATATCATCTGCAAATTCAACTACATGGTTGTTGGTTACAATATAACCATCGCTGGAGTAGATAACTCCACTGCCGCTTCCCTTCTTGAGTTGGTATGGCATTCCGAATCCGAATCCGAAGCCACGAAGATCGAATTCTCTAAAGAAAGGATTGTTTAAATATGGGTTTTGATCTTCCATTTTCTGTTTGGCCAGTTTTTCGCTTTCCTGGGCGTTAATCTGGACGACAACGTTGAGACCTTTTTCAGCAGCAAATGAAAAATCCGGACCCATGGCGATGTTCAAACCCGCACTCACTGCGGAAGGTGCAGGCACCTGCATTTGAGAAATACCGGAGTTAGCTTTTTGAATATACAGGTAGCCGGACAGTACCAAAACGGCACCTAACATTCCTGTTAAAAGTGTACCAAGCCAATTTTTCATAGATTCTAATTTTTAATCAATATCTGCTAAACGCATCGCCTGGCATTGCAGATTCATTGCATATTCCTTTTAACATGGATTTAACGGCCGGTGGATGACCCGTATTGGGTTATGCGATGCACGATTACTGGGAACAGGACCATGCTTTCTGCAATTATCATATAATAAATTTATTTAATTTATAAATTATTGTAATTTTGCAACGATTTGTCAATAAAAAGAACCAGAATGAAAAACGTAATTCGCATCCTGTTATATGCTCTTTTGGTACTCCTCGTTGGAGCCATCGCCTACATGATTTACAAGCGCTCCAAAACACCTGTGGATGATGCACCACCTGCAGCAGAAATGGCCGATAGTTTATTTATGGACCAGGAACAGGCGGGAGCGCCCTTGACTTCCGAAGATTCCATGATATTGGATTTGACAGGACAGTTGCCGCATCAGGTCGGGGCTCCAAACGAAGCCGCAGCTGCTCCCTCAGAAGGCACCACTACAAGTGGAACCCCTGATTACAGTGCGCCCACAACAACAAAGGAAAATACAGCAGCGGTAAATACCAACCCTAAGGCTCAAAAGGTAGCTGACAAGGTAACAACAGCCAGCACTCCTGCAAAACCCGCAAGTAAACCAGCTCCGGAACACAAAGCGACCACAGAAAAGAAGGAGGACCACAAGGCAAAAACCCCTGCACCGGTTAAAAAGCCATCTTCTTCCAGCGCATCATATTATGTAGTATGTGGTAGTTTTATCAAAGCGGATAATGCGGATGACCAGGTAAAAAAACTCAAGAAAATGGGTTACAATGGGGCCATGCGAAAAGTATTTGGTTCCTCGGAGTATTATTCTGCCGTTGTGGGAATGTACAATTCCCGCGAGCAGGCAGAACAAATTGTTAAAAAGCTTGAGGGCAAAGGAGAAAAAGCCTTTCTCAAAGCAAAATAATTCCTTCACATGTGCGGTCGGGGTTCGTTGACCCGCGTTGAATCCGAACTGGAGGAGCGCTTCCAGGCAAGCTTTTATTCGGAAGATTTGGAGAGATACAATCCCTTGCCAAGTTTTAATATTGCTCCCACAAATTGGCATCCTGTCGTAACACAGGAAGATGCAAGCCATTATAATTATCTCAGGTGGGGAATGATTCCTTTCTGGGCCAAGGATCCTGGTATTGGAAGCAAAATGATCAATGCAAGAATGGAAACGCTTTCCGAAAAACCCAGCTTCAAATCAGCGCTCATGAAAAGAAGGTGCCTGGTGCCTATGGATGGTTTCTACGAATGGAAAAAAGAACCCACAGGCAAGAAAACACCCATGCGAATCTGCACGAAGAAAAAGGATGTATTTTTTATGGCCGGACTGTATGATCGCTGGAAAGATCCTTCAGGACAGATCATACCCAGTTTCACAATAATCACCTGCCCTGCAAATCATTTTATGAAACCCATTCACGATCGTATGCCTGTGATTTTATTACCTGAGGAAGAAAGATTATGGATAGAGGACGATCTAAGTCTCTCAGATATTCATGCGCTTTTACATTCTTATCCTGAGAATGGGTTGATGGCCTATGAGGTGAGTGAGCGTGTCAACAATGTACGCAATAACGACCCCACATTGATTCAGCCACTTTGATTTTCAAAATGCGCATCCGGAAGATCTTTTCTAAAATGGCGCTTGCTTTACTTCAATAAAAAAGCGAACAAGAGAAGATCACATATTCTCTTCATTAGTAATCATTCCATTTCGTAATTCGAGCTGTATCCGTTGAGGAATTGCAGTATTTCTTCATGTACATGTTTAATAATTCATTTCCAGTTATTGAATCAATGTGGTTGTGAATTAGATAAGTGCATCTTGCAGGGTGTTGCCAGTCGTTTACTTTTGATCTACAATTTTGTTACACCCTAACACCTAACACTATGAAAACATGGATTTCTATTTTATTTTTTTATGTGACGTTTTACCAGGATGGTAGTGGACAGCAAAAGGAATATTATTGTGCATGGGAGTCCGGCATGAATGCTTTGCGAACCCCAAGCAACGTATCGCCCTGCCTTGATGTTCAATCTGTATTCGATTCGTGCACGCCTGTATACATTCCTATAAACGTGCATTATTTTGTAAAGGATGATTGTGAAGGTTTTGCGCAGCAAACAACTTTTAAGCAAACGGAAGTTTATGAAAACAGTGAACGCATGATAAAGGCATTGAACAACCAGTTGGCGCACAATGTGCCAGTAAAAGGAAGTGCCAATCCATCCGCGCATTGCATACCTGTGCGCTTTGTACTTTCAGGCGTGTACCAACATTGCAGAACAAATGCCATTGCGGAGTATTCCACACTTCAGTTAAATGCCCAGTATGGGGTAAACAGAGACTCGGAAATTAATTTTTATGTTGCAGCTTTTCCAGGAGGTGCGACCGGTATTGGTTTTTCAAATGACAATTGCGGTGCTGCATCTGAATTTGATTTGAATGAATGGTGGACCCTTGGAAATTTGTACCATGAGTTGGGTCATATATTCGGTTTATACCACAATTTTTACAATGACAACTGTGATGATACACCAATCATAACCTATGAATGGGATAAAAATTGCAATGGAGTTATTGAAAGTTTTCCGGATAGGAAAAAAAACGAACGATCGTTAACATGCTGGGGTATTCTTTACTCCGGCGCCGGGCCTGGCGAACCGGGCTATCATGATGGAAATTCGAATGCAGTAAATGACTGTGATGAAACCTCCCCCTGCACCCCGTGCCCTTGCTGCAAGGAGGAATATATTGATAACAACGTAATGTCCTATTCATCGGATAAGTCGGCGTTGTCTGATTGTCAGATTCAGATTATCCTGAACACCATAAATACCTACAAATGCGGACTCATTCGAAAAATAGGAGGCTGTCCTCCTACAAAAGCGTTTATCGACCAGACACCCCATGAGAAAAGTGACCGGTCAGCTTGTACTGAATGTCTTACACTTGAAGGCAGCTGGGATGAAGATGAATATGAGTTAAGCCTCTATGAACAGGCAGGAAATCTAAATATTTTGATGTATACAAGCGGGAGGATATGGGGAAAGGCAACTAAACTATGCTATAAGACAACAAGTAATGGTTATGGCAATTTATTATTGCTCAAGCCTTCTACAAAATATCTTGCAATTCTGAGATGCTTCAATGCCTGTTCAGAAGATAGTTATTCCTATACGTTTATTACCAATAATCCAAATTGTGGGGAACTTCCTTTTGAATCTTTAGACCTGCATCCTAATCCTGTAACCGGGAAATTGGTTGTGCAATCCGCAAACAGAATCATTCCGGATTCCGTACATATTTCGCTAAGGAATATTCAAACAAGCAATTTTGAACCTTTACCTGCTGAAACTATGTCCTCCCATGCGGAAGGAATTTTGGAGTTTGATTTTGGAGGCTTGGGATCTGGAATTTATGTTTTGATGATTCAAACAAAAGAGTGCATTTACCAGGGTCAATTTGTTAAACTGTAAGTATGAAACACCTGCATCTAATTTTTGGTATGGCACTTCCTTTTTTTTCTTGTGCACAAAAGCTTGCCATGTTCCAATCCGTACTTTATTTCAACGATCTGAAGGGAAATGTAGATAGTTTATGGATAGGTTATGACACTGCCGCAAATGGTCAGTTCAATCCAGAATACGGCGAATTGGATTTGGAACATTCCTTTGACTCAGTATTTGAAGTGCGGGCTTCGCATAGAAACAAAGCACCGATAGCTGAAGCAGGAGCGATATTGAGTAAGAAAGTCATAGGTCACGCGGAGCTTGAACTGGTCGAACCTCCATCCAGAAGCTGCTATTCGGGGCAAACAATTGTGATATACATTAAAGCTAAGTACCCGCCGGTACGAATCAGCTGGGACAGGTTCCAATTTATAGATTCTTTGGGATGTAATCCCGGGTGTTTTGTAACACCGGATTACCTGTACGATATCAGTGATCCGGTATCATTATGGTTGCATTTTGAAAATAAGCGATTTGCATGTCTTCCGAAGGAGGAGTATTTTGAAATTAACCTGGATCCACAGTTTACAAAGGCCAATTTTCCAAAGGAGATTACCCATCGGCTTGTGCGAACATTTAATGATGGTTTGACGGATACACTTTTTGGAGTCGCCTTGCACTTCATACCCCATGTATCTGAAAGTCCTTGCGTATTAAATGTTGGAGCGCAGGTGGCAAAAACGCTTTCAGAGAGAATCCAATTCTATCCTAATCCGGCTTTACATACTGTTATGTTGAGAGTTCGTGATTTGGAAAGTGTAGCATCAATAGATTGCGTTAGTTTGGATGGGTCTTGTCACACACTGCAATACAATCTGTGTAAGCAATCGGGAAGTATTTTATTATCTGTGGACGGACTTCCACCAGGAATGCAATTTTTAATTGTCAGATATCATGATGGGAATCTAGAGGAAGTGCCATTCATAAAACTGTAATCGCGGAAATTCAAGGTATTCAGTCCTTTTGGATTGGGCATTGGTTGGTTCGGACGAAAGTCTGGGGAATAAAAAAACCGCCTCCTTATGGGAGGCGGTCATAATCCCTTGAATATTATCTCATGAAAAAAACGAATACTTTTAAAACAGGCCAAATGCCATATTTGTTCCCGTAATAATTTAATTTGACTCTACAATAATATGGATTTTGAAGTCGAAATCCAAATAAAACCGTGAAAATTAGGGGTTTCCCATGATCAAAATCAGGGTAAACACGTAGAGATATTCTTGCAGGAGTAGACTTATTTCAATCCGTATAGTTGAATTAGTAGTGATTATAACTCGGGTAGATAAATAGAAAAATTTGAGTCCTGATATCGCATGCCTTTTTTACTTTTTACGGCAGGAATTGGGCAACACCATTAACAAACTACCAATACTTAATAGAAAATGCCGAAAATCTCGACATTTTAGCTGGAGGAAAGCATTGAATCCATTACATTTGCACCTATATAAAATTATTTAATATGTCTAAAGAACGCGAAGAAAAATTAAAAGCTCTTGCCTTAACGGTAGACCGGCTTGAGAAAACATACGGAAAAGGCAGTATAATGAAGTTGGGCGACAAGCCAGTACTGGATACGGTAGATTGTATATCTACAGGCTCGTTGGGACTTGACGTTGCCCTTGGGATTGGAGGATTGCCGAGAGGCCGTGTAGTTGAAATATACGGACCCGAAAGTTCCGGTAAAACGACCCTCGCTATCCATGCAATAGCAGAATGTCAAAAAAAAGGAGGAATTGCTGCGTTTATCGATGCAGAGCATGCCTTTGACCGGAGTTATGCTGAAGCTTTGGGAGTAAACACGGAAGACCTTCTGATTTCACAACCGGATAATGGTGAGCAGGCCCTTGAAATTGCGGAAAATCTGATCCGTTCAGGAGCCATCGATATTATTGTCATCGACTCTGTGGCTGCCCTGGTTCCAAAAAGTGAGATTGAAGGGGAAATGGGTGAATCCAAAATGGGATTGCAAGCGCGTCTTATGAGTCAGGCTTTGAGGAAGTTAACTGCAACTATAGGGAGGACAGGATGCTGCTGTATTTTCATAAACCAGCTTCGCGAAAAAATCGGAGTCATGTTTGGTAACCCGGAAACAACTACGGGTGGAAACGCTCTTAAATTTTATGCAAGCTTGCGCCTGGATATCCGCAGAACAAGTAATGCCATCAAGGACAAAGATGGAAATATTATGGGTAACCGCGTGAAAGTTAAAGTTGTAAAGAATAAGCTTGCCCCGCCATTCCGGACAGCTGAGTTTGATATCATGTATGGAGAAGGTATCTCAAAATCAGGAGAAATCGTCGATCTTGGATCTGATCTTAACGTAATTCAGAAAAGTGGTTCCTGGTTTAGTTACGAAGGAACGAAAATTGCCCAGGGACGGGATGCCGCAAAGCAATTTATAGAGGACAATCCGGAGCTATCCCGCGAAATAGAAGAAAAAATAAAAGCAAAACTCTCTGGTGGAAAGCTTGTTAAGGTGGAAGAAAGTGTGGATTCAGATGAGGCTTAAATTTTTTTTTAAATACCAACAACTATATTCAGGAATCCTGTTACATTTGACATTCAAATAAGACAAAGCAAAAGGCGATTTTAATTTGCTTTTTCTCTAATTCCCATATATATCCGAAATAGCGAGATGAAAATGTAGTCTCGCTATTCTTATTTTAGGCCTGTCCCTCCTTCTATTTAGAAGTTTTCCAGCTGTACCTTAATCCATTAACTCAAAAGGGGTGCATGCTTTCAAAACTCTAGTCAGTTTTGCTTGTTTTCTTTCAAATGGGCATGCTGTTAACGGATGTATTATTCATAAACTTATGAATTCAATCACTATACCTTGGAAAAAAAGGATCTCTAAAAATCAATTGGGACATCTGTCCAAAAGTCTTGCTCATTTTGCCTCTACGTATCATTTGGAAATTCTTGAATCGGGCATCTCTTTAAAATCCGGACTGTTATATGACCAGCTTTCTTTGATAAAAAGGACTTTTGATGCAGCAGGATTTGAAATGGAGCTTGAACAAAAGGAATTCCGTGTGGAAGGTATGTCTTGCGCGAACTGCGCAATTACCATTGAATCCATGGTTCAAGATCAAGAGGGAATTGTCGCAAGCACCCTCAACTATGCAAATGCACAGTTATGGGTGCAATTTATTCCTTCCTTAACGCATTTCGATGCCATTAAAGAAATTCTTCAAAAAACAGGGTATGATATCATTGAACGTATATCGGCTGATTTGGGAATGGATGAGCAGGACAAAGTACATTTAAGTTTAGAAAGATTAAAATGGAGGGCCGTAATCGCTCTGGTATTGTGTATTCCCATCGTGTTACTCGGCATGTTTTTTATGGAATGGAGTTTCACTCCTTACCTTCTTTGGGTGCTTTCTACACCTGTAATTTTTGGATTGGGGTATTCCTATTTTTTTAAAGCTTGGAATCTTGCCCGAAATAAGATGGTTAGCATGGATACATTGGTATCTGTAAGTTCGATTGTCGCATATGGAACGAGTGTGGTTCATATTATTACAAGTGACCACACCAACATGGTTATGACATCGAAGCCGATTTATTTTGAATCTGCAGCAGTGGTGATCGCATTTCTTTTACTAGGCAAGTGGCTTGAAGAGAAGACCAAAGCTAAAACAGGGACTGCCATTCGAAAACTCATGTCCTTGCATCCGGATCGGGTGATGCGTCAATCTGCCGCAGGCAAGTTAGAGGAAATTTCAATATCTGAAATTAAATTGGGAGATGTCCTGCTCGTAAGACCGGGGGAGCGATTGGCTGTAGATGGAATGGTAGAGAGCGGAGATTCCTATATTGATGAAAGTCTTATGACTGGTGAAGTTATGCCGGTTCATAAATTTGCAGGTCAATGGGTGTACAGTGGAACCCTGAATCAAAGTGGAAGTTTCAAATACAAAGCACATAAGGTTGGAACTGACACGCAACTATCACAGATGATCCAGTGGGTCAGGCAAGCTCAAGGAAGCAAAGCACCCGTTCAGAAAATGACCGATCGTATTGCTACGGTTTTTGTTCCATTGGTCATGGTAATTGCTGTTTTATCCTGTATTGCATGGATCTATGCTGATCCCATACATGGTCGGCAACACGGTTTGCTTGCACTGGTAACAGTCCTGATTGTGGCATGTCCTTGTGCCTTGGGTCTGGCTACACCTACAGCAGTCATTGCTGGTATGGGAAAGGCGGCTCAATATGGGATTTTGATCAGGGACATGGAAAGCCTGGAACGTGTTCATAAGGTAGATCTCATGTTTTTTGATAAAACTGGTACACTCACCGAAGGGAGTCCCATACTAACAAGCGTACGGTGGTATCGCGATGCAAATGAGTATAACTCCAGATTACTTGGGTTAGCCAGAAATTCAACGCATCCTCTTGCCCTTGCCCTAACAAAAATTCTGGATGATAAGAATCCAAGCACTCCGGAGCAATTTGAAAATATTCCAGGTCAGGGAATTAAAGGAAGCTACGACTCCAGAAGTTATTTTATTGGCAGTACCGCATTTTTAAATGAAAAGGGAATAGATCTTACAGAAGAGCAGAATCTGGAATTTCAGAAGTTTGAAACGCATCCAGCAAGTATCGTTTTATTTTTTGATGAAGCCAGTTTGATCTCCATGTTTGTTTTCGAAGATAAGCTGAAAGAAGGTGTACCGGAAGCAATCCATAATTTAAAACGAAATGGGGTAAAACCCTTCATGCTAACAGGTGATAGATCCGTGTCTGCTTCCTATATTGCCAGTCAAGCAGGAATTGAAGACTGGAAAGCAGAGTTGAGCCCAAAGCAAAAATTAGAGGAGCTTGTTTATTGGCAGAACAAGGGTAAGAGCGTTGCAATGGTTGGAGATGGAATCAACGACAGTGCAGCGCTTGCCCAGGCAGATCTGAGTATTGCTATGGGTCTTGGTGCAGATATCGCAAAGGAATCAGCGGGGATGATCATTTTGTCGTCGGACCTTCGCCGGATACCCATTGCATTGCGAATTTCAACACAAACCCTGCAGACCATTAAGCAAAATCTTTGGTGGGCTTTTATTTATAATTTAATTGGTATTCCGCTTGCAGCCGGCTTGTTTTATCCTTTATTTGGAATTTGGATGAGTCCAATGTTGGCTGGATTGGCAATGGCATTTTCCAGTGTCAGTGTAGTTCTTAACAGTCTTCGGATGAAGTACAGAGCGGTGTAACATTCCTTTTCCAATTACCTCATTACAGTTTACCAAGCGAGGTATTTCACAAACTTTTGAACATTTAAAGTTGAACTCGATTAAGTTCCCATACACGATGTGAATTACCTTTGCGTCCGTAATTATGATCAGTACAACTAAAGAAATTCAATTTGCATCTTTTTTGTGGATTGATTTAACCAACCCCGGAAAAGCAGAATTAAGGGAATTGGCAGCCCGTTATCATTTGGATGTAAACCTCGTACATGACAGCCTTCAGCATGGGCATCTTCCAAAACTGGAAAGACTCGAGCAGTATAGTTTTCTGATACTCAGGTCCTATACTGCTGTCGCAGGAGACCGCATTACAAAGCATGGAGAGTTGTCAAACAAGATTGCGTTTTTTATGAATTCTGATCGGCTCATCACTATTCATCGCAAAGAATTCAAATTTCTGCAAATCAGCAAAACAGACTACAGGCATCCGCAGGAATTATTTTTGGATATAGCTTATGCAATGATTCAGTCATTTGGTGAACCTGTAAAATTGCAGGCAGAAAGGATTGATCAGTTTGAACGCACCCTTTTTCTTAGAAAAGCAGTGCCCATCTCACTTGAGGATTTGTACTTCCAAAAAATCAAGGCCAGAATTTGCAGGAAATTACTCCTTTTAACACAATCTGTTATGAATCAGCTTCAAGTCGATCCGGATTTTCAGACCAAGCTTCAGGATGTAAAAGATGAATTGGTGGATTCGGTTTTGCAATATGACGAAATACTGGACGATGCAAATAATCTTTTGCACATGTACGTTTCCCTTACTGCACAGAGAAGCAATGATGTCATGAAACTGCTTACCGTTTTTTCAGCCTTCTTCTTGCCTCTTACGTTTATTGTAGGGATTTATGGAATGAATTTTGAACACATGCCGGAACTTAAATGGGCGAATGGCTATTATTATAGTCTTGGTTTAATGATCTTGGTAAGTTTGTTTATATACCTGTGGTTCCGAAGACAAAAAATCATGTAATGATTCATCAACGTGCCATTGGTACTTTGGTTTTATTTATTTAACGATGGGGATTAAAGATCATTTTTCGGAAACTGCAGCAACGTATGCAAAATCCCGGCCCCTTTATCCGGAAGCATTATTTGATTGGTTATACAGCCATTGTACACATTTTATGAATGCCTGGGATTGCGGTACCGGAAATGGTCAGGTAGCACGTGCTCTTGCATCGCGTTTTGAAAAGGTATACGCAAGCGATATCAGCATTCAACAATTGACACATGCAAGTATTTATGAAAATATACGATATGTGTGTGAACCTTCAGAAGATTGTGCTGCTCCGGATTTTTATTTTGATTTAATAGTTGTTGCACAAGCTATCCATTGGTTTAATTTCGATGCATTTTACAGTCAGGTGTACCGAACTTTAAAGCCAGATGGTCTTTTTGCATGTTGGACCTATGAAAATATCCAAACGGAACCTGAGATCGAAGCCTTAGTTCGGTATTTTTACAATGAAATTGTGGGCCCATTTTGGGATCCGGAGCGTAAACTTATAGAGGAAAAGCTTACAACTATACCTTTTCCTTTTAAAGAAATTGCGTGTCCTGGTTTTCAAATTACAGATTTTTGGTCCTCTCAAAGGATGATAGATTATTTGAACTCCTGGTCCGCTTGCAGGCATTATTTTGCTGCAAAGGGAATTCATGCAGTAGATCTTATAAGTCAACAGTTATTGGAACTTTGGCCTGAACATGAAATCAAGGAGGTGACGTTTCCAATTTATATGCGTATGGGCAATCGGCTCATTCAATAAAGCCCTTATTATATATATATACGCGTGACAAGGAAGCCAAAGGACAATTTACAAATCAAAAAGAAACCTACGCTGATTTTTGGAGTTGCACGTTCTCGAAAATCATATTCTCTTTTTTTTGGAATCATGTAAAGTCCTGCCTTTAAAATGAGCGGTACTTTCAGGTAGCGGTAATCAACTTGGATTTAAGTGCGGTAAATACATCTCAAGTAATGTAAGAGATGTTCTTAATCCTGCACTTTCAGGTGAGCAAGGTTTAAACACTCTCCTCATGCGCAGCTTTTTCTATGTGCATCATCCATGTTCATGAATGCGTATCTTTAAACGGCCTTTCAATGGGTACTTTAGGATATATATCCTTTGTTAAAAATGACACATCTTAAAATCTTCGGGCAGGAACTCATCGACGAAAAATCCATTGCTCAGATAAAGCGGTGTATTGGTGAAGAAGATCTGGCAGTGCTTACTGCAGATGCACACTATGGGTATGGACATCCAATAGGTGGTGCCGTTGCTTATAAAAATAAAATATCCTTGTCCGGAGTTGGCTTTGATATTGCCTGTGGCAACAAAGCCGTCCGAACGGATATAAAAGCTTCGGATATTGATCTTTCACCGGTGATGGATGAAATTTATCGTCGGATTTCATTCGGTATTGGGCGACCGAACAATGAACCTGTAGATCATCCTGTATTTGATCACATTGAAAAAGCAGCATGTAAACCTCAAAGAAAATTATTGGATCTTGCCCGTGCACAATTGGGTACGGTAGGTTCAGGGAACCACTATGTTGACCTTTTTGAGGATGAAGAAGGATGGTTATGGATTGGTGTTCATTTCGGTTCTCGCGGATTCGGTCACAAAACAGCCATGGGTTTTATTGCACTTTCTCAAGGTATGACCTTTGGTGACCGCGCCCGGGAGGGATCCATGGATGCTCCACCCATTCTCTTCGCTTTGGATTCTGAATTGGGACAGTCCTATTTGGAAGCCATGC
>CAZDQG010000050.1:0-11534 GCA_964507535.1 uncultured Saprospiraceae bacterium
AATCTAACGAGTGGAGGCTTTGTGAATACTTTGATACCAAAGGAGAGTGTCATTTATAAACAAATCAATGGCAGTATGGCGGAATACATTCCATCAAAGGCCGACAGACAAAAGGTCTATGACTGGATTCGAAACGGAGCACCAAATAATTAACCACCACAATCACTGAATCTATGAAATCCAAGATAAATAATTTAGCGAGTACATTCTGCAGTCTTGCAATCATGCTCCTGTGTATCCAGACATTCGCTGTTGCCCAGGAGATGGAAGTAAGCTCAGAGACCACTCAAAAGAAGCGCGTGAAGAATACCTTTGAAAGTGTATGGATTATCGACAACCAGACTGTTATTGTGCCGGTTGAAGGAACTTTTGAATTTGATATTGCACACCGCTTCGGAACCATGAGAAATGGTACCACGGACCTGTGGGGGCTGTTTGCACCGTCTAACATCCGCTTTGGTGTAAGCTATGTACCCATCAAAAATCTCTGCGTTGGCGTTGGTCTTACCAAGGACCGCATGATTCTGGACGGTAGTTTAAAATATGCCTTGCTCCAGCAAACCAAAGACAGCTGGGAAATGCCCGTGAGTCTGACCTACTATGGCAATATGAGTTACGACATGAAAGAAGATCCAGATCACAGCCTGTATCGCGAAAAATATGACTTTACAGACCGCCTTCGCTTCTTCAATCAAATTCTCATTGCGCGTAAAATAACAGACAAGTTTTCCGTCCAGGTTGGCCCAAGTCTATCCCACCAGAATTTTGTATACGGATATAAAAAACAAGTGGATAGCGCAACTACAGAAATTGCAGGTGAAATGAAACATGATCACTTCGCAATATCTGTGGCAGGAAGGTACAAGGTTACTGAAAGCATGGCCTTGATCGCAAATTACGACCAACCCATTACAAAGCATACCACCGGAAACCCAAATCCAAATATTTCCTTTGGGATTGAAATGGCTACCAGTGGACACGCTTTTCAAATCTTTATAGGAAACTACTCCTATTTGAATCCACAAAGGAATAATTTATTCAATAGAAACGACCCATTAGACGAGGCAAAAGCATACGATAGTTTCTTTGATACCTTCCTAATAGGATTCAACATAACGAGACTATGGAATTAAAAAGTTTTGCGGTCCTGCCGATTTAAATTTGTGGATTAGGAAAAAACCCCGGGTATCAAATCCCGGGGTTTCTTATTTCTAAATACCATTAAGTGCGCTATTAGCCCCGGATCATACTTCCTCAATCTATATCAAAAAGTATACATTGAAAGCAAAGTGTGTCGTCTTTGTTATTTCAATTCCAGGTAAAGCAAGAAGCCATCATTTCTTTAAATTGCATCCGATTTCCAAAATATGAAATACATGAGCTGTTATAAAAATGACCTGATTTTCATTTTTTTGGTACTCTTTTTTAGTTGCCATGGTTCACCAAAAACAGAAGCGGATACCAATAGCAATCTTGCGGTTGTTAAAGATACCGTAAAAACAAAACCCCCCTCCTACTTGACAGATACGCTCTATATCCAAAAACAAGGTGTTGTATTTTTTCTTCCAGATTCGAACCAAATGGACCGCATAAAAGCAGTCACAGAAGCCTGGGTATTCGATGGCACTATGCATGAATGCTATTACCAGATCCGGAATTCCAAAATTGTCATGAATGCGAATTGGAAAGACCTGCAAATTTATGAAGCATACAAATACAGGTATCTGCTCTTTATAAAATCCAACACACAGGAAAAACTGATCGATCTGAATAAAATAAATGATCCCTGCGGTGCCTTTGCTTTCAATTTGATTAAAGACCCGGAATATCTGGACATGACCAATATCGAACAAGGCATTTATTATTACTTTAAAAAATGAACCAATCACCTTTGCAATAAACATTCATTGCACATCGTAATCCAGAAGCGCACGAAATCCATCCAATGCAAATAAGAAACCGCATTCCTGTAGAATTGATGTACTTTCTAATTGCCGGGATCAGTATTGCAGGTCTTTATGGCGTTGTGCGGCTTCGCTTCGATTTTCACTTTTCCGATTATTTCGTACAGAATGATCCATCTACAAAAGCATATGAAGAATTTCGAAATACGTTCAACCCTGAAACAGAAGAAAACGCCATACTGATCGGAATACCTGCAGACTCTGGAATATTCAATCCAGACTTCCTGAATAAGCTGGCCATGCTTACCCAATCCCTATCCAGCATGGAAACTGTTGACAAAGTATATTCCCTCTCAAATACCTTCGTTTATGCTCTGCGCGAAGGAAACTGGAAGGTCGAACCCTTGATTCACACAGATCAGCATGATGCCTATGCAAAGGACTCCGCATATATTTATGCATCAGCTGAATACCGCAAATTCCTGTTATCCAGGTCTGGAAATAGTACCCTGGTTACGGTGTTTTTAAAACCCTTCCTTTCTGAAACCGATCAGGTACGAATCGTGCAGGAAGTTGATAAACGCGTTTCATCCATTGCATTTACTGCTTATCATATTAGCTCTAAATCAAAATTAATCGACACCTATATTAAAGAACTTAAAAAGAACATGCGCATGTTCATCATCATGACCGCTCTTACACTGGGAATGTGCATGTTGTGGATGTATGGTTCCATACAATTTGTTGCGCTTTCATTTTTAATCATCACGCTAAGTGTATTATGGACTTTGGGCTTAAGTTATTATGTGAATGTCCCTTTTGATTTTTTAGGTTCCTTACTTGCCCCGGCTATTGCGACTATAACGATGACAGGAATTTTGCACATACGGCAATATTATGATCACTATTTTGTAAAGCATGGCCATTCAAATATTTCTAGAACGGATTTGATTCATGGAGTAGGAAAAGCGGTATTTCTGACTTCATTGACGACCGCAATAGGTTTTTTATCTTTTGACAGCTCAAAAGTAGTTCCACTACACAACTTTGGAAGATTAGCTGCTTGCGGTATTGGCATCGGACTCATTTTAAGCCTGTTCTTTTTATACAGAAGGATTCCAGGATTGCAACAAACTTCAGGAATGACCGGCTTGTGGACCAAGATATTTGAAGACAAGCGGATCAACGTATTTTACAGCGCCTTGATTCAACAACGAAAAACGGCAGGGTTCCTTTTTGCTGTAATTGTTGTATGGGCTGCTATACAAATTCCGCAAATGGAATTAAATGGAAGCTTAATCAGTGAAATTCCCCAAAACAGTACTGCATTTAAGGATACCAAATTCATAGAAGAAGAATTTGGAGGCAGCCGCAGTTTTGAAATGGTTTTATCTACATCCAAGGAAAAGGAAACATTTGTGGACCTAAAAAATTTGAAAGTTGCAAATGAGCTGGTACAATATCTCGAGGACAGCCTGAACCTGTCTTTTGTAATTTCTCCAATATCCATGCTCAAAGCCGCTAATAAAGCCTTCTCAGGTGGTGCATCTTCCTTTTACAAACTACCTGAAAATCAGGATTCACTGGATCTTTGCTTGCGCGCCATTGAGCAGACACAGTATGGCCAGGATTTGCGCCGCTTCTTATCCGAAAACAAAACACAATTCCGCATCAGTGGTCTTATGCCAGAAGTCAGCATCAAAGAATACCAGGTGTTGGAAAAAAAACTGAAGAGCTATTATGGACGAATAGCAGGACATGAAAATGTAGGGTATTCGATTACGGGAGCATCCCACGTGCTTGACCGAACACCTCAATATCTGGTGGGAAACATGCTGTACAGCCTTGTACTTGCGTATGTACTTTTAGCGTGTATCGCATGGTACTATTTGAGAAATTGGATAGCTATTCCGATCGCCATTGTGCCCAACCTGTTGCCACTCATAATAGTTGCAGGTATTATGGCCCAGTTTAAAATATATCTTAAAATTGATACTGCAATCCTTTTTCCAATTGCATTGGGAATGGCTGTTGACAATACCATTCATTTCTTTCACAGACTCAAAGAACATTCAAAAATTCAGAATAGCTTTCAAAATGCCTTGCAGCATTCATTCGTTGAAGTGTTCAAACCGGTTACACTCAATATGTTCGTATTAATTGCAGGTTTTTCTGCTTTGCTCTTTTCCTCGTTTTCCTCAGCTCAAAAGATTGGAATCATGCTTTGTTCCAGCCTTGTGCTTGCCTGGGCATGCAATGTGATCTTATTGCCTGTATTGTTTGAGTATTTTGCTAAATATTTCAAAAAATAATCAAATAGTTGATAACTGTTATCCAATACATTGACCATAATCATGTGGCCACCAGGTATAACATCTTAACTTGCCCTTAATTCCCGAAGGGGAAAACAGGGCAAATATTGAATCAATCAAGCTATTCTTAACTTTAAAAATTCAAAAAAGTGAAATCTGTATTATTGACAACCGCAATTTTTATTCTCGCTGCATGTATTCATGCAAATCAGGCCAGTGCTCAGGAAGCGTGGGAAGCACCTGCAAAATATCAGAATATGACAAATCCGGTAGCTTCCAACCCGGAATCCATTGCAGCCGGCAAAGCTATTTGGACCAAACATTGCCAGTCCTGTCACGGAAAATCAGGTCGTGGCGATGGTTCTAAAGCTGCTCAATTAAAAACGGAGCCCGGAGACTTTACTGTTGCTAAGTTCCAAAAGCAAACAGATGGTAGTATTTTTTATAAAACTACAACGGGTCGTGATGATATGCCAAGTTTTAAAAAGAAAATTCCAGATCAGGAAGACATTTGGAGCGTTGTAAATTACATACGCACATTTAAAAAATAATCCACGGAACCCCTCCCCCATTAGAGGGAGGGGTTTTTTATAAAAGGACCTGATTTCATCCAATCCGATTTTCAAGGTTCTTCCAAGAAGTTTATTTATTGAATTCATCCATTAAAGGGGAATGCTATGCCTATACATGAATCCCAGCCTGTCACCAGAAAAAAATTTATCCTCTGGAGTTCGGCTCTTTTAGTCTTTTCAAGTTTTCTGAGTCTTTTAAAATTCAGATCGGAAGAAAAATCTTCCAAGAACAAGTTTCTCACCCGCGACGGAAAATTGGTTGAAGTGGACCCTTCAAACATCCATAAAGTCATCGGGAAAATGTATACCAATGAATTAAAAGACTGGGTGCAAAAGCCCTAAGTAAAATTGTATCATACCATGGATAAAATAAAAGATACGAGCAGACGCGATTTCCTTTCAAAAGGAATCTTTGCGGCACTTTTGGCCACTTCCTGTACAAAAAATCCATTTGAAAACAACACGGAAGCCACTCCTTCCGGAGAAAAAGTACAATTGTTGTCTGTCGATGGAGAAATTATTGAAGTGGACAAAGCTTTTTTGAAACCCGTGCCGGATCTCCCTCCTATAAGCAATGAAGAAGCCCGGGTAGGAATACCTGGTAAAAAATTTGTCATGGTGATTGACTTGTCCCGTTGCAAAAACCTAAAAAAATGTCAGTCCGCATGCAATCATATGCACTATGTACATCCGGGTCAGAGTTGGATCAAAGTATACGGCTTGCAGGATGCGGAACACTCCGCTCCATACTGGCAACCCACTACCTGCATGCATTGCGATGAACCACCTTGTGTTAAAGTATGTCCTGTTGATGCCACTTTCAAAAGACAAGATGGAATCGTACTTATCGACAGCGACCGATGTGTAGGTTGCCGGTTTTGTATGGCGGCATGTCCTTATTCGACCAGGGTTTTCAACTGGGAAGAACCGGCTCTGCCTCTTGAAATGGCTTCCAAGCCCTACCAATGTGAAACCAGTGTGCCACAGAAAAAAGGTACGGTTGGTAAATGCGATTTCTGTCCTGATATGGTACGCAAGGGCGATTTGCCACATTGCGTTTCCGCCTGTCCGAATGGGGTATTTATGTTTGGAGATATGAACGAAGATACCGTTAGCAACGGACCGGAGACATTCCGATTCTCTGATCTCATCCGCGATAAAGCCGGATACCGCCTCATGGAAGATTTAGGAACAAAACCAAGTGTGTACTACTTACCTCCTGTAAATCGAAATTTCCCGTATGAGGCAGGACTCGAAGGAGAATCGGAATCAGATAAAAAAACTTCTCACTAAAAATTGAATCATTGTGAAAACGGACTCAACTATAAAATCGCAACAAATTGTTCAGGATTTGATGCCGAAAAAATTTGGCATGCTGGGCAAGTTATGGGTTGCCGGTCTTACTGTGATTTGCCTGATCGGAGCCTATGCCTATTACAGACAGCTAAACCAAGGTCTTGTGGTGACTTCAATGGGAGATTACGTATCCTGGGGTATTTATATTTCCAATTTCGTATTCTTTGTGGCCATCAGCCTTGTAGGTTCTTTAATCACGGCCATCTTCCGGCTGGCCAAAATTGAATGGAGTACCCCCATAACCCGCATTGCAGAGATCATCGCAGTTTCTGCAATTTTCTTCGCATCCCTGATCATCATCGTGGATATGGGACGTCCGGAACGTCTGCTTAACCTGGCCTTACACCCAAGAATGCAGTCCCCGATTATGTGGGATGTCATCGTGATAGGTACTTATTTTTTAATAAGTATCCTCTTGCTGTATTTACCCTTATTGCCGGATTTCCGGATCATGATTAAACAAAACACCGGCCAATCTCCCTGGATGCATAAGGTATATACCTTCTTAGGATCCTTCTGGAAGGGATCCTCCGATCAGAGAAGAATCAACAATAACTCAATCAGGATTTTGAGTATCATGATCATTCCTGTTGCCTTCTGCATCCACACCGTTACGTCCTGGTTATTTGCCACCACCTATCGTCCCGGATGGGACAGCACGAACTTTGGTGCATATTTTGTTTCCGGTGCATTTCTCGTTGGATCGGGAGGCGTAG
Source organism: uncultured Saprospiraceae bacterium (assembly GCA_964507535.1). Taxonomy (GTDB): domain Bacteria; phylum Bacteroidota; class Bacteroidia; order Chitinophagales; family Saprospiraceae; genus Vicinibacter. The sequence continues at coordinate 6,861 of CAZDQG010000050.1, forward strand.
TCATTGCTATGTATATATTCCGGAGAGCATACAAACTTGATTATTATATCACAGACCAGCATTTCGACCGCATGGGTAAAGCAGTCGTCATGCTTGCTTTCCTGTATTTGTATTTCAATGTAAATGAATATCTGGTACCTGCTTTCAAAATGAAAAAACCTGAAGAAGCCCATTTAACGGGCTTGTTTACCGGAGATTTCGCGCCCATGTTTTGGTTTGCAATCTTCGTAGGGATGCTGATTCCAATTGGTATCCTCATTACGAAAGCAGGAAGAAAACCATTCATGGTATTTGTTGCCGGGGTCATGGTTGTTGTTGGTGCGTGGTTCAAACGGTATCTGATTGTAACCCCTACCCTGCTGCATCCTTTTCTCCCAATGCGCGATGTACCTGAAAAATTTAAACACTATTTCCCAAGTTGGGAGGAATGGGCAATTGCCATGGGTTCACTGGCAGGTGCCATGTTGATCATCACCATATTTGCACGTATGTTCCCTATTATTCCAATTCACGAAACAATTGTTGGCCATGATGAAGAATCTGAAGACCTTATCTAAATTTATTCCTGCACTGTTTGTACTAACAGCATGTTGCACATCTTTGCAAGCACAGGAAGATTCTGTAAAACCGGCACGCAAGCCTGTATTTACGCTGGCATATTTTAATCAAAACAATACCGTTCAGTACTTGAAATTACAAGTACAAATCAAGACCGGACGCGTTTTTGAATCTGTACCCAAATTGAAGGTGGATCTGTTCATGGATGATGAAAACAACCACATTGCATCCGTGACCACCGATATGAATGGAAAAGCCATGGCCTTTATTCCGGCTTCTGTAAAAGAATTATGGTTAAAGGAAAATGCACACACTTTTCTTGCAAAAACAGAACCGGTACAAGATTTAGGACCCTTAGACACGGAGCTGGAAATCACAAAAGCGCGACTTACCGTTGATGCCAAGGACGAAGAGGATAGTAAAAAAGTAAGCGTTTTAGTCGAAGAACGCAAGGACAGCGCGTGGGTTCCCGTACCGGAGTTGGAATTAAAAATTGGCGTAAAAAGATTGAACAGCATGCTTGGCATTGGTGAGGAAGAGAGTTATACCACCGATGAACATGGGATCGCCACGGCAGAGTTTAATTTGGATTCCCTTCCTGGTGATGCTGCAGGCAATATCATCGTGATGGCAAAAGTGGAAGACAATGAATCGTACGGAAATCTGCAGGCTGAAAAAGAAATACCATGGGGTGCCCCCACGATGTCCAAAACGAGGTTTGGAGAACGCAGCCTTTGGGCTACCGGAGATAAAGTACCTTACTGGTTATTGGCACTTGCAGGTTTCATTATTTCAATGGTATGGGGTACTTTGATATACCTGATCATGCAGTTATGGAAAATCCGTTCTATGGGACTCCGCAAGACATCTTAGGTTCCACTCAGATCAGTTTAACGGGCTCTGGATAAGTCCATTGAAATCAACCTCTGGATAGGTATGTCGTGTTTTATTATGGACTCACACATTATATAATTTTATAATGTTTAGTGTTTTATTTTACAATCAACTAAAAGGAAGATTTCAAAAATTTTTGATCTTGCGTTTTCCATTGCCGGATTTGAGTTAACTTGCCTACCAGTACCAAACTCATTTCATCACCTTTTCAGCCTTATCGTGCTATGTCTATGATATTCATGGATTTTGAAAAACCCTTGGAAACATTGTATGACGATCTTGAAAAACTCAGGAAAATCGCGGAGGACAGCAAGATCGACATGTCTGAAAAAATTGCCGAGCTGGAAGAAAAAATTAAAGAAACCAGAAAGAAGATTTATGAAAATCTGACGGGCTGGCAAAAAGTATCGCTGTCAAGACATCCAAACCGCCCCTACACACTGGATTACATCAAAGGTATTACCAAGAAATTTATTGAACTTCACGGAGACCGTTGTGTCAAGGATGATAAAGCCATCGTAGGTGGGATTGCAAAAATCGACAACCAGGCTGTTATGATCATCGGCCATCAAAAAGGCAACACGACCAAACTCAGGCAATACCGAAATTTTGGAATGGCCAACCCGGAAGGTTACCGCAAGGCACTCCGACTCATGAAGACCGCAGAAAAATTCAAGATCCCGGTGGTCACCTTGATTGATACTCCCGGTGCTTATCCTGGAATTGAAGCTGAAGAAAGAGGTCAGGCCGAAGCCATTGCAAAAAACCTCTTTGAAATGGCCAAACTGGAGGTGCCCATCATCTGCTACATCATTGGCGAAGGAGCTTCCGGAGGTGCTTTAGGAATTGGCGTAGGAGATCGCGTGTTCATGTTGGAAAATACCTGGTATTCTGTAATCTCTCCGGAATCCTGTTCTTCGATTCTTTGGAGAAGTTGGAATTATAAAGAACAGGCTGCGGAAGCATTAAAACTAACAGCTGATCACATGGCAGAATTCGGCTTGATCGATGGCATCGTAAAAGAACCATTGGGTGGTGCCCATTCTGACCCGGAAGCCATGTGTAAAATTCTGAAGAAACATATCAAAGCTCAATTGGCGGAGCTCATTGAAAAATCACCCGAAGAGCTGGTCCAAAACCGGATTGACAAATACGCTAAAATGGGCAATTTCATTGAAGAAAGTCCAAGTACCTTACCGTCCTGATCATGGAACCAAATTATTCTTTTTTGCGTGGCACCGGAGTTGCATTAATCACTCCTTTTGATCTTAAGCAGAATGTGGATTATGAAGCATTGGCCAAAGTAATCAACCATTGTATTTCAGGTGGCGTAGACTACCTCGTTACCATGGGAACTACAGGTGAAGCAGCCACATTAAGTCTGGAAGAGCGTTTTTCCATAATTGAATTTACCGTAAAAACAGCTGCCGGAAAAGTTCCCGTTATTGCCGGCATGGGTGGCAATAACACCAAAGAATTGGTTTCTGAAATCAAATTACTGAAAACGGATGGTATCTCTGCAATATTATCCAGTAGCCCGGCGTATAACAAACCTTCACAGGAAGGTATCTATCAGCATTACATTGAACTCATTGAACACAGTCCACTCCCCATCATCATATACAATGTTCCGGGGCGAACTGCTTCCAATATTTTACCGGAAACCACCTTGCGACTTGCCCACGCCTCCCCTTTATTTGCAGGCGTGAAAGAAGCATCCGGAGATCTTGCTCAGGTAACGAAAATCATAAAAGACAAACCGGATCATTTCATGGTGCTTTCAGGAGATGACCCCATCACCTTAGGACTTCTCGGCACAGGTGGTGATGGCGTCATCAGTGTGATCGCAAATGCATATCCAAATTATTTTTCTGAAATGACGAGGGCTGCCTTGCAAGGTGATTACAAGCATGCCGGAAATCTGAACTTAAAATTATTTGATTTGCACAAGTGGCTATATATAGAAGGAAACCCTGTAGGTATAAAAGCAGCCGCGCATTACCTGGGGTTATGCCAGAATATATTCCGATTGCCTCTTGTTCCAATGTCGCACGGAAATTATGAGAACCTTGTCCGGGAAATGAACAGGATCGGACTTAGCTGAAAAACAGTCCCCGGCAAAAAGCATCATATCAACATCCCTGTAAATGGTTGCTCTCATAACGTATTTAAGTCCTGATGCTGTCATTGAACGTACGGTTGGTACATCCAAATCGGAACATGCAAGGTTTATAGTCATGAGCTGCACAATTCCTATATATAACCAGATTAAGGAATTTCATCCACATATGAAACTGCACGCGCAACACAACTCACCAAGCCTGCTTCTAAGCTTTTCGCCGGAGGACTGGGCCTAATAGAAAAACAACTTTTGTCTTTCCGCTATGTAATCTTGCAACACCCGGACACATATGTGTTGACACAAAGCGGGGTATTGCCTTTTTGAAAATTAATTGAAAGAATTATTCATATCCATTCTGCAGAGAGCCAGAATAGCATGTGTAATAAAAAAGCCTATTGGAATATGAATGAGATCCTGTGATTCGGATATCCGGGAGTAATACACAATGATATTAAAGATATCCGGTATATAAAATATTTTGAAAATAAATCTACTAAAAATCAGGGTAAACCATGAGCCTTTCTAGGGGTAAACCATGAAGACCTTAACCAAAAGGACAGAGAACCACGGGATGCAATGAAAACTTAATAATGAATTAACCTGGCCTAAACATCAGACGCTTTATCAGGAGATAAATTTGCAATAGAATCAGTGTATAAAAAATATCCTTTTGTATCCAATATGAAAATAACGGTAGATAGCTTCAAACACCTAGTTGTAAAGGATGAACTGAAAATCACAGATTTGACGAAAAGAGAATTTCAAATCCTTCTATTTCTGTGTAGAGAACCAGGCAGGGTATATACACGTGAGCAACTGTTCCGGGAAATCTGGAATGACGACCTCAGACCATTTGACCGGACTGTAGATGTACATATCGTCCAACTGCGACGCAAAGTGGACAAAAATGTAATCAAATCGATTAAAGGTGTCGGATACAAAGTGGATTTGGAATCAGAACAGGTGGAAGTATTATAGCATAACATTCCTAAGAAAGCAGTAACAAACAATAATATGAAGTAGTCACGATTTCTCTTATTAACTCTGAATAAAATCTGCGCACATTAACTAGATCTACAAGACCTCCTCTATTTTCCCGC
>CAZDQG010000051.1:0-11374 GCA_964507535.1 uncultured Saprospiraceae bacterium
ACAAGATGAGCATACCGCAAGCGTTTCAGGCGGCACAAAAAGAGTTGCGGGAAATCGGCCTCGATCCTTACCAGTGGGCAGGTTTTGTGCTTATTCAGTGATTTGTATAGCGATTTCATAAACTTATTTTATGTCCTCTGAAATGTAATTTTAAATAACCTCCAATATTCCGAATTTGAGTCTGTATACTTTATAGGTACCCATTTTTATATTTTGCCCGGACATCCCTGTTCTATATGAGTATGTTTTCGTTCTAAAATCCCTTTCAATAAGCTTTTCTAAGAAGCCTTGTTTCATTGTCAGGTTTCTGCTTTTTGCTGAACTGTTTTTGCAAATTGGCTGTTTTTTAGGGACAATTTGAAGGCTGATTCAGACTTGAATAAAATAGTCTGCTTTCAGAATTTCTGGAAATTGCATGGCTCTTTCATGGAATCTCTATATGATAGACTTTGGGTATCAATGCTTTTTATAAATTTACATTTTAGGAACGAAAAACACGGAAATGTACTATTGAAATGCTATAATAGCTATGATTTTTGAGAATGCTTTTGAAAATGCAAATATTGAGATATGAATCTTAAGATCCGGGTATATCTTCTCCTTGAATTAATACTAATAAATGTTAGTTTGTATGCGCAAACCAAAGGGGCCGTGCAACTGGGCAGCAAAGCATCTGATGCAAGCGGACGTACCTACGCCGTCGTCGTAGGAATAAGCGACTATCAGGATGAGAAAATTCCGGACCTCCGCTTTGCAGACAAAGACGCGCTTGCGTTTGCTGAATTTTTGCAAAGCCCTGGTGGAGGCGCCCTTCCTGCTGAGAATCTGCGTATTTTGACCAATAAGCAAGCTACCGCAGGTCAGGTAATTGCAGCCCTTACATGGCTTTTGGATGAATGCAAACCTGGTGACCAGGCAATCATTTATTTTTCCGGTCATGGCGATGTAGAGACCAAGCTCCTGAATCAGCTTGGATTTCTGCTTCTGTGGGATTCGCCAGCAAGGGCATATCTGGCTGGTGCGTTACCCGTTGATATGCTGCGACAAGTAGTCAGTACACTTTCTGTTGAGCAAAAGACAAAAGTATTTTTGGTAGTGGATGCCTGCCGCGCAGGAAAACTCGCAGGAACTTCAGTAATAGGAACACAATTGACAAGCAATCAACTTGCCCAGCAATTCAGTTCGGAAATGAAAATTCTGAGTTGTCAGCCCAATGAATATTCCATAGAAGGTGAACAGTGGGGAGGCGGTCGCGGAGTTTTTTCATATCATTTGTGCAATGGCTTCTACGGATTGGCAGATGCCGACCAAAGTGGAACAGTAAACCTTTTTGAAATCGGTCGATACCTGGAGGATCGGGTTCCCAGGGAGGTTTCCCCTGTATCGCAGATACCTCTTACAATGGGTGACAAATCCACGACCTTATTCCAGGTTGATCGCGCAACACTTTCAACTCTTAAAGAGAAAGGAAGCCCACCACCGATACTGGCTAAAGTGGAACAACGTGGATTGTTGCATGAGGCGTTGGCAAATGCCGATTCTATTTCGCGCATCTGGTATGCACGTTTTGAGCGGACATTAGCGGAAAAGCATTTTTTTGAGCCTGCTAACGATTGTTCGGAATACTACTTCCAAAAAATGACTGAAACCCCAGCCCTGGGAGCTATTGTTCCAGCGCTTCGACGAAATTATGCAGCAGCCTTGCAGGACGATGCCCAGCAAGCTTTGAATATCTGGCTAAAGGGGGACCCGATGCTGATAGAACGAATTCTAAACAAGCAGATACAATTTGATCCCCTTCCCAGGCAATTGGGCCGTGCTGCCGAACTGCTGGGGGAAGGACATTACATGTTCCGCCCTCTTCTGGCTAGAAAATATTTGTTTGAAGGCATAAATAGCTATCGCTGGCAAGTACAGCCTGATGTAGTTGCCGGGCGCGCAAGTCTGGGATTTTTGATGCGATCCGTTGAGCTGGAACCCTTGTCGCCAGTTCCCTGGTGTCTGATGGCCCAAATTTATGCTGCAAAGCTCCGTCAGAGCGATTCTGCTTTTATTTGTGCCCGTGAAGCACAACGTTTGGCTCCTCTTTGGGTAGTACCCTATGCCGAACTTTCTTTCGTTTTCGACAATCAGCAGCGTTATGAATTATCAAACAAGGCCTTGATGGCTGCCAATGCCGTTGATTCTATTCATCCTTATGTTCTGCAAGCCTGGGCCAATTGGTATATGGCACAATCGGACCCCGATACCAAAGAAAAAGCTGTTGCACTGTTTGAAAAGTATAAACAACAAGGAGGCTCCATATATCCGGGATGGGAAAATAGCTATGGAACAGCCCTGGCCATGGTTGGTCGGTTTGAAGAAGCAGAATCTGCATTCAAACGATCACTGGATCTTGACCCTAAAAATGCAAGTGTGTGGAATAACCTGGGTGAGTTGTATCAAATTATGGAACAATTTGATAAATCTGAAGAAGCTTTAAAAAAATGTTTGGCCCTTGATTCGACCTTAACCCAGTCATGGGATAATCTAGGTAAAGTGTACGCTTTCACGGGACGGAATGAGGAAGCGGAAGCCTCTTACAAGCGAGCCATTGCTTTGGACTCTGATTTTGTTGCGCATTGGAACAACCTGGCGGATTTGTATCTGAATACCAATCGCCTGGATGAAGCAGAAGCAGCTTTGCTAAAAGCTAAAAGCCTGGAGCCAAATGATGCTGCAATTTGGAATAATCTGGGCACACTTTATTATAGGGCGGGTCTGCAAAAGGAGGCAGAAGAAGCACTGAAGAAAGCTCTTTCATTGGATTCAAATCAGGTTTCATCTTTGATCAACCTGGGTGGATTGTATTCCCTTAATCAATTGTATACTGAAGCAGAATTGCTTTTACAAAAAGCAAAGGAACTGGATCCGCAAAATCCAATAAGCTATCGGATGTTGGGTACGATTTGCTTTAAAACCAAGCGAGCGGAGGACGCAAGACAATATTTTCTGAAAACAATTGAGCTTAGTCCGACAGCACAAGGAGCTCGGCTGGGGCTTGCGTATGTAGCTGCAGAGGCCTTGGCAAATGCGGATCCTGAAAAGACTAAAAAATTAAAAGCCGAAGCATTGAATTGGATAACGCAAGCGATCGAAATGGGTGCTACATATCCTCAATTGGAACAAGACCAGGATCTGAACCCATTGAAATCACTTCCGGAATGGGGAGAGCTGATGTCAAAGCATTTTCCAAAAAAATGATTTGACATCCTATATTTCAACTGAAATAGTGCATTTTATTATTATCAGGTCTTGTTCATGTAGTTGCTTTAAATCCAGCTCTACTTTTGTAAGGAGGACAGAAAAATATATGGAAGGCCCTTCTTAATAAATACGCAAATAAGCCTTTTACCATATCCATTGCTTGTCGTACGTGATTCCATTTTGTGATAGAGATTTGATAGTGAGTGAAAAAAATTACTTTTGCACTGTATTTTTATTTTTTAATTAATGATTCCTCAATGTGCTGTAATTGGAACTCCCTTTTTTCTTAATCTGGCACATGGGTTTTAGATGTAGATAATCAGAAACTAATGAATAAAGTAGTAAATAGATCCACGGCGTTTAACATCATATTATTGCTGTTGTATTTTATAGAATTAAACGCGCAAACTGATTCTATTACGCAAGTTCAAATCAAGCAACAGATAAAATTTTCTTTTGATACGTTTGTATCGGGGTCAACGGATAAAGCCTTGGAAATTGCTCTTGGGATCGAAAAGAAATTTGTAAATCCGGAAGACACGCTAACAGGGCTTTTCGCTGAAGTGAAGTACTATATAGCGAGGTATTACTTTTACACTGGAAAAGTAGCCGAGGCAGAGAAAAATTGTTTGATAGCTCTTCAAATAATTAAGCCCTATGGTAATGAAGGAAAAGAATTATTAAAGGAGGTGCTTAGCTTCCTTACCCAGATTTATTATACTAATGGTGAATTTCAACTATCTGAAAGGTATTGCAATGAGTATATTCAGTCATTTAATGACGAGAAGGATGTTACGTATGTTGACGTTTTAAATAGTCTGGCTTTGGTTTATTATGAATTAGCCAAGTTTGAAAAGGTAGAAACAACATTCCAGGAGGCTAGGGATATACAGGTCCGCCTCTTGGGTACAAAGAGTATCAAATTGGCAATTACCCTGATGAATTTTGGTTACTACTATTTTGGCATTGGTAATTATGAGAAAGCAGAAAAGCAATATTTGGAATCCATCCAGATATTACAAAATATTTCAGAAAGTAAATCAAGTCAATACGCTGCAGTTTTAAATATGTTGGCTACATTATACAAGGATCAGCAGAAATATGAACAGGCAGAAAAATTATATTTAGAAGCACTGGATATCAGAACGGAATTATATGGCCCGGAAAGTATGGACGTTGCAATTATTTTAGATAACGTTTCCAATGTTTATTTGGAAACGAATAGAATTGCAAAGGCTCTGGAGTATCTGGAGCGCTCGAATAAGGTGTGGTATAAAATAGTTGGAAAAAACAGTGTGGATTATTCTGTAAATGCCCGACTTTTAGCAAATGTTTATGATAAAGCAGGGTATGCCTTGTTATCAGATTCTTTATATCGAGAATCAATTAGTACCTATAGGCAGTTGATGGGTACAGAATCGCCACAATACATTACATACATCCAGGATTATGCGCAGTTTTGCGAAAAGCAGGGGAATTATAATAAGTCCGTTTCACTTTTAACAGAATCCGATTCTTTGATTAAGAACTCCATTATCCAATCCGTATCCTTTATGTCTGAGGATGATCTTACTAAGTTTACCAATAAATTTACAGGTTATAGCTATGACGTGTTATCCTATTTGTGGGAACGTTCTAATATGGGAGTTGAAAAGGCGGCGCTTTCATCAATGGCATACAACAACTGCTTGTTTGAAAAGGGTTTTGTGTTACATGCACTCCAAAAACTGAATAAGCTGATTATTTATAACCATGATTTGGATACATTGAGAAATCAATTTGCCAGTTGCAGGAATAAATTAGCAAAGGAATATTCGAAACTGGTCGCAGATCGGGCTGATGTAAATGAATTACAGGAAGAAGCTGATCTGCTGGAAAAGCAGTTGATTAGAAAGGTGCATTCATATAGCGGCTCGATTCGGCGATACAGTTGGCAGGATGTTCAGAATCGACTCAAAAATGATGAATGTGTCATAGAATTTGTTCACTTTCATAAGAACTATCCTCACGCAAGTGATAGCGTAATGTATGTAGCATTTGTTGTAACAAAGAATTCCATTCAACCTGAATTTGTTTCTCTTTTTGAAAAGGCTTCAATAGATTCTTTAATGCATAATTCTACAGAAAAAAAGTTAGATTATGTAAACCATCTTTATTCTGTAAGTGAAAGGGGAGCCATTATTAATCAAGCTAAAGGTCGAAATTTGTACAGTGTTGCATGGGAACCTTTGGAGTCTAAGTTGCAAAATATCCGAAAAATATTTTATGCACCTTCCGGTTTACTTCACCGTATCAATTTGGAAGCCATTCCAATCAATGATTCTGAAATTCTTTCTGACAAATATGAAATGATACGGTTAAACAGTACAAGAGAATTAATGGAGCAGATAGAGGAATTTGAGCCAGGTACCAATACTGCTGTCTTATTTGGATCTATACAATATGGAGTAGATTCTGCTCTTTTAAACAAGGAAATGGATAAAAACAACATTTCAATGAGGAGCAATGATACTATGAATATGTCTTCTTCTTCCTATTATGGAAACTGGGAAGAACTTCCCGCTACTCTTAAAGAAATCAACCAAATAGCTGGCGTTTTCAAATCAATAGAAAAAGAAGTTCATGTAATAAAGGGATTTGAAGCGAGAGAAGAAACTTTTAAGCACTATTTTGATTTTACTAAGGCATCTCCCCGGATTGTGCATATTGCCACGCATGGGTACTTCTTTAATGATTTGAAAGGGAACAAGAATGCATCTTTAGCAAGCCCGCTTAATCTGCCGGCTTTTATGGTTTCTTCGCAACCTATGATTCGGTCTGGCCTCATAATGGCGGGTGCTAATTACGCCTGGAAAACCGGGAAGACCATTTTGGAGAACGGGGATGATGGTATTTTGACGGCATATGAAATCAGTCAACTTAATTTTGCCAATACGGAGCTTGTAGTACTTTCAGCATGTGAAACCGGGCTTGGAGATATTATAGGAAATGAAGGAGTATACGGTTTACAAAGGGCATTTAAAATTGCTGGCGCTAAATATATATTAATGTCTTTATGGCAGGTGCCCGATAAACTAACTTCTACCTTGATGATTACGTTCTACAAAAAGTGGCTTGAAGTGCAGGAGGATGGTCATAAAAGAACCATTCATGAAGCCTTTCATGAAGCCCAGAAAGAATTAAGGGAGCTGGGGTTGGAACCGTATCATTGGGCAGGCTTTGTGCTGGTGGAATAACGATATGAATTGTGGACTTGATGCATTTTAAATGTACACTTGATTGCAAACAAAAAACGAGTGTTAGTTAACTTATTTTAATCAGCTATGGACAAATCAAATCTGGCGAAGTATTACATCTTCCGCTGATAGATACTCTGTTATGGAATAAGGAAATGGTCCCGGAATCATTCCCGTTGCAAGTTGTGTTTCGTTGAAATTACTACAATTGGATATTTTGAATTGAGTACATTTACTTTCATAAAGTCTAATTTATGTTGACTCGAATATTGCTTTTCTTTCTAATCTGCCCCTTTTTAGGATTTAGCCAAAACATGGATTCACTCCAGGTAGTTAAACAAGTCGACAGTTTGTGTAAGCTTTCCAATAAATTAGCCCAGAAAGGGAATATAGATCAGGCACTGGAGTTACTTCTAAAAGCTGAAAACGTTGCTCTTGAAAATCAAGGCCCTGAGTCTGCTGTTTTTGCAAGCTGTTGTTATTACCGGGGTAAAATTTGTTTTGCGAAACATACGTATGCAGAAGCAGAGAAATGGTTTTTGGAAGCCAGAGACATCCAGGAAAAAGTACTGGGTAAAGAGCACTCCGATTATGCCTGGACCATTCATTCTCTGGGAGTCCTGTATTCGAATATGGCGCAATACGAGAAGGCAGAGATGCATTATAAACTGGCCATGGACATCTGGAGTCGGCTTAATGGGAAGGATCACCCAACCTACACAATGAGTTTAAATAAGCTTGGAAATATATATGTGTATAGTGGAAATTTTAAAAAAGCCGAGGCTGTTTACCTTGAAAGCAAGGGCATCCTGGAAAAAACAAAGGGGAAGGAGAATCTAGATTATGCGAAAATTGTGAGCAGCCTTGGACTTCTATATTGGCAGATGGGCAAGTTCCAAAGTGCAGAACCGTATTTTCTGGAAGCATTAGCTATTCGGCAAAAGGCTCTGGGAAAGGAACATCCCGATTATGCGATAAGCTTAAATGATCTGGGAAATCTTTACTATAACTTAGGGCAATATGAAAAAGCAGAACTACTCTATCTTGAAGCTTTGTCCATAAGGGAAAAAGTTTTAGGCAAGGAGCATAAAGATTATGCAGCTAGTCTGCACAACCTGGCGGCCTTGTATTCAGATTTGGGACAATTTGAAAAAGCGGAGCCTTTATATCTTGAAGCCAAAGACATCAGGGAAAGAGTGATTGGAAAAGAGCATCGTGATTATTACAAAAATCTTACAAATTTGGGGATTTTGTATAGCGATATGGGACAATACGAAAAAGCCGAGGCCGCTTTTCTTGAGGCTTTAGACATCACAAGAAATTGGGGTGAGGAGGATCCCGATTATGCCAAAAATCTGGAAAATCTGGGGTGCCTCTATCTCGAAACGAAGAAATACGACAAAGCTGAGCCTTTTATCATAGAGGCCAAAGAAATAAGAGAGAAGGTTCTGGGAAAGGAACATCCCGATTATGCAAGCAGCCTGAGTAATCTTGCTATTTTATATGGTGGCTTAAATCAATCTAAAAAAGAAGAACTGCTTTATCTTGAGGCTAAAGCAATACGTGAGAAAGTTTTAGGCAAGGAGCATCCGGATTATGCATCAATTTTAGACAACTTAGGGGCCTTTTACTATGGTATGCAGGAATATGATAAAGCAAAGTCCTACTATCTTGAAGCTAAAGCAATACGTGAAAAAGTTTTGGGTAAGGAGCATCGGGATTATACATTCAGTGTAGATAATCTTGCCATTTTATATGCCAAAATCGGGCAGTATGAGAAAGCAGAAGAACTGTATTCAGAACTTGCCAATACGAATCAACTGATCATTGCAAAAACCGCACTCCATCTTTCCGCTAAGGAACTTGGCATTTACATGAATAAATTTTTAGATAATCAAGATCAGACCCTTTCATTTGCCCAACGTACAGAAAGAAGAAAAGCCATTTCTGCCTGTTATGACAACCTGCTTTTTTACAAGGGATTCCTGCTTAACGCTGCAAACCAGATAAAAAAATTGGCTTATTCTGACTCGCTGTCATCAGAACAATTCAATCTTTTAAAATCTTATGAACGACGCCTTTCGAGCCTGTATAGTCAACCCATTGCAGAGAGAGATAGTGCAACAGTTTCCGACCTGGAACTTAAAGCGAACAAAGTTGAAAAAGATCTTGCGCGGAGTGTCGCGGGTTGGAGTCAGGCAAATCGCCAGGTACAATGGAAGGAGGTCCAATCCAAGCTTAAGCCTGATGAGGCGGTTGTTGAATTTGTACATTTTCGATATTGGAATGATGGACCTTCAGACAGCATCATCTACGCCGCTCTTGTGCTTAGACCCGAACCAGAAGGGCCAAAGTTTGTAAAGCTTTGTAGTGAAAAACAAATTGCTTCACTTTTCATGGATAAGGGTGCCAGGGAACAATCTGAAGTGTACGTAAGCCGGGGTGCAAATCCTGTACAGCTGCAAAACTTCTCAAATGTGTACGAACTCATTTGGAAACCATTGGAGATCACCCTCTCCGGGGTAAAAAAGGTCTGGATTGCCCCTTCAGGAACGTTGCATCGATTGAATTTCAACGCCATTCCAACTGCCAACGGCAATATATTGTCAGACCAATATGATATTGTTGAATTCGGTAGTTCTCGTCAGTTGGTTATTCCACCAAATGTTAAAGCTTATGCAAACGAAGCAGTTTTGTTTGGAGGTTTAAAATACCAACTTGTTGCGGAAAATGCAGATGTAATTCCGGCTGGCACAAAGAATAATGTACCTCAATCTACTTCCTATCAAACAAAATCCGAAAGCCTAAACATTTCCAGCCGGGGAGCAACATGGGAATATTTGCCAGGGACAAAGGCTGAAGTGGACCTTATCGCCAACACTTTGGAAAATAGAAAATTCGTCGTAAAAACATTCCAGAGTAACGTTGGAACAGAGGAGCTTTTTAAACAAATCGGCAAAGAAAGCCGCTCTCCTCGTATCCTTCACCTTGCAACGCACGGTTTCTTTTTCCCTGATCCCAAAACGGGTAATAGGAGTGATAAGGATAGGAATACGGAAGAACCCATTTTCAAAATATCAGAAAACCCTATGATCCGCTCCGGTCTCATTTTAGCAGGTGGCAACCACGCCTGGCAGACTGGAAAACCCTTGCGACCGGAAATGGAAGATGGAATCTTAACAGCCTACGAAATAAGCCAGATGAATTTGTCAAACACAGAGCTGGTGGTGCTTTCAGCATGTGAAACCGGACTGGGCGATGTGCAGGGCAATGAAGGTGTATTCGGCCTGCAAAGAGCTTTTAAAATAGCAGGGGCACAATATCTCATCATGTCCCTTTGGCAAGTTCCGGATCAGGAAACCTCCCAGTTTATGAGCTCCTTTTATAAAAATTTGCTGGAACACGAGGGTACAGAAAAAGAAGGAAAAAAGAGGAGCATACCTGAGGCATTTCGAATGACGCAGAAAGAGATGCGCGAACAATATACCAATCCTTACCTATGGGCTGGATTTGTCCTGCTTGAGTAAGTATCTCTTAAGTTTACAGAATGTTCTGAGCAGGTCTGGTTTCTTTTCAGGTTGCAGCGAGGAATAACTTGTAAGGTTCTCATGTTGCACACATATACCGGATTTGTAATGCTGCATTTCGAAGTGCCAGATCCTTCCACATACCTGCTCATATCACAGAACGAAATGTGTGTTATAAATGGAATATTTATAAACAGAAGCGGATTGTAAAGAGCGTGAAGTTTCTAATTAAGAAAGAACGTGCCAAAGTAGGTAATTGATACAATACGTCGATTTATTTTTATTAGAGTTCAATTTCATATAAAAAAAAATCAGATGCCAAATGGCATCTGATTTCAGTAAGGTACTTAAGATACATTATTAATTCTCTTTCTGACGTACTGCTTTCTGATCTGCTTTAATAACTTTTGCAGCCTTAGGACGGGGTACAAATTCAATCACGTCAGCATCGCTGCTTTTTTCGTAATCAACTGTAATTTTGTCTGCTCCTTTTTTGCACAGATTCACAGGTTTTGCATCTGCTGGATTTCCTTGAGCACATACTTTTACTTTTTCCGGAGTTTTCTTTTTGTCCTCTGGAATAGCAATTGAATAGGTTACACAGCCTTTGCGTACAAACAGGTCTACACAATCCGTTTCACGTGTAAATTGTCCTTTTCTTTCTTTTGGGGCAACGAGGGCTGCTGTGCCTTCCGTTGTTTTTCCGGTAGTTTTAGAAGGTGCTGTTTGAGCGTTGGTTTGGTTTGCGAATAACAACGCAAATCCAAAACTCAGAGCACTAAGAAGTTTGATTGAATTTTTTTTCATGTTAATTTTATTTGAATGTGATTAAATAATTTTTATTGTGAACTTTTAATTGGCTATGTGCTTCTGATGTAAGTAGCAATATTAGCCAATGGTTATCATTCTTGCATACATTTTTTTTAATTTTCTATTTATGAATATTTGGAAAATAGTTCCGCATGAGTCGATCCCATCTTGACGTATCCGATCGCAAGGGTGCTAATTCCGGGTCCTCCTGCAATGTTTTATAACTTGTCCAGCCGAATTTCAAGGCATTCTCCAGGTAGGAATAGGCGATATCCATTTTGTCATTGTTTGCGTAGAAGCAGGCTAAGTTGTAGTTGGGGTAAGGACCACCAGGATCCAGCTCTAGAGCTTTGAGAAATTCTTTTTCCGCAAGTTCTTTCCTTTGGGTTGTATAAAATACAATACCAAGATTTGTATGCGCCATGGGATAATCGGGATCAAGTGCTATGGCTTTTTTATACTGTAGTTCTGCGGCAGTTGAATTACCGGAATAGAGATAGATATTTCCCAGGCTATTATAGGCGAAAATAAAATTTGAATCAAGTGAAATGGCCC
>CAZDQG010000052.1:0-11278 GCA_964507535.1 uncultured Saprospiraceae bacterium
AGTCCCGCCCCGGGTACAAAAATCAGAGCGAGAATCAGAGCGACAGCGAGGATTCGAGCTCTGATTTTTTCTTCGCTCTCACACTGTTTCTCACACTATAATAAAACCGAGAATCAGAGCGACAGCGAGGACTCTTGCTCTGATTTTTTCTTCGCTCTCACACTGTTTCTCACACTATATTGAAAACCGAGAATCAGTGAAGTTTGTTTTTTCATATTCATCCGAAAGCTTCCCGGAAAAATGTAGCATAGCAAAGAATAAAAAATGCCAATGCACGGATGTGCATTGGCATTTCATATGTATAATTTAAATATACTATTCTGAATCGAAGTCCATCCCCGAATTAATATATTTTCAACAATTTTTCTGTCATTTGCGTGCCGTCCAGGAGAGAAAGATGGATGAGATATGTTCCAGGATGGAGCTGCGAAAGATCAAAAGTTGTCTGGGTCTTATCCAGCTTGCTTATACAAGTACCCATCAAGTCGTATACTTCAATTGTACGTATTTGATCCAGGTCCATACCTGGATTCAGATTAATGGAGGCAGTAAAAGGATTAGGATAAAATAAATGTTCATTTGCCAAATCTTCAGACATTCTGCTTCTTTCTTTGCTCTCTGCTGACTTTTGAAGTTTGCCAATTTGAATAGACTTGACCACAGCCGGACAAGCGTATCTGGATTTTTTATTTAAACTGTAGACATCAGACACGAGGTAATATTTTCCGGCAGGTAGATTTTTGGGAATGGTGAATTTGCCCGAAACATTTTTCATTTTAGCATTAAATTGAACCACTTGTTGATTGACCACCAAATCTTTGTCATCAGGTACTTTGTCCTTAGATAACAACATTTTAAACCTGGCAGGGGGAGGATTTCCAGATTCGCTGGTAAGCCTATAGGCGCCCGTAAACGAAATCAATGAGCCAGGCTGCAAAATGATTTGGTCAAGGTCTGCCGGATAAAAATTTATACCATCTGTTTCGATATTGTAACATGTTGGACGAAATGGACCATCATCAATTACGTTGACATTCATGATGCAATAATTAACCGGAAAACATGCTGATATTATACTAAGTCTGACCTCATTGTTTCCGATATTACCACAATCCAAAATATTGGGTGATACATCGTATACGAAATAAGGATTGCCTTCCAAAGATACAGGACTAAGCATCTCAGGAGTCAGACTGACATATCCCTCGTCATTGAGCCTGACATTGACGCTGGAGTAGCAATACACATTCATCCTCTCGCAAGGATTAGGAATGGTCCTGCTGGTAATAGTTACATTCGAAAAACAACTGTTTACGAATGCACCGGTAATTCTGTTGCGCTGCTCAAGGACTACCGTTATTGTTCTTCCAACGTCGTAGCAATCGAAGGTAGAAGGAACCAGAACATAATTATAAGCAGGATCGAGATTTACACCTATTTCTTCAGGAGTTAAAGTAATCTGGCAACTGACACCCAAGTCAACATTTAAGCTGGAAAGGCAGGCTAAATTTCCTAAGGCTTTGTAATGTCCTATCCACAAAAGTAAAAGTGGAATAATAAATTTGAAATTTTTCATATCCGAATTCATTTATTTGGTGATTGATAAAATTATCACAACAAAGCTATTTTGAAATCATAACCAGACCAAGTACCAACCATCGCATGATCATGTGAAACCCAAGACATAATCATGTGTGGGCTACGTATCCCTGCTATTACTTTAATTAAAAACAATCATCCATATAGGGTATAAATTGCACATCGCAAGTACGCAACGATGAATAGAGTATTCGTGAATCTAAAAGCAAATATGTAGACCACAAAATAACTGTTACAAACTGGGATACAGTCCCACAAGAAATAGAGTATAACATACAAAACCTTCCGGAAAACCATATGTACACTTCAAAACAAATTATCCAGGGACTGCCATCTATCATTTGTCCTATAATAACTATCCCAGGAATAAGCCATCCCATTTCAGGCATCCAAAAGATTTTCCTGTTGTACCCCTACATCGATCAAACCATGAATAGATGTAAATGACCTTCCCTTAAATTACCATAAATTAATGCCTGTTCCATTTTTACTGGAAATTATGTAATTTTGGCTTACAAGCTTACTCATCCGTGTTTGCAGAAATTTGGATTAAAGATGTACCTGTAAAAAAATCATGATGAAATTTAGGCCTCATACGTATCCTTTATAATTCTGGATTACAGCATGATTGCATCAATAATACTTCCTAAGTATCGATGGACTACATATGTAGAAATTTTCCTTCTGATAACAGGAGGTATTTGTTTCAACAGTATTACTGCACAAACACTCTACAGCACCCAGGATTCTGCAAACTTATATACAATGCTGGATCAGGCTGACCAGCTTGATTTTGAAGGGAAGCTCGACGAGGCTATTGAATTGATAAACCGCGTAATTATCAAAAGCCAAATCCTGCAAATGAAAAGAAGTTTAGGCTTCGGGTATTTGAAAAAAGCCGACTTGCTGCTAAAAAAATCGGACTACAAGGATCTACTCCTACTCTATAATTTAGGTTATGATCTAGGTAATGAATTAAAAGACAGCCTTATGATGGGCCTTTCCTTCCATCAAAAGGCCCAATTTTATAGAACCACAAGCGAATACGAAAAAGCACTGGTTTCATTGCAATATGCTGCATTGCACTATCCCCAACAATCAGACCTGCTTTACAAGGGTATGGTTTTCAATGACCAGGCTTTTATATATGATAAACAAGGTAACTATAGCAAATCGGTAGAATCGTACTTCCTGGCCATACAGATATTTGATAAAATAGGAGACCGGAAGGAAAAAGCAAATTCGCTGGGAAACGTAGCAATTGCATTCTACCGTTTGAATGACAAAAAACAAGCCATAAAGTATTTCCGTGAAGCACTTATGATTCAGGAAAGCCTGGGAGATATCAAACGGATTGCATCAACCACCGGAAACCTTGTAACCGTATTTTCAGGCATTTCACTGGACAGCGCACTCCTGTATCAAAATAAACTGGTAGCATTGTCTGATAAATTAGGTATCAAATCTACCAGAGCACAAGCAGAAAATAATCTGGCAGATTTGTATTTCAAGAACAAAGATTATAATTCTGCCATTAGACATTACCTTCAGGTACAAAAATTATACAACGATTTAGGCGATGTAAACAAAATAGTTCTGAATTATCTTAATTGCGCTATGGTATACAATCATATTAGTGATTCGATACAGGCTGAACTATATTTCCAAAAAGCATTCAAACTATGCGAAGATCATCATTTAAGGCCCTTACAAAAGCTCTACTATGAATCTAAATCCAGTTTCTATTTAGAACGAAAAAATTACGAACAAGCATTTATACTTTACAAAGAGAGCGTCGCTGTCCGTGACAGCCTGCTCAGTGAAACTACTCAAAAAAATATTGCGCAACTGCACATCCAATATGAAACAGAGAAAAAAGAGCTGGAACTGGCCAAACTGGAATCTGAACGAATGCGAAATATAACTGAAATTGAAAAACAACAAACCACTATTCGCTATAATCAATTACTTAACACACAAAGACAGAAGGAAATACAACTTCTGGTAAAGGATCAGGAATTACAGAAAGCCAAATTGTGGGAAGTTACTGCAGTCAAGGAAAAACAAGAACTCCTGAATCAAAACCAACAAAAAGATATCGAACTTTTGAAGGCTGAAAATACCCTGAATGAAAAAGAAATTCATCAAAAAGAAATCAACTTTAAAGCCTTGCTGGCAGGAACTATATTGGTTCTTTTTATACTCCTGCTTTTCTTCAACCGCTATAAACTCAAAAAGCAAATGCAGGAACAGCATGCATTGCTTGAAATCCGGAATAAAATTGCAAAAGACCTGCACGATGACATTGGAAGTACACTGACCAGTATAAACATCTTAAGTAAAGTTTCCAGGCAACAATTCGAACACAATCCACATCGTTCACTGGAGATGCTAGAAGATATTGAGAACCAAAGTCAGCGAATCCAACAAAACATGAGTGACATTGTTTGGGCCATCCGGCCTGACAATGAAAAAGTGGAAGCATTGACCACCCGTCTCCATGAATATTGCTCCAAAACCCTGGAAGCTGCAAATATTAAATTCGAATACAACATAGATGAGTCTTTATTACAAAAAGCACTTCCACTCGAAAACAGAAAGGAGCTGCTTTTAATTTCAAAAGAACTGATTAATAATGTTGTAAAGCATTCCCGGGCCAGTCACGTAAACCTTTCCTTTCAAAGGAATTCAGATTATCTTGAATTCTCTGTAAAAGACAATGGTTTATGGAGTGGTAAGGAATCCAGTTCAGGAACTGGCTTAAAAAGTATGGCAGACCGGGCACATGTTCTTGGTGGTGAATTTGTAATTCATCACAACGAACTGGGAACCACAGCCCTGGTCAAAATACCACTTACATAATGCTGTAAGGTTCAAAAATACTATTTTTGTAACTCCATAAATTTATGCTTAAAATGCCTGTACAAATATTTCTGTATGAAGACAACACCAACCTGAGAAACAGCATGCTTGCATTGTTCAACTGGAATAATAATTACAATATTACATTAGCAAAAGAAAACCCTTCGGAAATTTTACAAGACCTTCAAAAAGAATTGCCGGATGTAATTCTGATGGACATCGACATGCCATTATTAGATGGAATAGCGGCCTTAAAATTGATCAGACCTCGTTACCCTGATCTTCCAGTTATCATGCTTACGGTATTTGATGATCAGGACAACATTTATCAGGCCATTTGTGCGGGTGCCAGTGGGTATTTACTAAAGAACGACCTCGAACACATCATTCCTGCAATACAGGATGTACTGAACGGAGGTGCACCTATGACAAGTGTGGTTGCTAAAAAGGTACTCGCTGCACTTTCAGGTCAAAAACCCAAAACCACATCAGATAAGTTGTCCGAATTAACAGATCGTGAAAAAGAAATTTTAAACTTATTGGTCAAAGGTCTCAGTTATAAAATGATCGCTGACGAAACCTCACTAAGTTTGGATACTATACGTACACACATCAAGAAAATTTATAAGAAACTTCAGGTGAACAGCGCAACAGAAGCCATTTATAAATTAAATCAATAACTCTTATTTTAGGATTTCCATTTAAATGGATTGGATCCTAGTCCTCTACAAAGTTTTGTTTCGTACCATTCAATATTATGCATGCAACATGAAAATTATAACCATGTGATGGTATAATCTGACAATTCGATTCCGGAAATAATCCATAAAACACTTTACAATTGGCTGGCCTGTTTAGTTCCAATTCCCAGAAATGAAGCAGGGCAATACGCTATATCTGCTTGCAACCTGATGTAGCCTACATTGTATTGAACATTTCAATTCATTAGCTTATTCACCCTGCAATTAAACCCATGTATCACATTATCATGTGAAGGTTATTTCCCTTTCACAGCATGATCATGCGAAGCCCGAAATTTTGGGTCTCCTTTCAACCCAAATACCTTTGTGTCATTCATTCACAACAAATAAAAAATGACTATGAAAAATTCAAATTTCAAATTCGCAGGAATCATATTACTCAGTATATGGTTTCAATTTCAATTGTCCGCACAGGCCGTAACCATTTATTCCGGGTCCAACTACACTGGAAATCACAGAAGCTTTACAAGCGCGGGAGATTTCCAAATAACTGACTGGGATGTACGCTCCATTCGCATTCAGGAAGGGTACGTTGTCCAAATGGCAAACGAAAGCGGATGTACAGGTATCTGTACGTTCTGGCGGAATGTGCAGGGAATGGGAACTGTTACTATTGGAGCACGTGGATGCTCCATCAGAATTATCCAAAGCGATGCAAGAAATGCCCGACTCGAACTCAAATTGGTCACTGGTAATGATGACTTAAGAGCTGGAAGTTCCACCCAATTCCAGTGCAGAATAAGTGGAATTGGAATTCGCAGAACCCGACTGGCACCGGCAGGAGCCGACCCTGGTATTCCAAATGGAGGAACCAGAACGATGCGCCTGGATATTCCTGGAGTACACTTACACCAAATTTTAGATTATATGCTGTGGTATCGAAGCGGTAGCTCTGGAGTTCCATTTGAAACAACCGATAACTGGAATGTAAATCAAATTGTCATAAGCTATTCCAGCAATTCATTTTCCCAACCTGTGATTGTTTGGAGAGGAAATGGCAATCCACTGGTTCGATTCACCGGCAACTACAACACGCACAATATGCCATCATCCAATCACTTGTGCAACTAATAAGGAGCCATCCATTATCAAAAATCTCCTGTGATGAAAATAGCTGCAACAATTCATACTTCTATTATTACACAAAGTTTTAAAGAACAAAAGTGTACAGCTGTGAAATTTTTTCCAGCCCGTCAAAAGGAAAATCCAAGGATTGCTTTGTTTACAAAAAAAATGGATCTCGAACCAAAAACGGAATGGTTCAGTCGAAACAAAGCACTCCTTGGAGACCTGGAAGTTAAAGGATTTGTTCCGTATAACATATGCGCAGCTAAAATCAAAAAATGCCGAATATGCAATCCATTTGCATCCAGTACAAGACTCTGGGCTAATAAATTAGATCACGTATGCACTGCCTTTGAAGGTAGTAAAAGACAAACTCTTAATGAATTTTTTGGAGGTCATAATAACCCTGGAATTCTAACAGAAAAAGATTCACGAGTATTATTTGCCAGTCCAAAGTCAGAATCCCAGCTTATAGTAGCCGGTTCCGATATCTCTAATGAATTAGATACTTTCTTTGATCATACAGATCGTATGCCAATTGATCTGCTCGATCAAGGTAAAAGAATGAACAATTGTTTGTTAGTATGTTCCTTGATCAAAACACTCATTAAATTTCAATATGAAAAAGCTTACGTACCCTTCTTTCAAAGATCTCCTGATAAGTTCTTTCATATTATAGGGTCAACCAAAGCTGAAAGCTCACGCACCGATCCATGTTGCAATGAGAATTAGCGAATTCAAAAATTAAATTATTTCACAATTTTAATCAACTTATCATGAAAACTAAATTATTTCTATTCCTATTATTAGCTTCCCTAGATATTCTTTCAGCGCAAATCTCTAAACAAGCCAAACTTCCGAATAAATCCATCGATAACAGTCGGGACATCATTCGCATGCTTACAGATCCTGCTGCAACAAGCATAGAATTTAAAACCATTAAAACGGCAACGGACAATTTGTTACGTATAACAGGAACCGTCCGAAATAAAGGCGGCAAGAAATATACTTCCGGTGTTAATCAACAACAAATTCAACTTTGGGAAAATTACTCAAGCACAAGCAGGAAAATGGTAAAGCAAATACCCTTTGTGCAGTTACTTCCAGGCGAAGAAATTAAAATCATATACGAAAGAAAAGCTTTCAAAGCTTCGGATGAGTTTCCCCCGGATTATGAGTTAATCATCGTTTACGATCCTGATATCGCAATTGATGCCAATCCCGATAATGATGATGCGGTAGCTTCCAATAATAAATTGGTGAGGAATCCGCGCTCATAATGCACTTCATATTATACCACTCAGTCTTACAAAAAAACCAGACTATGAAAAAGTTAACGAGTAGAGTCTTCATTATTTGTCTTCTTGCGTTGCTCAACCATACTATTTGGACCCAATCGAATTCAAATGGGTCGCAATTAGAAAGAACATCAGAAAAGATGAGTGCGCAGTCAAAAAACATCCAACTGCAAAGCGAAAAAATACAACAGAAATCGCAGGAAACTTCAGAAAATCTGAAAGCCGCTACTGCCAACATCAAAAAGATAATCCGCATCTTCGAACCCATAAGCTTCTTTCATTCAATATCAAAGCCTGCAAGTCAGAGTGAAGAAAGTAATATAGAGGCAAAAAGCGAAGACGGCAATCGTACAGAAACGCAACAGGAAGTTGCAACAGCTGATGGTTCGCTGGCTCAGGCTACAACAGCAAATGAAACAGCTTATTCAACGGACGGGTCTGCTTTTTGGGGCAATCAAAATCATAAAATATACGGATGTTATTTGGACATTTCAACGGGCAGTATACTGGATGAAATAGATGCTGCTGGCAATACAGCAGCTGTAGATGTCGTATTCACTGCAACAGATCACTTTGGGTCGTCACCGATGTATGCTTTTCTTTCACCTGCCCTGGTCAAAAATGATTTTTTTGCAAGCTACTATTTCAGGGGGCCTCTGTATAAAGATCAAAACATACCCATGAAACAATGGGATGAAGTGAATGAAAGTGAATTGGCTATGACCAACCTGACCCTTGCTCAATTCGACAAAATAACCAACAACAGCCAATTGCAAGCAGTACTAAAGCAAACAAGTGCCTTTAAGGATCGTATTGAATCCAGAACCAAACTCAATGGAAAGGTAATCGCAGTGAGGACCCACATCCAAAACAGAGAAGCCATTGGTCTGATTGCCATCCTGGATCACCTTGGTACAACGGGAACAAGTGGTTGCCTGAAAATAAAAATAAAAGTCACCGGTTTTGATCAAAATGGGGATGGATTGGCAGATCCTGTTATATACAAGAATTGAAAACATATCCTTTATAATAACCCAATGATCGCAATTCAGGAAGGAGGCAATTCATTTTAAATTTTCCGATAATTCTTGTAGGTTTATATATCAATTAAAATGAAAGCTCCTTATGAAAAAACCAACTACCAAACCATCAAAAGTAGTTCCAGCTCTTGTAGCCCCTAAACAAGATGGTCATGCTTTTAGGTATGCTGGCCTTATTGCCCTGATTGCCTTTGGGATATATAGCAATACGCTCCACCATGGTTTTGTTTTGGATGATTATGCAGCTATTACCGGAAATAAATTTGTCCAGCAGGGAGTTAAAGGATTCCATGATATCCTTACAACTTCCTACTGGCACGGGATGAGTGAACAGACAGGAGGAGTGTACAGGCCACTTTCCCTAGTGATGTTTGCATTGGAATGGCAATTTGCTCCAAACAATCCCATACCCGGACATTCGATGAATGTGATCCTATATGCACTTACCGGATTCCTTTTATTTTTCTTGATAAAAAGAATGTTCCCGGAGCGAACTGAACTATTCGCTTTCTCAATATGCCTTCTTTGGATTGTCCATCCCTTGCATACTGAAGTCGTGGCCAATATCAAAAGCCGCGATGAGATTTTGTGTTTCCTCTTTGGCATCCTGGGAATGTATTCTTCTTTGATGTACATTCAAAAAAACAAATCTATTTATTTATGGATTATAAGTGTCTGCTATCTGTTGGCATTACTTTCAAAAGAATCCGCATTGTGCTTTTTTATACTGATACCCCTAACATCCTATTTCTTTAAAAATGCGTCTCGTAAACAACTATCCAATGTTTTCATTTCTCTGGCTCTTTGCACCTTCATATATCTGATTATAAGATCTCAAATGTTAGGCAGCATTTATAAGCCTACTCCGATACCTGTCAATGACAACAGCCTGGTGGGTGCACATTCTTCCATGGAAAGCATATCAACTGCTTTTTATATACTTGGCTATTATATCTACAAGTTTATTTTCCCGTTTGCATTGGCCAGTGATTATTCGTTCAATCAGATTCCACTGGTTTCCATTCTGAACCCATTAGCATTCACTTCCATAATATTATTTGCACTGATGGGTTTTTATTCCATAAAGTTGTTCCGGCATAAAAATCCTGTTTCATATGGAATATTATTTTATTTTTTTTCAATAGGTATGGTTTCAAATTTACTTTTTCTCCTGGGCTCAACAATGGCTGAGAGGTTTATGTACATGCCATCATTGGGTCTTATTGTATTATGTGTATACCTACTCGACAAAATGCTATACCGGAATACCAAAAACCAGGCATCCTTGGAAACTAAAAATGCCTCACCCTATCCATCCAAAGTCTTCTTGTTTTTAATAATTAGCATCTCCATATTATTCAGCATCAAAACATATTCCCGCAACAAAGACTGGAAGAGTGATTTTAGCTTATTTTCAAAGGATGTACAAACAGTTACGGAAAACGTGAAGATGAAATATTTTTACGTACGCGCCATCATGGATGAACTCAAATACAGGAAGGCTGATCCGGCAAAGCAACAGCTTTTACTTGCAAGTGCCACAGACCAGATGAATAGAGCCCTTAAAATCGACTCGAACTATTACC
Source organism: uncultured Saprospiraceae bacterium (assembly GCA_964507535.1). Lineage (GTDB taxonomy): Bacteria > Bacteroidota > Bacteroidia > Chitinophagales > Saprospiraceae > Vicinibacter. The sequence continues at coordinate 10,212 of CAZDQG010000052.1, forward strand.
TCCTGTACAATTCTACTGCAGAAATATATAATTACAAAAAGGAGTATGGAAAAGCTATTGAGTTGTACAAAAAAGGATTGTCCTTAAACAATGGAGATGCTGGAACATATGGCAATCTTGGAAACATATATTTTAGAATTGGGCAGTATGATTCTGCTGTATATTACCAATCAAAAGCCATTGCTCTGAATCCAAATACTTATCTGAATTACAATAACCTGGGTGGCGCACTTTTTCAACTGCAACGCTACGAAGAAGCCATTGTAAATTATAAGAAAGCTCTTGAGCTCAACCCTGCATATGTAGATGCGTATAAAAATCTTGGGACTGCCTATTCCATGACCAATCACTTTGATGAGGCCATCGAAAACTACAATAAGGTCCTTAGTCTCGATCCCAATAACGCAACAGCATATTTCTACCTGGGTCTGGTATACGATAAGAAAGGGGATACATCCAAAGCAGAATTTTACAGAAACAAAGCCAAGGCGCTCAATCCAGATTTAAAATAGCTTTCTGCGTAATGTGCTTCTCCTTTTATCCGAAACACAATTTCCGTAGCATATAAATCATATTATAATTATTTATAATATGAATAACTGCCATAAGTCTATTTACGTTTTATCAGGTTTATCTTACGAATACAGGTGAATAAGCAGACCTCCAATACATTTGACCTCAAAATTTGAGCTGAACAAAAAATATCTGCAAGAATTTAGAATTTGATCCAGAAGAACATGACCGGATCAAAAATCAGTGAAACAATAGTCATCTGTAACAACAACTTTACAATCCCCCACCCTTTCAAAAAACGGGTTCTGAAAAGAATGCCTTGCGCGTCTCTGGCTTGTAGGACATATATGCCAGGATGCAACAGGCTCATGGAAAGTTTCATCATATCCATAGGCACATCCAGCTTATAAACTCTCAAGAGTTCGCCCTGTATCGTATAGATTGCAAGTTTCAATGGTCCGGAATGCGTAAAACCCTAAATCGCTAATCCGGAAACAATTTCAAGATTTTATGTACCAAGGCCTTAGGTAATTTTTATTCTATTAATTGACACC
>CAZDQG010000053.1:0-10776 GCA_964507535.1 uncultured Saprospiraceae bacterium
GCAATATTTTATACGAAGCTAGGAAGAGGTCCGCTAATCCTGAAGTGTATTTGCAATTCTTTACAAAATGATAATATAGCAATTAAAAAAAAATTCAACTGCACCGTTATATGATGGATACATATTTAATATTTTAATAATATAAATTAATTAATTGGTGATTTGTCTGCCATTAAATTTGAGCATCTCGTTAGGATAATCTTATTTTTTATGTACTTTCTATCCGGTTGGGGTGTTTTTTAATATAATATGTGATTGGGATACAATAATGTTATTTATTAATAAATATGTAATTTATGAAGCGGGCTGTTAAGGTAGTTGTCATATCAGATGTTCATTTAGGTACTTTTGGTTGCCATGCAAAGGAATTGTTGAAATATTTGCAGTCTATTGAACCTGAAGTGCTTGTTATCAATGGCGACTTTATTGATGGATGGCAGTTTCGTAAAAGTTACTTTCCACTTGCCCATATCCAGATTATTTATGAAATCATGCGCAAGTCTATGAGTGGTACCAGAGTTTATTATTTAGCAGGGAATCATGATCATTTTATTCGCAAGTTTATCCCCTTTTATTCAGGGAATATTTTCTTTAGAGATCAATTGGAGTTGGATATTGGCGGAAAGAGGCATTTATTTTTCCACGGTGATGTTTTTGATATGTCTGTCCAGATTTCACCATTTCTTGCAAAATTGGCTGGATTTGGGTATGATAATTTGATTAAGCTCAATACTTTGATTAACAGGGTCCGTTTAAGATTTGGTTTGTCAAGAATATCTTTTGCCCATATGGCAAAAAATAGATTGAAGCAAGCTGTGAAGTTTATTCACAATTTTGAAAGGCTTGCAGTCATATATGCACAACAGAGAAATATGGAATATGTAATTTGTGGGCATATTCATACTCCGAAAATGGTCTCCTTTGAAAATGATGGAAAAGAGCTAAAATATTTGAATTCTGGAGATTGGATTGAAAACCTGACTGCTTTAGAATATCGCGATGGTAAATGGTCTATATACAAATATGAAGAATTTGACTATGAATTCATAAACCCTAGAATAATGATTGCTGATAAACCAGCAGCATTCTTGCTTGATTTTATGTTGCATAAGTTGTAATGGTTAGAAGCCTTTTATTTAGCTTTTATAGAAGGGACTTACATTAATTTTGTACAGAAACTCATTGCTACAAATCTTTAAATGTATATATCCAGGAACGAATCTTTAGGGACTGTTTCAATTGGAAAAATGATTTTTGGATAAATTAACAGGTAGTGATGTTCTATGAAATGAAAGATTTGCTTGTATTCTTCAAGATTATTATTCCAATTAATATCATACCTAGTGATATTAATTGTATTGAGGTCAGAGATTGTTTAAAATAGTAAGCATCAATAAAGACGGTTCCGATAAGTGCTATTGACATCCAGATGGAGAAAGCTATGGACATTGGTATTGTTTTCATGGCATAGGAGATAAAAACTACATTCAATGTCCCAAATAAAATGTATCCAAGTAAGGGTAACAAAGGTGAAAGACTTTTATAGTTATTCCTTAAGCAAGTCCAATCTATATTATTAATTTCGGTTAATTTAATAAGACGCAAGGTAAACAGCCAAAGAATTTCCATTATTGCGGCAGCGATCAAGGATAGCCAGGCATCATTTTTCAGAATCATTTAATAGTTTATTTTCATTTTGGAACAGAAGTATTGCAGTTTTTGCAATGCCAGTATAGCTGCTGTACATTAAAGAAATAGTTCAGCCTTGAGCTGCAGTTAGGGCAATGAATCGTTTGTTGATTCAGGGTATTATGATCAGAATTCCGATTATCTGAGAACCATTTCTTCCAATATTGATCAAGCTTGAAAATTATTGGATATAGCGAATTACAGAGCTTACATTTTTGTTTTATTTTTAATATGTTTTTGGAATTTATCCGGCTGATATCGAGCTCACAAATTGGATATAACAACTGACCCAAATAGGTGTCTGGAAATCGGTATGGTAGCCCAGATGCCAGGGGCCTTGTCAGGGGCCATTGAAATGGCTTTCTTCCTGGCAGGAATGCTGTTCCAAAAAGCCAGTCAAAAAATGAAAATTTTGTCGCATAATTTTTAAAGAAGACTTCCCTATGATTTCCATGATGCCATTGGTGCATTTCCGGACCATTACATATGTATATCAATTTGCCTAAGCTTATTGACACATTTGAATGAATCCATAGACCCCATATTGCATCTAGGAATCCTTTTAAGGGAACAATCAGTGAAGCGGTGGTTGTATCAAGTAGAATAAAAATTGGTAGGAATTCGATTGTCTGATTGATAATAATTTCCATCGGGTGAGATCTTGAACCTGCCAGCCAGTCTACATCTTTCCCACTATGGTGCGCTTCATGGGTTTTCCAAAGCCATTTGTTGGTGTGTTGCAAACGATGAAACCAATAGATGTATAAATCGTGCGTTAATAGGAAGAAAAGTACAATCCAAATTAGAGGCCACTGGCTTATTACCCCTGAATTTGATAATCCAATTGCTTTTTTTAACGGAGAAATGAACCATTCAAAGATTACTATTTTTAAAATATAACTTTGAATTAAAGTGTACCAGATGAAATCTATCCAGAAACCTTTTCTAAAGATGCGCATTCCTGGACGGTAAGGAAATTTGCGTTCCAAAAAAATTATCAGAATAACATATGCTGCTAATAATAAAAATAGGAAGCGTTCTAAAATTGCAGGATCCCAATTACGCCAGTGCTGCATTTAGGATGGAATTGTAACATGATATTAAGAAACCAATGTATGTTCATGTATGGGTTTTCTCAATCTTTTCATCGGAGCTAATTCGCTTTCATATACTTTTTTTATTCCATCTCCGAAAGCTTTTTCTATGTCGCGAATGTCACGTACCAGGCGTCTCATGCCCTCTACCTCAACAGATGCTGCCTGATCAGATCCCCACATGGCCCGGTCCAGTGTATAGTGTCTTTCAATAAAGGCTGCACCCATTGAAACAGCAGCTAATGTTGTGGCCAGCCCGGTTTCATGTCCACTGTACCCTATGATATTGTGCGGATACATATCCATAAGCGTTTTCAACATTTTTAAGTTTAACTCTTCTAATGGACAAGGGTAAGATGATGTGGAATGGGCAATGAGAACATTTTCAAGGCCGATATGTGCTATTGCCTGTTTGATTTGGTCCATCGTTGACATTCCCGTTGAAAGTATAAGAGGTTTACCTGTGGACTGCATTTTTTTTAATAAGGCAATATCAGTAAGTGATGCAGAAGCAGCTTTATAGAGTGGCGTATTAAACTGCTCTAAAAAGTCAACAGAGTCTGCATCCCAGCAAGACGCAAACCATTCAATACCGGATTCTTTACAATATTGGTCTATAGCTTGATAATCAGAAAAATCAAACTCTACTTTGTACCTGTAATCTATATATCGCATCCTACCCCATGGGGTATCCCTCATTTTATCCCATTCCTCTCTTGGTGTGCAAAGTTCAGGATTCCTTTTTTGAAACTTGACGGCATCGCATCCTGCATTTGCCGCTTCATTTATTAATTTTTTTGCAATTTCCAAATCACCATTGTGATTAATTCCGATTTCTGCTATTATATAGCATGGATATCCATATCCAATTTTTTTTGAGTTGTTTAAAGTGATATCATTCATATTGTCCAATTTTATTTTTTTTCAAATAGCTGTCCATCCACCATCCACAATTAAATTAGCTCCAGTCATATAGATAGATGCATCACTAGCCAGAAAAACCAAGGCACCGCAATAGTCATTGGGATTTGCCATGCGTCCAAGGCATGTTCTTTGTTCGTAGTTATGGATGAACCAGGATTCTTGTTGATTTAAAACCCCTCCCGGACTCAGTGCATTGACGCGTACTCCATCTCTACCCCAGTATGCCGCTAGGAAGCGCGTCATACCAAGTACAGCTGATTTTGTTGCAGGGTAGGCAATTGATTTGTAGAATGACTGGAGTCCATTATTATCTTTATACAGTTGTTGATCTGGTGCGACCACGCCATATGTTGAAGCTATGTTGATAATACTTCCATATCCCCTGCGCGCCATGGCTGTTCCAAAAACCTGACTGCATAGAAAGACTCCTGTCATATTTACTTCAATGGATCTTTGCCACATTTCCAAAGGATAATTTTCAAACTTCGAAAGGTTTGATGCAAGTGCAGGACTTTCGAACATATCGTTTATGGCAGCATTATTTATCAAAATATCCAGCCTGTCATATCTCTGATTTATTTTTTCAAAGACATTCTGTATAGAACTTTTGTCAGTAACATCCATGCAATATACTTCGTCCGCATATTCTGAGATCAAATCTTGATTGTAGCCCAAATCTGTTGCTACTACAGTTGCGCCTGCATCTTTTAATGCTTTACAATGGTTTTTACCAAGCAATCCGTTTGCTCCGGTTACCAATGCTACTTTGCTGTGTAGAGAGAAGTCTGACATGCGGAATTCAAAACTTTGTTGGACGAAATATTGCATTCATTGGCAGACCTAACAAATGTTCGGAAACATCGTTATGCTCGAGTCGCATTTTGAGAAGCTGGAAAATATCGTTATAAGCCCTTAGAGTGTAATAAATATCTGTTTCTGAAAAGGAATAGGTAATATTGTGGAATTTGCTCCATAGTATACCATAGCGTAACAATTCCTGTTGAATGTATGCATACAGACTCAATGGTTCCGCAACCTGTGATTTAAAATTTAGTATAGTACGGAAGGGATAGCCGGCGCAAACCATGAAATCTTCTAAACCATGTTGTTCAATCAGATCATTTAGACCATCCTTCAATTGGCTGCCGATGATTCTTAAATGTTCTGGAACTTCCTTACTCCTTAATTCGTTTATGGTTGCAATTGTTGCAGCTAGGGAAAGTGCTTCTCCTCCGAAAGTAGTGAAAAAGAAAACTTCATGTTCAAATAACTTCATTACATCTGCCCTTCCTGTCAGGAGTGCTATTGGCATTCCATTTGCGACGGCTTTTGAATACACTGCAAGGTCCGGAATGACATTAAAATATCCCTGAGCTCCATCAAGGGCCATTCTGAATCCAGTCCACATTTCATCAAAGATCAGCAATGCTCCATGTTTTTGACATAAGGATTTCACTCCTTCGAGATAACCTGGTTCGCAATATTCAAAAACCACCGGTTCCATAATTACAGCAGCAACCTTATCATTCAGTTTATTTTCGAGATCGTTTAGATCATTGTATTTGAAAGTGGTTGTCAGGTATCTTACTGATTCGGGAATTCCTTGATTTCTTGTGGTAGTGCCAATATACCAATCATGCCAGCCATGATATCCGCAACATAAAATGTGATCGCGTTTTGTAAATGCCCGTGCTACCCGAATTGCTGCAGAACATACATCTGCACCTGTTTTACTGATTCTAATACTTTCTGCATTAGGGACTATTTCATGGATCAGCTCACACACTTCATATTCCAACCGGTGCATTAAAGAAAAACTAATTCCTTTGTTCAGTTGTTCCCGAATAGCGTCATCAACTGCTTCATAGCAATAACCCAGGGATATGGGGCCAATTGCCGCATAGTAGTCCATATATTTGTTGCCATCAACATCCCAGATCCAATTTCCTTTTGCTCTTTCAGCAAAGACGGGGCATACTCCTTCACTAAACTGGCCAGGTGCTTTTGCAAGTGTTTGCGATACAGGATGCATAATCTTTCGAGCTTTTAATAGCAACTCCTGCGATTTTTTTATGTCAGGATACATATCCTTAATTTTAATTGAATTTGACATAGATCAATTGATTAATGGTCGAGTAGATTTTGTGGTACATTGCTTCAGCAGTAAAACCTTCATGGTTTAGTACATCAGGTAATAAGGCTGGTGTAAACCATTTGTCCTCCATTGCAAAAGAAATAATCCTGGTGCGCAACCCATTTTTCGCTAAAATTTCTGCGACTGCCGAAAACAGACCTCCAGTCCTAAAATGGTCTTCAACGATTATGAGAAAGGACTTTGTGGAAACAGCTTTTATAATGATGTCTTCATCTATTGGTTTCAAAGAACGCATGTTTATAACTCCGGTAGACACACCCTGTGACTCTAACATTTTCTGGGTTTTGAGTACTTCATTTAGCAACATGCCGGTAACCAGGATATTTACATCTCTCCCTAATGAATAAACCTCTGCTTTTCCTGGTAAAAAAGGGGAGTGGTCTATTGAACTTGATTTGTGATTAATACGAACATAAGCGGGCTTTCCACTTTCTAGAATATATGGTAGCATTAATGCAAGTTCTTCTGCGTCAGCTGGACAAAAAACCTCCATATTTGGTAGCGTACGCATCATACTTATATCTTCCAAAGCCTGATGCGTCGGTCCATTTGCGTCCGATAAAAATCCGGGAATGTAGCCACATAATTTTACGGGAAGGGCTGGAATTGCTACACAATTACGTATAAACTCGTAGGCTCGAAAAATCAAAAATGATGTAAGTGCATGACAGACAGGAATTCTTCCACGCAATGCAAGACCTGCCGCCATGCCTATCATAGTTTGCTCGGCGATTCCTACATCCACGAATCTGTTTCCCAGGCTGACTGGTAGATCACGGATAAGTGCTCTGTTTTCAGCGGTTAATACTACCAAACGTTCGTCTTTATTGGCAAATTCCTTTAGAATAGACTGATAAGTTATCATCTTACAATTAATGTTTCAGAATCCAGTTTTGCCAGATAATTACCTTCCAATTCTTTTAACAACTCAGTAACTTCATCTTCCGAAAAATGTACAAACCACCTGTCTGCTTTATTTTCTATGCTTGGCAACCCCTTGCCGCGGACCGTATTGCAGATGATAGCACTTGGGAACTCCTCAGAAAAAGGCAAGCCATGAAATGCAGTTGCCAATTGACTAAAGTCATGACCATTTATTCTCATGGTTTTGATACCAAATGCTTGAAACTTTTCTTCAAGTGGTTCGAGTGCAATCAAATCCTCAGTGGCTTTGTTTGCCTGATAATAATTTCGGTCAATTACAAAGCATATATTATTTAATCTTAAGTTTGAGGATATGAGGAAATTTTCCCAAACGGATCCTTCATTTAACTCACCATCACCCATGACAACAAATATTTTATTTTGTTGATTTCTAAGTTTACAATCCAGTGCAATACCTGCAGCTAATGAAGGCAGTTGGCCCAATGATCCGGAGTGAAATTCAACACCAGGAATGTTGCGATTGGGATGCCAGTATATGGAATCATTTGTTTTTAAATGATTTTCAAGTCTGCTTTCTTCGAGCCATCCTTTTTCAACGAAGCAGCCATACATAGCAGGTACATCATGACCTTTGGATAATAGGAGGTAATCTCGTTCAGGGTCTTTAAGTGAATTGTAGTCAATATTGAGATAGTCAAAATACAGGTATACCAAAAGATCTGTACAGGATAATGATGCTCCTATAAAGCATCCTCCATTAGATGACATTTTGATGATGTGTTTTCGCACCTTAAGCGCGATGTGTTCCAGTGCTGTTATTTGTTCTGCCTTCATTTCAGTCCAATAGTCGGGTTTCTTCAAATGATACGGATTTCAATTCATGGAGATGTTTCCTGTACCAATTTACTCCGCAGTAATTTGAATTGATTTGCTGAAGCTCTGGTTTTTCATTCAAGAGATTTAGAATATCTGAAAGAGAAAAGGTAGGATTGTGAGGATATAGATGCTCAAAAATTTCGCGTATAAATCTGTAGTCTTCAGGATAATCCAGAGTAAATCTGTGGCTCATGGAATAATTAAGGCCTGACTCCCATTCCACATTTCCTATGTTAAACAAATCGCGGTTTTCCCATATAAATGGAGTGGTATGCTCTCGCTCAAAATTTCTCTTTGCCATAACCCATGAGTATTCTAATGCGTCCATACTTATGACTTCTACATCGTTTCCATCCGGATACGTTGCAGGATGGAGATTGCTTACGTAATCATAGGAATTATTGAGGTATGTTTCTATGACACGGTCGATAACTCTTGGATCAATTAATGGGCAGTCTGATGGAATTTTCAGAACAATATCTGCATTCCATTTTCTTGCAGCACGATAATGTCTTGACAAGAGATCCAAACTATCTCCTCGATAGCAATTCCACTCATTTAACTGACAGATTTTTTCAATAACACGATCTTCGGGTTGGTCTGTTGTTGCTATAACTACCGATCCTTTTAGCTTTGATTGCATAACTCTTTCCACCATTCTGTAGAGTATGGGTTGGCTTAAAACCGGTTTTAAAATTTTGCCGGGGTATCTGGTACTTCCCGTCCTTGCCTGTATGATTGTGACTATCTTAGTCATAGAATGCCCAATTTTGTAAATGATTTGTTTGCAGTGAGGTGACAAACTCTAGTTCTTCTTCGAGAAATCGGGCCCGAACCAGTTCGGATATGATTCTTGCAGAATTACCTCCATTTTGTACTGGGATTCTTTCTCGCAACATTTCAATTGGAAAGTAGGAATGAACTTTCTTGCCAAGAGCCATACCGATATATACAACCGATGAATATTGTGTGATGAGTTCGTCACAATTAGCTATCATGTGATCTGTATTTCCCGATTGTAGGATCAGTACATCTTTTTTAAATACGTGGCGGATTTCAAGTTCTGCTCTTTTTAAATTCTCATTTGGATGAAGTCTGAATATGACCTGACGATCTCCTGCCTGATTAAGGCAGTCTTTTAGAAATGATATCCGATCTTCTTTTCCGCCTATTTCCCGAATATCGGAAGTGCACACGAGCAGATAACCCTTGTATGGAAATTCATTATTAACAAATGATGCAGCGTGATCAAAATTGGGAATGCCTGTTATTTGAATCTTGGCAGGATCAGTTCCCATTTTGGAAAAAAAATCTGCATAGCCCTGAGAAGCGACACAATATAAATCACATTTGTTTGTGCAACCATTTAGGGAGGTATTCCCTGCAATCCAAGCTGGAAGACCCAGCTTATTGACCCATTTTGATCTAACAGTTAAGGCATCGGTCATTCCTTCTTGTACAAATACAATTTTTGCTTTGCTGAAACCAGTAGGAACCATGAGATCTGTGCAAATAAATACCAATACGTATTCATCTCTGTAGGTTTCGCCACGATAGTCATAATTGGCACCTACCTTTTCAAGAAATGATTGTTGTTCCATACGGAATGGACTTCTGGTTCCCATGATATTCCAATCGGAATATCCACTTTCTGCAAGCCATTTAAAAAGAGGCCCTTCTCCAAAAAACTGGGTAAAATAGTGCTCATAGTCGGGCATCTCACTTGCAATTTTATACAATTGCCTTGTCTGATTTAAGGAGCCAACAATATGCAATATTTTTTCCTTCATGGAATATATTATATTATCTTAATTAATGTTTAAAGGTAAAATGTCTGAAAGTGAGTTTAAATGGGATTTCAGTAATTTAATGAAAATGAAACTTTATCTTAGTTATTTCCTTACAATTGCTTTACAAGTTTTCAATTTAGTAATACTTATTTAATGCCATAAGTATAAAATGGTATTTAATAGTGGGCTAGATTCGGTTTTGAATTTAGACAAGCATTTTTCGTATAATGGTTATTTCGTTCGGTTTGCATTATTAAGTGTAGTATTTCATTAAATTTTATGAGATCACATGTTGGAGACACGGTAGTTTACTTAAAAAAGGAGATTCAATTAATCATCTGGGATTGCGATGGCGTTTTGGTTGATAGTGAGCGATTGGCCTCCCGAGCATTCTATAATATACTTGCAGAATTGGGAGCTAATATTACGGAGGATTATGTTTATACTAATTTAAAGGGAGGTACGATTCATCATGCTGTTGACTTTGTTCATCAGCATGTCAAAGTTCCATGTAGTTTGAATTTAGCAGAATATTACAGGAAGATAAGTTTTGATTTGTTTACACGGGAATTGCTGCCTGTTGAGGGAGTCATGAAAATTGTTAGAGCCCTTAGAATTGTACAGTGTATTGCATCAAATGGTCCACTTATAAAAATTAATCACAATCTAAGGGTTACAGGATTATCCGAATATTTTGGAGTGCATACAATTTTCTCTGGCCACCAAATTCAAAAATACAAACCTGATCCAGCGCTTTTTTTGCATGCAGCACGAAGTTTGCATATAGCTCCGGAAAAGTGTCTCGTTATTGAAGACAGTTCGGTTGGTGCGCAAGCCGCATATTTAGCCAATATGCGTTGTTTAGGCTTTTCAGCCGAAACGGATCCTTTTGAGTTTATGGAATATAACGCGATGCCATTCTACAATATGCATGATCTTTATCTTTTATTTGAAGCCATTGAAGTAGTTCGGGAGGCATGAATGGTGGAATCATTTTTTATTTAGAAAAGGACTATTTTAACACATACATCCAATGCAGTATTATTATCATGAGATGCATTTCTTCTGAGCCTTTTGCGAGTTGATGTTCAGCTTAAGTTAAATCTTAAAAAGCAAATTGATTAATATGTGTATGTAAGTCATTTATGAATTTGAAATGTAGTTTGTATTCGCAATTTAATGACAAGTAAGAGTAGGTTTGTACTTTGTTAAATTATTGGGAGGCCCAATGCTTTAGTAAAGGTTCACTATTTTGGCATTAGAGATATTAGATTTTAATAGGGCCTATTTGATAATATCGAATTCTTTAGAAGCATCGCGGATCTTCGCAGACCTTGTATTGAGTTAATGTGAGAAATCCTGA
>CAZDQG010000054.1:0-6853 GCA_964507535.1 uncultured Saprospiraceae bacterium
TCATTCATGATGTTCTCCTTCGCCTTTAGTCAACTGGCTTAATAAATAATACGCTCCGGATATAACAATTTGATCTTTATCCGATAGGGGCTCTATGGGTATTATTTCTGTAAATCCCATATCTGTTGTTCCTGTTTTCACCTGAACTTGTCGAAATAGCTTATCTTGTTTTTGCACATAAATATAATGATCGTCCCCGTTGCTGACAATTGCTTCATCAGGCAGTGTCATTAGTTTGGAATCGTCCATTTGAATCCGTGCTTCAATGTACATACCTGGTAGAAGCATGTCATCGACCTTGTTCATTTTTGCATGGGCTATAACAGCCTGCGTGTTGTCTTCAAATGCTTTGTTGATACTGAATATGGTTGCTGTATGGAGACTGTGAGGGTCGTTGATGATTGAGAAGGTAAGTTGTTGCCCTACATGTACTTTGGAGACATCTTGTTCATAAATGGTAAGATCGATATGTAGAAACCGGTTGTCCACAATTTCGAAATGCGAGATATTGGATTCAGCATATTTGCCGATATACAGGTTGATTTTTTTTATGTAGCCGGATATTGGAGCGGTAATGGAAAAGGAAGACTTGATATTTTCTGCTTGTAAGTTTTCCGGATTTACGCCAAATAATTTTATTTTTTCTGAAAGTATTTTATGTTTTGCAGCACTTGTGAAATAATTGCTCTTTGCTTGCTGAAATGTTTTTGTTGAATTAATATTTTCTTTTTGCAATTCGCTTTGTCTTTCGAATTCCGTTTTGAGAAACTCAAGAGCATATTTATTTTCTAAATATTCCTGTTGGGTTTGGAGGTATTCTACATTTTCAAGAATTGCTAAAATTTGTCCTTTGTGGACATATTGTCCTTCCACAATAGGGATGTCTTTTACAATGCCCCCGATAAGTACGCTTACCTGTGCTTTATTTTGAGGTGGAAGCTCAAGTCTGCCATTTACCTTAAGCGCACTTTTGAGATTGCGTAAAGTAATGGTTCCTGTTTCAAGCCCTATTGCTTTTATTTGTTCACTGGTTAGGCTCAACTCTGTTCCAAGAGCTATCTGTTCGGCTTCCTTAGAAATTGTTTCTTCAGATACTTTTTTCTTACAGGAAGTCAAACTGAATACAAGGATAAGAGAACAAGCATAATTTAAAAATATGTTGATGAATCGATTCTTCATGGCTTTAAATTATTAATTGGTAATGTATTTTAATTCGATTGTGGACTGATTAAAGTGTTGAAGGGTTTGCAAATAGGCACTCCTGATATTGTAGGCCTCTGACATGGACTGGATGAATTCGGTATAACCAATTTCACCGGTTTTGTAAGATGTTTTGGCCGCTTGAATTATTGTAGATGCGAGATGTAACCCATCTGTTTCGTAGTATTCCAATTGATCCTTACTTTTCAAGTACTCTTCATTGGAAATTTTGTACATCGCATTCAGGTTAATTTTAAAAGTTTCCCAGTCTTCCTCTTCCTTTTTAGTTTGCAAATATGCTGCATTAACTTTTGCGGATTGACCTGTTTTTAAGATGGGAATACTTGTGCCTATTGACCATCCCCAGAAGGGAGATTTGTTATCAATGCTTTGATTGAAGCCCCCAAGTTGGATTGATGGGTTCCATTTTGATTTTTCAAGCTTCCATTCTGCCTTGCTCATTTCGAGATGATTTTTTTGGAGATTGTAGTACGGATTTGCTTCCAATGAAATATTTTTTATCTCAAGAGGAAGTTCTATTTTTATTGGGTCGCTGCTTGAAATTATAATTTGGGTTTTCATGCCGGTCCATTTTTGCAACTCTGAATACGCGTTTTTGATTTCAGATTGAAGGGAATTTTTTGCCAAAACCAATTTTTTAAATTGCGCCTCTGCATTTAATTTTTCAAGTAATCCCGATTCACCTAGTGCGTATTTTTTTTGAGCGAAGTTTGCCATTTCTGAAAAGATGGCTTCCTGTTCTTCAATCAATTTAAGTTGCTGATCAAAATATTTTAATTGATAATATACTGTCGTGATATTTTTTATGAGTTCTATTTTGGTAATCGCCACACTTGAATTTGCCAATTTTATTTTTGTATTTTGAAGTTCAATTTGCTTGGCAAGTGTATAAGGATTTTGCATACCTGTTGAAAAGCTGAGGTAATAGTCATTTTTATCACTGTTTATGTTCCCTTTTTGTAATTGAATACTAAGAGGGTCTAGTGCTACTATTGATTTTTTCAACTGGTACTGGCCCTGTACCGCATAATTTGCCGAGTGCAACATAGGGTGATTGAGGAGTGCATATGCAATACAACTGTCCAACGTCAATGTATCCAATTTTGTTTCATGAGGAGAGGATGGGGATTGAGCGCATATGTAATTTGGATTCAAAGACAGAATAATGGGCAACAAGAGGGAGAGTGCAGCTCCTTTAACCGATAATTTTTTATTACGGCTGAGTAAAGAATATAAGACAGGTAGTAAAATCAGTGTGAGCAGCGTCGAAGTAATTAAACCTCCTATAACAACTGTGGCAAGAGGTTTTTGTATCTCGCTTCCTGCCGAGGTGGACAAAGCCATTGGTAAAAAGCCAAGGGAAGCAACAGCGGCCGTGGCCAATACAGGTCGAAGTCTTGCAGCAGTACCTTTTAGGATACGTTGCATGACATCTTTCTCACCTTCCTGTTCCAGTCTATTAAAATACGCGATGAGCACTATTCCATTTAATACAGCTACACCAAACAGTGCAATAAATCCTATGCCGGCACTGATGCTGAAATTCATACCTCTTATATACAGGGCAAAAACACCACCGATTGCGGCCATTGGGATCGCCGAAAAGATGATTAGCGACTCCCTGATGGACCGGAATGTAAAAAACAGGAGCAGGAAGATGAGTACAAGTGCGGCTGGAACGGCCAGGGAGAGTCTGCCTTTTGCTTCCTGAAGATTTTGAAACGTACCGCCGTACTCTATATAATATCCTGCCGGTAGCTTTAATTTCGAATTGAGAACAGCTTCAATGTCTTGCGCAACACTTTGAATATCGCGATTGCGCGCATTTACTTCGATAACTATGCGACGCTCACCATCGTCGCGACTTATTTGGGCTGGTGCGGATTTAAATGAAACATCCGCAAGTTGTGAAATAGGTATTTGAGTTCCATCGTCAAGCGGAATGCGGATATTTTTAACTTTTGTCATATCTGCATCATGATAATCCGCATAGCGCACTACCAGATCAAACATTTTCTCACCTTCATACACAAGTCCAGCTTTTCCTCCGGCGAGTGCGGTATTTAGTATTTTATTTGCATCTGAAATAGTCAGACCAAATTGCGCAATTCTATTTCGATTCCACTTTACAATCAATTGAGGCATACCAACGACTTGCTCTACTTTAATATCTGTTGCCCCGTTAATATTTTTGATGAGTTGCGCTATTTCATTTCCTTTGGAAGTCAAAAGTTCCAGATTGTCCCCGAAAACTTTTATTGCGATGTCGGATTTTACACCAGCGATGAGTTCATTAAAACGCATTTGTATAGGCTGTTCAAAGGATAAGTTGACACCAGGAATTACGGAAAGCTTTTCATTCATTTTTTCTGCGAGTTCTTCCTTTGTGACTGCATTCTTCCAATCCTTTTTTTCTTTCAGAATGATAATAAGGTCTGCACTTTCTATGGGCATGGGGTCTGTAGGTATTTCTGATGTCCCTATTTTGGAAACCACTTCCTTTACTTCAGTAAAGTTATTCAGAAGGATTTTCTCAAGTTGAGTACCGACTTCAATTGTTTGTGTCAGACTGCTACCCTGTCGAATGGTATAGTTTGTTGCAAAATCACCTTCATCGAGTTCAGGAATAAATTCTCCACCTAACAGTTTGAATTGGTAAAAAGATAGCAGCAATAGAAGTACAGAGCATATAAGAACTGCTGATCTGTATTTAAGAAAAAAAGTTAGGGAAGGACTGTAAAATTTTTGTATCCAATGAATAAAACGTTCGCTTATGTCTTCTTTTGACTCGATATTTTTTGAAAGAAAAACGGAACTCATGAGTGGAACGTAGGTTAGTGTTAATAGCAGAGCACCGATGATGGCATAACTTACGGTAAGTGCCATTGGACGGAACATCTTTCCTTCTATTCCGACCAAGGCAAATATGGGTATGTAAACGATTAAAATAATAAATTGACCAAATATGGCGCTGTTCATAATCTTTGAAGATGAATAGATGACTTCATGGTCCATTTGATTTTGATTGAGTGTTTTGTTTTTGAATTTATCATGGAGTAAAAACATCATACTTTCAACTATGATTACTGCGCCGTCGACAATCAATCCAAAGTCGAGAGCTCCCATACTCATGAGATTAGCAGAAATACCGAATGCATTCATAAGTATTATTGCAAATAGCATGGATAGAGGTATTACGGAGGCTACTATCAATCCGGCCCGCAAATTCCCCAGCATAAGCACGAGTATAAAAATGACTATCATTGCACCCATCAGCAAATTGTGTTCAACGGTTTCAATTGTACTTGATATCAGTTTTGAACGGTCGACAAAAAAGTCAAGATGGACTCCTTCAGGTAGTGATTTCACAACTTGTTTCATTCTTTCTTTCACATCTTTTATGACCCGGACGGAATTTTCTCCTTTTGCCATGAGTACCACACCACCAACGGTTTCACCCTGGCCATTGCGGGTCATGGCACCGTATCTGGGTGCATAGCCGAATTTAACCTGTGCTATATCCTTAACTAGAACAGGCATTCCGTTTTTCTTTGTAATAATTGTATTTTGTATGTCTTGCAAGGTATTTATCAGGCCTTCCCCTCTTATGAAATAGATATTTGGGCCTTTTTCTATATAGCTAGCACCTGTGTTTTCATTGTTTTCCTTTAAAGCGTCATAGACTTGTAAGATGGAAATGTTCATACTTGATAATTTCTGCGGATCAACCGCTATTTCATATTGCTTTAGCCTTCCTCCAAAACTGCTCACATCCACAACTCCCGAAACACCAAGTACCTGTCTTTTTACAATCCAATCCTGAATGGTACGTAAGTCCATTTCATTGTATTTTGACCGGAATGCACTATCCACAGCCAATGTGTATTGAAAAATTTCTCCAAGACCGGTTGTTGGTGGTATCAATTCCGGAGTGCCATATGATTTTGGAATTTCTTCTGCAGCAGTCTTCAAACGTTCACTTACCCATTGTCGGGCTATGTGAATAGGAACCTGGTCTTTGAATACAATGGTAATTACAGAAAGACCACTTCGCGAAGTGCTTCTAAGTTCTACAAGGTCTGGAAGGTTTTTGAAATGCAATTCCAGGGGATAGGTAATAAATTGTTCCACTTCCTGCGTTGCAAGGTTTGGAGATACAGTAATTACCTGTACCTGATTGTTGGTGACATCTGGCAATGCATCTATACTGAGTTGGGTAACGGAATATATGCCATAGGAAATAAAAACAAACAGGAAGACAGAGGTAATCAATTTGTTCTTAACAGAAAAATTAATGATGCGATGTATCATCCTTAAATTATTAATCGAATTAAAAAGGTACAGCCAAATTGGAAGGATTCAGCAAATGAAAATGAATTTAAAAAGTGAATATAATTAATTCAACAAAAGGATTGGCATTTCCTGGGGGGCTGCCAGCATTCGTTCATGAATACGTTGGAAGTGAATTGGCAATAAGGAACAATCACTTTTCTGCTTTCCTGTTGGATATTATTAAAAGGTATAACAGCATTTATAGTAACAAAAGTCGCGCAGCAAGTACAATAGCAAAATGGAGAACAAGTATCATTCAGCGTATTGTGGTCCTCTCTTGGGAATTGTTTTTCAGTAGGTATCACATAATCTGGAACATGGATGTGGTCTTTACACGGCACTAGCACCAATGCACAGATATAAATGGCAAGGGAGGCTGATACACTTTTTCGTAAGCGGTCCACAATGCGAAAGTAGCTAAAGTTTGTTATTTAAAAGGAATACCACATGCTTTTCACCAAGTGGGGTAGGTATGGTATGAGAAAACCTTAGGTGCAGTATAGCGGGTATCATGCGTGAGGAATTTACTTTTCAGATCCAGGTCCATGTTGGACCAGACTAAAATTTTTACTATACTTCTGCTGATTGCACATACATGTTTTCACCTGGAATTGTCTGATGCTAATGTACGGCATGTGATGTGTGAAATGAACCAGACGTTGAAAATGCCCGATATAAAGGGATATTGCTTTTAAGTATGTATATCTGAATTATGAACCTGAAAAGTTGGTTTTACTTAAAACCAGATCTTATTCATACATGTAGGGTTCATTTTTTAGAGTCAATTGTCTGATATTTTCAAGTACGTGTTTCATATATGATTTCCAAAAGAGCTTTGTGAATAGCCAGTTCAGCGGATACAGCATCGCGATGTCGGAATGTAAAGTATAGGTGTACTCCACCTGGATTTTATCCTTTTCAATTTCAGTAGTTTGCCATTCTCCCACAAATTTTGAAAAGCCAAGCATCCAGGACTGGAATTCGCTTACTTCTATTTTCCAATACTTATTTTCAATTCTTTCCAGCACCTTATCGACACTTGCAAATCCACCTTTTTGTGTCCAGGATTTAGCTACAAATACATTTTTACGGGATCCTGGCTGTCCCCAATTTTCGTCCTCTGTGCAGTGCGTTACTTTTGGCATGAGGCCAAAGCCGGTATGTACTTTGGTAACATCACACAGTATCGGAGTTTTGAATGCCTGTTCAAGTGGGCAATGGTAGATTGTGGATATTTTAACTTTAGTAGTCATAGAATGCTTTTTATATGTTTGACTTGGATGTAAAGGTAGGGTGTATT
>CAZDQG010000054.1:6953-10689 GCA_964507535.1 uncultured Saprospiraceae bacterium
CCGATGTTGCTTTTACTATTAAGAAATATAGGGGCATTCCAATAGTAATATTGAAAGGGAATGTAACTCCCAATGCCATTGGGATATATAATCCAGGGTCAGCCTGCGGCGCCGCTAAACGCATAGCAGCAGGCACAGCGATGTAGGATGCGCTGGCGGCAAGTATTGCAAAAATGAAACGGTTTCCAATATCTTGCGTAATGAACTGGCTGATGTATGCAACGGTGCATCCGTTTAGTGCAGGAATGAGTATTGCAAAAACGGTGACATACCATCCGTATTTTCTGAAAGCGCCAAATCTTTTAGCAGTTACCATACCCATTTCAAGTAAGAAGATGGCCAGAAATCCTTTAAAAATATCTGTTGTGAAAGGTTTGATGCCTTCAGCCTGTTTCGTATCGGCAATCAATCCTATTAGAAGACTTCCCAGAATTATAAGCACACTTCCATTGGTAAAGGAGTGATGAATTACAGATTTAAGATTTAGCTTTTCTTGATTTTTGGATTTATCAAATTGCATCATCATGATTACACCTATAATGATCGCAGGAGATTCCATTAAGGCCATAACAGCAACCATGTGCCCTCCGGAAATTATTTTCTGTATTTCGAGAAATGAAACAGCGGCTACAAAGGTTACGGCACTTACCGAGCCATACGAAGCGGCTACGGCTCCTGCGTCGCTGATGCTCAATTTTCTTTTTAAGATCAAAAAGCTGTAAATGGGTATCAGTGATGACAAAGCGAGCCCGAACAGCAGGGAGTAAATAATCTCATTGGAAAATCCGCTGTGTGAAAGTTCCTGTCCACCCTTGAAGCCAATGGAAAACAATAGATATAAAGAAATGAATTTGCTGGAGGACTCAGGAATCTGCAAATCGCTTTTTAAAAGGGTCGCTATAATCCCAAGTACAAAAAACAAAAGTGTTGGATTTGTTAAATTGCTTATTAATATCTGGAATTCCATGATTTGGTTTATTTATTTGTTATCTTGATTTTTACGTTCTTTCTCTAAAATGTAAAACAGCATCGTGCTTACCTTTTTAAATTTGTTTACATTTCTTTTTGTATGATTTGAAATGTGGACTGAAATCTACAATTATTATGGCTTCGATGGTATTATTTCTTGATTAAGAAAATTAGATTTTTTCTATTATCGCGTTTATTCTGTGCGTACGGCGCTTTGGGAGGATCCGGCATTCTTATTAAGGATCTATGAAGTATAGGTGGATAGTACACGCGTAGTGCTTTAGTTGGATTAGGCATTTGTTGAACCAATCCGATCAAAGGGTGTTGGCCTCTTTGAATTGTGGTATGGATTTGTTAAGGGTTGCACACATCACAAAAGGTGGGTTCTTCAAAAGCCTTTTCATAAGGATATTTTCTCTCTGAAATATAATGGCATTTTGCGCATTGGTATATATGAGATAATGCGGAACGAGTCGGCATCTGGCACTGACTGCAAGGTAAACCGGATTTTATTTCAGTAACTGAAAAGCCTGGGTTTTCACACTTTGGGCACAATGATTTTATTTTATCAATCAAATTCAGCGTCGCTTTTTCGATCACTTTCATCCGGCTTGGGTTGTACAATGCTCTCATGTCAGTTTCAACATAGACACTGTTATTTTGCTTGTACATTTCGCGGTATTCCACTAAAAGAGTTTCCCAATCTGTAATTCCTTTACAAATTTTTGTAAAACCCTCTTTTTTGTTTCTTAGTATGAGGCCATGTGACGGGAACATTGCTTGTTTTGCAAAAACAATCAGTTCTTCTTCTGATCTCATTTCAGAGCCATTGAAGTTTGTTTCGGTGCTTACTTCGCGAGCAATGATCTCCAGATTATTTTTTTTATCCAGTAACATTACCAATTCGTCATCGGCATTTAAAAAAAATAAGCTGGGATGCGGACCAAAGGAACCTTCACTTGCAACGGCTACATCGACATGAAATGTTTCCATTGCGAGGAGACACTTTTTGCGGAGTGTTGTCACAGGGTCATCTTTTCTTTCAATTTCTCCAGTGAAAGTTCCTAGGACGTCCGTATCTAAATGATCCTTAACAATACACGTTACTCCCAATTGCTTTTCAAGTAAAGGTGCCATCACTTGTTGTTTCCCGTGTTTGGTTGCAATCAAAAGTGATCTATTGTTAAACATACATTGGGATTAATTAATAAAACTTACTTTTCCGGAATTAAGGTCATAGTAAGCTCCTACGATTTTTACTTTTCCTGAGGTTACTAACTCATTAATGATGTTGCTTTGGTTGAGGATATCGTCGATGGTTAATTTTACATTCCTTTTTGCGGTTTCATTTATCATGTCCTCCATATTGGATTTATCACCTGTTATAGCTGGTTTTATTTGTGAAACCAGTTGTGTAAGGTTTCCCAACTCTGCATTGTCAATTGCGCCCTTGACTGCACCGCAGTTGTTGTGACCCATTACAACGATAAGTTTAGTACCTTTTACTTTGGTAGCAAACTCCATGCTTCCCAGTATGTTTGCATCTTCAATATTACCGGCCACCCTGGCAACAAAAATGTTTCCTATACCCTGGTCGAAAATGATTTCAGGCGGAATCCGTGAATCGAGGCAAGAAAGGATCAGGGAGTGTGGGTGCTGATCCCCTTTGGTATGTTCGATATCCTTTTTGTAATTGGTATTGATTAGTTTGCCATTCAGGAATCGTTTATTGCCATTTTTTAGCTCTGCAAGTGCTTCATCGGGCGTATTAGGGGAAGCTTTGGAGTTGGCTATTTCATGATGTGCAGTTTTTGGGTTCTCCGATTTGGGAGTGTTTTGGCTGTAGGAGTATTGAACCATTCCTGCAACAATAAGGATCTGGAAGATTTTTGCTTTTTTCATATGTATTTTGATTTGATTTTTCGGTGCAAATTTCTGCATTATAAATCATTAATTAATATTTATATTTGCTATGATAAGTATAAAAATAATTTATGAATTATACACTTAACCAGTTGCGGATATTTCTGAGGATTGCCCAAACGCAGAGTGTGACCAAGGCAGCTGAAGAGTTGCATCTTACGCAACCTGCAGTGTCTATACAGTTAAAGAAATTTCAGGATCAGTTTGATGTGCCATTGACAGAGGTGGTTGGGAGAAAAATATTTATTACCGATTTCGGAAAAGAAATCGCGGAGGCTGCAGAGAGTATTTTGGACCAGGTTTGGGCCATAGATTATAAGTCTAAAGCGCACAAAGGAGAAATGGCCGGCAGACTGAAGATTTCTAGTGTTTCCACAGGAAAATATGTGATCCCCTTCTTTTTGAGTGATTTTTTAAAAAGACATGATGGAGTGGAGCTAAAATTGGATGTGACGAACAAGCTTGGTGTATTGGAGAGTTTGGAAATGAATGCAGTTGATTTTTCTTTGGTTTCTGTTTTACCGGAAAATATTAAAATAGAAAAAGTGGAACTTTTACAGAACAAGATCTTTGTAGTTAGCAATGCCTCCCAAAAATTTAAAAGTAAAATGTATGATAAATCAATATTTGAATCATTGCCATTAATATACCGGGAACAGGGGTCCGGGACACGGCAGACCATGGAGAAATTTATTCAGAAAAACAATTTACCGGTACGAAAGAAAATGGAGCTTACAACAAATGAAGCAGTCAAACAAGCTGTTATTGCAGGACTGGGATGTTCAATTATGCCCTTGATTGGTATTAAAAATGAATTGCAAAATGGTGAGTTGCAAATTATTCC
>CAZDQG010000055.1:0-10327 GCA_964507535.1 uncultured Saprospiraceae bacterium
CTTCCGCTTGTGCGTAGCGATTTTATGTCTTTTTCTTTTTTTACCGCAAGGCATACGTCAATTTTTACAATGTTTTATATATTTTTCAATTTCTTCAGTTCGATTCATCTGCTTCATCAAATCTGCCATAAGGCAATTTGCTTTTGCATTCTCCGGATCCGCTTCCAATACTTTATGCAATCTTCCTTCCGCTTTTGCAAATTGTCCCGTCTGCATTCCCAATTCCGCCAGCTGCAACTGAATGGGAAGATACTCCGGATATTTCTTTTCTAACTCTAGAATCATCAATATCCCCTTCATAGGCTCTTTCCCGGGCAACTTTACATAGGACATCGCCTTATAAAGTTCATACGCGGGTTCCTTTGGATTTAGTGAAAGCGCCTGCTCAAAACAGAAAACAGCCGACTGCTGACAAAACATGCGCTCCTTTTCTTCCTTTTCCCCCTCCAGCCCATACATAAAACTGGTCCCCGCAATACTCCAGCTCTGTTCGGTTTTTTCCATCTCGGCGACCTTCCTGGCTAGACTTCCTGCCAAGGCATATCGGTTGAGTCTGAACCAAAAGCCGGAAATACGCTTTAACACAGAAACTTTTGCGGAATCTTCCTTCAATCCTTCAAGTTCCCGGTTATAAGAATCGAGTTCAGCTTTCTGAACTGCATCCAGCGTTGCATATGCGTCCTTCGCAAGATTCTCGAAGCCCGTAAGCTCTAAATCCTTACTTCTGGCTTCACTGCTCTGTTTGATCTTTGGAGATTCCAGGCTCAATCCAAAATAACACAGCAGAAATAAAACGGACATTAATAGACCCAGCCTTAACGGAGTCATGCCTGGCTTTTATGCTTCATCCATTTCATCCTCATCCTCCTCAGACGTCTCCGGTTCTTTGCCCAATTTTACATGGTCCACAAATATTTTTGCAGGCTTAAAAGAGGGTATGAAATGCTCCGGAATCTCAATAGCCACATTTTTCTTAATGTGACGTCCAATCTTTTTTGCGCGTTTCTTTACTACAAAGGAGCCAAATCCCCTGATATATACGTTCTCCCCTTGTGCCAAGGATTGCTTGACTTCTTTAAAGAACATCTCCAGGGAGACAAGCACGTCGACCTTGGGTACTCCCGATTTTTCAGAGATCAGTGCCACTAAATCAGCTTTTCTCATTTGCTTGATATTTAGACAGTTATGAATGATGGCCCGTAAAGAGCGTCGCAAATTTCGCAATTTTCATCGGTTCGCAAAACTTTTATTCATTTTTTATTAGGTCTTATATATTATAACTTTTTATATATCAAGGAGATAGGAGGGTTCTAAGGCCCAGAAAACAAGGCTTTCAAATAAAATACTACCTTTAAGCCAAAATGTGCCTATGCTTTTATCCATGACCGGATTTGGAAACTCCAAAGGTCACTTCCAGGGAAAAGAAATCGTCATCGAACTCCGATGCATCAACTCAAAAGCCAATGACTTCCGGCTCAAACTCCCCAATAGCTACCGTCAACACGAACTGGAATTGCGCAAAATCCTCAACGATCAGGTCATCCGGGGTAAACTGGATCTTAGCATAGCCATCGATTCGGGCGGCCTCGAAGAGGAATTCACCCTCAATAAAAATCTATTCCTCAATTTTTATAAACAAATTCAATCCCTCTCTGCGGAAATTGATTTAAAACAATCCGATCTCCTCAACGCCATCCTCAAATTTCCAAATGTGATCTCCTCCCAGGATACCCTCATCAGTGATGAACAATACGCCTTTACCATCGACCTCCTCCAGGAAGCCATCGAAAAACTAAATGACTTCAGATCGATCGAAGGGGGCATCATCGCCAATGATATGATCCTGCGCATCCAGCAAATCCTGGAATATCTCCAGAAAATTGAAAAACTGGATCCCGAACGCATGCAACTCCTCAAAGAAAAATTACAGAAGTCCCTGAATTCAAATTTTGAATCCGAAAATATCGATCGCAATCGCTTTGAACAGGAACTGATCTATTATCTCGAACGCCTCGACATCACAGAAGAAAAAGTCAGACTGAAACAACACTGCGACTATTTCCTGGAAGAGCTGACAAAATCGGCACAGATAAAATCGCGAAAACTGAATTTTATCAGCCAGGAAATCGGTCGCGAAATAAATACACTCGGTGCCAAAGCGCAGTACTCTCCCATCCAAAAACTGGTGGTGGGAATGAAGGATGAACTGGAGAAAATCAAAGAACAAATGGCAAATATCCTCTGATCCATGCGCGGCCAAAAAATCATTATTCTTACCGCTCCTTCCGGCTCCGGCAAAACAACCATTGCCAACTTTTTACTTGCAAAACTGCCACAATTGGCATTTTCAGTCTCTGCAACCACGCGCGCTCCACGCCCCGGTGAACAAGATGGCATGCACTACCATTTCCTGGATGTCGAACAGTTCAAATCAGCCATTCAGCAAAATCGTTTTTTCGAATACCAGGAAGTATACGAAAATCAATTTTACGGAACTCTCAATGAAGAATTACAACGTATCTGGAATCAACATAAAATCGCATTGCTCGATATCGATGTAAAAGGTGCCCACCTCATTGAAAATAAAGCAAAGTATGACATCCTCTCCATCTTTGTAAAAGCAAGCAGCATCGCTGTGCTTCGTGAACGCCTGACGAAAAGAGGTACGGATTCGGCCGAACAAATCGAAAAACGGATCCGGAAAGCGACTGAGGAAATGCAATACGCACAGTATTTTGATTACGTAATTACGAATGACAAACTCGAACTTGCACAAAAGCTGATCCTCGAAATTGTATGTGATTTTATAGATCATGAAGCACCCGCTTCTTCCTGATTCATGCGCGCGAGCATACCCTTCCCATAAAAACACTCACTTCACCAACTCCTTTCTCTTACTTCCGTTCCGTTTGCCGATCCGTTTTTTCGGCTGCAATGCACTTGACATAGCCTCTCACACTTTACAGGGAATTCCATTGCCAATCTCATCCCTTTCTGCACCTACATACATGCATCCACCAAACTATCTACATACGCATACATTAAACGGATTTCCGGGTAAACACACTCACACGCTCCGTAGCCCACATCCTGAATAAACCAGGCAGGGCACTTACATTGAAAAGAACCTGTGTACACGGAATTTTAAACAGCAGAAGTTCTGCACAATGGCAGTCTTCAAAATAAGGATGCAGATCGATTTCCCCTTTACACCATCCCAGTAATTGATGCAGTGGTGAACTTCGGTTGCATTGACTTACGATAAAATGTTTCCTGAACGCAGGGTGGTAGGCTTTCAGCACTTCCCTTTTCTCCCTTTCATCCAAATGATCCAGCACACCCAGGAGAAAAATGCTGTCAAACGAACGTTCGTTTATATGTGAACGATCTAAAATATCACCGGTGATCGCATGGCCTTGCTCACTGAAAGAGAACCTGTCAATTCCAAAATAGGATTTTAAAACCGGAGCTTTTTCCTTGTATAGCCACATTTCTCCACAACCCAGATCCAGCACCTCATGCCCTCTCAGGTCTACACTGTCAAGCAGATAGGAAAGCCTCCTGCGGTAATATGCCCCATTTTTTTGTATGCGATCTTTCTCCATCTCCATGTTAAATCGATGCATCTCTATCGTTTTCAAAAGCTGATTTTGCAATTTCCTTAAATAAATTGTCATACGCATTTAAAATATGCGGCAAGGCATATCGCTGCAGAACAAGCTGTCGTGCCTGCTTTCCCAAATCCAATCGAATATCTTGTGCCATTTGATACATTCGCTTCATCGCATCTACAAGACTTTGTATGTCCGCCGCCTTACATTGCAGGCCTGTTTTTCCATTTTGCAACAATTGCCTGCAAGCAGGAACGTCTGAACAAATCACCGGTATTTCCATCGACATCGCCTCAAGGGCCGCCCGTGGCATGCCCTCCCAATACGATGGAAGCACCAACACACTGCTCTCAGAAAAAACCTCGCGGATATCCTCCAGATGCCCCCAATACCGTGCACCAGGTAAAGCAGTCCACTGATTCAACTCTTGAGCGGAAATACTGTTTCTTGCTTGCGGATCAAAGCTCCCGGCAATCCAAAAGCGTGCATGAAGACCCCCCTCAAATAAAATCCGGCATGCCTCAAGGTATTCCCGGATTCCTTTATCTATCAGAAGCCGCCCGACAAATAAAAATGTAAATTCCTTTCGATTGGCCTCCGTATGCTTAGGCAAAAAATAATCCGTATTTACGCCGCTGCCGTCGATCACAAGTGTTTTATCTGGATCTAACAAATGTTTGTTTGTAAAGAACCGCCTATCTTCTTCATTGTGAAAAATAACCCGCATGTTCCTTCGCAAAGCTCTTGCATAGAGCCATGCCAATATTTTCGAACCGGTATGCCGGCCTGATATGGCCATGCCCAATCCCGTAACATGCGATATACAAGGGATTTTCAACATCCTTGCAGCAAGACTTCCGTAAAAGTTAGGCTTGATGGTAAACTGCAGCACGAGGACGGGTCTCTCCATCCTATACATGCGGAACAACTCTACAAAAAGACGGAAGTCCTTCCATATGTGCATTCCACGTGCATCCAGGTGCTTTAGCGAATAAAACCGGCCTGGTGGCAATTGTGAACGGTATCGGTCTTCCATGGACACGTATACCAATTCAAAACCTTCATCGTGGAGCCAGGACAAGAGCGGCTTCCTGAAATTATAGAGGTTCCAGGAAGAATTTGCTACAATCAAAATTTTACTCCGCATCACCAAAAGCTTCTACTATCGAATCCGCCATCCGGTTTGTCAGCATTTCCCGATTGTATTTTTTCACAAATTCCGGACGCGCTTCAAGGGTATAATGACTACCTTCAAAAATCCGGATCGCAGCATGCACATCACAGGGATCAAAGAGAAACACATTTGTTTGTACTTCCGTCTCTATAAAATGTCGCGCCGTGCCCGCAACACCTGCGACAATGGGAATGTTACCAGACGCATATTCAAATATTTTGGAGGGAAGAACTTTCTTAAAGGAGTCGAAATCGTTAAGATGTAAAAATAAATAGTGGGAGTTTCTATAATATTCCAACAAAGTTTTTCGCTTGACAGGAGCAATGCATTCAACATTGGTGATGTTCATTTCGATCAAGCTTTTTTGCAATTTGCGGAATGCAGAACCACTCCCTATTAAAATAAACCGATGCGTTTTTTCCAGAGCTTTGGCAAGCCCCGGAACGATTTTATGAAGTCCTTGTCCTTCTCCAATATTTCCAGCATAACAAACTGTCTTCTTATTGAGATCCAATCCTTCCGTCTGCCTCCAATTTAAAAAGTCCGCATCGATTCCATTAGGATAAAAATGAACCTGCCCTTTATATCCTTTTGGAATGCTGCTTCGAAAACCTTCCGAATTGATGCTGATATGCTGCGCATATTGAAGACATGGTATTTCAAAAAATGTTTTTACAAACCAACTCGCCATCCTGTTTACCACCGGCCATTTGATAAACTCTTTGAGATTCTCCGCAAAAAGATCCCTCACGTCCAGATACAGAAGCCTTTTCTTTTGTCTCGCAATCCGGTAAGCCAGATACGCCGTAAATAATTTGGAACTGGAAGCAAAAACGCAATCCGGATCCAATTCCTTTGCCTTGGCTTGCACAAATTTCCAATATGCCCTAAATGCAATAAGCTGCCGCAAAAAACCATTTCCGTGTTGAGGCACTTCAACGCGGTAAATATGAAGGTTCCCATGAGCTTCATAGGGCTCACTTTTTTCCTTCAAATTGGAATACCGATTGGGTTGGGAGCAGAGTAGATACATGCTATAGTTACCAATCGTCTTCTGTGCCAAGGCATTAGCAAGGGCTGCATTGCGAAACGAGCCCGCACTCAGATCAGGCTCATAATGGTAACTGAGATACAAAATGCGCTTCAAAAATTGAATTGTATGTGTGTTTCCAAGCGATTGTAAAAATACACCAACAATCTGTGTGCTTCATGCACCTCATTAAACCGAAAAGCTTGCAGGTAGGTATCCAGTTCTATACGTTCCGCATTATGGAATTGAATATTCAGCGCTGTTCCCGGAATACTGACATTCAAACCACGAATTACAGGACGTTCTATGCGAAAGTCCAGATGAAAAGCCGCGACTGCATATGCGCTGGCCTCCTTAGGGGTATTGAAACTGTCCGAAATGATCAGGGCCTTCTCATCCCATGCAAATCTCCTCACGTGCACATGCCCCTGATACCAGCTTACCTCTGCTTCAAAGAGATCAGCCGTTCGCTGAACTTCCGTAATTTCAGCACGACGTCCCAAGCGAAAGGAAGCCCAAATTTCAGATTGATTGCATCCGGGAAGGAAGACGGTATTATGATAGGCAGTTGAGCGTTCCCGAAGGCGGATCGCCCGGTCTTCGTAATCCGAAATTCCGGGATCAACAATTATCATGCGGCCACCGGAGCCCAAAACAAAGGACATGAGATCTGCATGCGCATGACCCGGCTGGTAGGAAGGACCAGGTCCTTGCGAGTTTACCCACAACACTCCTTCCAACCTCTTCATCAGGTAGAAACTTACTAACGTTTGTTCGCTAGAGCGGGTATCAATGTCAACAGCCTTCGCACTTGCAAACAATTTTTCCAAATCCTCTTTTTCCCATGAAATACAATCATTAAACAAAGGAAAATAACGAAGCCCTTGTGTCATTTCACGGATCCAGACCAACATGCCCGCAGCTATCCCGCACAGTTTTTCTCTTTCGACAGGATGGACGGATTTGACTTTCATCACCGAGATAAGGCACAACAGCCTGGAAAGTATGCCACAGTGATAAGAAAGACTCCGCTCATAATGTCCTCCATCTTTCATTACTTGTTTCTCAAGTTCCTTTATCAACATGGAAAGAGAAGCAGCGCTTTTGGAATCACGACCAAGAAATAGAAATGAAAAACATAATGCAATATAGTTTTCCAACAAATGGTTGGCATCCAGATGAAATTCCAGATTGTCTTCCAAAAACCGCACTTGCACACCAAGTGCCCGTTGCACGGAGAGATCCATCTCGATTCCGGAATTTCCTAAAAAGGCATAACAATGCACCAGCCGGAGAGAAACAGGATAGGGCTCAAGTTTCAGGCGGCGACGGAGAATGGCATCACTGATAGACTGAAGCAATCGGTAGCGGATTTCTTTTGAATGCGCATCATCCAGTAAAAAATCCATGTATTGCAACTGATAATTCCAAAGTGCTCCGTTTGCCAATGTTCCCCAATTCCATTTTTCACCAAAGCGAATACTCCTCTGAAAGGCCGTAAAGCGATCCGGTGCTTCGAATACCATCTCCCTTTTCAAACAGGTACAATCAAATGCCGCCCATACAAATTGTCCATAGGTATTCCGGATTGCCCGAAACCTGGAAAGAAGGTACCAACCCGGAAACCGGTAGAGCAACAAATGTGCAATCTGCCGGCCTTTCAGCCTTTGCAAGGTGTGCACATAAAGAGTTAGACGCTTCATTTGACAGGCAAATTAGAATAAATGCAAATATCGGATAGCTTCGGATGAAAATAACTGCGTGGATTTTGACGGAATCCATTGTTTACGGAAAGCAAGGGCTATTTTTGTGCCCTTTATTAAAACGTGAGTATGAATCATTTCAAAGAATTGTCACAGCGTGCGGGCCACAAATGTGAATTATGTGCATCCACAGATGGACTGTCGGAATATGTTGTTCCTCCAAAAAACGGAGATAATATAGAGGATTGCGTATTGGTTTGCGCTTCCTGTCTGTCTCAGATAAATGGAGAGGCGCCCTTGATTCCGGATCACTGGAGGTGCCTCAACGAAGCCATTTGGAGTGAACACGCTGCTGTTAAAATACTGGCAAAAATTCAACTCGAAGCACTATCAGGAGAAGCCTGGGCGCAGGATCTCCTGGATTCTATGTATTTGGACGATGACTGCCAGAATTGGTGGACACAACTTGAGGAACACAGGGAAGCCATCGCAAAATCAATGCACGTGGATTGCTTTGGCAAACAATTACATGCGGGAGACACCGTCACGCTTATCAAAGACCTCGACGTGAAAGGATCTTCACTTACTGCAAAACGGGGAACCCCGGTACGAAACATTTCCCTTGTCGATGGTAACCCGGAACAAATCGAAGGAAAGGTAAATGGTCAGAAAATTGTGTTTCTTACAAAATTTGTCCGCAAAGCCTGAACATCAATCGATATCCTTTTTGATTGTAAACACATACTGAAAATTACCGTATAGCAAAAAGAGGTGTTTCCGCTACCTTAATTTTTCATAATCGGAATGATTCCTTCTTCTTTCCCAACACGGTAACGCATAAAATACATTCCTGGTAAAAGATGTGCCAGCTGGATTTCCTGATGCTCCTGATCTGTCCTTCCTCTTAAGACAAGACTTCCATGCTCATCAAACAACATCCATTCCAGAGGATATTCCGCATGCAGCATCAAGTGGTCCTTAACAGGGTTTGGAAATGCTGTACATAATTGAGGCGAAAAACGATAATGATTGTCACTTCCAGTTGCAATATCCTTTCGGAGAGCTTTCCTGGTCTCACTGATCTTCCAACCTTTGTTTTCGCAGCATCGGGTATACGCACCGCAATAGGTCCAGTCAAACACGTCATTGTTGAAGTCTTTATCGAAGTCGCTTAGTTGTTTGAATGCGTCCGAAGGAAGAATTGGAATTCTGAATTTTCCTGCAAGTGGATAAAAATCTTCTTGCAAATTTTTTTGCACCGAGATGACATGTTGTACCATATCATCATAGTTGCCGGTAATGTTCCCCAGTGTATCATTGAAATTGGTAATGGGGGCCGCTGCAAATACGGCATTCCCCTGACAATACTGTTTATAATTTGGATCTGGACTGTTTAAACGGATTCCACCACTGCTGTTTGCCGCTAAAACAGTATTGTGAAATACGCGTATATCTCCGGGGCTTACCTGGTTCTGAGGTGTAAAATAGATTGCACGGAACCCGCCTGGATTCTCGTGATTGATGAAAATATTTCCATAAAGCATGACATGACCTGTTGCCTGGAATAAGGCTTCCACCGGATTTTGATAGAACAAGTTGCCATAAATTTCATAATAGTCTTTTGAACCCCAGCCCGTTTTTGGAAAACCACCCACCAATACATTAGGCCGGGCATTGCCCCCTGTGGAATAGTTGGCTGCCTTGATAAATACATTATCGCGGATGATCGTCTTTCCATGCACCTGCGTCCCGCTGAAAGAATCCCGCACTCCGTCAAATTGATGTTTAACTTGAAGATTGTATCCTACCGAATTCACCACAAGGTTGTTTTCAATAATCCCGTTTACAAAGGGTCTGGTTCCGTCTGAGTTTCCGAGATAGAGTCCTGTACCCCCCTGTAAAATCAGGTTATTGCGTATGATCCAATCCCAGGCGGGACATTTGGTGCTGATGCAGACGACCTGCTGGTCTACTCCGGGATGGTATATATTTATATTTTCAATAGTGATGTGGTGCGCCCAGTTTCCCGCTGTGCCTTCTGCTTTAATTGCATCTACATATTCATTGTTTCCATAAATGCCAAAGTCGCGCAAGATCAGGTAGGAACACTGGCTTATGCTTACCGTATTGCAACAGGACTGTCCTATAAACCTTGAAAGATAACTCTTTCCCATGATCACCACAGGCTGTAAAGCATTGCCGTTGACATTCCGCAATTGCAGATTCTGCGTGTAATCCCCTTCTTCAAGCAGCATGGTATCTCCGGGCTGCAATCGACTCACATAGTTGATATAATTGGACGGATTCACCACATAGGTAGTCGCAAATGCCCTCGCTGTGAATACCAAAAAAACCAGGATACCTATTGACATCAGTTTGAAAAGGTCTTTCATATTCATGATCTAAAATTACAGAATATGTAGCTGTCTTTAATGCAGACTCAATTGTGCGCATAAAAAGATTGGCGGAATCTACTTTTAGGTAGGTGTTAATGGTTCTTTATCATGGATTTATTTAGCTTATTGTGTACTTATTTTAGTGCTTATCCCCTTAGTAGTCATACTGAAATGAATTCAGCAGAACTCTTGAAATTAATTCAGGAGAGCTGCTGAACTTGTTTCAGCAGAACTCCTGAACTTGTTTCAGCATCTGTATGCCACGAAGGAATATCTACTCTCATCATATCATCGGACAAAAAACTCAAGACTCCTTTTGAAGCACAGCTCCAAAACCCACACCCTTCCCACACACACCCCGTCATGCTGAACTTGTTTCAGCATCTGTATGCCACGAAGGGTAATCTTGGTAA
>CAZDQG010000056.1:0-10036 GCA_964507535.1 uncultured Saprospiraceae bacterium
CTCTTCCTTCCAGCGTTTGTTTTCCTTGCCATGTTGCATTGCCTCCGGCCATGATGAGCCCGGAGCGTAACATCGGATGATCACTCATTTTAAAAACAGATTCTTGACTGCCAACTGCCAACTGTGAACCTGCCTGACCGGCGGGCAGGCTGCTAACTTTTTCTTTTGGATCCGGAAAAAAATATCCGTGCGTGGCCAGGTGTAATATTCTGGGTGATGGATTATTATTTGTTCCTATATTTTTAAATGACTCTTCAGTTGCAGCATATCCTTTTTTCAATTTGGTTTGCATTCCGTTTGTCTGCATAATTTTTTCAATAGCATTCACTTCTCGTTCTGTTCCTGGAAGGTAATTCCAACTTCCACCTCTTAAAGTAGAATCAACATTTTCAAAAGTTAATTCTCCTCTTGATCTTGAGGCAAGCATTGGTTCATTGTTTTGCAAAGCGCTGTCTTGCTCAAATTGAATTCCTCCAAACAATACTGCATCGTTGTTGTCATTTTTTATTTGAGTCGGAATGACCAATTGACGAGTACTATTTAGTTCAAATAAATTATATCTATCCGCTAATGTTTCCGTTTCATTTATCGGAATGGCATCTAGATTAATTCTGTGTAATAATCCGCTTGGTGAAAAATAAATCGTATGGACATTAGCCAATTCTTTTTCAAGAGGTTTCCACAATATTTCATATAATGATTTCCTGGACGCTTCAATTGCAACTGCCCCACGATCAGCAAGTGTGTATAAATTATTTACATAATCCGACTTTCTTTCTGATTTTAAATTCAATAAAGAGTCAAGAGATTTTTCTTCGAAAAGGGGAATAAATTTTGGTTGTTTGTCTCCAGATATAAGAAGTAAGGCAGCATACACAGTACTGTCTGTCTTTTGTGAAAAATTGACCCTGAAATGAACGAATTCTATAGCGGATTCGCCTTTTTTAAGCAAAGACAGTACTTCTTCCCATTTCACCTGCCGAATGGCTTCTGCATATCCGCTTACGGTGCGAGAGAGTTCTTTTTCAGCGGCGTTGGCTTTTTCTTCTAATTCGTCAACTCCCTCCCGTTCCGCAAAAGGTTTGGTGTATTCGGTGGCGAGGCGGCGGCGGTATCCTTTGAGGCGATTGTTGATTTCTGCTGATTCGGGAGATATGGAGGCAGAAAAATTGAGCCTGGTTGCGGCATTGAGCAGGAAGCCTTTGTAAAAAAGGGCATGGTCAAATGCCAATGCTGACATACTTGCATTTGGAGCTGTGGGCCATGTGAGTAAGTTTGCCCCAAGCTTCGTACCGTCAGTTTGGAACTTAGTAGCATACATTGCAAGCTCCCGTTCGGAAAGATAGGCAGCTGCACCTGAAATTTGTGCCTGTTCTAGTGATGCTGCTTCTTTCAACAGGGATGACGCTTCTGAAAATTTGCTTTGTTTTTCATATAAATACGCCAATGCATTCAGGCAGTCTATAAAGCCGGGATGCTTTTTTCCCAGGACCTTTTCACGAATCGATTTGGATTCAAGGTAAAGCTGTTCTGCTTTATTGTAATTATTTAGGTTTATGTACGAATCCGCTAAGTTGTAGAGGCTTTGGGCATATTCGGGATGCTCTTTTCCAAGCACTTTTTCCCGAATCGATTTGGCTTCCAGGTGAATCAGTTCAGATTTTCCGTAATTACCCATTCTCTGATACAAATTTGCCAGGTTATTAAGAATGGTAGCATAGTCAGGATGCTCTTTTCCCATTGCTTTTTCAAGGATGGACAAGGCCTCGAGGTAAAGTGATTCGGCTGTTTTGTAGTTGTTCAGGTGTATGTACAAATCTGCCAGGTTGTGCAGGCTTTGGGCATAATCGGGATGCTCTTTTCCCAGGACTTTTTCACGGATAGCTTTGGCTTCGAGATAAAGCGGTTCAGCTTTTTTATAATTGCCCATATCTTCGTACACAACTGCCAAACCTTCTAGACTGTTGGCATACATTGTATGTTCTGGCCCTAATACATTTCCAAAGACCGCCTTGGCCTGGAGGAAAAGTGGTTCGGCTTCTTCGTATTTGCCCATTGCTTCGTATAAAACTCCCAGGTTGTAAAGACTTTGGGCATAGTCGGGATGCTCTTTTCCCAGAATTTTTTCCTTGGTGGCCAAGGCGTCGAGGTAAAGCGGCTCGGCTTTTTCGTAATTGCCCATTGCATTATACAGGTTTGCCAGGTTGTTCAAACTTCCAACATATTCTGGGTGCTCTTTTCCTCGTACTTTTTTCCGAATAGCTAAAGCTTCGAGGGCGAGCGGTTCAGCTTTTTCGTATTCGCCCATTTCCCTGTACAAAATTCCAAGGTTATTTAGACTCTTTGCGTAATCAGGATGCTCTTTTCCCATAATTTTTTTCAGAATGGATGTGGATTCAAGGGCAAGCGGAAGGGCTTTTTCATAGTTGCCCAAACCTCGGTACAAATTCGCCAGGCTACTCAGGCTATTCGCATAATCAAGATGCTCTTTTCCTAGCACCTTTTCCCGGATGGCTTTCGAATCGAGGTAATACTTTTCAGCTTCCTGAATATTGCGCATGGAAAAAAACACATTTCCCCGGTTGAAACAACAGGTCCCATAAGCCGCCGACTCCCGTCCCATTTTTTCGAGGGCGATTTTTTCCGCGATTGAATTGATTTCCAACGCTTGTTCAAAGTTCTTTTTGGATGCCAAATTACCAGAGACTTGAATAAGGCTATCTACTTGTTTGAGTGCAACGGAATCTATCGTCTGTGCTGAAGAATTTATAGTTAATATTCCCAATAAAATCAGAATCTCATATTTCATAAAGCGCGCTACTTCGAGTAAAGATACCCTACAAACACGAATACTTATTTTCCTAAATCAAACCATATCTGTAGTAGGTTTGAAAGTGGGTATTGATTATTCTATTTACATAAAAAAAAGAATGAGTGCGGAGATTGAGAATTTAGGAATTCTACATTGTTACTCCACCAAAACAAACCCCGCCCAATTATATGGATCAAGACCATTATCCCTTAATTCTTTCTGAGCCGCATGAAAGGCATCCGGAATCGTCTTTTTGTTCCCGCCTTTGTCGGGACCTTCGGCCTCCAGCAACTTTTTATAAAACGTAGTCATCAATAAACTCGTTTGCTTATCCGGCACCTGCCATAAACTCATGATGATGTATTTGACACCTGCAATTTTAAATGCGCGTTGCAAGCCATACACTCCTTCATTCCCCTGTATATCCCCCAATCCCGTTTCACATGCAGACAATACTACGAGCTCTGTGTTGGACAAATTCATTTGCGATATTTCGTATGCAGTCAACACTCCATCTTCCCTTCCCTCCGCTGTTTGTTTGCCTTGCCAGGCTGCATTGCCTCCTGCCATGATGAGCCCGGAACGTAGCATCGGATGATCTGCAATTTTAAATACAGGCTCCGAATTCAAGAAGGTTTCCTTCTCAGTTTTTAAGTCAGGGAAAAAGTAACCATGCGTGGCAATGTGCAGGATTCGAGGAGAGACGGATTTCTTTGTTCCGATATTTTTAAAGGATTCTTCGGTGGCTTCATATCCCTTTTTCACTTGTGTTTGAACACCAGTTGTCCGCATGATGTTCTCAATAGCTTTGACTTCGCGTTCTGTTCCTGCAAGGTAATTCCAGCTTCCACCTCTCAAGGTAGAATCAACATTTTCAAAAGCTAATTCTCCTCTTGATATTGAGGCAAGCATTGGTTCATTGTTTTGCAAAGCATTGTCTTGCTCAAATTGAATTCCTCCATACAATACCGCATCGTTGTTGGCTTGTTTCATCTGCCCAGGTATCACCAACTGACGGGTACTGTTTAGTGCAATCAGATTATAGCGATCCGCCAGAGTTTCTGTTTCTGTTAGAGGAATCGCATCCAGATTAATTCTGTGCAACAATCCACTGGGTGAGAAATAAATTGTTTTAACTCCTGTCAATTCCT
Organism: uncultured Saprospiraceae bacterium; assembly: GCA_964507535.1. Classification (GTDB taxonomy): domain Bacteria; phylum Bacteroidota; class Bacteroidia; order Chitinophagales; family Saprospiraceae; genus Vicinibacter. Next base: position 3,964 of record CAZDQG010000056.1, read on the forward strand.
TTTCAATGGGGTGCCAAAGAATTTCATACAATGATTTTTTTGGTGTTTCTAATGCAACTGCCCCCCGATCCGCTAAGGAATACAATCTATTTACATAATCCGCTTTCTTATGAACATCGTAACCAATAAGCGAATCCAAACTCCTTTCTTCAAGCAAGGGTATAAAATGCGGACAGGTATCACCGGCTCTTATAATCAAAGCGGCGTACATGATACTGTCTTTCAAGGAAGGAACGTTTACTGCAAAATCAATAAACTCAATGGCGGCCTCGTCCTTCTTTAATGCGTCTCGCACATTTTTCCAACTTATTTTACGAATAGGATCGTTCATTGTAGCTGTATACCGTACCAACTGTTTTTCAATCGTATTGATCGTGTCTTCAAGTTCATTGTAGCGTCTTTGTTTTTCCTGAGGTAAGGACAATTCTGCAGCCATCTGTCTCTTGTATTCTTTAAGGCGTTCTGCGATTTCCCTGATTTCCGGAGCTCCCTTTATAAGTTCTGCATTCAATTGAGATGAACTTGTAAGAAGCAGTCCTTTGTAAAAAAGCATGCGATCATAAAGTAGAAGTGACAATTCATTCGTTGTGCGTACATCCGATTCGTAAAATCTGTTCAATGTATAAGATGCCAAATCATCAGCTCCTTCCAAAAACAAAGCCGCATATTTTGCAAGTTCTGTTTCAGATAAAAAACGCAAAGCCTTGTAAAGTTTTTCCTTTTCAAGAATTTCCATTTCCTTGAGCATGCTTGTTGACTCCGAATACCTTCCTTTTTCCTCGTAAAGTTTGACCAACTTGGTGAGACAAGTCAGATAATAGGGATGTTGAACCCCTAAGGTTTTTTTAGTGATCCTTTGAGCCTCCAACAAAAAGGATTCCGCCTTTTTGGAATCTCCAAGATTAGGATATAAAGCCCCAAGACTTATGAGACTGCTGATGTAGTCCGGATGCAAAGTGCCAAATCGCTTTGCCCTCTTTTCCTTCGTTTCCAACAAAAGCAGCTCTGCCTTTTTGAACAAACCCATCTCCAAATACAAATTTGCAAGATTGCTAAGACCTGTAGTATACTCGTTGCTTTGCTCACCTTTGGCTTTTTTATATACAGATATTGCCTCTTCATACAAAGGCAAGGCTTCTTCAAGATTATCAACAGCGATATACAAATTAGCCAGGTTATTCAGGACAGATCCATATTCATGTGAATCCTGGGCATTCTCGTGAATATAAATTTGTATTGCTTCTAAAAACAAGGGTTCTGCCTTTTCGATGTTTCCCATAGTCCTGTATAAAATGGCCAAACCATTAAGGCATGAGGCATAATTCAGGCTTTCTGCTCCTTCTGTTCTTTTGCGCTGATCTTTACATTCAAGGTAGAGTGGTTCGGCTTTATCATATGCACCGGATTCAAAATATAAAATCGCAAGGTTTTGCAGGTTACGCAGATATTCAGGATTTGTCGTTCCTCCAACAAGCGTTCTTGCCTGAAAATCCAAAACTTCACGATACAGTGGTTCGGCTTTATCATATTTTCCCATGTGCTGGTACAATACAGCAAGGTTGTTTAAACTGTATATATAATCATTGTGGTCCTTGCCGTTTAATTTTTCCCGGATCGAAATAATTTTATGATACCATTCTTCTGCTGTATCGTATTTGCCAATATCCATATACAATTCTGCGAGCCCCTCAATAGTAGCTACATAATCCGGATGATGGATGCCAACCAACTTCTCGCGAAGGGATGCACATTGCAGATATGCCTGTTCTGCCTTGTTGACTTGACCCATTTGAATATAGAGATCTGCCAGATTATACAAGGTTTTTACATAATCCGAATTTTGTTTTCCTTTTCGTTTTTCAACAATTTCATTTGATCGGACATACCATGTAATAGCATTCTCAAAATCGCTGGTAAGATCGAGACTCAAACCCATCACATAGCAGGTTTTAGCATACACCAATGATCCGGCACCCGCGTGCTTCAAGGCATACTTTTCTGCAACTGCTGCAATGTGGATTGCCCTATCAAATGAGTCTATTTCTGTGTATTCCAAAGCTTTACGAAGTAAGCTGTCAATCCTTTTTGAAATACTGGAATCTAGGCTTTGACACCTGACAAACATGGGGAAAATCAGAACACAGAACACAATGTATTTCTTCATAATGGAATAACATTTCCTTATTGTATCGGAGAACCAAAATACCATAATTAATGTACATTTATAATAAGCTGTGAGAGAAGTCCACTATCACTTATATACAATTCCTCGCCCCAAATATAGCTTGACCGAATTAGAGATATTTTAAGTTTAGATTTCGCAATAAAACAGAGAATCAACTTACATAACGTCCATCCGGATAAATAAATACTGCATTTGGCAATGTAAGCAACTGCACATCAGAAGGAGTGCGTTACATAAACCCAGACTTTATCAAAATACCATTTTATAATTGAACAGTCCATTTTGAAAAACTGCACTCCTGTTTCAAATTTCAGGGGTGACACTGTTTCTGTCTATACAACCCGATACTTAAATTATTTTAAATGTGTATGTACTAATTTATTCCACTATAGTCCAAATGATTGTTCTTAAACGAATTAAAATGATTGTAATAACTTATTGCCTAAAAATCCGCTAATTAAGTCTTTCTGATACCTCTATTTCCGCCTTCAATTTAGTTTGAATCGGAATTATGCTCCTTTACTGATAAGATAATTTTAATTCAAATGATAACGAATTCCCTAACTTGGCACTATTACATATGATCTCAGGATTAAATCATAAATCAAGAGCAACTTAACCATGTTACAAAAACCAATACTAAAAGAAAAAATGCACCTTAGGCCTGTGTTCTGTTTGGTGATGTTTTTCTTGTTGGATGCAGCCTTGACCATTGCTCAGGATCGGAGTTTTGGCACCCTCCCCTTGGTCCAGAACAGCACTTCGCGTATGGCCGATCAAACGAAGATTGTGGGTACAACAGAATATTACAAAGCATTGGATGTATTCCAGAAATTGGTTCAGGCACGCGGGGATTTCAGGCTTCCAGTACCCAAATTCAGTCTCCTCAATAGTGATTACCGGGTAGCATTTATTGATTACGACAAACTTGAGATCGTCCTTGAAAAAAAAGCATATAGTGTTTGCGAAGCGTTCGGGGATAAAAAAGAAGCAGCTATTGCTTTTCTCCTTGGTCATGAACTCACACATTACTATGAGAAACATGCCTGGCGCAGAGAGTTCATCTATGATTTCAAAGACCTTCCTATCGGAATAGAATTGGCAGGATTGCATGATGATGTAATACATGAAACAGAGGCGGATTATCTGGGCGGATTCCTGGCTTATTCCGCTGGTTACGGTCTTTTTGATAAAGCTTCTGAGCTCATACAAAAACTATATGCAGCCTATAAGTTACCTGATACCATAAAGGGATATCCCACCCTTCAGGACCGGAAAATCCTGAGTCAACGAAGTGCAGAGAAACTGAGCTACCTGGTGGATCTGTTTGAAATGGCAAACTATCTGAATGCTTTAGGTTACTATGAGGAATCCTTACAATATTACGCATATGTGCTTCAACAATACTCCAGCCGAGAACTCTATAATAACCTTGGAGTCACAGCACTTATGTGCGCACTTAAATTGTTTGCCCCGGACGAATTAAAGTACCGGTTTTTTACCGAGTTGGATCTGGAGTCCACTGCCAGAGGATCTGGAGACTCCCTGGTTAGAAAAAAATATTTGCACCAGGCTATCCTGCAATTCGATGCCGCTATAAGCCTCGACCCGGATTATGCCCCGGCTTATTTTAATAAGGCGGTTGCATATGCCCTACTCAATGACCTGAAAAGATCCCGGTTTTATGCAGAATCGGAGGCCCAACTTCGCAGTACTTCAGGAACATTTCAAAAAACCGCAATTGACGCAGAAATACTAATTGCATTGCTAGATGCCATAGAAGGCAACACTGAAAATGCACGTCAAAACTTAACGCGTCTTGCTGCCAATGGGCATATAATGGCAAAGATAAATCTGGACATACTGAATGGAGATACCACCACAGATGCAAAAAGCAAGACACCACAAAAATTCAAAAATGTAAAAAGTCCTGCAAGCCTGAATGAAATTTCAAAAGCACTGGAATTGGGTGATGAGCTTCCTGTGGATACCATCATTACCACCAAGCTGGATAAAAATCTGAATTATCATCAAAACAATCCATTAAAACCCGGCTTGCAGTTCAAAATTTCTGAAAACATTTCTGCAAACCGTCAAATCGTTTTTATGTCTTACAAGGATATCGATCCAAATCCATCTGACCAGGTACTCCTGACCGGAACTACCAGAGAAAAAATCATGAGTACATATGGTTCACCGTATAATATCGTAGAGACACCTAACGGCCAGTTGTTCGTATACCAGAACACAGAGAAATCCGGGGGCAGCTCTGGCATGATATTGGAATTTAATCTTTCTCAAAAACTTGTCAAGACACAATATTTTAAAGAAATTCTAAATTAAAACCTCTTATATGAAAATCTTTTCTATTTTAATCACCTTGTTATTTACACTAAGCTTTTCCGCTTATAGCCAGACAACTCCGGGTTCGGTAATTGTCGTCGCTGTATCAGGTAAAGTAAAGTATGAATCACCAAACCTCAAAAAACCAATTACAATTACTCCGGGTTCGGTGGTCAGCATGGATGGATCATTTATTTTCGGAAGTGGAGACAAAGTACTCTGTTTGTATGAAGACAAATTCTATCAGATTCAGGGAAATGGCAGTCGAAACATTCGTAAATCCATCGAAGCAGTGAAAACCAAACCGGTGATTAATTTTGACAGTGAGTTCAGTCAGTACATCCGGGCAGCCGTTGAGTTCCAGGCAGCCGTAATGAACAAAGATGGATGGGCTGGTATCACAGGTACGAAAACAGCTGGCGACGGTTGGGCGGGTATTACCCCTACAAAAACTGCTGACGATGGTTGGGCTGGTATTACAGGTACGAAAACAGCTGGCGACGGTTGGAGCGGTATCACAGATACCAAAACAGCAGGCGATGGCTGGAGCAGCAAGGATGGGAATCAGACAGATCCCGCAAATCCTCCAATCCCCAGTATTCAGCCTCAAATTCCAATTGGAAAACTGGCTATGGAAGTAGTCATTTTCAGATGGAATGCTGCCCAAAAAACCAAGCAATACCGCGTCGAAATCCTGGACCAAAACAACCAGGTGGTGCACAGTACAGTTTCAAAAAAGGCTTCTGCTGAAATTGATCTGACATCCTTAAAGTTGAAAGCAGGAGAAACGTATTCCTGGCGCGTAGCAACTGCTGAAAATGATAAGATCGAAGCAGCTCCTACTGTGAAATTTCAGGTTACAGCGAAAAAAGATGCAGACGCTGCCATGCGCAGATCGTTGAAATCAAAACTTGGTGCTGCCAACAACCCGATATTAAAGAATTTGATGGAGGCTGTTGCGCTCGAGCAGGAAGAATTTTATAGCGCTGCACTCGAAAAATATGAAACGGCCCTTGAGGAAGATCCGAACAACCAAATGGTGCGTATGAATTATTCTGCCTTTCTTACTAGAAGAAAGTGGAAGGAAGCGGCTCAACTTGTCATGAGTGGCAAACGCTTATAATCCGTAACGCCTCTCTTTTCCCATTAAGAACAATAACCAACGTAACGGCATGTGCTTTTTTGCACATGCCGTTTTTTTTATTCCGATACGTTCCCTGAAATCTGCATGCGTTATCAAGAGTGTAACCTTGCTGCAAGCTGCTTTTAAAAAAGGCAACATGCAACTGGATCAAGTCATCTAAGGAGCAGCATCTTTCTTTACCATTTCATAACATGTAAAAAACATGTACTGCACACTCCAATATACCGCTTCATCCAGTTGCCCTTTTTTAATCCCTTTTAATAAGTTGCTACGTTTGTTCCCTTTATGAAATACCCTTGCCCTTATTAATAAGGTATACAGGAATATCTCCCTTAGACATTCCAGTTCTATTTTACAAGTTTCAAAAGATACAACTTCCGGCCCATTTATTGCCTTTTAAT
>CAZDQG010000057.1:0-10010 GCA_964507535.1 uncultured Saprospiraceae bacterium
GTGATCTGTTTGGGATTCGAACCCAAGACCCACGGCTTAAAAGGCCGTTGCTCTACCGGCTGAGCTAACAGATCGATCCACGATCTTAAAATCGAGCTGCAAAGATACAAGTACGCTCGTTTTTTCCAAAATATTTATATTTATTGTAATATAAAATGTCCAGAAACTTTGAAAAAGGGGTTGATTACAAACTTCTTGTGCTTGAATGTTTGCTTTGAATTTGGATGTTCATCCCCTCGTAAGACATCAATGTGTTCGGAAAAATCTCCTTGCATTCTTGTTCCAGCTGGTCGAGTTGCTCATATCTCGATGAATAATGTCCTGCCAGCAAGGTCCCCACGCCCGCCATTTTGGCGATGGTTGCTGCTTGTCTACATGTACTATGGTAGTGTTCGTGAGCGAGATCCTTCAATTCATCCAAAAAAGTAGTTTCGTGGTATAACAATTCGACTCCATCTATGTACGGTGCAAGTTCCTCACTAAATCGGGTATCCGAACAATATGCAAAACGCCTTCCGGGACCTTGATCCAATGTAAGTTCACGATTGCTTATGAAGCTACCGTCAGGGAGCAGCAGGTCTTCCCCCTCTTCTAATTTCTTCCAGAATTCGAGAGGAATATTCGATTCTTTTATTTTTTCAATATGTAATTTCTTTCTGGGAAATTTTTCTTCAAATAAGAAGCCCGTGCATGGAATCTTATGAACCAAAGGCAATGCGCTTACCTTGCAACAGGAGTCTTCAAAAAGTACCTCGCCATTGAATTGTGTAACATGACGAAAATGAAGTGGATATTGAATTGCGTGTGTTGTGTAAGAAAGCACCTTCAATATAAACTCCTCCAGTTCAGCAGGGCCATACAAAAATACCGGTTCGGTACGGCCCATGAGCTGATAGCTTGTCAACAGGCCTGGCAAACCGTAGACATGGTCTCCATGAAGATGACTTATAAAAATATGCTGAATGCGGGAAATTCTTACTCCATATGTACGCAGTTGAAACTGTGTGCCTTCCCCACAATCAATCAGGAAAACATGGTGATGAAGTTTTAGAATTTGGGCAGATGGATGCCTGTCAAATGCAGGAAGAGCGCCGTTGCTGCCAAGTACAAGCAGTTCAAAACTGGCTTTGCTCATAAAGTATTATTCCTCCTCAGAGGAAAGGTCCCGTTCCATATCTTCCATAAAGACATATTCAACAGCCTCTTCAACCGTAGGAATAATGGTTAGAATCCCATCCAATTTGGAGATCTCAATAAGAGAATGGACACTGTTACTCTGGATATTCGCCATTACAAAGGATCCAAAATCCTTCCAAATGCGATTTGCGGTAAGAATGGAACTAAGACCGGATGAATCAACATAATCCACCTGACCTAAGTCAAAAATGAGGTTTCGAACACCTTCATTTCTCAGGAAAACAAATTCTGACTTTAATTGAGGAGCAATTAAAGAATTCAAGTTTTTCTCTTCCAGGGTAAATATGGCATATCGATCCTGTTTGTCTACCTGGTACTTCATGAAATCGGTTAATTTGTTGTAAAGTCTTAACTTTTATATTATTATCCATTGAATTTTATTAATATATTTAAATTAGTTCAATGGATGTATTACCTTTGAATGCAAAAGTAATAAACTTTTAACGCAAGCATTGGATCTAAATGACAAGGGTTTTATGTTTAAACTTTGTACGGTTGGATTTAGTTATATCTATCAGACTGTATTAAAATCAATATTCTGGTCTTAAGAACGATACGTAAGCATGAATCGAAAATTTTCCCAAAACGTCAAAAAGGTCCTGGCAAATAGCCGGGAAGAATCTTTGCGTCTGGGCCATGATTACATAGGCACAGAGCATATATTACTTGGTTTACTGCAAGAAAAAGACTCCCTTGCGGTACACGTACTCAAGTCCTTGAAGGTGGACCTGAAAGACCTTAAATTCAAAATTGAAGAATCGATACCTGTGCGGAAGGGCAACGAAGCGACTTTTCAAGTAGGCAACCTTCCCTTGAATAAACATGCAGAAAGGGTTTTGAAATTCACCTACCTGGAAGCAAAAGTCAATAAGGAGGACGAGATCTACCCGGAACACCTGGTGTTGAGTCTTTTAAAACACCATGACAATATTGCTTCTCAAGTACTTGAGGAGTTCAATGTAGATTATGAAACCTTTCGGACAGAACTGGAGTTTCTCTCAGAACAGCAAGGTGACGAGTCCAAGTATGAGGATCTGCCTCAAAACGCAGCTTCTGATCAAGATCCTTACGAAGATGAACCTGCACAAGGCAGTTATTTAAGAAAACCCGGTTCGAAATCCATGACGCCTGTACTTGACAATTATGGACGCGATGTGTCCCGATTGGCAGAAGAAGGCAAACTTGACCCTATCGTTGGTAGGGACCGCGAAATAGAAAGGGTTTCCCAAATTCTGAGTAGAAGGAAGAAAAATAATCCCATTCTTATCGGAGAGCCCGGAGTAGGCAAAACAGCTATAATTGAAGGCCTGGCACTTCGCATTGTTCAAAAGAAAGTCTCCAGAACTTTATTCAACAAGCGTATTGTCATGCTGGATCTGGCAGCTCTTGTTGCAGGTACTAAATATCGTGGTCAATTTGAAGAACGTATAAAAGCAATCATGGGTGAGCTTGAAAAAACCCGTGACGTCATCTTATTTATTGACGAAATTCATACGATCATTGGTGCAGGTGGTGCAACAGGTTCACTTGACGCTTCCAATATTTTCAAGCCTGCCTTAGCTCGCGGAGAGTTGCAATGTATAGGTGCTTCCACGCTTGATGAATACAGGCAGCACATTGAAAAGGATGGTGCCCTTGATCGCAGATTCCAAAAAGTGATGGTGGATCCTCCTACCGTAGAGGAAACAATACAAATTCTGCTAAATATCAGGAGCAAATACGAAGAATACCACTCTGTAAACTATAGTGATGAGGCTTTGGTAAGCTGTGTTAAACTCAGCGACCGTTATATCACAGACAGATTCCTTCCTGATAAAGCCATAGATGTTATTGATGAAGTGGGCGCAAGGGTGCATTTGAAAAACATACATGTTCCAAAACCCATTGAAGACCTTGAGAAGCAGATTGATCAGATTAAAGAGCAGAAAAATAACGCTGTAAAAAGTCAGCAATACGAGAAAGCAGCAGATCTCAGAGACCTGGAATCCAAGTTGCTGAAAAAGCTAGAGCTTGCTAAACAAGAATGGGAGTCGGAAGCAAAATCAAAGCGCTACCCCGTTACTGAGGAAGAAATCGCAGAGGTTGTATCCATGATGACAGGTATTCCGGTCAAAAAAGTTGCATTGTCAGAAAGCAAGAAGCTGGTCAACATGGCGGATGAAATCAAAAAATCCATCATAGGACAAGACGAAGCTGTCGGTAAAATATGCAAGGCAATTCAAAGGAACCGTGTGGGCCTCAAAGATCCTAAAAAGCCTATCGGAACTTTTATATTTCTTGGTCCAACAGGTGTTGGAAAAACTGAATTAGCCAAAGGCATAGCCCGGTTTTTGTTTGACTCAGAGGACTCTCTTATCAGACTGGACATGAGTGAATATATGGAAAAATTTACCGTTTCACGTCTTATCGGGGCACCTCCGGGATATGTTGGCTACGAAGAAGGTGGTCAGCTCACTGAAAAAGTCCGTCGTAAACCCTACTCTGTTATCCTTCTTGACGAAATTGAAAAGGCACATCCCGATGTGTATAATATCTTATTGCAGGTATTGGACGAAGGACTCCTGACTGATGGACTTGGAAGGAAGGTAGACTTCAAAAATACGATCCTGATCATGACCTCCAATATTGGTGCCCGTCAGTTAAAAGATTTTGGGCAGGGCGTTGGATTTGCCACAAAAGCGCGCGTTGAAAGCCAGGATGAAAACACAAAAAGCGTAATACGCAATGCCCTTAAAAAGACCTTTTCTCCTGAATTTTTAAATCGTATCGATGATGTGTTGATATTCAACAGCCTCGAACGTCCCGAGATGCATAAAATTATACAAATCGTTTTGCAAAAATTGATCAGCCGGGTCGAGCATATGGGATATCATCTAACCGTTTCCGAGGAAGCTATAGAATTCTTAGCAGAAAAAGGATTTGATCCACAGTTTGGTGCACGGCCACTTCACAGAGCTGTTCAGAAGTACTTAGAAGATCCGCTTGCGGAATATATTCTCCATGAAAATCCAGATCAGGGTGTAAAACTGAAAGCTGTCATGGATAAAGAAAAACACAACATTATTATCCAACATTCTTCAAAAGCGGGGTCCGTAAAGAAATCGCAATAAAAATACGTGCCTTCAATTATTTTTGCATCTAACTAAAAAGAATCCATTTGAACATCAGACGTCCTTACATCAATAAGAATGACGCACTAAAAAGTCAATTCCGCATTAACAATTCCATTCGGAGCCCTCAGGTGAGGTTAGTAGGCGAAGATTTTAATGAAATCAGCGAAGCAGCAGGCCGTGCCATTGAGGCAGGGGTCTACCCTACTGATCTGGCCATGAAGTGGGCTTTTGAAATGGGGGTGGACTTAGTTGAAATCACCGACAAGGCAGACATCCCTGTATGCAAAATCATAGATTTCAATAAATTCCTGTATCTCAAGCGGAAAAAAGAAAAAGAAATCAAGGCAAAAACCCTAAAAACTGTTGTTAAGGAGATTCGGTTTGGTCCTCATACCGATGACCATGACTTCGATTTTAAATTGAAACATGCCATAAAATTCCTTGAAGAAGGCGCTAAAGTGAAAGCTTACGTCCAATTTAGAGGTCGCGCCATCGTTTTCAAGGACCGGGGAGAACTTGTTCTTTTACGTTTTATTAAGGAACTGGAACCGTATGGAAGCACCGAAGAACTCCCAAAGCTCGAAGGCAAAAGGATGCATGTTATTCTTTCTCCAAAAAAGAAGACGAATTAATATAAAAAGGGCCTCCTTTTCTTGTAAATTACTATATTTGCACCCTTAAAATTCACGTCATGCCTAAGGTAAAAACGCATTCCGGTGCTAAAAAACGGATGAAACTCACCGGTACCAAGAAGGTTAAAAGCTTCCAGGCGAATACTTCCCACCGATTTAAGGGTAAGTCCAAAAAAGCAAAAGGCCGCCACGTTCCTTCTGTAATTGTGGATGCCGTTGAACAAAAAAGAATGAAACGCCTTTTGGGTGTAGCGTAATTTGTTAACTACCAAGGTTAAGTTTCCGGAATAAAAACTGGAACCCTTGGATAAATGAAATAAAATGCCACGTTCAGTAAATGCTGTAGCCTCCCGTCAAAGGAGAAAAAAAATTATGAAGGCCGCCAGAGGTTATTTCGGCGGTCGCTCCAAGGTCTATACGGTTGCTAAAAATGCCGTAGAAAGGGCCATGAAATATGCATACAAGCACCGTCGCGAAAAGAAAAGGGCTTTCAGACGTCTTTGGATTGCCAGGATCAACGCAGGCGTACGCGCTTTAGGCATGAATTACTCAGGATTCATCAATAAATTAAAAAATGAACAGATCACTCTTAACCGGAAGGTGCTTGCAGATCTGGCGATGAACCATCCCGACGCTTTCAAAGCTTTGGTTGAAAGGGTAAAATAGTATTCCTCCTCTTTTTAAATTTTTATTTCCGTATGGCTTCTACCGGATCCATGCGAGATGCACTTATTGCTGGTATTATACCGGATATCAGCCCTATAAGGATAGACATCATAATACCCAGACTAATATTATACCAGGACATAAATATTGGGAATTCCAGTGCCTTGGATACACCAAATAATACTGCCCAAACCAATAATAGCCCAATTATACCGCCGATAATACAGAGGATAATCGCTTCAAATAAATATTCCAAAAGGATAAAATGCCTTTTGGCACCAAGTGCCATTTTTATACCGATAATCGGAGTTCGCTCCTTCACAGAGACAAACATGATGTTGGCGACACCAAATGCACCGACAAGCATTGCAAACATGCCTATAAAAAAACCCGCAAAATTAATCACCTTAAATATCCCATCGACGATACCAGTCAGCATGGTCAATTCGTTCAATGCAAAATTATTTAAATCCCGCGGGCGCAGGCCTCTGGTAGGCCGTATGATACTTGCCACTTCCAATTTAAGTTCTTCTAGCTGCACTCCTTTCTTCGCCTTTACGCAGATAAGTGTTCCCCAATTGGAATGCGCATGAATATTTACCAGTTTTCGCGCTGTATTGAATGGAATAAATACCGCTTCATCATTAGGCATGATGTTTAGAAGCGACTTTCCTTCCTTTTTAAGTACCCCTGCTACTTTGAAATACCGGCCGAATAATTTCACGGTCTTACCCACCCCATCGCCATTTGGGAACAGAGCATCGGCAAGTTTATAACCTAAAATAGCTTCCTCCAATCCGGATTGAAATGACCGGGCACTAAAATAGGCTCCTTGTTCAACTTCAAAATTGAGCGTCCGCTGATAGTCCTCGGTAATTCCACATAAGTAGGCTCCCTCAACATAATTTCCTAAATATTTCAGGACCCTTCCGGGGATAAAAACCATCAAAGAAGCACTTTCGGCAAGTTTTGACCGGGCTTCAATTGCTTTGAGATCTTTGTAGCCTGCACTTGGACGTGCCAGGTACTTCCAATAGTTTTGGTGAGGATCTTCCTGCCAGGGCCATTTATCTATGTAAATGACGTCATTGCCAAGTTTTTTAAAACTATCAATTATGTTGCTTTTAAGTGAATCCACGGAGGAGAGCACCGCGATTACACAAAATATCCCAATGGTAATACCCAACAAGGTCAAAAAACTTCGAAGTTTATTGCCCTTAAGCTGCTGTAGGGATTGGATAAAACTGTCCTGAAGTATTCTTAAGAATATCATTTTACGAAGCCAAAATTAACCGCTCTCACCATAAACAAGGAAAGAATTCGACAAAGAGGAAAAAAAGCTATACAATTTCACAACATTCGAATATAAAATACATTATAATGGTCAAAAGACTTGATTTTGGTCTCTCTGAAAGGCTATTTTTGCCGAAAATTAAAATCCACCCATGCGGACAAAATTATCTCAGTTTACATTCAACCTTCCCAAAAATTTAATTGCCCAATATCCTACCGAAGAACGCTCAGATGCCAGAATGATGGTAGTAAACCGCGCCACTGGTAAAATTGAACACAAGCTGTTCAAAGATTTACTCGAATATGTAGATGATGGCGATTGCATGATTATCAATAATACTAAGGTATTCCCGGCCCGGATGTTTGGACGCAAGGAAAAGACCGGGGCAAAAATTGAGGTTTTTCTTCTTCGAGAATTAAACAAGGAGGTTCGTCTTTGGGATGTTTTAGTAGATCCAGCGCGGAAAATTCGCGTGGGTAATAAACTTTATTTTTACGATAAAAATGGCAAGGAGGTACTGGTTGCGGAGGTTGTTGACAACACTACATCCAGGGGAAGGACCATACGCTTTTTGTTTGATGGGGACGGGGATGCGTTCCAGGCCGCGTTGAAAACACTTGGCCAGACTCCATTGCCGAAATACATAAACCGCAATCCTGAACCCTCTGATGAAGAGCGTTACCAAACAATTTATGCAAAAGAAGTTGGAGCAGTAGCCGCTCCTACCGCCGGTTTACATATGAGCCGGGAATTATACAAAATGCTCCAGATCAAAGGTGCCAACTTTGGAGAAGTTACCCTGCATGTGGGGCTTGGGACATTCCGGACCATAGATGTGGAGGATTTATCCAAACACAAGATGGAGGCTGAATATTTCAGGATAGATCAAACTACAGCAGATTTGGTGAATAAAACAAAAGATAACGGTAAAAATATTTTCGCAATTGGAACAACAACCGTTCGCGCAATGGAATCTTCTGTAACTGCATCCCGGTATCTAAAAGCTGCAGAAGGATGGACCAATTTATTTATTTATCCACCCTATGATTTTAAAATTGCGAACCGTCTTATTACCAACTTTCATTTACCAAAATCAAGTTTACTAATAATGGTTGCAGCCTTTACGGGACATGATTTATTGTCAGATGCCTATGAACTTGCAATTAAAGAAAAATATCGTTTTTTCAGTTATGGAGATTCCATGCTGATTATTTAATACTATACGCTTAATTCATAAAATCGTAATTCAAATATGTATTGGACCTTAGAACTGGCACATCATCTTGAAGAGGCACCATGGCCCGCTACAAGAGATGAATTGATTGATTTTGCTATACGTAATGGAGCACCCATAGAAGTGCTTGAGAATCTTCAGGAATTGGAAGATGATGAAGAAATCTATGAGAGCATGGAAGACATTTGGCCTGATTACCCTCGCAAAGATGACTTCCTGTTTAATGAGGATGAATATTAAGCTAAATCCCGTTTTATCGGGATTTTTTATATGCTCGAATCATCGAAATGATTATTGCGATAGATGGACATAGCGCCTGTGGAAAAAGTACCTTAGCACGTGATTTAGCCAAATCATTAGGCTTTATATACATCGATTCCGGAGCAATGTACAGGGCTGCCACCCTTTATTTCAGACAACTTGGAATCCTTCCTTCCCAAATCAATGCAATCCTTTCCGCACTATCTGAAATGGATATTGAACTTATTCCTGATCACGACTTGCAAATTTATTTAAATCATCAAAACGTTACGGAAAGCATTCGTGCAACCGATATCAATGACTGGGTTAGTGAATATGCTCAAATTCCTGAAGTGCGTCGTAAAATGGTTGACCTGCAACGCAAATTGGCAATATCAAATTCCGTAGTAATGGATGGACGGGACATTGGCAGCGTTGTCTTCCCAAATGCAGAGGTAAAGCTATTCATGACTGCCGATATAAAGGTTCGCACCTTACGAAGACTCCAGGAACTTGAATCCAAAGGAATTCAACAAGGTTTTGAATCTGTAAAAGCCAATCTTCTGAAAAGGGATCACATTGATTCCACAAGGGATGACAGTCCCCTTATTAAAAGCAAGGATGCCTTTGTTATTGATAATAGCACCTTAAACCGTAAACAACAATTGGAGCTGGCATTGCAATTTGTAAACCAACACAGAAATTAGGCCTTACGTACTTCCTTCAATGCGACTTCTTAAAGCACTCTTAACCTGGCCTTCATTCCCCTTTTAATTTTTCAAAATACATGTTTGCTTGACCAATAGTCATTCCTGATTATTTTAAAATTCATCAGTAAAATATTGAAATCAAACTGTGCCATTGGAATATCATTAATTGATAGTCAAAAAAAAAGCCACCAGTAATTAACTGATGGCTTAGCTTCATTTCTATGAAAAGTAATTAACGCAAAAGCGTAAATTCTCCTTTGTATTTATCGGCACCTTGAGAACCAAAAAATTCAACCTCGGCATAGAATACATATACACCCGGCAGTGATTTTTTGCCCTTAAAATTACCATCCCAACCAACTTTCTGGTTTAAGTTGCCATCCTGAATATTCTGTGCAGAGTATACCATTTCGCCCCAACGGTCATAGATGTTCAGTGTCTTGATGTTGCGCACGCGCTTGCCCTTAAGGTTCCACAATTCATTGATTGCATCGCCGTTCGGTGAGAAGGCATTTGGCCACCACACGTCCTTGATGATTCTCACGACAACAGTAAGACGATCCTGAATCTGACAGCCCGCTGCATCGGTTACGGTTACGAGGAATTCCCGCGTTGTATCAGCAGGATAACGCAATTTGCTATCCCACGGAATATTCTGATTCAGGTTTAGCCAGGCAGTATCTGCATAATTTGGTGTTCCTCCATTAATGTAGTTCAGCATGGTATCCAGATATACGATTTCATCCTGATCCACTACGATAAGCTTGTCGACTCCAATAGCCAGTGGCCCGGGTTCTATCAATACCAATGTCGTGTCATGCTCACAACCGTTTACATCTCGTACTTTCAATTTATAGTTTCCTTCACTAAGGTTCGGGAAATTTGTATTCGATGAGAAAGGACCATTGTTGAAGGAATAGGTCA
>CAZDQG010000058.1:0-9915 GCA_964507535.1 uncultured Saprospiraceae bacterium
GAATCCTCGCTGTCGCTCTGATTCTCGCTCTGATTTTTGTACCCGGGGCGGGACTTGAACCCGCACGGCCATTCCTGGCCACAGGATTTTAAGTCCTGCGTGTCTACCAATTCCACCACCTGGGCGATTTCAGAATGGGTATGCGTGTTGCCGATGAATTAAAAGCGCAACACCACATTTGTACAGCCTACTCAAAATAAGTATAAGCTGATGATTTAAAAAAATAAAAGTCAATGGTGGCTACAAGACTGCTGACCATTGACTTCTATTTTCATTCGAGCGGGAGACGAGACTCGAACCCGCGACCCCAACCTTGGCAAGGTTGTGCTCTACCAACTGAGCTACTCCCGCAATTCGGTGTGAGTGTGAGTGTGGGTGTGACAGAGTGTGTTTGTAAGCTTTTAAAATTTAAGTGAAACCAAAAACCAAAAAAGGGAAAGAACACGCAGATTTTTTCTGCCTCTATTCCTGCTTTTGGGAACCATTACGTCTAACGGTGGTTTATCTTAGTGATCCCTAATTCAGCTTAAAATTAGGGATGGCAAATATACAAAGCGTAGTTTAATTCACAATAGCAGTTCGCAAAATATAATCGAAGCTTAAAATCATATATTATTTATATTTAATATGTATAATTCATTAATGCAATAGCATATGAGCAAACACGGCAAAATATTGGTGGCGATGAGCGGAGGTATCGACAGTACGGTGACAGCCTTGTTATTGCATGAGGAGGGGTATGAGGTCATAGGAGTTACCATGAAAACCTGGGATTATGCCAGCTCAGGGGGCTCCAAAAAAGAAACAGGCTGCTGCTCCCTGGAATCATTACAAGATGCCCGACGAGTGGCTGTAGACCTTGGTTTTCATCATTTTATACTGGATCTCCGCGAGGAATTTGGCGAAGCGGTAATCGACAATTTTGTGGACGAATACCTTGCAGGACGCACTCCGAACCCCTGTATACTCTGCAACACACATATCAAATGGAATGCTTTGCTTCGTAGAGCCGATGCCCTGGATTGCGAAAAAATTGCAACGGGACACTATGCGCATATCCAGCAAAAGAACGACCGTTACTTCATTTCCAAGGCGAAAGATCTCCATAAAGACCAATCCTATGTATTATGGGGTCTCAGCCAGGAATGCATGGCACGAACCTTGTTTCCATTGAATGATTTTCTCAAGCCGGAAGTACGCGACATCGCGTTCAAAAGAGGCTATACGGACCTGTCTAAAAAGGCAGAAAGCTATGAGATCTGTTTTATTCCGGACAACGACTACCGCGGTTTTCTCTTACGCAAAAATCCAGAGACTATTAAAAATTTATCTAATGGGTTGTTTATTGATTATCAAGGAAATGTGATAGGAGAGCACGCGGGATATCCGTTTTTTACTATTGGTCAGCGCAAGGGTCTTGGTATGGCCTTTGGCAAGCCTATGTTTGTAGCTGAAATTAGACCAGAGACCAATACGGTGGTATTAGCGGAAGAACACGAATTGGGCCAGCATACCATGCAGGTGCAACGCGTGAACTGGCAAAAACAGAACCACATCAGTTCCAGTCAGGAACTGGTCACGAAAATTCGCTATAAAGACCCCGGTCACAGTTCAACGATTGAAGGAAGCAATACAGAGCTAACCGTACGGTTTCTTGCTCCTGTGAAGGGGATTGCGCCTGGTCAGTCGGCAGTGGTTTACGATGGGGATGATGTGGTCTGCGGAGGGCTTATAACACGTGCAACCCTATGAGCTTTCCGGGAAGTACGTTTGGCCATGTTCCGGAAAATACCGATATTTGTTATACGTATTAGATTATATCTAAATATGTATATGTCTAAATATCAATTTTATTTCTCTATATTTTTAACAGTTGCGGGTCTTCTAACGGCGTGTTCCAAATCAGAATTGGATGCGTATGACAATACCCGTTTAGGTCTGGATTATTATCCGGTGGATATCGGCGCCAGCTGGGTATATGCCGTAGATTCAATTCTTTTTAAACTGCGGGGAACGGTTGTAGAAGATTCAAGCCATGCTTTTTTAAGGGAAGAAGTTGCCGATAGTTTTCGGAATGCCACCCATCAGTTGGTCTACCGCATCGATCTTTTTTATACGCGCGATACGGCTCTTGGATGGGATTTGATCGGCAATCATTTTTTGGAAAAAAGCAACACCAGTCTTGTGAAACGCGAGGGTGGTCTGGATTTTACAAAACTCATTTTTCCGGTTGAAACGTATTCCAGTTGGAATGGTAATTCCAGAATCCATCCGCGTACGCAAATTTCTGTGAACGGCGAAATTCTGGAGCCCTATGCAGATTGGAATTATGTGTACAATTACAAAGATAAAGCGGAGGTATCCGGAGGTAAAAGTTATGAGAGCGTTTGCAAGGTTACCGAAGTGGATGATGAAAACCTCATTGAAAAAAGATATTCCGTAGCGCTCTACGCAAAAAATGTGGGCTTGATCTCTCGCGAGGTATGGTTATTGGATACGCAAAACACAAATCCATCCATACCATTTCGGAACCGGGCAGAAAAAGGTTTTATCCTCCGGCAGCAGCTGATTTCATACAAGCATCCATGATACAATTGATAGAAGCTGGTCACAGCTACAAAGTATTTGGCGTACAGGGTAAACTCCGCATTCAGATTGATGAACCCTATGTGGATTTTGTGCATGCATCAAGGGTCTTGTTCATCGTCGTTGAAGGAAACAATGTGCCCTTCTTCATAGAGCGTCTCGAAGAAACAGCGGAAGAACCCCTTGTTACATTCAAGGGTGTCGATACACCGGAAGACGCGAGAATACTTAGCAACCAAATCCTGTACATCGATCGGGACCGTTATGAAAAATCAGGACACGTCACGGAAGAGGAGGAAGAGGAAGGAATCGGTATGGAGCTTGAGCATTATCAGCTGATAGACGAAACTTCAGGTGTACGGGCAGAAATCATCCAGATTGAAGAATTCCCCCAACAGCTCATGGTAGTGGTGCAACATGACGGTGCAGATTTTTTTGTTCCGGTCCGCGATGAATGGATTATACGGATTGACCAGGAGCAAAAAGAGATCGTCATGCGATTGCCGCATGGGATGTTTGAAAGGTAAATCAAAAGAGCATCGTATCCAAAATCTTCAAAATACGAACAAACGTTTGTTATTTGATGAACCCATCCATTTCCGGGGTGGGAAACAGCTATGTACATCTTTACATTATGTGCAGGATCATATTGGCTACACAGGCGGTCATCAAACATGCAATCGTTCCGGCGATCAGTGCTTTTACTCCCAACCGTGTTAAGTTTTCTCTTTGATTTGGAGCCAGCACACCAATACCACCAATCTGGATTCCAATAGAAGCAAAATTTGAAAATCCGCAGAGAGCGTAGGTTGCTATGATTACGGATTTTTGATCCAGCAGCATGTTGTTTTTCATGTCTGATAGGGAAAGGTATGCGACAAATTCATTGAGTATGGTTTTCTCTCCCAGCAATTGTCCAACGGGTATCATATCTTTCAGATCTACTCCGATGATCCAGGCGATTGGTGAAAACAATATCCCCATTATATATTGAAGATTAAACTCTTTATAGTGCCCCGATGTAAGTTGTTCGAGCCATGCGTTTAAACCACTGAAATCACCAATCTGAACCAATACGATATTTACGAGATAAACCATGGCCATAAATGCAAGAAGCATTGCTCCCACATTGACTGCAAGTTTAAGGCCGTCGGTAGTTCCATGAGATAGAGCATCGAGGAAATTGTTACCAATTTGCGTTTTAGGCACACTCACCTTGTCATCCACCCGCTCGGTTTCGGGAAGTATCATTTTAGAGGCAAGGATGGCTGCGGGTGCTGAAATGATAGAAGCAGTCAATAGGTGCATTCCGTAGAACAACATAGACTGTGGATCTCCTGCACCAAGCATGGACATATATGCACCAAAAACACTTCCTGCAATGGTGGCCATGCCTCCCGTCATCAGGCAGAACATCTCGGACTTGCTCATGCCAGCTAAATAAGGTTTGATCACCAATGGGGCTTCTGTCTGGCCAACAAATACATTAATGGCAGCGGCAAGACTCTCGGCACCTGAAAGCTTCATGGTCTTATTCATAATCCAAGCAAATACATAAACGACTTTCTGCAGTATGCCAAAATAATAAAGGACAGAGGACAGTGCTGAAAAAAAGATAATTGTAGGTAAGATCAGAAATGCAAAGCCGAATGTGGAACCAGGTTTGGCAAGATCACCAAATAAAAACTGTGCAGACTGATAAGAACTGTTGATCATCAAAGAGAAAAATTTGACGATGTATTCAAAAAATGCTTTTACAAATGGAACTTGAATCATCATAAATGCAATAGCGATCTGAAGCAATACCGCAGTGACAACGAGTGACCATCTGATTTTGCTTCTGTTTGCACTCAAGACATAACACAAAAGGACAAAGAATGCGATGCCACCAAGTCCCCTTAGGATTTCAATTAAATTCATACCTTTATTCGTTGCAAAGGGATAAAAATAAACGAATTTTTTCATTAGATTTTTCGAAATATGTTTATTGGAATATCAGGTGGCAGTGGGGCAGGGAAGACCGCCTTTATTAATCGGTTGCGACAACTGTTCGAAAGCCATGAATTGGGTCTGATTTCCGAAGACAACTATTACCTTCCCAGAGAAAAGCAAAAAACAGACGAAAGGGGCATCATTAATTTTGATGTGCCGGAAGCCATTGACCATGAAGCGTTTATTGCGGACCTGCAGAAACTTAAAACAGGACAGATCGTTCGCCGGGAAGAATATACCTTCAACAATTCGCAACGTGCAGCTAAAATTTTGGAAATTCAAACTGCCAAGGTGTATATCGTGGAAGGACTCTTTATCTTTTATCATGAAGATACTCGAAATCTGCTCGATCTGACCGTTTTGATTCACGCGAAGGAAAATCTGAAAATCATCCGTAGGATCACCCGGGACAAGGAAGAACGCAACTATCCTCTTGAAGATGTGCTCTACAGATATCAGCATCACGTAGCTCCTGCGTATGACCGGTATATCGAACCCTATCTCGATGAGATTGACGTCATCATCAACAACAACAAAAGTTTTGATAAAGGCATAGCGCTCCTGGCATCCTACATCAAACAAGGCCTTTGATCATTTTTTAAGCCGGCCGCCACGGCCACGTATAAGGAAAAGCAAGTCCCCAGCATTCGTACTCACATTGTTGATTTTTTTAATTTATATCGATTAATAAGATATAAATAGCTTATAATTAATAATATACATATTATTAAATTATCTATTTATATATCAATTTTAACACATTATAAATTTTTGGTATATAATTTGAAGGGATATGGGTTGAATCCAAACTGCACACATTTACTCAAATACTTAAATGTAAGAATCCATGAACCGAATTAAGAGCAAAGCTCATTGTGTATTGATTGTTGCCATCCTGCTTTTCCCCTGGAAAGCAGTGATCGCTTCCACGCCGGATTGCCGGACAGGAGTTGGTTTAGAGCTTCCTCCAATGGCCTGTAATGACCTCGTTCATGTGTCACTGGACACCCTATGCCATGCGACCCTGACTCCAGTCATGTTATTGGAAGACATGATTGGTCCATCTTCCGATTATGCCATAAAAGTCTATTATTCCAATGGAGTAGAACAGGCAGACATCGACTTTGATTACACGGATATCCGTAAAACCTACAGTTACAAAATCTGGCATCTGCCCAGTGGTAATTCCTGTTGGGGCAAGGTATTCATCGAAGACAAATTTCCTCCACGTCTGGTATGCGATAATGATACCATACGTTGCGGACAATCCATTCTCCCTGCTGTATTGGGATTTCCGATTCCAAACTGGTTAAGTGTAACCATGGATTCAACGGGACCCAATTCATACAAGGTCTATGGATGGGACTATTGTGGATATGTTGCGCTATCCTACACGGATTACCTTACAAATAATACCTGTGACAGCGATTACATACGAAAAATAATTCGGGTATGGCGAGCTGCGGATAGTTTGGGGAATACGTCCTACTGTTCGGATACCATCTGCGTGATTAAACCTACGGTAAGGGATATCGTCATACCTCCAAATTTTGATGATTATGATAAACCGCATTTAAATTGCGATTTGAGTTTCCCGAAACTACCGGATGGTAATCCTTCTCCTGATTTTACAGGATGGCCGGTGCCAAAAACCTGTAATACGCTTACGGCATCTTATACCGATTTGAAAATTCCAATATGCGGAAGTGCATTTAAAGTATTGCGTCGTTGGGTTATCCTTGACTGGTGTTCCGGCAAAATTGTCGAACACAATCAGATCATTAAAGTTGTAGACGACACCGCGCCCATTTTTGATTGTCCGGATGACATTACGATGGGAATGGAAATATACACCTGCGGCAGTTACGGAAAACTTCCTGTTCCAACAGGCGTTGTGGATTGCAACAAATGGACCTATGATGTATTTACAAAAGTAGAGAATCCGATTTTCGGATTGCCGGATATTGTTAGCAAAAATTACATTGACTTTGATCCTACCAAAAACGTATTCTATCTCGTAGGTGCTCCGGAAGGACGCATATGGATTCTATATAAACTAACGGATGATTGTGGAAATACTTCTTCATGTACCATGGAGGTAGGTGTTGTCGATGATTTAGCACCGATTCCCGTTTGCGATCAAAAGACCGTTGTTTCATTGGGTGCAGACGGTACTTCCAAGGTATATGCAGAAACCTTTGATGATGGTTCCCTGGATAACTGTGGAATTGAGAAATTTCTTGTGCGAAGAATGGAAGACACCTGTAAAACAGGTACAGATGTTTTTGGCCCTTATGTACGTTTCTGTTGTGAGGACGTTGGGAAAACAGTTTTAGTGGCATTCGAAGCAGTCGACTTCTATGGCAATAAAAATACCTGTATGGTGGAAGCCACGGTCCAGGATAAAGAACCACCTGTAATCATTCCTCCTACAGACATCACCATACATTGTGATTTTCCGATTGACTTTGACAATATGAATGTCTTTGGTCGTCTGCAAACACATGAAGCAGACAGAAAGCCGATCCTGATTGCAGATTCCTATTATGCGAATAAAAATTATGTGGCAGGTCTGGATGGTTGGGCGTACGATAACTGCGAGGTGAAGATCACCGAACGACTGGAGAAAAATATACAATGTAACGCAGGAACAGTCAAGCGTATTTTTGAAGCGACCGATAAACAAGGTTTGGTTACAGTGGGCTATCAGACCATCACGCTAATCAACACAAAGCCTTTTACACGTGCCGATATCATATGGCCCGGAAGTGTGGAAATCCATTCTTGTAACAATGTGGTAACGCATCCCGATCATACCGGGTATCCGCAATATTCAAATACAACTTGTGCACAAGTAGCGGCAAATTACGATGATTTAAAATTGACGGTGCTTGACAGTACATGTTATAAAATTTTAAGAAAGTGGGTTGTCATTGACTGGTGTCAGTACGATCGCAATACCGGTGCCGGAATTTGGGATACCACGCAGATCATTGTGGTCAAAAGTTCAGAACCACCTGTACTTGAAACCTGCAATGCAGTAGACTTCTGTGACACCTATGCCTTCTATGATGGCAACACGAAACGATGTCTTGGAGCCTATGGGCTCACAGGCAGAGGGCACGATGATTGTACCGAAGAACAGGATCTCATTTGGTCCTACCGGATCGATGAAAACAATGATGGAACTTTTGACAGTCCGCATCAGGGAAATGTTGCGAATGGTATTTTGCCACTAGGAACACATCGGCTGAGATGGATACTTTCAGATCAATGCGGAAACAGTTCTACCTGCGATCAGGTGTTTACCATAAGAGACTGTAAAAAACCTACACCTTATTGTATAAATGGCATCGTAACTGTAGTCATGCAAACAAATGGTAGTGTGACAGTTTGGGCAAAGGACTTAAACCTTGCAAGTTTTGATAATTGCACAAGACCTGAAAGACTCCGCTTTTCATTCAGTCCCGATACAAATTATCAATCGGTTACCTATACCTGCGATAGCATGCAAAAGCAGAGTGTGGTTACGAAAATTGTCCGCGTCTATGTGACGGATGAATACGGAAATCAGGATTATTGCGAAACCAGTATCCGGATTCAGGACAACAATCATGTATGCCCCGGCACAACGCCGCCTGGATTTAACTTATCCGGAACGGTACGTCGCGAAAACACAGATGCCATTCCGGGTGCACAAGTGCAGATTTCTGATCTGACTGATCAGAATCTCGACCAACAGAATACCGATCAAAATGGAAAATATACCTTCCTGGATATCCAGCACCAAGACTTTTACATACACACGAGCAAAAACGATGACATAACCAATGGAGTGAGCACGATGGATATTGTACTTATACAAAGACATATTCTGGGACTTAAGCCACTCAATTCACCTTACAAATTATTGGCAGCAGATGTCAATAATTCAAACAGCATCACAGCGAAGGATATATCCGATCTCAGAAGGGCCATACTGGGAATCATTACGGAATGGCCAAACCAAACCCAGACCTGGAAGTTCATTAAAGCCGATCAGGTGTTTGCAAATCCAGCTCAACCATGGAATCCCCAGACACGGATCGAAAGCAATGAACTTACAGATGTTCTTGATCAGCTAAACTTTATGGGAATAAAGACAGGCGATGTGGATCTGAGTGCAGATGTAAATGCCAATCATGGAGCTTTGAACCGGGCTGCCATGAAGTGGACCGTGTACTATAATCTTGTCACCTCAAAGGACAATGTGATCGAAGTGGAGTTGTTTGCGGGATCCGACCTGGTTCTTGATGGGTTGCAATTCGGAATCCAGGTACCTGCTTCCGATTACAAGCTGAACGCTGTTGTTGACGGAGCAATAAGCCTGGATAAGGAGCAGTATGTTTGGAGAGATGGCATGTTCAAGTTGAGTTGGGTGCCCGAAAAAAAGAAGATGATTATGCAGGGCGAACGACTGTTGACATTGCAATTCCAGGGGACTTCTCTGTCTGGATCCTTCACAGGTATGGAAATGATAAACGGTTTCCGCAGTGAAGCATATAGTAAAGAAGAGGCCCTGCAAATAGTCCTGCAACAACATCAGGGAGATCATAATGGTGACCGGAGAATGACCGTGCAAGGTTTGGTGCCTAATCCATTTTCAGTGAGTTCAGTGCTCCATTTCAGGATGCCGGAAGCATCTATGGTCTCTATGAAAATATACGATCCAACGGGAAAGGAAGTATTTGCCCGGGAACAATGGAGTCAAAAAGGCGATAACCAGTGGACGATATCCTCTCAGGAATGCAAGGTCAAAGGATTATTGTTTATTGTGTTGTCAAGTGATTTTGGAATTTCAACAGAACGAATGATTGTTAGTGAATAGCTAAGAGTACAGCATAGGTACACAATAAAAGCCCGCCATCCGGCGGGCTTTTTTATTTTCCGGGAGTGCTCTGTTTTCCTGTTCCAAGGAAACGAAGAGCGGTGCGTTTTCAGCTGCTGGGCCTGCTTTTCCAAAGTCTTGTAGATTGGAAATCAGGTCGTAGCGGGATCTTATAAGCCCCTGTCCATTAGCACATTCCTTAAATTTTCATTTTTCATATGTATTTTTTTTTAATATTTTTTTGGTTATCATGTAACAGTTTATATATTTGCAACGGAGATATATAAATTTTTTTATCCCATCTGTCTCCATCTCTTTAGCACTCAATGAGTTAGCTATACCTACCTGGAAATGTAATCGGACCGCCTTATTGTCGAAACGATTTTACTAGCTAATCATTTGTCTCAAAAAATGAGAAAACGTACACACTTTAACTGGACCGTGGTTTGTAATCCACTTCGCAGCATTGC
>CAZDQG010000059.1:0-9266 GCA_964507535.1 uncultured Saprospiraceae bacterium
GACCATACTCCTAAACTGAAGTTTGCATATGCATCCCGGTTCTTGATCTGCGCTCCTGTTTGCGATACAGATGCCAAAATCGTATTGAGGTCCGTTGGCACCGGATTGTTCAAAAAGAAGGTCAACCAATTCCATCCCTTTTTGATTGGCAACTCATAAGATACATTTGCATTCGTCTGAAATATTTTCGGGTCGATGAGTGTCCCTACCAATGCCGACGCATCAAACGTCAGTGCCGCAGGAACTACTGTAACGTCTGTATATATTTTTCCGGCACTGGCATCCCACACCCGGAAACTCAAGGCTTCACCCGATGCCGTATTGCTGTATACATTCAAAAATACCCGGTAACCGTCTATCTGTGGAACATACTCCACATTGGCAACACCGCGGATCTGCTGTCCTACCACAACCATGAGCTTGTCTTTAATATCCGTAGAAAAAACTCCATTGATCTTTACTTGTCCGATAATGGTCATGTTGTGTTCAAATGCTGTGGGATCTACAGTCCAGTCTGGTTCCTTCGCATTCACCTTCAGCTCCAGTGCTAATTTTTCTTTGTAGTTAAAGTCCGTCAATAATCCAAGGTTGATATTGTATTGTCCCAAATTGATGTTTGGATCCACTTTGAATGTGACGGGGATGACACTGTTCGGTGCTATGACTCCCGTCGTTGGACTTACCGTAAGCCATGACGGGATATCCACGATGTCGAACTTCTTTGCAAGACCTCCCTTGTTGAAGATGGCAGAAGAAAATCCAAGATTATCTCCCTTGTTGATTTCAAACTTCAACAGCTGATCCTGCCAGACAACCTGATTCTTGTCGATGTATGCAATCCACGTTACCGGTGATTCCATAACATTGCCATGCAAATCTTTGATGCCTTCCACTGTAATATCAAGAGTCACATTTTCGATGAGCTCAGGAGCCGTTGTTGGTGTAATAATAATTTGATCGTTGTTGACGGAATAATCAAATGCAATGCGCTGCACAGGACGCTGAATTTTGATAGTTGGAGTGGTATTCACAAGTGTGGCTGCATTTGCAGTCACCGTATGTTTTACCAATGCCTGATCTAAAAAGGTCTGTGTCAGTATTTGTACACCACTTGGGTCTTTGAAATAGGATTCAAAAGGAAGGTATACTTCAAGTCCCAACTCATCGCCCATCATCCGGTTTTGTTTGTCCCTTTTGATTTGTTCCAATGTCCTTGACAGATTCCAAAATCGGAATTCGTCCAATTGCCCTTTGAAATAATTGCTTACTGTTTCCTGTTGTGCTATCGTACGACCGTAAGCTGCCAGGTAAAAACATGCGCCACTCAGCTCCCTGAAATTTGTTGCAACAAGTGAACTTTCAAATTCGCCATCGATATAACTTGACAAATTTCCATTCCGCTGCAATACCAGTGCAAAGTGATGCCAGCCGTTGTCAAAGTAATTCTTCGTAGTTGCCGTAAAATCCACACCATTGTGCTTCACATGAATGATGCCCGATGGATCCTTCTCGATATTCCATGAAAACAATGAATCCGATTGCAATCCTGTCCCTGTGCCATTTGAAAACAAACTCAAGGTTTGCGATGAGTTGGTTGACTTAAACCAAAACTCCAATGTAAAATCCATCTCCTCTGTGATCGCCACATTTGATGTATTCACTTTTACATACGCATTCACAGGCGAAAAATTGGCGGCATATCCATTCGGACTTATTTGCCAGATGGGACCGTTGATGAGTGCATCCCGTCTCTTCAAATGTTCGATCGCAAGGATACCTTGTGCTTCGTCCATCCTCCAATTGTATAACAGTCCGCTTTCCGTTCCCGTCAGCAACTTGGATTTGTATTGTGAAAATTCAGAAAGGGACCTGGCTTTATTCCACACACGCAGTTCATGTATATTACCAATAAATGGATAGAGGGGTTGGGTGCTTACGCTATTCTTTCCAATCACCATGGTGCTCGAACCAATGTATTTTGCAAGTATACTGGTAGCACCTGTGTTGATGATGGTTGCCGTAGTTTGGGCATCCGCAAGATACATTTGCGCCGTCTCCGTCTTGTAATTGTAACTCAGTGCAATGTAATGCCAGTTGTTGTCTGCAATAGCCGTATTGGAAGTCACCGTGGAATTATTGATCGTAAATACCAGTTTGTTGTTGGCATCAAAAGCCAGTGAGATGCGTTCATTCACATCCACCCCTTGTGAAAACAAGACTTGCTGACCGGTACCATTTCTTTTCACTGACATCTCTATCGTGAAATCCCGATTATCCAGGGGTATGCCTCCATTGATCGTCAGACAATCATCGATGCCATCGAAATACAGAGAAGTCGAATGATCCACATCCGTTCCATTGATTACTCCTCGCACATCAAAATTGAATGCCGGGTTGATAGAACCCAGATCAATGGGTTCATTAAACTTAATCGAGATCTCGTCATTTGGCGACAGAATTCCGTCTGCTGGTGAAGGCGATCCAAATGCATGCGGATTGATGCGGTCTATTACTCCCGAATGCGTCGGTGAGGCTTTCTCCGCAAGTGCACAATTCGAAACAACCCGGAGATCGTAATCGCCATCCGGTAATTGCGCTACATCCCAGTCATATAATGCAAATGGTGTATTCTGTGGTATGGGCTTTGCATTTGGATCTCCCAAACCTGTCGTATCCTTATAAAATGTTTGTATCCCTATCCAGTTCGGCGAACTGGATGGTTTGTAATCAAGTCGCAAATTTTCAAGATCGAAGAAATTGATATTGTAATCCACAATGGCCACAGGCAAAGTATCGTGGAACGAATTATTGAGCACCCAATTATCTTCCGGTGATGCAAGGCTGGTCTTGGAGCATGTAGGAAGAAAATGCGCTGATAAATATACCGAATCCACAATATCTGTATTAAATCCTGCTCCCGCAGTGTATTGACATTGCGAATGGATGGTTACAAGTATGTTGTCATAATTATAAACAGCACCGGGCCCTTTTTGAATCGTCAGCACTTTGTTGATGGAAGTTCCTGCAGGGATGACTACGTTTTGGTATGGAAATCCGTCTATCTGAACAATTGCACCAAATGGATTTGTAGCTCCGACAACATCTACGGTATAACCCATGATAAATCCATTTTCGGACTCATTTCCTAAGGTCAGATTAAATACTGCCGCTTCATCCACAGGAATATTGGTTTGTATGGTTGGACTTGCACTGATGGTAGGTTTGTCGATTTGCAAGGTGCGCTCGCTGATGACCGTACCTGGTTTGTAATAACTCGTAACCGTTTCTGGTTCGTGGGGACAAGAAGTCTGACCACCTGCTTTATTTTTGAAAACAGGTCCCCATCCTAAAATGGATGGATATACGTCAACAGAATATAAATCTCCAATGTCAGGATCATTTAGTTCATAGCTTACGGTTTCTGTTGAATCTTCGTCTTTGCCCCAGTCGCGACCACTCGTGAATTTCATTTCGACACCTTTTTCAAATTTGACACCATTGTTGCTGACTTTTCCGGAAACTTCAACCAGGAAGTTGGCAGTTGTTGCGTATTCCACAGATTGCGTATAGGAACTTGCTGACTGATGACTCATGGAAGATTTGATTTTCGTTCCTCCTGTCAGCGTATAGTTTGTAGGAGATCCAAGGCTAGCAAATTTATCTTCAATGCGTTGTTTTTTTGCAAGGTAGGTTTCGTACTCTTCAAATAATTCCGCAAGGGCAATTCCAGTTCCCGTCGTAACTGCAAAAGTGATATATCCAGCAAATGCTGTTCCTGGCACAGGAGTAGCAATTAAGCCATATGCAATCACAAGTCCTCCTAATCCATTTGCAACAATCAAAGAAATATAAGCGGCCTTCACTTCACTGTACTCTTCATCCAACTTATCCAATTCCACTTGCTTTAAGCTATCGATTGCTGCCGTACTGCTAATGTTTACTTTCTCCCATTCATTTAATTTAACAGCCTCTTTCCAAAGGCGAATTTGGTTGTTCAACAGACGGACAGAGTCACCACTAAGGCTATCCATGAGTGTCGTTGCATTATACTTGTAACTGGGCCCATCCAAATCTGCATAATCCCCGGTGTACGGAGTTGTAGTAGAAGCCATTGCACCGAATGCCGTATCGTCATTATTCAATCCGTAATTCGGGTCACCTATCGGAAGATGACTTGTAAATTTCGGATTGCTTTGCAACATCAGGTTTCTTAAATTCACTAGATTCGGAATGATCAGGTTCTTGACATCGTATTCATTGAATATAAATTCTGTCTGATAACCTCCCGGTACAACTGAAAGTCCATATTTTTTTGCAAATGAGAATGCACCACCTGGTTGCGCTCCACTTCCTCCAATACATTGTACGTTTGAACACAACCCGTCTGGTATGATCGATAATTCTTCGGCCACTCCAAATTGTAAATTTTTTGATTTTCCAATGTACAGATCGCTATTAGCACCTGGAGCAATTACGGTACCGCCATACGTAGACCACTCACGTGTATTCGTAGTAGTAATTGACTGGCTGCCATTATTTCCACCACCAACTTCTGCTTTAAATCCTGCAGATATATTTGATTCGATATCGGTTTCAATCAAGACTCCAAAACCTGCAGTAAATTTTGAACCGACCAAAATTGCATCCTTAGTGTGTACCGCTGCTCCTAAGTTCCATTTCCATGAAGTGCTTTCCGTTTTGGTTGATCCTACTTCCCTCGTAGCTGTACTTGCACTACCCGGAGGATCCCTCAAAATATATTCCGGAACCTGAGGACCAAAAGTTACGAATTGCGCACCCTTAGACTGGCTGCCCAACAAATACGCATGATACACTGCATCGCCTCCTGTAGGAATAAGTCCTACTGGGACGGGTAACCATGGGATCGCCTTTCCTCCACTTGTGATGAGATTAATCTCTAATTTCCGGGTATAACTATATTCAGGTATGGAAAGGTTTTCTACAAAATTAGGGAAACCTGGTTTGAAGGAATAAATCAAGGTTTTTAAAGTATCCAGTGTATTTACTTCTGACAATCCCAATTCGACTATGGGATAATCCGAAAGCTCGTTATTAAATTTTAAAGTTCCATCTGTAGTCGGAACACTGTCGACCTTATTTGGTAATGCATCAAAGTTCGTATACGACTCATACACTTTTATCAGACATCGGTACAAGAAATTGGGATCACCCTGATGAAAAACAGGCCACCTGAAGGGATCCGTTCGTAAATTTTGTGTAGTTGTCACATTCGTAACCGGATTATAATGCGTATACAAGGTATCCCCGATAAATGGACTTACGCCATCTTTATCAAACACCGAAATCTGAGGATCTACCCGGTATATATAATCCAGTTGTTTATGAAACTGGATGGAATCAATAGAAACGATTCCCCCCTGGGTGTTAAACGTAGTATCATACCGGGTCATAAGCACCGGCGTTCCGGATAAGTCCAGTAAATTCAATACTCCAAAATTGATCGTTGGATTATTGAGAACACTCACGGACGGTACATACTTTAATGGTGGGACCCAAATTGAATATTCGCCTGTAAGTGGATCTGTAAGAATGGTATCCGTTGAGCATCCATTGCCCTGCTGAGATTTTAATATGATTCTTGCTACCCCAATGTTGTTGCTGGATTTTCCAAGTCCTGGAATCTTATTTGCTTCCCGTAATCCTCCAACGACCCTTCCAACAATTTTGATACGCGTTGAATCAACAAATTGGATACCTGCAAGGTCATTCTGAAAATCAAATGTACCGGATGCAGGAAATCTTCCAACAGAATATACGTGACCCGGTTGATCCATCTGAATAAAATGTTCACCTATCGGAACCTGAATATCAAACGCACCTGTTGGATCTGTTTTAGCGGCAGTACCATTGACAATCAATAATTCTCCGTCGATTTTAATAAATGCATCACCTACACCGCATGTGGTATTCAGGTAATTCAAAGTCCCCTGAACCTGGAAAGATGATTTATCCGTAAAGTTGATGTTGTTGTGAACCGAAGCACCATCTCCAATAAACAATGCAGTCGTAGATGGATTGAATTGATGTGTTAAATAACTAGGTGTAAGTTTGAAAACTTCACCCGCTCCACCATATGGTACGACAATAATATAATTTCCGGACAAATCCGTATAACCCGTTGCACTCAATTGAGAAACGGATGGTACAATGTTGGACCATGAAACGCTTCCTGCAAAAGACGCATGGTTTTTATTAAACAGGTTACCACTTTTAGATCCATCATAGGCATACGATCCTACACCTTCATTCGCTCGCAGATACACCGCCATACCCGGCTCAGCGCCTGTCATCAGCCGTGAATAATCTTGCAAGATGCGTTGTGGTGTTTTTGACATATTCCAAATTCGCATTTCATCCAAATTGCCCTGAAATGCGTTCCCAATCGTCAAGTTATTTGAAGTATTATTTATATCCACATCAGATCCGAAGCTCGCAGGAACCTTCTGGGATGCAATGCGATTTCCATTAACATACAATTGCAAACTGTCATGATACACCTGCGCCAGAATATGACTCCAGTTATTTACAGGTAGATTCGTATTTGATATTTCTATATTTGTACTTGTGGCTGCGGCTTCAAAAACCGTGAATCGGAATTTATTATTGCTCTTAATAAACTTTAGGCTATACGAATTGCTTTTTTCGAACACTGTAAAATCCGCTGTATACGCAGTAGGCCTTATCCAGGTTTCCATAATTAAATTGGAATCCATGTTTAATGAAGCAGCATGAGGAATGACAAGATTTCCTCCTGCAAAAAGCAAACTCTTGCCATTGCTTCCGGATGTATTTTCTGCAGTAATTCTCACATCTTTGACTGCTATTCCTCCTGAATACGTTACCTGCCCTGTAACGGTTCCGGTTTTGGTCCTGAACCCGATAGACTCCGAAGTATTTGAATACACAGTGCTGTTTTCGCAAAGTCCCTCTCCCTGAATTTTATATTCATAAAGAACGCCCGCCTCTGAATACAAATCGATAAAAATATTTGACCCGCTGTTTTCAGACGCAATCAGTGCAAAGGAATCCACGCTTCCCAGAATTTTTCTGTAGATCTTATATTTGTTGATCACATTATCATTGTGACTTGTCCATTCTAATTGAACTTTATCCGGATAATAACCTTTAGAAGCTTGCAATGCATTTGCATCAAAGGTGCCTTGCAGCATGGGGGTTAACATGGCAGAAGCTTTATTTGTACCATTACCGGAAGCATAACAAGCAGATTTTGCTTTTACCTTATAGGTATACGTCACACATAAATTCACATCCAGATCGGTGTAGCTCGTAGTATTTGCAGGTACTTCGATAATGAGAGCGGCTCCTCCTCCCATAAATGTACGCTCCAATATAAATCCATTTTCATTTACAGAATTGTCTGTCCAGTTTACCTTAATTTTATTCGTGTCTGCAGTGGCTGTGACAGATGTAGGTTCCGCAGGTATGCCTGCAGCATTACCGGGAGGGCTAATTGTCCCTGAATACGTGTTGGACCAGTCCCCGCAAATATTTTTCGCTTTCAATCTGTAGTAATAACTTTGATTCGGCGAAACCGAACTTGAATCCAGATACGACCGCGCTCCTCCGGCGAGGGTGTTAGAAAGTTGAGTAAATCCCGAGGCTGCCGAGGTACTTCGTTCGATTAAAAAATTCGATGGATTCGACCCTGGCCACTGCCATTGAACTAAAATTTTTCCATCGCACCGGTCTGTGGATGCTGTGACATTTGTGGGTGGATCCAATGGCCCCAATCGCCTTCCATCCATGGGTGGATCGGTATACGCAGAATAATTATCGATGTATGCATTTGGCTGAAATAAAGCACGTACCTTATAGCTATATGTCGTTCCCTTAACTGCCGTTAGGTCATCGTAAAATCCTGTCTTTCCACCAGTACCTAAATATGTATTATCCCTGTAAACGCGAACTTCCCAATTACCAGTAGAACAGGGGTTATTCGCCGGATTGGTCCAGGACACACGAACTTTGTCACAATAATCGTCAAATGATGCCATTAATCCTGTTGGCGCATTGATGGATGTAGTCGCTGCGGACTTTTCCCAGTTGCTGATTTCGACATCGGAATCAGATCCTCCTCCGTGCCAGGTCCCATTGATCCGTACAACAACGTTAGTTCCTAATAAATCGGCAGGCAACCCTTTGAATGATACCGTCATTTTTACAAGATCTGTATTGCCATTGACGTAAAAATAATTCCAAGTAGTTTGGACTGATCCAAAAGTGAAGCCATACGAAAAAGGAGTCCCGTCTGTTACATCAGAACAGCAACATCCCGTACAATTATAATTATCCTCATTAATCCATAAAAATATCTGCTGGTAACTTCCATCACTCTTCTTGAAATATATTTCAAGGTAATCCATCCAATCATTTATCCCATCCTTGTCATAGTACAAAACATTGGCAACCAATGTTCCTTCACAGGTGTTGTAGCTTACGTCCCAATCATTAGAACTAAAGGTGGTAGCTTTGACTTCTTCATAATTAAAAACAATAAGAACTATGAAATATAAAATCCTAATTTTGGAAATGTAGCTTTTCATAATTGGGGTTTTTGATGAATAAATTGAATAACTAAAGCATAGGTTTTAAATACAAATGTTACATCACTCAAAACATGAACAGGTATTCCGTGCATGTAGGAGCAATGAAAGTGGAGTTAGGAGTGAATGGAGGTCTTGCTATGGATGTCGAATATCTTCAACCTAAGAGTATGAAAATTTCGAAAAGGATTTGCGAAGCTTAGAATATCGAGGAGAATTAATGAATAGGAAATTTTATGTATTCACCCGCAATCAATTCTTAGGCATCCAATTTGAGCATTCCTTTGGCTATAAACATTGCAAAGACAATAAATAGGAACAATAAATCCAAATTTTTTTTGGATTTATTTAAAATGTAAAAAATAATTTATTTTATCTAATATAAGTTCTTAATAATATGAGCTATACGAAAGTACAACGCTATGTATTTTTATTGACTTTCGTCCACCACCTGCATGTGTGTGAACAGTTGTTATCTGTTCACACACATGCATTATTTATAAGATATATCGATTCTCAATATTGCCTATCTGGCATGAAATAGGGTCAACGCTTTCTGTTTATCCATCGTTATCAATTCAAAAATATACGCTCCTGGCGTCAGATTCAATTTGGACACATCTACCTGCTTCACATTGAATCCTTCATGCAATTCCAGCT
>CAZDQG010000060.1:0-8449 GCA_964507535.1 uncultured Saprospiraceae bacterium
ACCGAGCGCTCCTGCGCTCAGGGGAGGGGGCTAGGGAGTGGATGTGAGGGCCATAGTGATTAGGTGGTTATATGGCAGGTTAATTCTGCCATGATCGTGTATATACCTTGGTGTAATATTCAATAATGCGGAATATCCTGTCATCGCCATATCGGAATCATCAGCGGCTATAAACCACCATGAAAGCAGTAACTTTGTGGGCTTAGATAGTACATGAAGAAGAATGTTTTAATATTGGGTTCGGGAGGTCGTGAACATGCGATGGCCTGGAAGATTGCACAGAGCGAATCCCTGGCTCAGCTTTTTGTTATGCCCGGAAATCCGGGTACGGCCCAGATTGCCATGAATTTGCCGGGAAGACCAAATGATGCGGAAGAAGTGCGCCAGGCGATCCTCAACTACGACATCGATATACTGGTTTGCGGGCCGGAAGCACCCCTGGCGGAAGGTCTCATGGACGCTCTGGAAGGGGCATCATGGAATACAAAGCCGATTCTTGTAGGTCCGGTACAAAAGGGGGCGCAGCTGGAAAGCAGCAAGGCCTTTGCCAAGGATTTTATGCATCGTCACGGAATACCCACCGCAGCGTATCGCACATTTGACAGATCCGGTATCGAGCAGGCACTGGAATTTATTGGGGAGCTGAAACCGCCAATCGTCTTAAAAGCCTCCGGTCTTGCGGCTGGCAAAGGAGTGTTGATCTGTCCGGATCATCCTTCGGCAGAGGCGGAGTTGTTGCAATTGTTATCCGGAAAATTTGGTTCTGCATCCGAGACGGTGGTGATCGAAGAATATCTCGACGGCATAGAATTTTCGGTGTTCATCCTTACCGATGGAAAGGAATATGTTTTGTTGCCGGAAGCAAAAGACTACAAAAGAATAGGCGAAGGCGACACCGGTCCAAATACAGGTGGCATGGGAGCAGTATCCCCTGTACCATTTGCTGATGAACTCCTGATGGAACGGGTTACAGAACGCATTATCCGGCCTACCCTGGAGGGCTTGCAAAAGGAAGGCATTCCGTACAAAGGATTCCTTTTCTTTGGGCTCATGGTAGTGCACGATGAACCCTACGTCATCGAATACAATTGCAGGATGGGAGACCCCGAGACAGAGGTTGTTTTGCCTCGACTGCAAACCGATCTGATCCGGCTTTTTGAAGCGATGGAGGACGGCACACTTGGCGGGCAAAAAATCCAATCGGATCCGCGCACTGCCGTGACCGTCATGCTTGTAAGCGGAGGGTATCCCGGAGAGTATCAAAAAGGAAAATGGATCCATATCCCGGAGGACAAGACCGGCGATACGGTAGTATTTCATGCAGGAACCAAAATGGACAACTATCAACTGGTTACGGATGGAGGCAGGGTTCTTGCCTTAACTTCCTTTGGTACCGACATTGCCCATGCTGCAGGTCAATCCCTTGATCTTGCACATCATATCGCATTTGAAGGAAAATACTATCGCAGGGATATCGGATTTGACCTGTTACCCAAAACCAGCGAAGCATGAGCCTTTCCATAAGTGACGCATTCCAATGAAATTTTACGTAAAGGACATCGCCGCGCTTTTTCATTGCAATACGTACGAACGTTCGTTTGATGATGTGGAGTTGCACGTTGCAGAAACGGACAGCCGCCACATCCTGAATCCTGCAGAGACTTTGTTTTTCGCACTTAAAGGCAGCCGGACGGATGGACACGATTTCATTCCCCAGCTTATTGAGCAAGGTGTCCGGGTGTTCGTTGTCCAGGATTCCTTTACCGGAACATTCCCCACGGTGTGTCTCCTTCGCGTATCAAATGTGCTGGAGGCATTGCAAACGCTTGCTGCTGCCCACCGGAGCCGCTTTCATATCCCCGTCATCGGCATCACGGGAAGCAATGGCAAGACGATCGTCAAGGAATGGCTGTCCCTTTTGCTGCAGGAAAAATTTAAAATCTGCAAAAATCCGAAATCCTATAACTCCCAGCTTGGTGTCGCTTTATCTGTACTGGAGCTGGATGCTTCGCACCAGCTTGCACTATTTGAGGCAGGCATCAGCAAGACCGGTGAGATGGATGCTTTACTCAACATGATCCAACCCAATATCGGCCTCATGACCAATATCGGTGACGCCCATCAGGCCGGATTTTCCGGTATGGATGAGAAGACCCGTGAAAAGCTGAAGTTGTTTGCAAACGTACAAACGTTCGTCTATTGCAAGGATTATCAGAGCATACATTACCAGCGCGCGGGTAAAACAGGAAATGTATGCTGGTCGCAGAAGATGGACGCCGATTATGTGATCCGCGAACTCCGGAAGCAAACCAGTGGTCTGCGTCTGACCATTGCACACAAAGGAACCGACTATCAATTTCAGATCCATTTTGAAGATGAGGCTTCCCTTGAAAACGTCATGCATTGCATTGTGATGTGTCTCGAGTTGGGATTGACGCAACAGGAAATCCAGCAAGGACTTCAACTGCTGTATAGTTTGTCGATGCGCCTTGAACAAAAGGAAGGTCTCAACGGATGCATCCTCATCAACGACAGTTACAGTCTGGATTTTAAATCCCTTCAGCTGGCCTTGCAGTTTGCCGACCAGCAAAACCAGCAGCTCCCACGGACGTTGATATTGAGTGATTTTGCAGAACAGAAATCGCCGGAGAGTCTTTGGCCTACGGTAGATTACCTCTTGAATAAATACCGCATCCAGCGCGTGATTGGCGTTGGCCAGCATATTGCAGGTTTGAAGGATCATTTGAGTTCCAGCATCCGGTTTCAACATTTTGAAACACCGGAAATATTGATCGAGCAGTTGGATGCACTGCGGTTTCACAATGAGCTCATTCTGATAAAAGCAGCACGACGCTTTCGTCTGGAGCGTTTGTTCCATCTACTGAGCTTATCCAAGCACGATACGATTCTCGAAATCGATTTAAAAGCCCTTGTGCACAATGTAGCAGTGTACAAGTCCCTGTTGAAACCGGCTACCCGCGTAATGGCCATTGTAAAGGCCGCTTCTTATGGGAGCGGGCATTACGAAGTAGCCCAATTGCTCGAGCAAAAGCAAGTGGATTATTTGGCAGTGGCTTATCTCGACGAAGGCATTCTGCTGCGGCAGAAGGGAATTCGTGTCCCTATCATGGTGATGAATACTGCAACGGCTGATTTCCGCAGCTTGGAGGATTACCAGTTGGAACCGGAGATATTTTGTCTTGCGCAGATCAAAAGACTCATACAGGAGTTGGGACCGCAGCGCCGGTTTTCCATTCACATCAAACTGGACACAGGCATGTACCGGCTGGGCTTCACGGAGCACGAGCTCGATGAATTGATCCTGCTCCTGAAGCACAACCCGCAACTAACGGTGGTTAGTATTTTTTCTCATTTGTCTGCCAGCGATCAGGCGGACTATGACGCATTCACCCGTGAGCAGGCCTCGCGATTTGAACGCATGAGCACCCGGATTACCGATGCGTTGGGATATGCTCCCTTGCGGCACTTGCTGAACAGTGGAGGTATTGCGCGGCATCCGGAATTACAATACGATATGATCCGGCTTGGCATCGGGATGTATGGTATCGATTCCGTTTTAGGACCGCGGCTTGAAAAAGTGCATACCCTGAAAACCCGCATCAGCCAGGTAAAGCCTGCCGAAGCGGGTGCCCGGATCAGCTACAACCGTTCCGGAGTGCTTTCACAGGAGGGAAAGATTGGCATCCTGAGTATCGGATATGCCGATGGCTTACCCCGTGTTGCAGGCCTGCAGGCGTATAAAGTGTGGCTCAACCGCCAGCGCATTCCCCTGATCGGAGTCGTCTGCATGGACATGTGCATGGTTGACCTCAGTGAGCTGGAACACGTTGCGGAAGGCATGGAAGTAGAAGTCTTTGGCAAAAATGCACCTGTGGAAGAGCTTGCCCAGGCTTCCGGCACCATCGCATATGAAGTGCTATCCCGAATTTCAGGCAGGGTAAAGCGCGTATTTCTGCAGGATTGACGGCTTGTTTTTCATCAATTCCGGAAGGCTCCAACGGAAAGCCCTTCAAAAGCCATTTAACAAGACGTTAATTATGTGTTTCCAGCCAATAAGTGGAAGGAATTGAACGTATCTAGTTCTTATTTTTGACCGTTTTAAACAAAAAATCATGCGATCAACTTTACTCCTCGTCCTGACTTTAGTCTTCGGAAGTCTCCTGGCTCAGCAAAATGACCCTGTGCTCTTTACGGTTGCAGGAAAACCGATTCTCCTGTCGGAATTTGAATACATCTACAATAAGAACAACGGCAAAGACGCAGACTACAGTTTGAAGTCCCTGACCGACTATTTGAATCTGTATACCAAATTCAAATTAAAGGTGCAGGCCGCCCGCGACATGAAAGTGGACACCATCCCTGCCCTTATCAAAGAGTTGGAAGGCTACCGTCAACAGCTGACAACAAGTTATCTGAATGACAAGGAAGTGGTCGACAAACTTGCACGCGAAGTGTATGAAAGACAAAAGAAAGATCTTCTGATCAACCATATTTTATTTAGCCTGAGCCCAAATGCCCAGGGTGAGGACACCCTGAAATCCTACAATCTTGCTGCGAATGCGATCCGCATGCTGGGAACCGGAATGAAGTGGTCCGATGCTGCCAAAATGAGCAATGACCTGAACTCCGCTCAGAAAAACGGAAGACTGGGATGGTTCAGCTCGATGTTTCCGGAAGGGTTTTACAAACTGGAGAACGCGGCCTATTCTTTAAAACCCGGCGAAGTTTATTCCAAGCCTATCCGCACGCGACTTGGATACCATGTGTTGCAGCTGGAAGCGGAACGCCCGGCGTATCGCAGGATGGAGGCAGCGCATATTTTCATAAAAAAATCTTCACGGGGCAATCCGGATATCATTGCCCAGGCCAAAGCCGACAGCATTTATAAAAAACTCGTGGAAGGACAGAACTTCGAAGAGCTGGCCCGCGTGTTGAGCGACGATAAAACCAGTGCCGTACAAGGAGGATCCATAGGATACATAGGCATCAATCAATTTGAGCCTGCTTTTGAGGAAGCGGCATTCAAGCTGGACAAGGACGGTGCCATTTCAAAGCCGGTGGAATCTTCCATAGGCTGGCATATCATCAAGCGACTGCACAAAGACGACGAACTGCCTTACGAAAGAGCCAAGAGAAAAATCCAGGTGGACATACAGCGCGACGAGCGCTTCAGCATTGCCCAGAGTTCTTTGATAGAAAAAATAAAAATGGAATCCGGGTATAAAGAAAATGAAGCCGTACTCAAGAGCTTCGCAGCTAAGATGGACACCAATTTTTATACCTATAAATGGAAGTTGCCGGAAGATCTGAAAGACGAAGCCCTGTTCACCCTGGGCAAAGAAGAATTTGGTCTTGCAGAATTTGCGGAATTTGTAAAGAACAACACCCGTCTGCGTTTGCAGGGAGGAGAGAACAAAGAAGTCCTCAGCACCTTGCGCAATATGCTAAAGGAATACAGTTCGCAGAAATGCCTGCATTTTGAAGAAGGAAAGCTGGAAGATAAATACCCGGATTTTAAAGCTTTGATGCGCGAATACCGGGAAGGCATCCTTCTGTTTGAAGCCACCAAAAATGTAGTTTGGGACCGTGCTTCTGAGGATACGACCGGACTGCGTGCATTTTATGATAAGAATAAAGACAAATACCGCTGGGATGAACGAGCGGTCATTCTTACGATCAGCATTGATACCACCGATAAAAAGCTTGCAGACAACATTTTTAAGTTCTGCAAGAAAAGCGGCATAGACGCCACATTTGCAAAATTCGATCCTGCTAAAAAATTCATTTCCTATCAAAAGGCGATCGTAGAAAAGAAAACACCGGATGCTTACAAAGGGCTGACGTTTGCGAAGGGTGCATCCACGGATCTGAAGCTCGACCATGACCTGACGAGTTATAATTTCCGTTTGATTACGGAACTATTGCCTGCAGGGCACAAGAGCCTTGAAGAAGCACGCGGATATGTGATTGCCGACTACCAGGATCATCTGGAGATGTTGTGGGTGGATGAGTTGCGCAACAAATATCCGGTCAATGTCAATCAGGATGTTTTTAATAAACTTTTAAAACCTTAAGACCTGCACGTTGACTTTTTGGAAATGCGCATCCCCGGTAACCTTCAGTAATGAAACTTTGCGTTTGAACGCGAGGTGGGGAAGTGTTTTGTCTTCCAAAAAAGATACTCCATTTTCAGCTGCAAAGCATCGCGGTGGATTTGCATTTTTTCAGACAGGAATGGTGATGCTTGCATGTTGTCTGCTGGCGGCCTGCAGAAGGGATGTACCTCCGGGAAGTATTGATGCCGACCTGTTGATTGCGCAATACGGAGATAAAAAATTGCTTCAAAAAGACCTGATGGAAGTTATTCCCGGCGAGATGCATGGCAATGACAGTGCACAATTTGTAAACAATTATATCGACCGTTGGCTCCGGGATCAGATTCTTATCCAGGAAGCTACCAAGGAATTGGGTAGTTCAGGCGACATTACAAAAATGGTAGATGAATACCGCAATGAATTGCTTTTGTTGAAGTTTGAGGATAAAATTCTTGCATCCAAGCTCGACACTTCCATCAGCGACGGCGAGCTTGTGCAATATTACAACAGCAACAAATCCAAGTACAAGCTGGAGAGTACCATCTTTCGATTTGTCATGGTAAAGGCCCTTAAGCCTGTGAACGATGCCAATAAGCTGGAGCAATTGTTTGGGAACATTACGCCTGCTACTATTCAGGCGCTTACCCGGTATTGTGAAAACAATGCCGAAATCTGCTTTTTGAATCCCGAGCGTTGGTACAAATGGGAAGAAGTGCAGGCGTACATTCCTGCGAAGTACATGACGGAGAAGAACATACAAGCCGGACTGAAACGCGACTTTGCGGATTTCAATCATGCTTTTAAGATCAAGTTTTTTGAAGTCGTCAGTCCGGATGAAGATCCCCCTTTGTCTTTCGTTCGCGACCAGGCCCGCCAGGCGATTTTGCACCAGCGGAAGATCAAGCTTCTGGAGAAGTACAAAGCAGATTTGTACGACCGCGAGCTTAAAAACAAACGCATTCAAATTTTCAACAAATGATACAGCGCATATTCCTCATATCCCTGATACTGCTGAACCTGGTAACAAACGAACGTTTGTCAGCTCAAACGATCGATAAAGTCATTGCCAAGGTAGGTAGTGAGCTTATTTTATACAGCGATTGGCAGGAGCAGGTATCTTATATAAAGACCAAGCAGGGGGGTGTCCTGAAAGAAGAATCGGAATGTGCCATACTTGAGAACATGCTTATACAGAAATTTCTGGTCAACAAAGCCAAGGTAGACAGTATCGAAATCAAGGATGAAGAGATCGAGCAGCAGTTAAACCAGCGCATTGATCAGATCATGGCCTATTTCAACAACGACTTTGAAAAATTTAAGGAGTATTACGGACAGTCTGTTGCCGAGACGCGGGAGCGTTTTCGCGACGAACTCAAAAACCAGTTGTTGACGGAGCGTCTGCAGAATAAAATTATTGGAGATGTGAGCATTACCCCGGAGGAGACCCGCGTATTTTTTGAGAAGATCCCAAAGGACAGCGTACCGTTTTTCAATGCGGAAGTTGAGTTGTCGGAGATCGTGTACAAGCCCAAGC
This sequence comes from uncultured Saprospiraceae bacterium, assembly GCA_964507535.1. GTDB lineage: Bacteria > Bacteroidota > Bacteroidia > Chitinophagales > Saprospiraceae > Vicinibacter. Next base: position 7,651 of record CAZDQG010000060.1, read on the forward strand.
TGAGCGAAGCGCAGAAAAAAATAGCACGCGAGCGACTCGAAAAAATAGCGCAGCGCATCCGCGCAGGCGAAGATATTTCGAAGATCGCCGCCGTAATTTCCGATGACCCCGGATCTGCCAAGAACGGCGGCTCATTGGGTTGGATGAAGCGTGGATCGCTGGTACCTGAGTTTGAAGCTGCAGCATTTAATCTGGAGAAAGACTCGCTTTCCGGAATTGTCGAAACGGAATATGGTTTTCACCTTATTCAGCTGCAGGAGCGGCGCGGTAATTCTGTGCTTTGCAAGCACATATTGATCAAACCCCGGTTTGAAGATGCGGATTACAAGGCAGCAGAGCAGTATTTGGATTCCATACGCACGAAAATCATCCACGACAGCATTCCATTTGAGTTGGCCGTTCGCGAATATTCTGACAAAAAAGCGGAATCGTATAACAACGGCGGTTTGATGATCAATCCGAAGACGGGCATGAGTTCCTTTGAAACCGGCGATCTCGACCCGGATGTTTTTTTCGCCATCGATAAATTAAATACCGGCGACATCAGCAAAGCTTTTTACACTCTGGATGCGGATGGTACGCGCAGTTATAAGATTGTACGTCTGAATGCTAAAATTCCTCCGCACAAAGCCAACTTAAGGGAGGATTATTCCAAGATTCAGCTGGCGGCAAAAGAAAACAAGAAAGGGCAGAAATTCCAGGAGTGGCTTGCGGTGAATGTACCGAAGGCATTCATCGAACTGGATCCTTCTGTGGTGAACATATGTCCCGGTGTCGGCAACTGGGCAGATCCCACTCC
>CAZDQG010000061.1:0-7972 GCA_964507535.1 uncultured Saprospiraceae bacterium
CTTCGCTTTCATCAGGTAATACTTCCGCACTAAATAGAACGTATGCCCTCGTCGTCGGTATTTCCGATTACCAGGACAAAGACATTCCGGATTTAAAGTACGCCGATAAGGATGCTGAAGCCTTCGCCAACTTCCTACGCTCGCCTGCAGGAGGTTCGCTGGATGGTGATCATCTTAAGGTGCTGACCAATGAAAATGCTACTGCAGGACGGATAGCAGAAGCCCTTGATGCACTGATCGAAAAGGCAAAAAAGGATGATCAGGTAATTATCTATTTTTCCGGTCATGGGGATGTTGAAGGCAAGAAATTAACACAACCTGGTTTCTTACTTTGCTGGGATGCTCCATCACGAGTTTATATGGGTGGTGGGACGTACTCTTTATCATTTTTACAAGAAGTCGTATCTACGCTTTCAGTTACGAATCAGGCCAAAGTAGTGGTGATTTCCGATGCCTGTCATGCCGGAAAACTCGCTGGTAGTCAAATTGGCGGCGCGCAGCTTACCACGGCAAACCTGGCCAAACAATATGCCAATGAAGTGAAGATCCTCTCTTGTCAACCGAATGAATTCTCCCTGGAAGGAGAACAATGGGGTGATGGACGAGGAGTATTCAGTTATCACCTGGTCGAAGGTTTATTTGGATTAGCAGATCGCAACAAGGACGGACAAGTTACCCTTGGAGAAATTGATCGCTATTTGGAAGATCATGTGACCAGTGAAGCAGCGCCTCAAAGTCAGGTGCCAATTTTATTGGGAAATAAAACAGAAATCTTGGCAAGGGTGGACGTCAAAACATTGGCACATCTTCAAAAATTAAAATCCGGGCAAATTGCCGTCTTTGCAGGTACCGAAAGTCGGGGGCTTGAGGAGGAGGTTTTGTCCAAAGTGGATAGAAACATTCGGGAGCTTTATTATAATTTCAAATTGGCCGTTAGTGAAAAGAGGTTTTTTCATCCTTCAGGAAAATCAGCCGAAGATTATTACAACCAACTGAAATTAATTGAATACCTGGCTCCCCTTAAAGGAGTTATGACTCGTAACTACGCTGCCGCTCTTCAGGACGATGCTCAGCAGGCCATTAACATCTGGCTGACAGCCGACGTGCAACAACTGGAGTGCATTGGCAAGACGCTAAGCCTTGAGGCTATTCCCCTGCAGTTGCAGCGAGCGACAGAACTGCTTGGGGAGGGCCACTACATGTACCGCTCACTTCAAGCCAGGCGGCTGTTGTTCCAGGGCATTTTGGAGATGAAGCACAACAACCCTGACGAACGCCATGGTCGCGAAGCCATTTCCTTTTTCCGGCAATCGCTTGAATGGGAATCCCAGTCGGCGCTACCATGGCATCGGATGTGCCTTGTATATGCAAAAGACCTTCGGCAGCCCGATTCGGCCTTTGCCTGCGCTTTTCAGGCCAGAAATCTCTCCCCTAAATGGGTACTGCCATATGTCGATTTAGGCTATTCCTTCATTATACAAAGAAAGTTTGAATTGGGTAAACAGGCTTTGCAAGAAGCCGAGGCTATTGATTCACTGCACCCTTATGTCACGAACAGGTTGGCAACGTGGCTCAGCAATTTGAGTGGGAAAGACAATCATGAAAAAGCAGTAGCACTTTTTGAAAAATATCGAAAAAGCGGGGGAGCTCTTTATCCTTGCTGGTTTAACGATTTAGGAATGGTTCTGACAGAATTGGGAAGGTATGCGGAAAGTGAAGCGGAATTAAAGTCTGGCATTGGACTTGATTCGACCAAAATAAGCATCTGGAATAACCTCGCGCTTTTGTACGACAGAACTGGGCGCTACGCTGAAGCGGAGTCGGTTTATGAAAGAGTCATTGCCTTAGACTCGACTTGGGCACCTGCATGGTTCAACCTCGGCGCTTTATACAACAAAACTGGGCGCTACGCTGAAGCGGAGTCGGTATTAAAGCAATCCATTGTTTTAGATTCGACAGTGGCAACTCCCTGGATCAACCTCGGGGGTGTATACAAAAACACTGGGCGCTATGCTGAAACAGAGCTGGCATACAAAAAAGCTATTGGGCTGGATTCAACGAATAAGTTTGCCTGGAACAACCTCGGACATTTATATTGGAAAACCAAACGATATGCCGAAGCTGAACCCGTTTATAAAAAAGCACTAATGCTCGACCCAATGTATGCCCTTGCATGGTTCAACCTCGGGTTTTTGTACTTCAGTGCCGGGAGCTACGATGATGCGGTGCCGGTTTTTAAAAAAGCCATTGCGCTCGATTCGACGAATGCGGGCGTCCGTCGTTGCTTTGGTACCGTCTATTTAAGAGGCAATCACATGGAAGATGCACGCCAACAATTTTTGAAGGCCATAGAATTGAACCCAAATATTCAATTGGCCCGTGTTGGCCTGGCCGCCATTTCCTTTCACGAAGGAAACACAGCTGAGGCCATAGGCTTCGTAGAGCAGGCCATCGGAAAGGGCATTAACTTTCAACAGCTTCAAGAGGATGAAGACCTCGCCCCGCTACGTTCCACCCCGGAATGGAAGACCTTGATGCAAAAACACTTTCCCGACAAAATAAAATAATTTGTCTATGAAATCATGTCTTCTTTTTTTATCATTGCTAACAAACGTAAGTTTGTATTCGCAATCGAAAGGAGCAAGCCCGCTTTCAAGTGGCAGGCAAGTTAACGTTGGTCAATCATATGCGGTTGTCGTAGGCATTTCCGATTACCAGGATCCTGCAATTCCCGACCTTCGCTTCGCAGATAAAGACGCCGAAGCCTTTGCGAATTACCTTAGGTCAGAAGCGGGAGGAGGGCTTTCAGCAGACCATCTCAAACTATTGACCAACAGAAGCGCTACGGGAGCTCAAATTGGTATTGCCTTGGATTGGCTCATTGAAGTAAGTAAGGAGAATGATAGAGTGATTATCTATTTCTCAGGGCATGGTGATGTGGAATCGAAAAGAATTTCCTCACCAGGATATCTATTGGGGTCGGATGCTCCTTCGCGCGTTTATATGATTGGCGGAACTGTCAATGTAAGGGATCTGCAAGACATTGTATCTACACTTTCCGTTCAAAATAAAGCCAAAGTAGTTTTAATAACGGATGCCTGCCATTCTGGTAAGTTGTCAGGAAATGAAATTAACGGCGCTCAGCTCACGGGCCAGAACCTGGCGCGCCAGTTTGCGAACGAGGTGAAAATACTCTCTTGCCAGCCCAACGAATACAGCATCGAAGGCGAACAGTGGGGAGGAGGTCGCGGTGCATTTTCCTACCATTTCGTCAATGGTCTCTACGGGCTTGCCGATCTGAATAATGATATGCAGGTTAGTTTAAAGGAAGTCGACAGGTACCTGGAAGACCATGTTGCTGCAGAAGTGGCGCCTGTAAATCAGAATCCTCAAGTAATAGGGAATCCTTTAGAAGTTTTGGCCCATGTTAATGAACGTACGTTAGCAACTTTGCGTAATGGAAAATCTGAGAAGATGCCTGCGTTTTATGCTGCCGAAAGCAAAGGTATCGAAGATGAGGTTTTGGGGGTTGCAGACAGTTCCATCCGGTATACATATAAGCAATTTAGGAAGGCTTTAAACGAAGGTCGTTTGTTGTCTCCATCCGGTAATTGTGCTGAAAACTATTATATGAAATTGATGGAAGAGTCTACATTAACCAGGTTGCATTCTACCATTACCCGAAATTACGCCGCTGCACTGCAAGACGATGCACAACAAGCTATCAATATCTTCCTACAAGCTGACGTGCAACATTTGGAATGTATTGGAAAAACATTAAAACTTGAGCCCATACCACAACAACTGGGTCGCGCTGCTGAGCTACTTGGTTCCCAGCACTACATGTATCATTATTTGCAGGCGAGAAAGTTGATGTTTGAGGGTATTTTATTGCAAAAAAGTGATAATCATGATGAAAAACTTGGGAAAGAGTTGCTAACGCTTTTCTACAAAGCTGTCACACTTGAACCAAGCTCTCCTATTCCATGGCATCGAATGACCCTTGTGTATAGTGCAAACTTGGGAAAGCCGGACTCTGCTTTTGCATGTGCTCAAAAAGCCCAGGAGCTGGCACCAAGTTGGGTCTTACCGTTTGTAGACTTGGGGTATCAACTTACCATTCAAAGAAATTTGGAGGCAGCAAAGACTGCACTTCAATATGCTCAAAGTATAGATTCCATGCATCCTTATATTATTAATCGATGGGCGTTTTGGAACAGCGTCCAGGGTAATAAAAAATTAGCTTTGGACCTTTTTGAGAAATACAAGACAAATGGGGGTCCGATGTATCCTTGCTGGCATAATGATTATGGAGGACTCCTAAGCGATATTGGAAGGTATAGTGACTCGGAAGCTGAATATCGTAAAGCGATTATGCTGGATTCGTTAAGCCCGAGCATTTGGAATAATCTTGGAGCGCTTTATATTAAATCCCAGCGTTTTGCTGAAGCTGAGGCAATTATTAAAAAAACAATAGCCCTTGATTCATCTTTGGCTCCTGCGTGGAATAGTCTTGGGATGTTGTATTTAAACATGCGCCGGTATTCCGAAGCGGAACCAATTTTTAGGCAGGTTTTGAGTTTAGATTCGACAAATCCAACGCCGTGGAACAACTTGGGAAGTTTGTATTATAAAACGGGTCGGTACAAAGAAGCAGAGCATGTACTGCTAAGGGCTTTGGATATTGATTCAACATATGGTGGTCCTTATAGGCATCTTGGTATGGTATACTTTAAAACTCATCGGAATGAGCTAGCTAAAGAGGTGTTCCTTAAAGGTATTCAGCTATTTCCCAAATGGCCGGCTCCAATGATGGGAATGTCATATGTGCTCTTTTCAGAAAACAAAAAAGAAGAAGCATTTATCTATTTGGAAAATGCGATTATTAATCGTGTCCCATTCGGGTTATTAGAACAAGACGAAGATCTTGAGCCCCTTAAGGCACAACCAGAATGGAATGCTTTATTGACTAAATATTTTCCGGATCAAATAAAAAAATTGAACAATCCCAAAAATTAATTCACAAATTTAATTTTTGAGATGTTCATCCAAATCGGGTTTTGCATTAGAGTAAACATGTAACCTTACTTAAATGAAGGCAGGTGCTTTTTTCTTTTTTTAATATATCTATTGCATCAATAATTGATAATCATCCCGAAATCAAATCTTATATACCCTTCATGTTTCAAGTTATGAGCTTGATTAGGTAAAAATATTAGACTTCTATATTTCTCACGAAAACACAGTGACTAAGCTCTGCAGTTGTGCTAACCTTTTTTTCAAGGAGATCATTTTACGAAGCGGACAATACTGCCAGGTATCGCGATAAAATAAACGCCCTGGGGCAATTCCTGCAACTGCACTTCTGATGCGGTACCAGTTCGTAAGACATTGCCGTACATATCCAGCAAGCGCCACGAACGTTCGTTATTGCCATCCAGGTGTAACACAGATGTTGCAGGATTGGGCCATATTTTCAAGCCTGCTGTATGTTGTTTATCGTTGGTATATGTTCCGATGCCACAGCCTTCCTCAATGAATTTCAGGCTCATACTGTTGATGTCTGCCTTAAAACTGTGTTCTGCATTGGTGACTTCGATCTGTTTTAAAACAGCATCCCTTTGTTCCTGGTTAAGACCTAAGAGGACGGGAAACTTTGAAGGATTACTGAGGAATACTGCTGTAAGTTGACTTGCCAATCCTGTCAGGTAATTATTGCTATCCAGGCCATTGTTGTTTTTTATTTCATTGAAGATATCCCTGGACAGGCTTTCCGAAATCAGATTGGAACGATCAAAGCGTTCCGGGAATAAGGGAGCCTGCAACTGTTCATGCAGGCGTGCACAAGCTCCCCGGTTGAGGTAATTCTGTACATTGACCCGTGCTACTGCATTTCCTTGTTGCCCTACTCCAGGGTTGTTGTCGTTTTCGTTGATAGAGGCGAGATAGGGAACTTGTACCAAAGCACTTTTAGACAGCGTATCACTTCCGCTACTTGTGTGGTTGATTGCGGCTTTCCATCCCAGGGTGTTTGCTATGAATTCTGTAAACGCACCTCCGGCCGACCATCCGATAGCTGCATGTGGGGTGCTGCGATCAAACAGGTTGCGGTTGATCAGTGTGTCGCGAATAGCGCGCACGTTAGCGATATCCACAAGTGTGGAATCCACTCCGTACGACCAACGGTAATACCCGTCGTTGTTAAAGTCAATATCAAATTCGCTTTCTTCACTTGTAAGAGCAACTACGCCGTAGTTGTGTACCATGAGCAGATTGATCATCTGGCGTGTATCGGGATCGCTGATCATACTCAGGGCATTGCCGTTCGTTCCATGAAAAAACCAAACGATTCCTTTGATGCTGTTTTTATCAGGTGGAACATAAGCATAAAACCTTTTAAGCCGCTGGGCGCCCTTAGTGGTATATAATTTAAATTCCATATCCGGAAGCACGTCCGCATAGTTTGCAGTGACTGTGATGTTTTTTGCAGGCATGTTTACAATGGAATGGTATTCTTCAGGGGATTCCAGATAACGGACATCTCCACTCCAATGTGTAAATACTTTTCCGTCTATTTGCTTTGACCAAATGTGGATGGTCTTTCCTTCTTCGTATTGTCCTTCACCATATCCCTGATTTGTGGTAAGTGTGTAGCCTCCTGACCTAATACTATCCAGTGTGTATTGTTTCATCCACTTCCAATGCTCTGTGGCTGCCCAATTTGGGTAACTGTGGTCAAGTCCTTTTACAAAAATGAATTTGAGTTCATGTGCATCCTGACTATTCTGAGGTAAGTAGGTTGCAATCATTGCAGTATTGGTATCTCCAACGATGGAATGTTCGGTTTTTAAACTGAAATTGCGGGTTATGTTATGAGCTGTTCTGTACAGTCTGCCTCCAAAGAAAGGAAGATTCGGCGTTGAAAGCAGCGAATCAAAATAAATCAAAGGAACCTCAGGACCCACGTTGCCAGGCCCATAGTCTGCATTGCCCACCTGGTATATCAGAGGTAATTTTCTGTTTGGCACATACACGGTATCGAGATAAAAAGAGCCTGCATTCATGCACACTGCAGCCAGCAAATCACTCATTTCTATGGAACATTTGGCAGCCATCTGTCCACCATTGCTAAAACCATTGAGGTATATTCTTTTTCGATCGATATTGTAATTGGAAACTACTTCGCGAACAACTTTCCTCAAAAACTTGATATCGTCTGTTCCTGTTTGTCCGGGCTGCAAATACCAGCTGGCATCCGGAAGGGTATTCCATTTTGTCGTAGTTTTTTGTTCGCCATCATCGACAATCTTGTATTGCATGGAGCTTGGAAATACGGCAATCAGGTTTTCTTTCTCTGCCAATTCTGCCCATCCGGAAATCTCATACATCTTTTCTCCATCTCCGCTCGTACCATGCAACATAAAAACGAGGGGTACGGGTTTCTTCCCATCATAGGAAGATGGAATATGAAGATAATATTCCCGGGTGATCCCGTCGACGGTAGTGGTAATACGCAACTTCGTACCAGCTTGGCCGATGAGGCCTGAGAAGGTCAGCAAAGAGATGACCAGGAGCATTAGATTTTTCATTGACTGATGATTGTTAGGAATTTAGTTAGCCAAAAGTAAGAAAAGGGAAAGAGCTTTTAAATCATTTTATGTTAAATACACAAGTTTGAAAGGCGATTTCGGGACAGGTGCTACAAGTATGCATTCTCTAATAGACTTTCAACAATATCAAAAGTTACATGATTCAATAAAAAAGAGAACAACTCTGGTCTGGATCTTTATTCTTAGCCGATAGCAGACTTTTTAATTTTATTTTACCAAAATTGAAACAAAGAGACTTTGATAGAATTTTTTAAAAAAAGCGACAAACTTCGCTCTCGCTCTGATTGTCGCTCTGTATTCATAGCCTGTAGGTGACCGAACGATTTCGACGCAGTCGAATGGCGTACGACAGTGCGCCAAGT
>CAZDQG010000062.1:0-7692 GCA_964507535.1 uncultured Saprospiraceae bacterium
TCCAGTCGATATAGTCCTTCAAAATTTCCAAAGGTATACGAACAAATGTTTGTATGCCTTTTATCCGCGGCACGGGTGGCTGGTAGTCGTCCCAGTTTATTTGGTATTTATTGGCACGGGCTTCGGCGAACGGTATCAGGTTTCTGGATTGCTGGCGCTGGGCCCTTTGGATGCGGACACGGTCATATTCTGCTCTGACTTCCGAAACATAGTTTTCTTTTTGTCCGGGATGATCACTGAGAAGGTTGCTTACGACGGTCACCGCCCTGGAGGCGTCCAACACATGAACTACCGCTTGTTCGTATTGTGGTTCAATGCGGAGGGCCGTATGAAGTTTGGAAGTTGTGGCACCTCCTATGAGCAGCGGGGTTTTGAACCCTACCCGTTGCATTTCAGATGCAACGTGGACCATTTCATCCAGACTGGGGGTTATCAAGCCGCTGAGCCCAATGACATCGGCATTCACCTCCCGCGCTTTTTCCAGAATGCGATCGCAAGGTACCATGACGCCCATGTCGATGATTTCATAATTATTGCATGCAAGAACAACACCGACGATGTTTTTTCCAATATCGTGTACATCCCCTTTTACAGTAGCCAGTACAATCCGCCCCTTGGTTTTTGTGGGTTCCGTTTTTTCAGTTTCCATAAATGGGGTCAGGTAGGCTACAGCCTGCTTCATTACCCGGGCACTTTTTACCACCTGTGGTAAGAACATCTTGCCTGCTCCAAACAAATCCCCGACCTCATTCATGCCGTCCATGAGCGGTCCTTCAATAACCAGCAGAGGGCTACCAAAGTGTTGACGCGCGGCCTCTGCATCTTCCTGAATATAGCTGTTGATTCCATTTACGAGGGCATATTTCAGGCGATCCGCGACAGCTGCATTGCGCCATTCAGCCTCTTTTGCCTGTACTTCCGTTTCACCCTTATCTTTTATCTTTTCTGCATATTGAATCAGGGCTTCTGTTGCATTGGGATGACGGTTAAACAAGACGTCTTCTACCAAAACGAGCAATTCTTTTGGAATGGCATCGTAGACATCTATTTGTCCCGCATTCACAATGCCCATATCCATGCCGGCCTGTATGGCATGATACAGAAAAGCAGAGTGCATGGCCCTTCGCACAGGCTCATTGCCCCGGAAGGAAAAGGAAAGGTTGCTTACCCCTCCGGAAATTTTTACCCCCGGACAGTAGTGTTTTATTTTCCTGCATGCTTCAATGAAGTGAATGGCATATTCGTTGTGCTCCTCCATTCCGGTAGCAATTGCGAAGATGTTGGGATCAAAAAAGATATCCGCAGGATTGAATTGAAGTTTTTCAGTCAGCAATTTGTAAGCACGCACGCAGATGTCCACTTTACGCTGAATGGTATCTGCCTGCCCTTGTTCATCAAAGGCCATTACCACTGCTGCTGCACCGTAGCGTTTCAGTTTTTTTGCTTGTTCCAGAAAGCTCTTTTCTCCTTCTTTAAGTGAAATGGAGTTGACGACAGACTTTCCTTGCAGGCATTGAAGTCCGGCTTCGATGACTTCCCATTTGGAAGAATCAATCATAACCGGTACCCTGATGATATCCGGTTCAGAGCTGATGTAATTCAGGAATTCAACCATTGCTTTTTTTCCATCGAGCAAGGCTTCATCCATATTGACATCGATAATCTGGGCGCCGCTTTCTACTTGCTGTCTTGCTACCTCCAGCGCTTCTTCAAATTTATTTTCCAGGATCAGTTTGGAAAACTTCTTTGAACCGGTTACGTTGGTTCGCTCGCCGACATTCACAAAATTCAATTCGGGACGGAATTCGAGCATTTCCAATCCGGAAAGACAGGTGTAGGGACTTGGTACCGGAATTTTCCGGGGTTCAATGGTGCGCACTGCTTCCGCCATATAGCGTATGTGCTCAGGTGTAGTGCCACAACATCCACCTATGATATTTACATAACCGCTTTGAGCAAAGGAGGCCATGTAGTCCCTCATTTCATCCGGACTCTGGTCATAGCCACCCAATTCATTTGGCAAGCCCGCATTCGGGTATGCGCTGACCCGACAGCCTGCCATGCGATGGAGCGTTTCAATATGAGGTTTCATTTCCTTTGCACCCAGTGCACAATTCAGTCCAATGGAAAACAAAGGCAGATGATTCATGGATGTAAAAAAGGCCTCAACAGTCTGACCGGAAAGGGTCCGTCCACTGGCATCGGTAATCGTTCCGGAAACCATGATGGGCAATCGTTTACCGGTTTCTTCAAAAAGCAGATCAATTGCGTAGAGTGCTGCTTTTGCGTTTAAAGTATCGAATATGGTTTCCACAAGAAGGATGTCCGCACCACCATCCATCAGACCTCTGGCCTGATCATAATAGGCCTTCATCAGCTCTTCAAAGTGAATACTCCGAAAGGCGGGCCTGTTGACATCCGGACTCAGGCTTGCAGTTTTATTCGTGGGACCAAGTGCTCCCGCTACAAATCGCAGGTTTCCCGGATGGGCCTGAACGAATTCATCAACCGATTCGCGGGCAATGCGTGCGGCAGCTAGGTTCATTTCATAGCCAAAGTCCTGTAAACCATAATCCGCCTGGGAGATGGCGCTTGCAGAGAACGTATTGGTTTCAATAATATCTGAGCCGGCAGCCAAATAGGCATGATGAATTGCTTTGATCACATCCGGCCTGGTCATGGATAAGAGATCATTATTGCCTTTCAGATCATGTGGGTGTGTCTGAAAGAGATTTCCCCTGAAATCAGCTTCCGTTAACTGATAGGCTTGTATCATGGTGCCCATGGCACCATCGAGCACCAGGATGCGTTCAGAAGCGAGTTTTTCCAATAATTGAGTTCGATCCATGTGACCGCAAAGGTATGAAGTGCCTGAATTATGAAACAGGCATTAAAAATCGGAAAGCGTGTAGAAAAGAATGTTTCTGCTTGGGCCTATAAAGTGACAGATGGACTTCTTTGTATAAGCAAGTCCCTCAGGATGTAAGTGCCTGTCAGAAGGAAGTTTACTTTTTCTTATTCGCCATGATCTTTTCTACCCCGGAAGTAAATTCTTCTACGGTAGGCGTGTAACCGATACTTCCCAGTGCTTCAAAATTGTACTTGTTTGTTTTCCGGTCTTTGTCTGCATTAAAAACCCAGACTGTGGGATATCCACGCACGCCGAAGGCCTGCTGCAAACCAAAATTTTGATTTTTGATATCTTCCGGGATGGTTTTCATACGGGGAAAGTCCAATTCGAGTAGGACTACATTTTTCTTTGCCCAGGTTTTGAATTCATCATGAACGAATACTGCAGCAGAAAGGCGCTTGCACCATCCACACCAGTCGCTACCGGTAAAATTAGCCATAATGGGTTTTCCGGATTTTTTGGATTGGGCATATGCTTCGTCCAAACTTACCAGCCAACCTTCATGGGTTGCTTTATAAGCAGTTGAAGAGGACTGTGCCAGCAAAGAAGCACCGTAGGTCATTACCAAAGAAAGAAGAAGAACTCTGAATTTCATGAATTTTTTATTTGATACTATGAATCAATAGATTAAGCCGGAATAATCCGGCATGTTAAGAAACACAAAACTATATATATCGTTTCAAATATGACCTTTCCGTAATCAGCTGGATGAAATATTAACATCTTCATAGCATTTGAGAAAGACTGAGCCGGCGGTTAGTTGTCCATTTTTTTAAGGTCTCGCTTCGTATTTCTAGTAGAAAATTATTCTTTTGAAAGCTTCTTTGCCTTCATTGTTTAGGAGCCTGATAAAATAAAGTCCATCCGGAAGTTCTTTTTGCTCTATGATTGCCGATTCGTCGATCCAACTGCTGCGCAAAATTTGTCCTTTCTGGTCAAGAAGTTGATATTGCTGATACTCTTTTGTTTTGAGCAGCGTGTAGGAATGTGCGGGAGAAGGATATAAGCTTACATCAGAACTTCGCGTAGCGGATTTAGTTACCGTAACTTCCGTGGTCTCAACGGAGATGCGCATAAATGCTTTATTTTGTTCATCTCTTTTGTTTCGCATTCCGAGCCGGATGTTTGCCTTTCCCGGGGATGTTCCCGTAAATACATCAATAATGAGGTCCATCTTTTGGCCTGGAGCCAGGGTGATTTGTGTGCTGTCCACCGATGTTGGGTAACAGAGGTCAATGCACATGCTGGATTCCCATCCGGGCGGAAGGTCGTTCAATAACCTGCGGATATCAATAACTACAGGTGATGCGCTCATATTTTCAAGATGACCCCGGGCATAAAGTGTAGCTTCTACCATCCCTTTTACAATACTATCGCTGACCATTGTAAAACGGAAATTGCCCGAGCCTGTCTCCGTGCTGTCGCAGATTGAATTGGGATTAAAATAGTGTTTAAGATCGCAGAAAATATCATCCGGATCCCGGTCGAACCAGGCATGTTTTGTATATACGGTACCATCGGGTCGAATCAATGTAGCATTGTTGGGGGCCGGACCGTAGTGCAACCACCAGTCGTTGCAGGGACCATCAATTAATACAGGAGGAAGGATATCCATTTTAGCCAACATGTCCTTCACAATTTCAATTCGTTGTCCATAACTCGTAGGCTGGCGGAATAAAATCCCTTCATTGAAATTATTCGCATTTGTATTTACTTTTCCAAAATAAGGACTGATGTCTTTGTCGGGATGTGCTTCAACAGTGTATACGATGTAGATGGCAATCTGGTCTTTATAGCGTTCATACAGTTCATTTATTGTTTTCGCTTTTCCGCGAAAGACAGGGCAGGTGTAGCTTGCTGAAATCAGCAACACAGGTTTGTTTTGACCGAGTGCTTTTGCAAGATGAAAGGCATTCCCGTTTAGATCAAATAATTGAAAGTCATGAACGGTGTCGCCTGTCTGGTATCCACTTTGTGAAAAGCTACCCAGGTAATTTGGAATCGTGCATATTGCGGACTCATTCTTGGGCAGGCTGTCGAGGCCAAAGAAGCTTTTTAAGAGGACCTGACCGTGACATAAGGTGAAGATAGGCAGCAGGAAAGGCAACATGAGTATACGCATATTTTTTCTATTTGCAGGATTGGACGTATTGTGTTTGGAAAGGTTTAACTGGGGTGATGGAATAGACGAGCGCCATTCCGTTCAATTTGAATTATATCCTCACTCAAGTTTGATGCAGTGTTTAAACTGCCATTTGAATTTTCTTTGAAGTTACATTTCCTTTTTGTATTCTTGTAACATGAATTACTTTTGGATTTTATGGTCATTTGATGCAATCATTGCGCTGATTATTACCTACTTTTTAATCATAGGGATCTTTGATGGATCCGTCAGTTCGCAAAACATTCGTTTATGGCTTGCCATCATGGCAGGGCTGTTGATTATCATGGGTGGAAGTCTATGGCTTAAATCGCATGATAAAATGGCCATGGCGAAGACCCTGTTGTATGTGCTGGCCATTCCCGGATTGGTGTATGCACTTTTTTTGTTGCTTATGATTTTTGGGAAACCGAGGTGGAATTGAGTGGTGTAAAGCCATAAAAATAGAAACGCTAAAGGATAGTATTTTCCTGAAAAAGTGCTTGCAAGATTCCTTTAAATTTGGAAATAGGGTTGAGTTATCTTTTTGCAGGAAATCCCTCATGCAGATAAATGAAACAGAAAAGAAATCACGGCATAACTAATGACTGTTAGGGACAACATCAAGGTCGTTTTATTTGATGATAATGCCCGGGTCCGGGATGCTATTTCCATGCTTCTGAGCGGAATTTCCGGGATTGATTTTCGTGGAAGTTTTGCCGACTGTCTGCAACTGGAAGAACAGATGGAGGCCTTGCAACCCGATGTTGTGTTGATGGATATCGACATGCCGGCGGTGGACGGCATCGCAGCGGTAAAATTGTTACGCACAAAATATCCTCACATCCGGATTTTGATGCAGACGGTTTTTGATGATACGGACCGGATTTTTGCAGCAATCTGTGCGGGTGCTCATGGGTATTTGCTAAAGAATACTCCTCCGCTTAAGATAATAGATGCCATACAGGAAGTATTTTATGGAGGAGCGCCCATGACGCCGGAAGTAGCAAGTAAAGTATTGAAGCTACTCAGCGGACAGCAGATTAAAGATTCCGGTGAACAGGAATCCATGAATTTGACTGTAAGGGAAAAGGATGTATTGAAATTACTTGTTGAAGGAAAGGCTTATAAGATGATTGCATCCGAGCTTGGCATCAGCTATGATACGGTGCGTGCGCACATTAAAAAGATTTATGAAAAACTCCACGTCAGTTCCATGACGGAAGCGGTAGCGAAGGCCATTCAGAATCGATTGGTCTAAGTCCATTGAAAATCATACTACCACTTTTGGTAATACCCTAATACGCAGAGGGAATCGAAATTTGCTGAAAGATGCAACGTATGAATATTCAGGTTACCAAGAGGGAGCTGGAAACCTTAAAACACATTGTGCAAGGTAAAACGGATATCCAGATAGCCGGAGAAATGGGCATCACGGTGCATACGGTGAATGCCCACAGAAAAAGTTTGTTGAAGAAACTACGGGTAAATAATGTGGCCTCTTTAGTGCGAGTAGCAATTTTAGATGGTTATGTGCGCAAATTCAATTAGGTGTATTACCATTTTTGGTAATTGACAAGACCTGATTCATTCTGTTTCTTTGTGATGCAAGAAATTTCATTCGATTGGCAAAGTATCTATTTATAGTTTGTATTTGGGTGGCATGCCTTCAAAACAAAGCACAGGACTCATTAGTGTTAGGTGATTTGATCAGGACAGAGTTTACCATTCCGCAATCCGCGGCATTTGATTTACTGGGAGTTAGTCCGGCACAAATACTCACTCCTTCAAATATAAAGGAGTTCAAAGTGGATTGGTCTTTTTCAAATTGGAGGACAACACCCAATTTGGCTATTCAAGGACAACCGGTCTGGGAGTTGTTCTACAACAGGCCCGATTTATCAAAGTATCGAAGAGCAAGTTATCTCATGCGCACACTGGCCACATTGGATGTATCTGCGGGTACGGTTGAAGATGAAAATGGCCAAAGAAAGTTAGCGGCTGCATTAAAAATAAATATCTACAGAAAAGAGGATCCGCTTTTAAATCATAAACTTTATAAAGATTTGGAAGAGGAATATAATGAGTCTACTAAAGACTTGAGATTAGAATTATACAAAACAAGACAACGATTAAAATACTTAAAAAAAGCAAATCTTCAGGATTCACTTTATAGAGTTGAAGATTCCCTAAAGTTCGAATTGTTAACTATAAATAATAGGCAAAAGGGTTTAATCTTAAGTAAAGTCAGTGAATTTCAAAACGAAAAGTGGAATGCAACAAATATTGAATTTTCAATTGGAAAGGCATTTACATTTGATAATTTCGATTTGGATAGTTTAAATCTCCGAGGCGATGCATTATCAGCATGGTTATCTTCCGGGATAGGATTAGGCAGGAAAAATTTGCTGACTGCTTTGATTCGGTTTCAATTATTCGACCATAAGGATGTTGAGAATCAAGGTAAAATTTTAAGTGCAGGCATTAATTATCGATACGGTAGTTATCGATATAACTTTTTCACTGAAATAGTATATACGCATGCATCCAGTGAAATTTGGTTTAAGAATGATATCAATATAACAAATATTTCCCGATTAAGTCTTGGTTCAGGTGGAGATTGGAGAATTAGCAGGAATGT
>CAZDQG010000063.1:0-7042 GCA_964507535.1 uncultured Saprospiraceae bacterium
GGTATATCCATTTTTACATCAATCCAATTTTTGTAAAAAGTAGTCATAAACTCCGACGTTTCTTTGTCTGGAACTTGCCATAGAGACATGATGATGTATTTGACACCGGCAATTTTAAAAGCTCTTTGAAGACCATAGACTCCTTCTTTATCTTGAATATCCCCCAATCCTGTTTCGCAGGCAGACAACACAACAAGCTCCGTATTGGATAAATTCATCTGAGAAATTTCGTACGCTGTGAGTATTCCATCTTCTCCTCCTTCCAACATTTGCTTGCCTTGCCAGGCTGCGTTACCACCGGCCAAAATGAGTCCGGATCGCAACATGGGATGATCACTCGATCTAAAAACGGATTCTTTTGTTTCAAGGGCCATTTTTGGCATTGGTGTACCTGCTTTCGCATTTCCTTCGTTTGTTGTCCCGATAGAATCGGGATCGTGGTCCACTCCACTTTTTGGGAAGTTCGCTCGGCCAGGATCCGGAAAAAAAAAGCCATGTGTAGCAAGATGTAATATTCTTGGAGACGGATTTGTTTTTCCAATATTTTTGAACGCTACCTCTGAACCTTGTGTTTGTACTAAACTGGTCGCTTTAAATTTATTTTTGTCCAGCACGTTGGCAATTTCATTCACTTCCGCCATAGTGCCGGGTAAATAGTTCCAGCCATTTAAAGCATGTACTTCAGCATTCTCTGTATTTTGTTTAGTGTCACTAGGAAAGGATATTGGTCCGGACAATCCAGCATTATAATTAAGACCACCAAATAAAATAGCATCATTCGCGCTTGCTTTAAAACTGCCCGGAATGACTAACTGACGCGTACTTCCTAATTCAACCATTTCATATTGATCAGAGAGCGTATGTCCATTCGACATTTGGATGGCATTAAAATTCAATCGATGTAACATCCCTGATAATGAAAAATAGATTTTTTTTACATCTGTAAGAAAGCTGTCCAAAGGTTTCCAAACAAGACTATATAAATTGGTTAAATTATTTTGAATCACCGGTTTCGCACCTCGACTAAGGTAAATTTCAGATTTTTCCATAGAAGACGTCGAAGCGAGAAGTGCCTCAAGCTCTTTTTCATTGAATAGACATATGAATTTTGGAGTTTCCCACTCGGGTAATAGTATAAGAGCAGCATACATTATGGTGTCTTTTTGCTCAATATTCCATAAATTATAGTGAACAAATTCAATTGCTGCCTCTCCAGCTTTTAATTGAGATTTTACTTCCTGCCATTGTATCTGTCTATTAGCTTGCCCCCAATCTTTAAATGTACGAGCGAGTTCTTTTTCAATTTTATTCGCTTTGGCTTCCAACTCAGATATTATGGTGCTATCGCGATCTTCAATAGCTTGTGCATATTGACTTGCCAAACTGCGCTCATAGGATTTTAATAAATTATACTTAAAAGATGTACTTGAATCTGATAAGGCCAATTGTCTTCCTCGCTGAACTGCGTTGAGCAGATACCCCTTGTAAAAAAGGCTGTTATTGTAGCAAGTAGGTATGATGCTGATTCTTCCTGATATTTGTGCAAAAGTGAGAATCTGATTTTGGTTTTCTGCGAATATATATAAATAATCATTCATTTCTTTCTCTGACAGATGATGTGCGGCTTTAGTAATTATATTCAGGTAGATTGGATACAGCTTCTGATAAATGGAATCAGCTTTATCATAAAGTCCCATTTTTACATACAAATTTGCTAATTCATTAAGATTTAATGCATACGTAGGATGTTCATTGCCTAATGTTTTTTCCCGGATTGAGCACGCCTTTAGATAAAGAGACTCTGCTTGCTTATATTTTCCGCTTCCAAAATATTCGCTTCCAAGATTATACAAGCTTAATGCATAATCAGGATGTTCCTTTCCTAAAACTTTTTCTTTGAGCGCAATAGCCTCAAGGTGATATTGTTCTGATTTAGCATTTTGCTGAATGCTGGAATACAATATCGCCAGATTTTCTACTGAGCTTGCATAATCAGGATGTTCTTTACCCAGTACTTTCTCTCTGATTTCCTTAGCTTGAAGCAATAGTGGTTCCGCTTTTTGGTATTGTTCCAAATCTATGTATAAGCCACCAAGATTGCTTAGCACGGTAGCCAAATCTGGGTGATTCTTGCCTAAAGTCTTCGACCAGATCGAGCAAGCTTCTACGAAAAGCGGTTCAGCTTTTCTTGCCTGTCCCATATCTATGTACAATATTCCCAGATTAATCAGTGTTGAAACATAATCACGATGCTCTTTTCCGAGTATTTTTTCACGTATTGCTTTTGCTTTTAGCAAGAACAATTCTGCCTTATCAAAATCTCCAAGATCAGAGTACAGTGCAGAAAGATTATGCAAACTATTGGCATAACTTGGATCTTCTGTTGCCCGGTTTTTTTCCTGGATATTTTTAGCTTCAATATAGATAGGTTCGGCAATTTCGTATTGACCCATGGTCCAGTACAGATTCCCAAGTTTGCTCAGACTACGGGCATATTCCGGATGTTCTGTCCCAAAAATCTTCTTTTGTATTTTTATGGCCTCCAGATACAGAGCCTCTGCACTCTGGTATTGTCCTGTATTGTAGGCTAGGATACCAAGACTAATTAATACCAAAGAGTATTGTTTGTTTTCTTTATCATTAGTATTGTCCCAAATGTGCTTGGCTTCAAGCAAAAAGAGTTCCGCCTGCTCAAAATGACCCATTTCTATATACAAGGATCCAAGATCACTTGCTGCGAAAGCATATTCAAGATTCTCTTTACCTAGTAATTTTTGTATTAAGTTTATTGCTTTTATGTACCAAGGCTCTGCTTTCTCAAAATTGTTTTTTTGATGATATATACGTCCTAATGCCAAACAGCATTTGGCATATTGTACGGATTTATTATCATTTGCTTCTGAAATTTCCCTTTCAACTTTTTCTATGACTTCCAGGGATGTGTCCAGTTTTCCGACTTGAATATGTTCAGTACAGAATGCAATTAAGCTGTCACTGTATATATTATCTTTAAGGAAAAGGGGTTTTTGAGCTACCCCGAAAAAGGGCAAACAAATAAAGTAAACAAGAGTAGCTTTTACCATAGAAAAAGAAATTAAAAGTAAATATAAATATTTCATCGCAGCCTCCAAAAGCAATATTGAATGATAATTGGACAACAAAAGAATATTACAATTCCATTTTAATGTGCAATTGTTCATCAAATATTTTTTGATGAAATACTTTAAGAAATAAAATAGAACAAGTATACTTTAACCTAAGTAATTTATTTATCCTGGCGACAATTATATTATTCAGGAATTATATTTTTGAATGAACCTGCAGATTCTACGTCATTCTTAATCTTACAGTAAAATCCCGCCAAAAATCAGAATACAAAACGAAGCGAAGTGACACCAAAAGTGTCAAAAATGAATGCAGTGAGCGATACGAAATTCATTCAGCAAAATTATTCCACCAACACAAATCCCGCCCATTGATATGGATCTAATCCTATATCGCGCAATTCTTTTTGCGCCGCATGAAATGCATCAGGGATAGTCATTTTACTCCCGCCTTTGTTGGGATCTTCGGCCTCCAACCATTTTTTATAAAATGTTGTCATCAATAAGGAGGTTTGTTTGTCGGGTACTTGCCAAAGACTCATGATGATGTATTTCACTCCGGCGATTTTAAATGCGCGTTGCAAACCATACACTCCCTCATTTCCTTGAATGTCCCCGAGTCCTGTTTCACATGCAGAGAGTACAACAAGTTCCGTGTTGGACAAATTCATCTGGGATATTTCCAAGGCTGTGAGAATTCCATCTTCTCTACCTTCCAAAGTTTGTTTTCCTTGCCAGGCTGCATTTCCTCCCGCCATGATCAACCCGGAACGAAGCATTGGATTATCACTTATTTTAAATACCGGTTCCTGACTGCTTACTGTTAACTGAGAACTGCTAACTTTTTCTTTTGGATCCGAAAAAAAGTAACCATGCGTTGCGATATGTAAAATTCTTGGGGATGGCGTATTGTTTATTCCAATATTTTTGACGGACTCTTCAGTCGCTTCATGTCCTTTTTTAATCGTGGTTTGTACACCGGATGTCTTTAAGATTTTTTCAATAGTTGTGGCTTCGCGTTCCGTTCCGGCAAGGTAATTCCAGCTTCCCCCTCTTAATGTAGAATCCATTGGGATAAAAGGTAAATTTCCTCTGGATCGGGAAGCCACGAGGGGTTCGCCAATGTTCAATGCACTGTCCTGCTCAAATTGAATTCCACCATACAAGACTGCATCGTTGTGGGCATATATTATTTGGGTTGGAATGACTAACTGTCGGGTACTATTGAGCTCAATCAAATGATACCGGTCTGCTAAAGTTTCTGTCTCATTGCCATTCGGGACTGAAACAGGAACGGCGTCGAGATTGATCCGATGGAGTAATTTGGTTGGTGAAAAATATACTTTTGTTATTCCTTGCAAGTAACTTTCTATAGGCTTCCAAACAAGTTCGTATAAACTTTTTTTGTTGGAACTGGTTTCAATGGCACCCCGATGCGCAATCGTATACAGATTATTTACAAATTCAAATTTGAGCTCGTCCTGATGGCTTAAGAGCAAGGCCAGTTCACCTTCATCAAACAAGTCGATAAATACAGGGAAACTGTCCTGAGATCTTAAAAGAAGCGCTGCATATTTATAAGTCTTATGGTCATTCACTTGTTGCAATTTGTAGGAAACAAATTCAATGCAAGCTTCATCATTTCTGAGCTTTGCCCGTATTTGTTTCCATGATACCTGTTGTTTTTCAATTTGATATCCAGCCATTGACTTATTCAAATCTTTTTCAAGTTGTTCAATGTGTGTTTCGAGTTGCTGCTTTGTGGTCATATTCCTACTAGCTATCGGAGCTGCATAAATTTTGGATAGATTTCTTTGATTTACTTTTAATTTCTCAAATTTTTCAAATAAAACGCTATCCCTTTTTGCTAAATTTTTAATTCGATGATGGGCTTGCAATAAAAATCCTTTGTAAAACAAACAATTGTCATACGCTTCCGCTGTTATATTGTGGAGGCCAGAGATTTTAAGCAACCTCAAAATTAGATTTTGGAATTGTTCATGTTGTTCTATATAGTTTTGCATCTCATTTTCGGATAAGTGTTGCAATGCACTATTTACCAAACGTTTTGATGATGTCGCCAATTGAAGCAAATATTCAGATGCTTTATGGTATTGTTTCATATCCAGGTAAAGTGCTGCCTGATTATAAATTGTGTATGCATAATCAGGATGATCTTTTCCTAAATACGCAGAGTCAAAAGAATCCACCTTCATCATATAATCTATGGCCTTTTGATATTGACCTTGCGAATGGTAAAGTCTAAATAATCCATTCAAGGCATTCCTGTAGTATAGGTGTGTAGTGTTCTTGAGCTCGACTTCAAAAATATGTTTTGCTTCTAATAAAAGAGGTTCAACTTTTTCCATTTTCCCTATATCCTGATACAGATTTGCTAAGTTTATAATACTACCTATGTAATCTGCATGATTTTTACCAAAAATCTTTTCCTTTATTGTTTTGGCCTCAAGTTGAAGAGTCTCTGATTGAGCGTAGTTTTTAATTTTACGATAAAGATTTGCCAGATTATTGAGACTCTGCGCATAATATGGATGTTCCTTCCCATAAAGTTTTTCTCTGATTTCTTTGGCTTCAATTAATTTATTTTCTGCTTTTAGATGTTGCCCCATGTCACCATATAGGAGTCCAAGATTATTGAGACAATTACCTAGATATGTACTTGCTCTACCTGAATTAATTTCGTAAATATTTTTAGATTGTAACAAATATTCTTCAGCTTTTTCGTATCGCCCTTGCGCATAATAGACAATACCGAGGTTGTTGAGAATTTCTCCGTATTCAATGTCATCTTTTCCTAAAATCTTTTCCCGGATATTTTTTGATTCTAATAAATGGGTTTCCGCCTTTTCATAGTGACTTGCCTCATAAAAAAGAAGTCCAATATCTTTTAAAATGGCAGCATACATATAGGTTGCTTTGCCTTCATTTTGTTCAGTGATCTGTAATGCTTTTTGGTAATTGTCTTCGGCTTCGGTATATTGGCCTCTAATACTTTCAAGTATGGCTTGATAGTAGTAATAAAAAACATGTGCGCTGGTATTGATTTGATTTGATGAATCCAGAACTGACAATGATTCTGTAATGAGTGATTGTGCTTTTGTATACTCCCCGGTATTGACATATATAATAACCAGATATTTATTACAATTCAAAAAGACCGTTTGATACATCGGTGTTCTTTTGCTAAGAATGCTTTTTGCCTCTAAAAAGGAATATTCAGCTTCCTTATAGTCTTCTAGGTTATACTTAATGAGACCTAAATAATGGCAACAATCTCCGTATGCGAGGGACACTTTGCCAAATCTCTCGGATGCAAATGTTTTCGCTTTGTGGTTTAGTTCCAATGCCTTTTCCAGCGTTTCTGGTTTAGCATATTGGAGAGAAGTTTCATTCAGACTGTCAATATAAGTCAGGGCCGCAAGGGAATCCATATTTTGTGCGGTCGACAAGAAGGGGAGGCTAAGTAAAATAAAAAAGTGTGAGATGAAAGGGTAGAAATTCAGGCACATTTATTTTTATTTGTTGTTGCAATATATTTAAAATTAGGATTATTTCCAAATTTGGCTTTTTGTATGTCGACAAATATATTCAAACAGGACAAGTCCAGCCTGGATTTTAGGAGTACTTACAAATGGTGCTAGGAATAAGGGTGTGAGGTTTGTGTTAATCCACAAAGACTATCACTTATAATAATACTGCGTGAGAAGCAGGGCGGAGAATGAAATTTGAAGGATGAACTAAATACAATAGTCTAAACATATCATCGTTTATTATGAAATGCTCAACTTTTCTTGGATAGGCATTTAAACATTACAGGCCCGCATGAAAATACAGAGTGAGAATGAAAGTATATTTGAGAATTTACTCCACTAAAACAAACCCAGCCCAATTATAAGGATCCAAACCATTATCCCGCA
>CAZDQG010000064.1:0-7013 GCA_964507535.1 uncultured Saprospiraceae bacterium
TGTCTGTTGTAGTTTGTTTTATTTTTAATCGAGGTCTTTCGTTCATAATGTTATAGGTTGTTGTTGATTCTGTATTTTAATGTGATTGGCCATCCGAAAGCTTCCCTTAAAACCGTAGCGGTTAAAAATAGAGAAAAATCGCTAACTTTAAAATGGGAATATGAAAAAGACAAAATTTACCGAGGCCCAGATCATCGGGATCCTCAAGGAGCAGGAATCGGGCAAAAAGGTTACGGAGATTTGCCGTGACCACGGTATCAGCCAGCCTACGTTTTACCAATGGAAATCGGAGTATTCGTGGTGGTCAATCAACTCAAGAAAGTAAACGAGCTTGAAGCGGAACTTTCGCAATAGAAGATTGTAGCAGAGCAAACACTTACAATTACCGTTTTAAAAGATGTAATTGAAAAAAGCTCTGATGCCTTCGGAAAAGCGTGAATTGATCACCTATGTGCATGGTCAGCATAGGATGAGTATCCGACAGGTGTGTAAAGATTTTTCAATTCAACAATCGGTGTTTTATTACCAATCGAAACCCAGTGAGGATAATCAGGTTCGCGAAAAGTTAAGCGAATTGGCCAATCTGTATACACGCCGGGGATTTTGGATGATGCATCATCATTTGCGATTGATGGACCATCATTGGAATCACAAAAAAGTTTATCGTATTTACACGGAAATGAAATTGAACATGCGAAGAAAACATAAAAAACGCTTTTCATTAAGAGTGAAAGAACCACTTTTACAACCATTGCATCCGAATGTTACCTCGAGCATGGATTTCATGCACGATGGATTGATCAACGGAAAACCATTCCGGTCATTCAATGTCATCGATGATTACAACCGAAAAGCGTTTAACATCACGTTGGATAAGAGTTTCACAAGCGCAAAGGTAATACGGGAGTTGGAAAAGCGGATTGAATGGAGAGGACAACCCGAAAGAATCAGAGTAGATAATGGCCCGGAGTTCATAGCCCATGCATTGGAAAGCTGGACGCAAAATAAAAAAATTGAACTGAAATTCATTCAAAAGGGAAAACCGAATCAAAACGGATATGTAGAACGTTTCAACCGATCTTTCAGAGAGGAAGTGTTGGACAATTATGCATTCGAAAGCATCAAACAGGCACAGACACTCTCACACGCATGGATGTGGGTTTATAACACCGAACGACCTCATAGCTCTCTTAATTACCAAACACCGGTCTCGTTCCTATTGAAAAGAGGAAAAGTCACCAACCCGCAAAATCCAATCGACTTTCCCACTTTTCAACAGGACATTAATAATAAATGGAATTGTTTAATTTTGAATGCTACTAACTAAGGGAAGCTTTCACACCCAATTAAAAGTCTGCTCAAGCTGCCTATTGCCATTTTTTTAGACGTTCTTTATTAAGATTATTTTGAAACTTTTTAGTGTGTCGGTATAGATTGGTGCATAACCCGTGTTAGTAGCTGGTATTCTTGTTATATTTTATGTCTGTAACTTCCATTTTTAACCAAGTCCAGTCTTTATCGTCAAGTTTCCAGGTCGAGCTCATTTTTGCGGGAACTTTTATTCCTTCAAATGTCCTGTAGCCCAATATATTCATTTCCCAATTGTATCTTTTTGCGTCTGATTCGTTGCCATTGTAACGTAAAGCTGAAAATTTTGTAACGTCCCCATTCGCGTTGAAATAAAATGTTCCACTCCCCGATGTGCCTTTGTATGACATGAATGCCTTTGCTGTGTGCTCATCAATTTCTTCCCAAATGATGTACGGACTCAAGGCCAATGAAGGAAACCAAACCATTTCCCCCAAATAGCGCTGCAACGTCCCTTCATCTAGTTTTTCACCCCGTTCATTTACAATATGGAATAAGGAATTTAGTTTTATCAACATTTCTCCCTTGCCATCTTCAAATTTATCGCGTCCCTGAAAGTGCATGAAACGATTCATTTTGACATCTACGAACCAGATAAATGCCGGATTGTCAATGGTTGTATATTGTGTTGCAGTCGCTGACAACCAGTTCTCTTGCTCTGGTTTCATGCGCAAATCCGCAATTTGGGAGACCTTTCCAGAACTGATAAAGGGCTTTCCAATAGCACCGGAATTTCTCAGCCAATTTTTTACGGGCTCAGGCAAATTGGTTAAATCACTTTCATATAAAATTCTATTTTCTTTGTGTACATTCTTATCAAGCAATAGTGCAGTCTCCTGCTGGATAATATTCTGAAAGTTATAATAGCCAAATGAAACTATGGAAACAGCCAAAATGATGATATTGGGAAGGGTACCAAACTTTGCATCTTTCCAAAATAATATAATGAGTACCTGGGATACAATGACTGCAACAAGTCCTAAAATCCAAACATATTTGGAATGCTGTACGTGTAATACCCCATAAGCCAAAAACAGGATGGTCGCTATCAGCCAAACGACTCCCAATGGCTTTGAAATAGGAAGCGTCAATTCCTTGACTTCTTTTAATTCAAATCCTTTAATAAATCCAAGCAAGTGAATCAGGCCGTGGAGTAGTACAATTATTAAAAATGCAAGGTTCATATGGGTCTGTTATGCGTGTGTCATTTCATGCCTGGCAATCAGGTTTTACCAAAATGCGCTTACCAGCATGTTCTGTGGACTGTGTCGCGAAAGTTTGGTTTGATAAAGATTACGTTGTCTGATCGACAGTTTTATAGTTTGCTGAAGGAACTTCAAATGAGCTTGTACCTGTACAGGTTTTACCAGGGATGTTTGTTGCCATCGTAGTTCAAAAATTCGCCGGTGTCGCTAATTGAAAGTTTTGATACAACATGAGTCAAAATATTGGATACTGCTTGCTCGGCCGTAAATTGGGCTTTTTGTCCACCCATGTCGGTTTGAACCCAACCCGGATTCACATTTACACAAATAATGCGATCTTGCCTGAGTTCGTTTGCCATGGATTTGTTTAGTACATTCAGCAAATTTTTACTTCCAACATATGCGTAATGTCCGCCAAATGTCAGATTAGTCACTGAACCTAACCAACTGGAAATGTTTATTACAATGGGGTTCTCGCTTTTTCGAAGCAATGGCCGAAAATGTTTTACAACAAGCAAAGGAGCAATGCTATTAATGTGAATTACATCCAACATTTCTTTTGCATCGAGCTTATCGAGCTGAAACGTCTTTTCCATTCTTGATTTATCCGCGTAGTCTTTTGGATTAACACCAGCGTTGTTTACAAGCAAGTCAAGTCTTCCATAAGTTTCCTTTACCCAGATGGCTAATTTCTCTATTTGAATTTCATCCCGTACTTCAAGTGCTTTTGGAATGGCGTATGGTTTTTGCACATTCAAAGTTTCTGCAGCAACCTGTGCCTTTTGTAGTTCTCTTGCAGTAAGGATTACCTTATAATGAGCATTCCCTAATTGCTTACAGAATTCTAAGCCTAATCCTTTGTAAGCTCCTGTTACCAATGCTATCTTTTCCATGATTAGATATAAAAAAGGCTACCCAATGTGCATTGAGTAGCCATCATCTTTTAATTACATGTTATAAACATAACGGAACGTTTGTGCAAACTCTTCAATAGTTGTAGGTGTTGTGCTTTCAGCATCTCTTTTCGCGTGTGCCAGCACATGTCCATCATTCATCGCTTTAATGAACTCATTCAAATTGTCTGCAACACTTTCAGATGTTCCCATCATTGTCATCATTGAATTTTTAAAATCTGCAAATGGAAATTCAACATAGCTCAGGTCATTTTTACCGATCGCTGCACCATAAACCCTGGCCATTTCGGGATACGTGACATCTCTGGCGCCCAGTAAATATTGTACATTATGACCTTGAAAGTCTAATGCCAGCAATCTTTTCGTTGCATAATTGGCAATATCATTAAATGCGATTACCGGAAATGAAAGATCGGCTTTTATTGGTGAGCCCATTATTCCGGCTTGTTTGATAAGTCCGACCATTCCTAAGGTATTGGCCATGAAATAGGTTGGGCGCAAATGAAGCGTATGTAGACCTTCTATTTCATTGAACATTTTTTCCATTTTATTTAAACCAAGTACAACCCCTGAGTTACTTTCAAGATGCGCTCCAACACTGCTTAAAGAAACTACATATTTTACTTTACAAAATTGAAGTGCTTCTGCAATCGCCTTGGCATGTTTCAGCTGATGATCTGTGTAGTTTTCTGCTTGCCAGTCAAGCGGAATCATGGCATAAACAGCAGTGGCTCCATGAAATGCCTTTTTTAATAGTTCAGCATCAGAGGTGTCGCCAATAAAAAGTTCCGCACCTTTATCAGTTAGTTCTTTTGCCTTTTCAGCATTTCTGCTGATGATTCGTACTTTTTTTCCTGCTTCCAGCAACGAAAGCGCAATTGGTTTTCCGGTATTACCGGTAGCTCCTGTAATTACATACATAATATTAGATTATAAGTTATTATTAAATTTTTGAATGGTTTACTTCTTTAAAAGTTTGAAAGCGTGTGTCCATTGGTTGTTTGTAAACCCTATGATACACCAAAGCATACATAAAGGTTCGATGGCTCTTGCAGATTCTACCATTCCGAAATCGGAAGCTTCCCAACCGAAGGTATCCATGATAAGGGATACTTCCTTTTTAGCGTGTGCATTATTTCCACAAATAAACATAGTAGGCTTCGTTTCAAAAGAAGGATTAACCATAGATGCGCTTCCTACACTGTTAAATGCTTTTACAAAATTTGCAGCAGGTACAGTTTCCTGCAGTTCTTCCATTAATGATTTGTCAAGATTGGTGAAGAATTTCAATACCCCATTGGTAGGAGGAGCGTCAGCAATGGGATTGGTGGCATCTATAATTGTTTTGTCTTTTAAGTTTTCATGCCCCATTAGATCAATTGCATTTTTAGCTACAGTTCCTTTTACTGCTAGAACAATAATTTCTCCAAATGTTGCAGCATCCGCAAATGAACCAATGAGTGCATTCGCTCCAGGCCCTTTTTGCCATTCGGTAAGTTTTGATTGGTCTCTTGTACCAAGCATTACCTTATACCCATGTTTTAGGAACCCTGCCCCCAATGTTTGGGCTACTATTCCTGATCCGATAACTCCGATTTTTTTCATTTTTTTGTTGTTAATATGTATATTAAAATTATGTGTGAATCCAGATGATATACGCAAGAAATATTACTCCAATTTATTTACAGCAGTATATATGTCTGCGGTAAGTTTCTTTGCCTCAGCTTCTCCAAGTAGCTCTGCGTATCTGTTATATAAATTTTTCCAAGCTTCCTTGATAATAGGAAGCAATGCCTTGCTTCTCTCAGTTGGGAAAACTTCAGTAGATCTTCCTGTTGATTTTCTTACAAGCAGCTTTTTCTGTTCCATCTTTTCAATCAGCCGGGTAATAGTAGATGGAGTAAGCTGCATTTGCTCACTAATTTCCTTTGGCTGGATACCCGGCTTATTGTTGACGGTCATCAGCAGAAAGGCATAGGAGGAGGAAAGACCCGTAATGGCAAATTCTTCATCCGCAATTTTCGTCATTAGCCTTGCCAGGGCATTAGCCGAATAATAAAGGCATCCACGATATTTTGAATTGCTTTTTTCCATTCCAGGCACAAATGTACTAATAATATGTTTGTACATACAAATAAAATTAATTTCTTAACAAATGGAAAACTATTTTTTAAGGCTGCGTTGGAAGAATTAGCATGGCTTTCGGTGTAGGCCTACCTAAGCTTGCAGCAAAACTTTCTGCCGGTACAAGGCCTTTTGGTGCCTGCCGGCAGAAGCTTGTGTCTTGTTTTGGGCTAACTTGTAAGGTTTCAGGTCTTAAAAAATGGCTATTGAGAAGGACGAACTGTCAGACCGCTATTGTTTTTTAATAGTAGTATTAATATTTGATGAATTACTTTACACATCAATACATTAAGTCTTTGTTAGGGGCTGGACTTCATCAATGATTTCTTGATTTCTATCCAACATCATTTTTCTTACCTTTAACAAGGGAAAGAAGTATCGAGCCTCCAATGAGTCCTGCAATGATTGCAAGTGACCATGTAATAGGGAATTTACCACCAAATGCTTCATTAAGCCAAACCATTTTCAATCCTACAAACACCAACACGCAGGCAAGTCCGTATTTGATGTATATGAATTTATCCATGACTCCGACTAGCATAAAATACATCGATCGCAAACCTAATATGGCAAAAACGTTGGATGTAAAAACAATGAGTGGCTCTTTCGTAATGGCAAAAATTGCTGGAACAGAGTCCACAGCAAAAATGATATCGCTAAGTTCCAGGAAAACCAGGGCTAAAAATAAAGGAGTTACATAGCTCGCACCGTTTTTCTTAATGAAAAAATTTTGTCCTTCTATTTGCGGGTGGACCTTAAAAACTTTTTTAAGTTGTTTAACTATGAAATTATTTTCGAGGTCTTGCTGTTCTGTTCCGGCAAAAAACATTTTGATACCCGTAAGTATTAACAGGGCCCCAAAGAAAATCACAACCCACTGATACTGCAGTAAAACAGAGCCCAATGCAATAAAAATTATTCGAAATGCTAAGGCTCCAAGTATTCCCCAAAACAATACGCGGTGCTGATACATCTTGGGTATGCCGAAATACGCAAAGACTACGACAAATACGAAGATGTTATCAATAGCTAATGATTTTTCTATAACAAATCCGGTGAGAAACTCCAGCGCTGCTGTTTTAGCCTGAGCTATAGGATCAAAATCAGGTATGGCTGCATACAGCTCATTGGTAGAAAATTGATAGCGTGCATACAGGAAGAACAAGTAATTAAACACAAGTGCCAGTGTTATCCACACACTTGTCCAAATAGCAGCCTCCTTTAGCGTCACTTCATGAGCCTTTCTATGAAACACTCCTAAGTCCAAGGCGAGAATCAAAAGAACGAAAATTGTAAATCCTACATAGAACCACCAGTAATCGGAAAACGGAAAGAGCATCATAACATCTACAATTTTTAATGATCAATAAACAGAATTGTGGTTCAGATGGTTCATGGCATT
>CAZDQG010000065.1:0-6290 GCA_964507535.1 uncultured Saprospiraceae bacterium
GTTGAATTGCGACCACTGTGTTAAAAAATACAATAAGAAGAGGTATCTTAAGCCAGTAAACCCCCCAATACAATATTAAAAAATCCATTCACAATGATATCATTGCTTCTTAGAAATATACTGTTCACAATTTTACAACCAGGTCTGGTCGCCGGTCTCATCCCATATATAATTCTAAGCCGAGGACATATAAATTTTGATTGGACTGTAGTGAGTTGGAGCCATGCAGCTGGATTTCTCTTTTTCATTCCTGGCTTTTGCGTAATGCTGCACTGTATCAGCTATTTTGCTGTAAAAGGCCGCGGAACCTTATCGCCCGCAGATCCTACGAAAAAATTGGTTACCTCCGGTCTTTATAGATATTCCCGTAACCCAATGTACATCGGTGTACTGATGATGCTTCTGGGTGAGGCCATGTTCTTTACATCCCTGATGTTAGTAGCATATACCATGTGCATTTTTGCAGTATTCCATGTGTTTATCCGGTTTTTTGAAGAACCCCGATTGTTAAAAGCCTTTGGCAATGAATACCTGTTGTATCAAAAGCAGGTCCGTAGATGGTTGTAAAAACAAATGCATTGGACATCAGTAATCGTCCTGAAAATTAAATGCAATTTCTGCCCCAATCCCAAGCAGCTGAATACAAGGCCTGACTGTCCGTAAGTACACCATGCGATCGACCTGTAATCTATGCATAGTGGCCTTGTCTTTACCTTCCTAAAATTGTAATTGAAGCATACATCGCGAAAAAATAATGCTCATATTTTCTCGAATCGGAACCAAAACCTTTAACTAAAAGAATACAGTAATCGCTGTACTTTTGGACTCCTAAACTCAACAAAAAATGGCACAAATCAATCCTTACATTCACTTTAATGGTAATGCCGAAGAAGCATTTCAGTTATACAAGTCCGTCTTTGGTGGCGAATTTGCAATGATCGTTCGATTTAAAGATATGCCTGGAGACCAGGAACATCCGATCTCTGAAAGCGAGGCAAACAAAATCATGCACATTGCATTGCCAATCGGCAAAAACTCCATATTGATGGCCAGCGATGTTCCTGATTTTATGGAAAAAAGGCTTTGTTTTCATATATGACTCCGTTTAAATCAGTCCGTAAAAGTAGTATACTGAATAAATTTTACACTATAATTTGATAAATCCAGCCTGCAAAGAAGAAAAAACCAAGTCCTAAGATCATTTAAGTAAAAATTCCGGAGGTTCAAAACCACTTCCCTAATACATTTTCCACCTCTTCCTTATCAATTAGTATTAGCCAAACATTAAAGCAATATATTTTTTTGAGTAAATTTTTTAAATTTGTATACTGCCTCACCAAGAATTGTCAGCAAATTGAAGTACCATCACAATTAGCATCTATTTGTTACAATAAATACAAAGTTATGATACTCATAATTATAATATTTATAACTATAAATTACACAGTACTCCCATGAGTTGTCTTTTTAAAGGCCAAGGAACTCAATTCAATAGACCTAACTCACTCAAATTGGCATCCTAGAGGCCTCACGGATGGGTGTTTGACCTTACCTGGACTGCGATAATGATATGTTACTTATTTCACCTGGCCTACCTGAGGCCAATAGCAATAAATAAATCCAAACTTGCAGTCATATATTTTACCCAATGGGTGGTTAACGTAAGCTAGAATCCCCTGTTTTTCTATTTTCATATTATCGCGCTTGCACTGGCATCAATCGTCTTCTTGAACTTATTAATAGCTAATTTTTATCACCACTATCAGAGGCATCTGAAATTGAAATCAAACCTGATTCTTACCTATTCCATATGGCTCCCGATTAAAAACTTGCAAAATGTCTATATCTATTTGAATAATTAAGTTCGCTTTTCTTTCCTATAGTGAAATTGCACAATTCAATTTATTGTCAAAACTATTTCACCACGTACTAGAAATATTTCGAAGAACTTAAAGACGGAAATTCCTCCTTTATAATCGCATTTTTTAAAAGATAATCGCTCGTTTCGAAAATTTGGAAAGATACTAAGTAGTTGATGATTAAGTACGCACTAATTGTATGTGATGCACCAAATAATGATAAAAAGACTGCGAGGTAAAATGTTTGAACCTTTCTGAAATAACTAATAAAATATCTCGCAATTAGATAATATATTTCTCTACGGCAACCGACTTTTATACAAAAAATAATTCCTACTAAAATTCTTTTTTTAGAGCATATCAGATTGACTCTTGCTCTCATCCATCTGCTACATTACACTAAGAATTAATCATACAGCTAATTATGAAATTATATATTCAGCAAAACATGAACAAATACACAACGCCAAGGAAAGTATTGCCTATTGGCAGCTCAGCATGCTCAGTACATTATGTTATACAGATAAAAATTTCTCAAAAATGTCTTACTCTATAGTAAATCTTGTAATAAATTTGTCTAAAGGTAACCTTTGCTTTAAATGCCGCAGACGAAATAATTGCTTCGGGTATAAGGCTATTCGTCAAATAATATTGAGAAATCATTAAATCTGTGACTATGCCAAGCAAATTTTTATTCTATCTTTTCATTATAGCATGTGCTATTTTAGTCATGCTATCATGTGCGACTTATTCTCGTTACTTTCGTTCAAACTATAGAGATGCAAATAGTCTTTTACATGAAACACACAATCTATCCACCGTACCCTTTCTAAAAGCCCATCTTAAAAATGGAGATATATGCATATTAAGAGAAAACTGGCAAATCGACAACAAAACCAATAGTGTAACTGGTAATGGAGTAAAATACAATTTTAATAGATTGAAAGTTTTTAATGGCAACATATCTATTCCAATTGACAGCATTGTCATTTTTGAAACGAATGCTAAAATAAAGTATTCTGAAAGCAGCAAGGTAGCTGCCTTAAGTATATTGGCAGGGTTCGATTTACTATTAGGGATAGCTTGTGTTACAATACCAAAAGCCTGCTTTGGATCCTGCCCTACCTTTTACCTTAACGAAGATGATGACTTCCACTATGCAGATGCGGAAGGTTTTTCTAACGCCATTTCCCCTTCCTTAGAGTATTTTGATATTGACGCATTAAACAACACATCATCCACTCAAAGTTCTTTATCTCTTACAATGAAAAATGAGGCTTTAGAAACCCATTGTATTAATGAGGTAAAACTACTTGGGTATCCCAGAAATTCAGGAGAAAGAGTTTACCAAACTCCCTCCAATGAGTTTTATTTGTGTAAAGGGCTCTGTCCTCTGACAAATGCTGTTGGCAAAGAGGGAGACATCACTTCGCTACTCATAAATGAGGACAGGCAAGAACGTTTCTCCCAATCAGATAGCAACAATCTAAGTAGTAAGGAAGAAATCATTTTAAATTTTAATCCAGTCCCAAATTCAGATCAACTTGGCTTGTTGTTGCATTTCCGTCAAACACTGATGACTACCTATTTCATCTATAGTGCCATGGGCTATATGGGAGATGAGGTCAGCGATATATTTGCCTCTATTGAAACGAATAAGGAAACAAAAGAAAGTCTCGAGGGAGGTATCAAAAAGGAATTAGGGGATATAGATGTGTATGCATGGAATGATCAAATGAAGGATTGGAAATTTCAAAATAGATTTTATGAAACCGGTCCAATTGCAATAAACAGACAAATCATACCACTAGATTGCAGTTCTATCAATTCAAAAATAAAAATAAAACTTGTTTTAAATAAAGGTCTATGGCGCATAGATTATATTGGATTAACCAGTATAATGCAGAAGGTCCACCCAATAGATATAATGCCAATTGAAGTACTAAATAACGGAGTACCCGACAAATCAGCCTTAACAGCACTAAGAGATTCTAAAAATTATCTAATCTCTATGCCTGGAAATAAATATACTATCAAATTTAGATTTCCTTCATCAAAAACCGATTATGAATTATTTCTTTATTCCAAAGGATATTATCTGGAATGGATGCGGGAAAATTGGCTAAAAGACAAAGACTTATTAAAATTAAAGCAAATGTTGAAGAATCCAAATGCCTATCTAAAATCTGAAACAAAAAACTTCAAAAGATATGAGTCTGACATGGAACATGAATTTTGGAATTCAAAAATCTACACGAAAACATTTACAACCCATGAAAACTAAGCCGTGTTTAATGTTTTTACTTGCAATTCTTATCAGTAGTTGCTCTTTACCAAAATATTTGCCAACCTCTGAAAGCATTGATTTGAATGTATATGGTTCATTTATACAAGTTAGAAATAAAAAAGGCAGAAATATTAAAGGTGAATTAATTGCTGCCGATAGTATTAAAATAGTGGTATTAAAAGAGAAAGAGAATCTTTGCTCCATAGTTCCAATAACAGATATTAGATCGTTCAGATTAATTTATGCGAAACCTAAAAATTATAAAGGGGCATGGGCTATGCTGTTATTCGTTCCAATGCACGGCTGGTTTTCACCAATAACGCTCCCTATTAACTTGATTGTTATAGCAAGTGTCAATACCAACCCATACAAATACACTAACAAAAAAATCCCTTTTGAAATGTTAAATATGTTTGCACGATTCCCACAGGGAATCCCGCCGGGAATTGAGTTATTAAGCATTTCTTATTGAACTAAATTTAGATAATCAACATTTTACATATTTCTTCTTATTAAATTAATAGCTCTGCACCCGATAACTTATTCGATTGATTCCATAATGTATCCAAAGCAAACATCACTTTCTAAATATCTAACTCTACGCTATCAAGTTTAATACCAATTAAGGGATAACAAAACGGTTTATGTGTGTTAAGATATCCTGAAGTAATAATGATGATCTGAAGGAATTTAAAACCGATTCAAACGGTTTTACATACTTCAGTATTCGACAAATTCCAAAATGATTCTGGTTATGATCAACGAAAATCAAGCTGCCTTAACTAAGATAAAACTGGTATCATAAATTCTGCTTTGCTATTTTAATACCACATATAAATCCGACTTCAAAGATTCATTAAACTTGTGTAACTCTTACCGCCAAAGTGTTAAAATATATTTGTCATAAAATGATTGTAAATTTCTTTCAATCAATCTTCAATACTCATAATCAAAATGTACATAAATTCGCATTACATTTACAGTCCTAAATCTCTAAATAAAATGGCACAAATCAATCCTTACATTCACTTTAATGGTAATGCCGAAGAAGCATTTCAGTTATACAAGTCCGTCTTTGGTGGCGAATTTGCAATGATCGTTCGATTTAAAGATATGCCTGGAGACCAGGAACATCCGATCTCTGAAAGCGAGGCAAACAAAATCATGCACATTGCATTACCAATTGGCAAAAGCTCCATACTGATGGCCAGCGATGTCCCTGCTTTTATGGGCAAAGTAAACGAAATGGAAAACCGAAGTAAAATTTCAATTAGTGCGGAAAGCAAGGAGGAAGCAGACCATCTGTATCATGGGCTTTCAGCAGGAGGAAAAATTGAAATGCCAATAGCAGAAAGCCCATGGGGTTCTTATTTTGGTATGTTTAGAGACCGGTTTGGCATTGAATGGATGGTAGATTTTGATCCCAGAGCACGAGGGTAATAGATGAGAGTACTGGCATACATGACACTTTTGCTTTTCGCTTGCGGAAAGGACGAGCCTGTAGAAACTCCAATTGCCTACAGACAAAACAAAACCATCAGCTACGATAACATTCCTGTAGATGTCATTATTGACAAACCTGCGTTAAAGGAAATGGACGCTCTGATTTTGTACCATGGCACTGTGCAGTATGACAGCAATATCGTTTCCGCAGCCAATATAAATCTCGATAATTTCAAAGCCATACTTAACCGCGAAGACATGCTGCTGGTTAGTGTGGCATACCCCGGAGAAAATATGCTGCTGGGCGATAACATCGTTCAGGCAGAAGCCGCTTTGCTATGGGTAAAAAATAAGGCAAACCAGGAATTGGGAATAAAAGTTAAAAAAGTGTTTTTAGCAGGACACTCACAAGGTGCTTATCTGGTGACACGCTTAAACACCATGCATCAGACGAATGGTGTCATCGCAAACGCTCCCGGGCCTTTAAACCTGGTATATCGCTGCCAATTGGAAGAAAACGGGCAAATACCTTCTGGTGCGGCATGCACCAAACTACGGAATGTGTATGGTTCCACCAGCCAAAATCCGGACGCCTACTTTCAAAGATCTTTATTGCATTTTACAAATGGCTTCAAGTCCGATATACTTTTTGTGCAGGGCCTGAACGACACGCCGATCCAAATGTACTCCTGGCCAAGTTT
>CAZDQG010000066.1:0-6144 GCA_964507535.1 uncultured Saprospiraceae bacterium
CCTTGTCACGGGAAGGATTATATTCAACAGTCCATGGTGCCGGGCGGGTCATGTCTCGCAATGAAGCTGCCGGAAAAAAGAAATGGGTCAAGTCCTCAGATGGAAAAAAGGCAGCTGTCACAGTGGGAAAAGGAAAAGTGGATTTTGAAGATGTCCTGCAAAAGGCAAAATCTCAAAAAATCGAACTCCGTGGGGGTGCTGCTGATGAGGCACCGCAATGTTATAAAAAATTAAATGAGGTACTCTCTTCACAAGGGGAGACAATTCGGATACTCCATACTTTAAAGCCCATAGGAGTTGCTATGGCAGGCAATGATATTTATGATCCATATAAAGACTAATATTGTTAATAACGTTCTAACTAACGTTCGCTTTATTTACGAGGATAAAGTGTGATGGAGGTTTCTTTATTGGTATGAATATTTCTATTTTATATTATTGATTCTTTATTTTTCATTTTTTTATGCGTTTGTAATCGACGCTTATATGGCTTTAAGTGCCTTGTTCCGATGAGTTTTGAGACACTTTAATCTGTTCCTTACCAGCAAACTGATCCTTCGATTGTTGCGCCATATATTTTTAGGCTGTTGTGTGTCATTTAAGTGAATTTTATGAAATTTGGTATAAAAATTTTCTTTTATCCAAAGGATCAGGGGTCCTGATAATTAGTTCTTTCCCGGTTTTCGATTTGTATTCGTGATTTACTTCTTTAAAAATATTGGACCTTCGTGATTTCAGCGTATCCGGGGAAATGGTCGTTTCAATTTCAAGAATCTGATCCAATTCATCCTGAGTGAGTTTACTGCCGGAATGGGCTAATAATTTTACGATGACAGGATGTGTAAACTCTGGATTTCTGGCAGCCATGGTTTTACGCCTGTAAAGCCACCCACCCAGGAACGTTAAAATGCAAATGGCTGTTAGAAGTAACAATTTGTTTGTGCTATTTTGAAACATGGTTTTTGCATCCAATGGAAGCTCATTAAAAATAGCTGACAGGTCATAGGAAGCATAAGGTTGTTCAAAATTTCTATGGATGAGGATCAAAGAGTCTCCTTTGATAAGGTAGAGGTCCTGATGGTTGTAATTGTAAAGTTCTTTTAAATAGGTGAGCTCACTGATTTTATAAGTAAAATGATTTTTATCAATGATCTGAAGCGGATTAAAAGATGGCATATAAAAGTTTTCTGTTTCAATTCGCGTTGCAAATTTCAACGCTTTGAGAATGGGATCCAGATGTTTCACCTGAACCTGATTGGTTCGCAAGTTAATTTGGAAAAGTCCTTCGTGTTTTTCATTGCCGTCGATGTGCTGGTTTCTGGAGATTGGGTTTACAATGTTTAAGATGCTGTCAGTCAGAAAGCTTACATTATTTCCTATATCGGAATGATATGATATTACTTTTGTTTCCCACTCTCTGCTTTTAGGGTCAAAGAAAATTAGATCGCCGTGTTCTCTCCAAAAACCATATCCACCAAAATTGTAAACAAGCCCCTGATACATAAATTTTTTTGACCTGAAATTGTAACCATGATACCTCGATTTTGATATGTTTATCCATTTTTGATTAATCCACTGGAACAGATCCATCCTGCCATCCATAATTAGGTATTTGGATTGAGCAGTTTCTAGTATTTCCATGGTATGGATAGGAAAATTGAGTTCAAACATGCTGTCTTGCAGAATGAGAGCTTCCTGATAAAGCATTTTTATAATTGCCTTTTCTTCATAAGGTTTTTGGTCGGTAAAAATGATTTGGGATCTTCCGGATTGCAAAAAGCATCCGGATAATGCAGTCAACACCAGTAACCTCAGTCCCTTTTGCATATTTATTAATAGTGAAATTCAAATCTAAAACAATAATTCTTTAAACAAAAGAATGGTGGTTTTAAAATAATTGGTGCAGCCAGGATCCTGCAAAAGGTAAGGCTACCCATGTTTTAGACAGGATTATAAAAAAGGAGTGTCAGACTTGAAAATGCAATATTAACTGCCTTATGAAGGGCAATATCGACCATAAACCAGTTTAAACTGGTTTTTTCCGAGAAAATTCACTGACCATTGTTTATTTGTACCCGGCAGTGATAGCCTTTCCAATCACCCGAATGAATTATCATTTTAATTCAAAGCTCAAAAATGAAAAACCCAATCTTTGTCCTTCTACTATCAGGCACCCTACTTTTATGTGATGCACAAGGAAAGTATTCAACACTCATATTGGACGATGGTATTCCAATAGTCCGCAATGATCAATTGTATCCGCAAGTCCTCCGTAATTGTACCGAATTATGTTCATTATCAGCCTGGAATGGGGACCTTACGAAGTACAATAGGGACCAATGTAAGTTATGTGCGGATTATAGCGATTTCTCAAAGTCTCAGCTTAATTGGATTGACGAAGTTAAATTGGAAACTCAATTTGATGCAACGGCAGGAATGGAAGTTGAAGTCATCCGCTTTTATGATAATGGTAGAGAAGTTGAACCCAAGAGTTTTTTATCGTCTAGACTGGAAAAATGCAAAGAGCTGCAATCAAAGCAAGAGATTTTAGGATGTAAGCAACATATGGCTGAACTATTGTTGGAATGCAAAAATCTGCTCGATCAAACAAACAGGCTTCAGGAATCTTCAAGGCAATTGATAATGGGAATGCAATCTAAATTGACAGATGAAATAGATGAACTTAAAGGCTCACGAAACCCATTGGATATAAGAAAGGTTAAGGAGAAAAAAAATCATATGTTTAGTGTCAAGCTTACATTGGAAAACGCATTAATACTTTTACCTGGTTTATTGAAAGATATTAATAAAGATTATGCTAAAATAACTGCAGTTTCAAACACTCTTCATAAACTGGAAAAAGGTTTATAATGAGTAACAACTTGAAATACGTCCTTCTCATTTTTGTTTGGTATAGTCAAAGTGTTGAGCTCTTCGCACAAAAGTTGCCTGTTATTGGAGTTCCGTCTTTTGCATTTGAAGATCCTGTAACTTCCAATCTGGCAAATCAGGTGTCTGAATTTATTGTAAGCCTATTAAAAAATTCCGGCAGATATACCATTGTTGATATGACCAGTGAAGAGCAGAGGAAAATTGCCCTGGATAGAGCTCAGACCAATTATAAAGCCGAGAACTGGATAGAGCCCTTTGCAGAAAAAAACGCTGAAATAATTGTAGGAGGTGAAATTACTGCAATTAAGTTTGTGAAGAGCAATCATCCAACCCAAACCGGTTATAGGGCAGCTGTCACTTTAACAATTAAATTAATTCGCGTTGAAACAAGTGAAATTACAGCCTCCGCTAATTTTGCAACAACAACCAGCGAGCTGCGGCTTACACCGGAAACCGCTTTGTATAGTAGCCTTCAGAGTCTTGAAACGGAGCTTATGAATTTTTTCAGAAGCCATGTAGCTCCCGTTTTTCCGGTTATAAAAATAAATGGGATTCATAAACAATCAGTGAATCGTTTCACTGCTGAAATACCGGTAATTCTTGGATACAAAACAGGGCAGAAATTTAAGTTGGTTTGGTATGAAAAACTGGGAGGTCGGGTTGTGCCGG
This sequence comes from uncultured Saprospiraceae bacterium, assembly GCA_964507535.1. Lineage (GTDB taxonomy): Bacteria > Bacteroidota > Bacteroidia > Chitinophagales > Saprospiraceae > Vicinibacter. The sequence continues at coordinate 3,562 of CAZDQG010000066.1, forward strand.
AAATCATAGGTGAGGCACGCATAGTTAAGCATATTTCTGAAGATTTTTGGTTAATGGAAGTTACCAGGGGGGATAAGGAATTCTATTTACACAAAGATAAACTTGACGAAATTCAATGTTCAGAATAAGCATCTATTTCATTGTTGTTCTGGTTTCACTTTCTTGTTCCAGGAGAAATCCTTCCTTCGATTTTGCAGATCTTACACAAAGGACTCACTCATTAACAGGAAGAATAGAAATGAGAGGAAAGTGCTCGAACAGAAATTGCGAGCAGGTTCTGAAAGAAGCCATACTGGATAAATTTTTATACCAGGGTTTTGAAGGAACCTCTTATTGGAGACCTCGAATGCATTCTGGCAAATCGCTTTCAAAAGAATTAAGAAAGAATCTTATCAAACATATTTACATCATGGACTCATATTTAAAAGAAAACCCTGAGGTAAGTGTCTCTGATTTTCAATTGAACTTAAACTCTATTTTAATTCTCCTCGAACATGAAAGTGTTATACTTCCTCTTGGTTATTAATGGGTATATTTTACCGGACTTTATCTTTGGTCAATCTGCGGTTGTCCAACCAAGGATATTGATAGTGCCCTATACGGCCTCGGGTCAGAATGCCCTTGAAGAATTTGAGAATAATTTTTCATATAGAACTGCCCTGATTGAAATAGCAAATTCCTTAAATAACAGAGGATTCAAGCCTGATGATATCCAGGAAATTATCTCAAGGATTAAGGAAAATGAGGCCATCAGTACATTGAATGGGGTAAGCTTTGATCCTGTTGAACGAATTGTACAATACTCCACCGCAGATATACTCATTAAAGCGGAGGTATATATTCATACAGATTACGCTGGGGCGCACAGCGTTCAAATCAATCTGAGAGCCCTTGATAAGGTTACCTCTAAAGCTATGTTTGCCATGAATTTTGATGCTACTCCCCACTTTAAGACCGACGATTATGGTTACCTGGCAAGACGTGGTTTGACCGAAAAAAACCAGATCACAAATTTTGTTGAAGGGTTACATGCATCTTTTGATGAAGTTCGTCAAAATGGCAGGAGTATCAGTTGTGTTTTGGAAACGAACGAACAGTCAAAAGTAAGTCTTTCGGATCAGGTAAACAGTGAAAGTGATTATTTATCAGACGTGCTCATCGAGTGGGTTAAAAAGCATGCCTATAATAGTAATTTCAGGATCCGGAGCAACACTGAACGACAACTGTATTTTGATGAAATCAGAATACCATGGAAAGATGCCGGAGGTCAAAATTATCTACCTGATGATTTTGCAAGGGAATTCAGAAAATACATTGAACAGACATGCAGTACTTTTTTGAATGAAAAGTTGCGAATGCAAAAGCCGGTTGTCAATAATGGTATCATCAGGATTATCATCCCATAATCAATGAGCTTATGCGAATGTTATTTTTTTATTTCATTTTCCTCTTTAAGCAGGTATTAATTTGCCAGGAAATAGGAGATATTGTAATAGGAATTGGTAGAATCAATTCCACTGTATCGTCAGATCAAAAAGATTTTGCGGGTTTGAGGGTGTTTATATCAAGCGGACTTTCAAAATCCGCTATGTCTTATAGTGAAAATGAGGATGCAAATTTTTTCCTGCAGTCAGATATCAGTTTTAGTTATGAAAAAAATATCGATATAAATGGGGTTCCAATGAAGGTAGCGGAACTTCATTTTAATTTCAAATTAGCCTCTAAATATGGCAATCTTCAGTTTGGTAATTATTCTGCATTTATAAAAGAATCAGGTGAAAGCAAAAGCGTACTACTCAGCAATGCCATACAGCTCCTGAGGAAGAAAAGTCCGGAATTTGAGGCATTTCTAAGGGATTCAAGAATTAAAATAATGGAATATTATCGCATTCATTGCGAAGAAATTTTAGCAGCTGGTGAACAATACCTCAGGCTGGAGCAATTTGATGAATGTATTTTTAACATGGGGCAGGTTCCCAAAGAAGTAGAGTGTTCCAGACTGGCACAACAGCTTATGGTAAAAGCATATCAGGCTAAGTTGGAGAAGAACTGTGAAATAGTACTTGGTAAGATTCGGGGTCTCATCCAGAAGGAAGCCTTTTCTGAGGCATATGATTTGATCAGCATTCTTCCCCAAAATACAAAATGTAAGGATAAGACAGAAATGTTGGTCGACGAATTGGATCATTCTGTTTGTGAGCGTTACATCTTAAGTGCAGAAGCGCATTTTGCAAAGGGAAATTTTTCAAATTGCGTTGATATTTTGAGCAGCATTGAGAAAATAAGTAAAAACTGCCAGGCCAGAAAAGAAAGTCTTGAACGTAAAATAAGGGCCAGATTGGATGCATCAGCGAAGAAGCAATGGGAATTTAAAATGATGAAGTATAAGGATCAGTTGGCAAAAGATCAGGAGCAGGCGCGGACTAATCATGAATTTGCTATGAAGAAGTTAGATGTGGATGCAACGGTTCGTTCAAAAGAACTGGATGTGTCCGTCGAAATGGAGAAGTACAAGACCCAAAGAGAGATTGAGTTTTCAAAGAATAATGCAGCTGTAGAAAAAGTGAGGTATAAGGAGATGAG
>CAZDQG010000067.1:0-5868 GCA_964507535.1 uncultured Saprospiraceae bacterium
ACTGCGACCGCACAGAGCACGGTAACGAGTGCTGATAATATTCCTCCAAGCCTCAGCTGTCCCGGTAACAAGGTTATCCAGGGAGCTTACAATGTAGCTGGGAGATGTTCTAGTGAAGTCACCGGTTTGAAAGCGATCTATAGTGATAATTGCCCGAATTTGAATGTACAGTATAAATTTGGAAGCGGGACCTATTTTTTAGGCGATGATGTGAGTGGTTACATTTTTACCGGTATTCAAACTGTTAGCTATCTAGCTACGGACTGGTGCGGAAATACTAACACATGTTCATTTACCATCACGATTACTTGTGATACCTGCCAGTGTAATAAGTTGGACATGGCAGAACTCATAGTCAACGGAGATTTCAATGCGGTGGGGACCATTCCCGGATCAGACTATACGAACGATTGTACGCAAAATGCGGAAGCAGAATATTGTATCAGTTCCTTGCCGGCTGCTGTGAATCCCGGATTTATTAACTGCGGAGACCACACGAGCGGTTCAGGAAATATGATGGTCGTCAATGGTGGATTGAATCCCAGTCTCCAGGTTTGGTATCAAAAAAACATTCCGGTCGCTCCTAACACGGATTATCAATTTTGTTTTTGGTATACTTCTTTGGGTCGTGTTTCCCCCGCACAGCTACAGGTACTAATTGATGGAATTCCGGTCCCGGTAACGCTTCAGGCTCCTTCGGCACCTTGTGTCTGGAAGAAGTATTGTTACTGCTTTAAATCAACAAATAGAAGTGTCGATATTGCCATTAAAGATTTGAATCTGTTAGGGCCCGGTAATGATTTCGCACTGGACGATATCAGTTTAAAAGAATGCAAAAAAGATAGTTGTATTTGTCCTCCGGATAATCACCCGATGAGTCTGTCGGTAAATGGAGCAACGATCACCATTCAAGGCTCTTCATCAGGAGCAAATGTGATTGCATTACCCTGCCCGATTAATGATGTATCCCTGTCAGGTTTTGTTGGTTGTTTTGCAAGCAATGGAATGGATCCCTGTGATGAAGAAACGAAAGTGGTGTATACACTAAGCGGGCCTACGGGAACTGTATCTATGGGAAGTACCAATAATTATCCGGTAATTCTTTTTCCTGCCAGCAGCTTCGTTGCAAATGCAGTGTACACACTAATGCTCAAAACGTTGTGTCCCGGTGCAAAAGACAGCTGTGTCCTGAAATACCGTTGGATATTTAAGTGTGATACCTGTTGTTCAGATCGCAATAAATTTATCAGTAATATTCAGAATCTGGTCAGTTTGACGGTAGATCCCAAGCTATGCAAGGCTACGTTGAATATTGGCAATTTACCTCCATGCGACCAGATACGCAATATCAATTGGGGGGAAGCACCGTCGTCTGCCGGACCATTTGGCGCGAACACCATGCCGATGCATACCTATTCCGGAAGTGGAACATATTATATCAGCTATCTGGCGGAGGAGTGGGATTATTCTCAAGGAACACCAAGACTTTGTTTTGAATATCTGGTTAAGGATACTGTTGTTTTGAGATGTGATACATGTTCTTGCAAATTGTTTCAGGATTTGTCATTTGTAAATCCATATTGGTCCAATCCTGTTAGGCCGGTTGGATGTGGATTGCGGGTTATTACCTTGCCTTGTCTTGTGGCAGGACAGACATTTTGGCTACATGGTAATATGATCTGCTCCATGGATTCCTGTATTTCGAATCCGAATGCAAATTATCAAATCAGCCCTTTCAATGGGGGACCAGCAATTTCCTCTGGAATCGTACCCATTGATTTTTCTACCGGGCATTTTGATATACCACTACAAGCAAATCTTTTTATTCCTGGCATTTCCTATACGGTGACAGTCTCAGGTTATTGTGGTTTAGATTACTGTTCCTGTTCAGTACATATTTTATTTGAGAGCTGTCCCTGCCCATGCGATTCATTGAAATCAGATGTGGCTGATGGCTTTAGTGTTACAGGTAACAGATTTTTCTGCAGAAGAAGTTTTAAACCACATTCTTTATGTGCAGGCGATGTGGTCACATGGTCCGTTACCTACCCTGACGGCACCAATCAATCCATAGGTCAAACAACGGGCAATAATCCAATTCCCTTTAGCTTTACGACGAATGGTTATTACCAGATTTGTATGCTTGTCAACCGGGTAGTTAACGGGATGAAGTGCAAAGAAGAACGCTATTGCAGGACAGTCAGATTGAATTGCGCAAGGCCTTATGTAAATGATCTTTGTGAAAATGGCTTGGTTGTGAACGGCGATTTTTCCGAGATCTATGCAGAAGGCCATTTGGAAAATCCAGGTCGCTTGAAGGCTTGGTCGTTATTGCCAAATTTTGGGCATGGACTCGTTTTTGTTGAAAGCGAAGGATACGAGGATGATGGAAGTTTAACGCTAATTGCTAACAAGGACAATAAAGCGGGTATATACCAGGCAATCGATTTGAGCAATGTGGACTCGGTTGTCATCGGATTCAATCTTACAAATTATTCCGATAATTCCTTATTAACAGATGCTGAGGTCGAAATGAGCTTTCAGAAGGAGTCTATTCCAGATGACCCGAATAAGATGGTTTTAATTAGAAAAAAGGCACCTGCATTTGATGGTAAGGATAAATTGAATCTTGCAACCGTACCTGGATTTAGATACCTTGTTATTAATGTTGGAAATCAAAGTGATTCTTCCTGGTCAGCAGTTGGTATCGATAATGTTGAAGTATGCGTTTTGAGGAAAACCGTTAAGACCAACGATGAAAAATTCCAAAAGCTGGGTATTTTTCCAAATCCATCAAAGGATCAAATCTTTGTTGAATTGGATTTGCCGGCAAAAGCAGGACTTCAATTTAAACTAACAGATGTGCGTGGTGCTGTATTACAAGTTATCGATGCAGCAGCAGGTAAAAGCATTCAAAAGATTGACATTAACCATTTGTTTCCAGGTATGTATATTTTATCTGCATATCAAAATGGGAAACTCATGGGTGCTGAAAAGTTTGTTGTCAATTAAGACCCATCCTTCAGGCGGGAATTATGCCAGCAGCAATAAAAAGCTGTTGGTATAATTCGCCTGAGGACTCCTCCCGATTGGAAGTGGAATTCCCAATATAAAATAGGGTCTGGTTTGAATTTCAACACCCCTGTTTTGATCATTCTTATTTTTGGAGATGGGAATTAAAAATCAGGTAAATAGAAACAACAAAAACTTCAAGGACAATCTTCTAAAATGCCACCGAAAGGCCCCGGTTTTACTGCATTATTTACAAGCTAATGGGATGTCCTTCGTCCCTTTTAGGTAGAAAAGCGGAATTCAGGATGTGAGCATTTTCTTATCGTGAAATACAATCCCAAAAATGCCAGATAAAATTTGGCTGTGAAACACAAGTGTTCCTATAATTATTCAAAAGAGATTTATGAAAAATTCAATCATCCTTTTCCTTATTATTTTAGCAATCCTGTTAAATAATGGCAACATCCATGCAAATACGTACACGGTGCTTAATGTAAGCAACAGCGGTGTCGGTTCTTTGAGGGATGCCATCAATCTTGCAAACGCGAATCCGGGAGCTGACCTTATTGTTTTTAATATTGCACCGGGAGGACCCCAATCCATTACCATTTCTTCTGCCTTATTCATATCGGGGAGTTTGACAATAGATGGTTCCACACAACCGGGATGGTCTTCCACTCCAATAATTAAGGTTGGAGAAAACTTAGCGAATGACGCAGTATTTTGGGTCAATACCGGAATTGCTATTTTTAAACATCTTGATGTTTCTAAAACGGGTGCTGCTTCCGGCAAAGGTTTTTATGCAATCAGTTCCAGTGGTTGCACAATACAAAATTGTTGGGTGAGAAACCGGGATGACGGTATTGTAGTTCGGTTCGCCGGTACAAATCCCGTAACTGTCATAGGCAATGACTTTACTGATTCCGGTGTCAATGGAGGTTCTGCTACAGAGTTTGCACATATGAATGGAAATATCGTTTCACATTCAAACACCTATGGAGGTGCGACATTAAAGGGAATTCTTTTAGATGTAGTCTCCAATATAACCATAAGTGCTGCTAGCGGAAATATACAGGTAGGTACAGCTTTGAAAGAAATAAGCGTACCGGTAGCCATTCAATCGGGTACAAATATCACGGTGAGCGATCTTGATCTGGCAAAAACAGGAACACAGGGTAATTTTGGGATTTATGTTTTTGGAACAAATGGCTTAACTATAAACAACTGTATTTTTAAAAATCGCTACCCCGGTTTTAGTGTCCGGATTAGTAAAAACTTAAATATTAGCTGCAATTTAATCGAAAAGAATAAGCTCGGTATTGAATTTGATGGGCTTACAGCGGGAACGCAAAACATCATTGACAATAATTTTATTTGTAATAACATCGCGGTCGGACAATATGGTTCGCAGTTGGTGACTGCTCAAAATAATTTTTGGAATACGGCATCTGCACCTCCTCAAAATGGATTTAATGGCTATTCAGGAAAAGTGGATGCAACGAATTGGATTTTGTTGCCTGCACCATGCGCGCCTTCTTATGTGCCGACTTGTTCTGCAATTTATTTTGATCCAAGTACGTATGTTAGTTTAACATGCCCGGCAAATACTACAGTTTCAGCATGTCAGTCTCAGTCTTCCATAAACACAGCTTTTGCGCAGTGGCTTGCCACAGCAACTTTTAGCGGCGGTTGTAATGCGGTATTGTCCAATAACAACACAGGTGCGCCTTCAAGTTGTGGAGGATCAAAGAAAGTTAGCTTTACCGTAACAAGTCTTTGCGAACCTCCAAAAACATGCACTGCCAGTTTTACCGTTTTGAGTTCTCCTTTGACTTTGGTTTGTGCGGATGATGTCATAGAAGCAGCTTGTCAACCCCAGGCTGTAATTGATAGTAAATACAATAACTGGTTAGCCAGCTGTTTTATTTTAGGAGGATGTCATTCAAATTTATCGTATACGAATTCAGGTCCTCCTTCCGCATGTGGTGGAAGTACAATGGTGACATGGACAGCAACGAGTTCGTGCGAAGGACCTCAAACCTGCTCCGCTTCATTTTCCGTTGCAAATGTTTCAAATGTAATACTTACATGTCCTTCTCATGTGATTGAAGCCTCATGTCAGGATCAGGCAAGTATAGATTCAAAATTTGCGATTTGGCTGGGCACAGCCTCATTTAATGGTGGGTGCAATGCGTCTCTCTCCAGCAGCTATTCAGGATTTCCATCTGTATGCGGATCGTCTACTTTGGTTACGTTTACGGTTGTTAGTTCATGTGAAAGCCCGGTCACTTGTACAGCTGTCTTCACAGTGGATGCACCTGCGCCGGTCACACTGAATTGTCCATCAAACCAAACTGTGGCCTTATGTCAAACTCAGGCTGCAATTGATAATTTGTATGCTGCATGGTTGTCTTCGGCAAGCTTTACAGGGGGCTGTAATGCTACACTTAGTAATGACGGAGGAGCTGCTCCGAGTCATTATGGGGGAAGCAAAACAGTGAGCTGGACTGTGACAAGCTCTTGCGGAATTCCTGTTAGTTGCTCCAGGATTTTTTCGGTGACAGGTCCTGATTCAGATTGTGACGGCCTTGGTGATGCCTGTGATGTCTGTCCCGGAGGGGATGATAAAGTGGATAATAATGGGGATGGCCTGCCAGACTGCAAGTACCCACCGGTTTATTCAGACATCATTTCATCGTGGAAATGCACAAACAATAAAGTATATCTCTGTCATACCAATAACCAGGGTATGCAGAGTACCTTGTGTTTGAACTACAATGCACTAGCGAATCACATCAATCATGGTGATTATATAGGCCCCTGCGGCAATGCAGCATGTGGTGGAAACCAGTTGAA
>CAZDQG010000068.1:0-5602 GCA_964507535.1 uncultured Saprospiraceae bacterium
CACAACCTGGTTTCTTACTTTGCTGGGATGCTCCATCACGAGTTTATATGGGTGGCGGTACCTACTCTTTATCATTTTTACAAGAAGTCGTATCTACGCTTTCGGTGACGAATCAGGCGAAAGTAGTGGTGATTACCGATGCCTGTCATGCCGGAAAACTGGCGGGTAGTCAAATTGGCGGTGCGCAACTTACCACTGCAAACCTGGCCAAACAATATGCCAATGAGATAAAGATCCTGTCTTGTCAACCGAATGAATTTTCACTGGAAGGAGAACAATGGGGTGGAGGCCGTGGAGTTTTTAGTTACCATTTAGTGGATGGCTTATTTGGCTTAGCTGATCGCAATAATGACAGCCAGATTACTTTGGGTGAAATAGATCGATATCTTGAAGACCATGTAACAGCAGAAGCTGCTCCGCAGAGCCAGGTACCCATTCTGCTGGGTAATAAAACAGATCGGTTGGCTACAGTGAATTCAAATATCCTTGCTGAGCTAAAAAAGGATAAAACTGGAAATATGGCAGTTTTTGCCGCCACCGAAAGCCGTGGGTTTGAAGAGGAAATTCTATCCAAAGTGGATACCAGTATCCGGGAGATGTATAAGCATTTCAAATTGGCAGTGCTGGAGAAGCGATTTTTTGTCCCCGCAGGAAGCTCAGCTGAAGAGTATTATGTTCAGCTTGAAAAAGTTGAGTTACTAGCACCGCTTAGGGGTATCATGAAACGCAATTATGCTGCGGCGCTCCAGGATGATGCACAACAAGTCATGAACAAGTGGCTAAAAACAGATATCAGCGAAATTTATCTTTCCAAAACGACAAGGACAGAAAAATACCAAGCCTATCCTAATTACCTTGAAAGGGCAGCCATCTTGCTCGGTAAGGATCATTACATGTACCCCCTTTTAATGGCAAGGATGCATTTTTTTAGAGGATACTTGTTGGCTCTATCCAGCAGAAATCCTGACAAGCAACTGGCATCAAAGGCATTGTCAGAGTTCAGAAGTGCATTGCAATGGCAGCCCGATTTGCCACATGCCTATTGGCAAATGAGCAATGTATATGGATACAATTTATTACAAGCGGACTCTGCCGAAATTTGTGCAAAGCTGGCCATAGAATTACAACCGACATGGGTCTTACCTAATACGAACTTAGCTTTTTTATTTTCAGAAAAATTGAAACTTTTTGAACGAGCAATACCTTTTCTCGAAAATGCAAACAGATTAGAGCCCGAATCCGCTATTGTAAAAAATATTTGGGGTATTTACCACATTAACCGCAAACAATACCCTGAAGCAGAAAAATATTTAAAGTTAGCCATTGAAGCAGACTCGACGTATGGAGCTCCTCTCGCTAATTTAGCACTCATTTATCGCATTCAAAAGCGACAATTGGAGTCTGAGTTATATTTTAAGAAAGCAATTAACATCGATCCAACTTACGAAGGGAATTACGGTAATCTGGCAGGCTTGTACCATGATATGCAACGCTACCCTGAAGCAGAACAGCAATTCATAACTGCCTTAAAACTTGATTCTGCCTCAGCTGACTTCCATTTTGGTTTAGGCAATGTTTACGCAAGTATGGACCGTGATTCCGAGGCTGAAGTACAGTATAAAAAAGCTCTTCAACTGGATTCTTTGCATATTCAATCATTAAATAATTTGGGACAATTGTATGATAAAAAGGGTCGATTTCAAGATGCCGAAATACTGTACAAAAAAATTCTGCAATTCGATACTCTGAATTATAATGTACATCTAAATCTGTCGCTCTTTTATCTTCGCAACCAAAAATGGAATCAAGTAATTGATATCTGCAAGAAAATGCAGTTTATTGATTCCGCAAGGACTGATGCATATATTTTTATGGGTAGTATTTATTGTGATCACCTTAAGCGATATCCTGAAGCTGAGCAACAATTCAAAAAAGCTATTGCACTTGATTCTACTTCCATAGATGCCAATTATAATCTTGGTCAACTTTATATTGCCACGATGCAATTTGAAGAAGCTGAGCAACAATTCAAAAAAGTCCTTCGTCTGAGTCCATACAATGCAGATGTGCACTGGTCGCTAGGAAATGTGTACAGTAGTATGCAAAGATTTGATTTGGCAGAGCAAGAATTTGACAAAGCGCTTCAACTTGACAACAAGCACTCGCGAGCGTATATTGGTAAAGCAAATATTTTTTATGCTACCGGCAAAGTGTTAGAAGCTGAAAAGGTTTATGAGGAAGCGATTCAATCAGGTATAAAAGATATAGGGTTATTCATGCAATATGGTTGGCTCTGCCAGGAATTAGAAAAATTTGATATTGCTGCCAACCAGTTCAAAGCGATTCTTGCGATCGACTCCACCAATGCAGGTGCATATGTTAACCTGGGAGAAATATTTCTATTGGCAGAAAAAAGGGAATTGATTGTGCCTGCATTCTTAAAGGCACTAGAACTTCAGCAAGCGTATGCTGCCCCTTATGCACTAAATGGTTTGGCCGTTTATTATTTAGGTGAAAACAACTTTAGACTTTCTGAAGAATATGTCAATAAAGCCATCGAAATGTACCCTGAATTTCCTCCTTCCTACCGCAATCTCGGTGAACTTTATATGAAGACATCCAGAAAAAATCAGGCAAGGCCACTATTTGAAAAAGCACTTTCAATCGATCCTGAAGATGGGCAAGCATATTATCTGTTAGCTATCCTTGCTGCGCAGGATCATCAATATGACGAGGCATTTAAAGCAATGGAACAGGCCTTAATCTTGAATTATAAAAAATATAATAAGTGGATTTCAAATGAAGACTTGAACGTTTTACATCAGGATGCGAGGTGGAAGACTCTGATGCAAAAACACTTTCCCGACAAATTCAAAGATTAACGCACTGAATGATGAAATACATTTTCTTTATACTCCTTTGCCTAACAAAAGTTAGTTTGTTTTCGCAAACTAAAGGTGCCGGTCCGCTGGTTAGTGGCCAATCGCCAACCACTGCAAAAAACACCTACGCCGTCGTTGTCGGCATCTCCGACTACCAGGACCCTGGTATTCCTGACCTTCGTTTCGCTGATAAGGATGCAGAAGCGTTTGTAAGTTATTTAAGATCAAGTGCTGGAGGCAAACTCGACAATGACCATTTAAAAGTGTTGATTAATTCTAATGCCACCATGGCCCAGTTTGCAAATGCATTGGATTGGTTATGGGAAGTCTGCAAGGAAGGAGATCTGGCGATCATTTATTTTTCAGGACATGGCGATGTGGAGAAAAAAAGTTTGACACAACCGGGATTTTTATTGTGTTGGGATGCGCCGGCACGCGTGTATATGGCTGGAGGTGCGTTTGCTTTGCCTATGCTGCAAGAAGTTGTTTCGACTCTTTCCACTCAGAATAAAGCCAGGGTAATTGTTATTACCGATGCCTGCCATTCTGGAAAATTAGCAGGAAGTGAAATTTATGGGACGCAGCTTACGGGTCAAAACCTTGCACGGCAGTATGCCAATGAAATTAAAATACTTTCGTGTCAACCAAATGAATATAGCATTGAGGGTGAACAATGGGGCGGAGGTCGGGGAGCTTTTTCATTTAATCTTATTGCTGGATTGTACGGCTTAGCGGATAGTAACAAAGACCTTTCAGTAAATTTGCAGGAGCTGAGTCGATATCTTGAAGACCATGTCACGGTTGAAGTCGCTCCAATGGTTCAGGTACCGATGGTCATAGGCAATAGGTTAAGTCAATTGTCAGTTGTTGATGCAAAATTGAAGGAAAGGTTAGGTTCAGAAAACATAAACCAATTGAACATTTTTTCTTCGGTGGATAATCGTGCTATGGAGGATGATATTATGGCAAGTATGGATACGACAATCAGGAAATTGTATCATCAGTTTAAATGGGCTTTAAAGGAAAAACATTTGTTGTTGCCTGTTGATAATTGTGCAAACAGTTTTTACAATAAATTGATTCAAGAGCCGGGACTTCAGCGACTGTACTCCACGATGACACGTAACTTTGCAGCTGCATTACAGGACGATGCGCAGCAGACTATGAATTATTGGCTTAAGAATAATAATAACCTGACTACAGTAGGTGTAACAAGATCCAAAAAGGAATATCTTCCTCGTAAAATTTTTTCTGAAAAAGTAAAATCATACCCTGCGTGTCTGGAGCGTGCGGCCGAATTGCTTGGAAAAGAACATTATTTGTATGCTACTTTACAGGCGCGAAAATATTTTTTTGAAGGATTTTTATTAGCTAATGGCAACCGAAATCCAAATATTGAAACTGGAAAGAAAGCAGTGGACATTTTTAGAAAATCTCTTGAATGGCTGCCGGATCATCCTGCGAGCTATTGGCAAATCAGTCAGGTGTTTGCATATCAGTATATGCAACCTGATTCAATGGAGTGGTATGCACAAAAAGCAATGGATGTTTATCCACAGTGGATCGTTCCTTACACTGATCTTGCATTTAATTTTTCTCAAAAATATAAACAATTTGATAAAGCCAAAATCTATCTAGATCAGGCTTTAAAATTGGATTCAAGTTCAAATATAGTTTGGACAAGCAGAGGTGTTTATCATATTTGGAAAAAGCAATACGACCAGGCTGAAGTTGATTTTTTGAGAGCTATTCAACTTGATTCAAATCTATCCAATGCTTATAATAATCTTGGTTTGGTTTATTTTAATCTGAACAAATTCGATGATGCTGAGAAATACCTTAAAAAATCAATTCAACTGGATTCGACAAACCCACTACCCTTCAACACGATTGGATATTTATATAATAATACGAGAAGGTACAGGGAAGCAAAGGAGTTTATCATGAAGGCCATACTGCTCGATTCAAACTATGTAGATGCTCGTATCAATTTGGGAGTAAACTATTATTATGCAAATAATGACACCAGTGCGGAGAAAGAATTTTTAAAAGCAATTGCTCAGGATTCAACCAGTACGGTGGCGATGGGGAATTTAGGGAATATTTATAGAAAGAGGGAGAACCTTGAAGATGCCGAGAAATATTTACTGAAAGCCATCCAGCTCGATTCAAACTTTTGGCAGGCCAGTGCAAATTTGGGAATGGTGTATCATAAAAAACGAAAATGGCAAGAGGCACTCCCTTTCATTCAAAGAGCAGTTCGAGCTGCACCACGTAATGAGTTACTTCAAGCTATTCTGGGTGATGTTTTTGCGCATTTAAATTTTCAATTGGACAATGCGCAGTCCTGTTTGGAGAAAGCGATAGAATTGGATCCGGATTATCCGGATACGTACCTTTACTTTGCACATTTACTGTTGCGAAGAAATCAAACGGAAGCGGCATGGACGTATTTTGAAAAAGCACTTGAAAAAGGCATAAACGAGGGTCAGTTTGAATTCGAAGATTTGCAATCCAATCCGGATTTTGAGGAGTTGAGAAAAGATTTTAAATGGAGATTAATAATGAAAAAATTCTACCCCGGTAAAATTAAAGAGTGATAAACCAAAGAATGAAGAACTGTTTTATTTTAACCTTTATATATCTAATAAACGTTTGTCTGTATTCACAGACCAAAGGGGTCTCTTCGCTTTCATCAGGTAATACTTCCGCACTAAATA
>CAZDQG010000069.1:0-5157 GCA_964507535.1 uncultured Saprospiraceae bacterium
TTTAATTATCCAAGTTTGCCAAGGCTCTTCTTCACGAATTCGTGGAGTGCTTCTCCCTGCAGCATATGTTGATCGAGGAGTGCCAGTTTGAACAGATAGTCCGCCAATTCAGATTGCTTTTCGGTGGAATCTGCAGATACCAGTTTTTGGGCAATCAGAGGATGATTGCTGTTAACAACGCAGTCATAAGCATTTAAGAAGGGATTGTTGTCTCCATCTTCTTTCATGGCTTGCATCATGTATTGCATTTCCGACATGCGGCGCATGAATTCCGGTTTGACAATCATAACAGGAGGTGCTTCCGGAGACATGGCTTTTAAGACGGTGCGGCTTGCTTTATTTCCAGAAATGGATTTAAAGAGTTCTTCGACTTTTTTCTGATCGGATTCTGACAATACCGATTCCGTTTGGTCTTCTTTTTCAATGAGGTGATTCACGGTATCCGAATCCACGCGTTTGAATTGCATCTCGGACTTCATTTCAAGGGTCTGTATGAAATGGTTGTCCAGGATATTGTTCATGATCAGCACATCATAGGAATGCTCTTTTGCAGCAGCGATATAACTATAATGAGATTTTGGATCGTGAGTATAAAGTGCGATGAGTTTGCCGTTTTTATCTTTTTGCAGCAGGGATATTTTTTCCTTGTATTCTTCGATGGTGAAATATTCTTTTTCCGTATTCTGCAGCAATGCCGTTGGCAAGGCCTTTTCTGAAAATTTTTCATCGGAGATCAGACCGTACTTTATGAATGTACTGATGTCATTCCATTTCGATTCAAAATCCTTGCGGTCCTTTTTGAATAACTCGGCAAGTTTCTCGGCTACTTTTTTAGTGATGTAGCCTGAGATCTTTCGCACGTGTGCATCTGCCTGCAAATAGGATCGCGAGACATTGAGTGGAATATCCGGAGAGTCGATTACACCATGCAGTAGCATGAGGTATTCAGGGACGATTTCTTTGACATCGTCTGTAACAAAGACCTGGTTGCAATAGAGGTGGATTTTATTTTTCTGCACCTCAATGTTGTTTCGGATTTTTGGGAAATAGAGGATTCCGGTAAGATTAAATGGATAGTCAATGTTGAGGTGAATCCAGAAAAGAGGTTCTTCACTGTAGGGATACAGCTCGTTGTAGAAGGATTTGTATTCCTCGTCTGTAATTTCCGAAGGTGTTTTTTTCCACAGCGGATGTGTGTTATTTACGATGTTCGGTTTTTCGATTTCCTTGCTTTCCTCGCCTTCCTGCACCTGTTCTTTCCGCGTGCCAAACTGGATAGGGACCGGCAGGAATTTACAATATTTTTCAAGCAGTGATTCTACCTTATGGGATTCCAGGTAGTCCAGGCAATCTTCTGCAAGGTGCAGAATCACATCCGTTCCCCGGTCTGATTTTTCGGTGGGCTCTATGGTAAATTCTGTATCTCCTTTGCAGGACCATTTGACGGCCTGGGCAGCTTCTTTATAGGATTTTGAAAGCACTTCCACGCGTTCGGAAACCATAAAGGCAGAATAAAAACCCAGTCCGAAATGCCCTATGATATTTGTTTCCCCTTTGTATTTGTTGATAAATTCTTCAGCGGAACTGAATGCAAGCTGATTCAGATATTTTTCCATTTCCTCTTCATCCATTCCAATGCCGCGATCCCGGATCGTCAGGGTTTTCTGCTCTTTGTCCAGCAGGACCTCAATGGTGAGGTCGCCGATTTCCCCTTTGAATTCCGATTTGGATGCCAGGGTTTTCAGTTTAGAACTCGCATCCACTGCGTTGGAAATAAGTTCACGAAGGAAAATCTCCTGCTCTGAATACAGGAATTTTTTGATAATCGGAAAGATGTTCTCGGTTTGTACTGAAATTTTGCCGGTCCGCATAGACGAATTGTTTTATGCACACTGCTGGTCAAAGGCTGTGCCAGCCCAAATTTTCTGTCAAAATGACCTGATTTTGATTGCCGGAGTTCCTTCTTTGACAGGAACAGATGAAAAACCTCGCTTTAAAATGGAGCCCGTAGTGAAAATTACTTTTTCTGTGAAAAGGGATACATGTGTAATATTTCACATACCCTTACATAAGATGAAAAAATAAAATACGAAAGTTCGACATTGTCTAAAAGACTGATAATCAGAAATATATGATTAACTAAAGTTCCAAAGAAGCATGATATTGAAAAAAAATTGCATTTCTAACAAGTTTGGCAAGGTTTCTGCAATATACTTTGTGCCTGGGAAACCAGGTACGTACCCAAGAAAATGGTACGAGACAATTTTTGAGATCGGTTTGCTGGGGGGTATAAACCGATCTCTTTTTTTTTGTCCAAAATCAAGGTCGTTCACAGGCCATTCCTGTCAGATTTCTTTTTTTACCTTGAACTTAATTTTTCTTTGTGTATTTTATAATGTACACGCATACAGCATTTTAGAAGAAAATATTTTCAAAAGGAGAAACATTTTCAAGCTCTTTTTTTCTCTTATACGCGGCATCCTTATACCTCGTTTAGGTCGTAGAAATCAGGAAGGATGCTTTTGCAACTGAAAAGTCCCTTATATTTGTTCCGCCTATCTCGTCACAGGGACACCTGTTTTCAATTTATTTACAGACTTACACCACGCATTCCAGCGAATGCGAATGGATTTTAAATTATTTAAATAGACATTATATGAAACGGACACTTATTATTTGCCTTTTGGGCTTTACCAGCCTTTTGCAGGCGCAGATTATTTCGCATCAGTACAATCTGCGACTGAATCCTGTTGAAGATGCGCATTATCCTTTGAGTGGACCAGGCAGGGCCTACCGCTCTGCTCTGAAATTCGATATATCTGCCATTCCACCTGGTGCAGATATTAAATACGTTCACCTGTTTGCCTACATCGTTCAGTCTGAAGTACGTTGGGATGGCGATGTAAACTATTACAATATCAACCATCAACGGTGGGCAGAGACCATGCCTGCAGACAGTGTGGAGCTGGCCTCGCGTTCAGATTCTACACATCAGGATACGATGTTCGGAAACTTTAGTTTTGAATGGTCTCAATCCACAGATCTCCGGCAGATCCTGTTGAGGGACTACACTGCAAAAAATCAATATTGTTCCATTCTAATGGTGGATCCCGATGATACCAGCAGCGTGTTTACGCCAGGCACACCTCTTTTTGACCTGGACAGTCTCGTTGTAGGCGTGGATGGGGACAGCACCCTTGTTGGATTTTTATCCAGTGAGAGTCCGGATCCCAGTCTGCAGCCCTATCTGGGCATCCGCTATTGTTTTCCAACGGATACGCAGCTTGTACTCAACGTATGTGACAGCATTCATCTGAACGGCGAAACGTTCACCATGACAGGCATGTACACACAGGTCATCCCAAATGCCGAAGGCTGCGACTCCACCATACATATTGACCTTACCATCCGGCATAGTTCGACCCACCTGATTACCCAGAGCGGTTGCGACAGTGTTACGGTCAACGGAATCCATTATTTCCGTTCAGGACAATACACACAAACGTTCGTTAATGCTGTTGGTTGTGATTCTTTGCTTATTCTGCAGCTCACGGTCCATAAGAGTTATACCATCCTGCTTAACCTGGAAGCCTGCGACAGCGTTGTGGTCAATGGGCAGGTGTACAAGACCAGTGGAAAATATTTTCAGCATCTTACCAGCAGCAAGGGCTGTGACTCCACGATTGTAGTAGATGCAATCATCCACACGGCTACTTTTGGCAATAAGAAATTCACAGGCTGCGATAGTTTAGAGATCAACAACGAATGGTTTACCAGCAGCGGAACCTATATCCAGGTATTGACGAATTCCAAGGGTTGCGATTCCATTCTAACCCTGGATCTCACCATCAACCACAGCAGCTCGGGAGTGCTGGATCTGACGGACTGCGACAGTGCATCTGTGAATGGCAAAAAATACTACAAGAGTGGGGTATACACGCAGAAACTCACCAACTTCAAAGGCTGTGATTCCCTGCTGACCATACACCTGACCCTGGGTCATAGTACTGTGGACAGCTTGTCTTATACAGCCTGCAACGGTATCGTTATCAATAATATCACGTATACCCAAAGTGGTACGTACACTCAGAATTTACAATCCAAACTGGGTTGTGATTCGGTTCTGGTCCTCGATATAACCATACATAATTCCACAACAGCAGCTGTTCAGCTTACAGGCTGCGACAGTATTGTGGTCAATAATCAGGTGTACGATTCTTCCGGAATTTACAATCAAATTCTTACCAATTCCAAGGGTTGTGATTCGCTATTGATTCTGACACTTACCGTTAACCACAGTAGCTTTTCCACATTGCAGGTCAATGCCTGTGACAGTATAGCCATTAATGGTGTCGTTTATCAGAAGAGTGGTGTGTACACTCAAAAATTAACTAATGCGGCACAATGTGATTCCACGCTTATTATTCAACTGGAAATTGGTAAAAGCACCATCGACAGCCTTGCTATAAGCCTGTGCCAGGCCGATACAATCAACGGACAGTTTATTGATTCCACCGGGTATTATACACAGGTCCTGGTAAATGCGGATGGCTGCGATTCTGTGTTGCTGCTTTACGTTGAAATTGTAACTATTGACACTTCCGTTACGGTTAATGGATTTACGCTAAGTTCAAATGAGGCAGGTGCAACATACCAATGGGTAGATTGCAACAATAATTATGCAGCCATTCCCGGAGAAGATAAAGTCAGTTTCCAACCGACCGTTCCCGGAACGTATGCGGTAATCATCAAACATGGCAATTGCACGGATACGTCTGCATGTTACCCTGTTGTCGTGGTGGGCACAAAAGATCCGGGCACACAGGTAACAGCGTATGTGTACCCCAATCCGTCGAATGGGCAACTGGTCATCCGTACTGCCGGAGATACAAAACTTACGGCTGTTCGTTTGTACCACAGCAACGGCCGTTTTATCAGGGACTTTTCCGTAACTACGGGACCTTTGCATCAATATGATGTACGCGATCTTAGGGCGGGTCTTTATTTTCTGGAATTGATTTCAGAAGAGGGAAGATACCTTGTCAAGTGGGTTAAAGAGTAAGGTACATGTGACCTGCATCTGCACGGTTAGGGGGATACATCGGGATATAGTGAGTAGAGGTTGCTACCATTTTTCCGTGTATCCCCCTAATAGTT
>CAZDQG010000070.1:0-5132 GCA_964507535.1 uncultured Saprospiraceae bacterium
GAATATTGATGCTAATAAGAGCAGTTATAGATGGATTCCTGGATAGAGGGGTAAATGCTCAGCAGATAAGTAATGAGCTTATAAATGGTTTGAAGAGTAATCAGAGTTGGTTTTTAAAGTATATGAAGGCAAGCGCAATTTGCTATGTATGTGGATTGCGCATTTGTATTTAAATTACTCCAAATAATATTACTTGATGATAAATTTTTCAGAATGAACTAGTGGGCCATTTTCAATTTTCAACACATATTCTCCTTTTGATAATGATGTTAAATCAAGACCCCGCATAAAAAATTCACCAGGTTCGTCGAAAGATTTGAAATAAATTGATTTTCCATTTAAATCGCTAACAGAAATTTTGAGATCAGCATCTTCGCCATTGTTAAGGTGCACGATTATATGTCCATTGCTTGGATTAGGATAAATACCGATAGAAATCTCTTTTTTACTTTTAGAGTTTTTTACATTTACCAGATTGCCAGAAAATTTAGAGATACCTCCTGTTGTTTCATTTTCACTTAGGTCGGCACTCCATCCTGTTGTGGGGTTCAAAAATTTAGTGAAATAATGCCCCAAAGTATCAATGAGTATCCAATTTGTACCACCATCATTACTATAAGATGATCCACTTGGTTTGCCAAACTTAGTTCCTGTGCTAATAAGGGTAGATTTTGTTCCCGGAATGTAGGTTATTCCACTATTAAGGCTTCCAAGCAAAGGACCATTGATGGTAACAGGATGCCAGCTAACGCCACCATCATCTGTTTTTGCAGCGCTTAAGGTGGTACGAGTTTTATAATTAAAATACCTTACAAATCCTTCTTTGTCATTCCAAAAAGCAACATCAATATAATTGCTGGAAAGATCTGTAACCGGAATGCGTGTATCACTCACGGACCATGTCAATCCTTTATCTGCAGAATGAAAGATGCGATTGGCAGAAGTACTAAACCATATGTCATTTCCAATTGTGTTATATCTGTAATTTGTGTATTCGTTAGATAATGGATCAGGAATTGAATTTCCTGCAACAGGAGTCCAGGTATTTCCTCCATTTATTGTTGTATAGATTTCAAATTCATTTGGATTAGGATCGCCAACTGCAATGCCTTCATCCTTATTCCAAAAATATACAAACGCCATCCAGGAACCGTTTTGATTGAAGATACTGTCAGGTGCTTGCTCATTCCAGTTAATTCCACCGTCTGTTGTTTTAAATATTTTTCCCCCTCCTGAACTTCCATGGATGCCAACCCAAGCAGTTTCACTGCTTATTGCAGAAATACTGGACCAATAAATTTCAGAAAAGGTAAAATAATCAGGTTGCCAGGTTGCTCCACCATTAATTGTCCTAGTAAAATCGGGAACAGAATATAAAATCCCTTTATCTCCATCATATGCTACAGCCCACACTGTATTTTCATCGACAATACTAATATCCCAAAGTCCTCGTCTTTCCTTAAAGCCAGTTGATTGAGAAATCCATTGGGCATTAAGTAGTAAAGGAAATAGTATTAAAATTACTAAGTGAATAAAATATGATTTCATTAGATTATTGATTTAATTATTAATATGGTATGTTCATATTGTATATAGTTTACCAAATATAGTTAGAATTTTGAGAATATGTGGTAAATGCAATAAATAAGGCTCATGCCTTGAAATACTAAGCTGAAAATTTAAAGCATGCGCAATTTACTATATGTGGAATGCGCTTTGCGCTCAAAACCCCCATTTCTAATACCAATTGATTATAAGAGGAAAGCGTTCAATTGAATATACTAGCTTGGGTTCTTAATTACTCAAGGATTTTCCAAATTACAATCTGTTTAGAATTTAGGGGTACTTACATGTTATGCCCAGCCTTCATTTTATTTTTATTTCGAATCCGAAATATATAGTTGAAAAATTCAAATTTGTTCCGAATGCACTAAAATCCTTTTTTGTGTTGGTATCAATATTTTCCCACATACCAAATACATAGTTCAATCCGCCAACTCTTAGTGTGGCTCCAATCCAATCAGAAAAATCATAAGAAACTCCTGCCCCAATCCCAACATCAATATAATGCGCCCTTTCACTTTGTACCACTTTAGAATTTTGGCTTTCATCTCCATTTTGCGAGTTGTATTCTATATAAGGTTCACCAAAAATCTTAAATTTATTTTCTGAGTTAAAATAATGCCTGGAAAACATTTTGATTCCAAATTGATTAGAACTTCTTTCAATATCTACAGGATCAGCTTGTCCAAATAAAATCACATCATTAGCTGTATACTTTTCTCGCCGATAGATGAATTCCAAACCTAACATCAACTTGGCGTGAAACTGTTTTGCAAAATATGGTGCAAGCGCAAAAGAGGTATTCTTAGTATCATTGGTAGAATTTGAATATATTCCTCCTATATTAAAACTATTGTGTATGGCCAAAACTGGGAATGTATTATTCTGAACCCAGTAATGCATTGATCCACCCAAAACATATTTATTACTCAGTGCGGCCTCTTGTGAGTATAATCCTTTGCTAAACAGGATTACAATTAAGATTGTTATTAATTTTTGCATGGTTATAACTTTAACTGGTTGGGCATAACGCCCTGCAGCTTACCGAAGGGCGGATTCGGAGCCAACGAGCTTCGACTTTAAGACAAAAATACGTTGGGAGAATGAGCTTTTCTAACCTGAAAACCAGCCTTTTGGTAAGGTGCTGTTAGCGGATGCCCTTTTGTGCACTTATAATTTGGAGTGGTTGTCGCCTGTTTAGATGAATAAAGTCAAATGGAGTTCAGTTACGGGATTTTCAGGATTCTTTGCCTGCTTCAATGAGTCGTTTCAACTCTTGCAGTTCTTTACGAACTTGTCTTTTAGCCTTTGGAAGCATCATTCTGTTTAACAATTTATAAATCCCCGAAAGTTGATTGTCGGAATACCTTATTACAAGGGTTGAGTTTCCTTTCTCTACCAATGTCCATCCCCCAGTCATGGGAAAAGGGCTGGAGGTCGGCTTCCATGTGAAAGAATAGGGTGGATTCCACGAAGTGATGACACCGCCAATATCCATCTTCATTCCAGAAAAAGTTTCAATCCAATCATATTCAGACCCCAGACCATAGGGCGGGTCGGTTTTCCAACCGACCTTTTTCATGTTTTTATGCCACTTGGCTGTATTGCTAAAGTCAGTGATATAGGCAAATACTACCTCGATTGGTGCATTTATCTGCACAGAATCTTCCATGTGGGTGTTGTTTTTTTCTTTCATTGTTGCATTTGATTTTGAACTCTGCATAAGAGAAATTACCAAAACGAATAGTGCTATTTTGCTCATTGTTGTATTTGCTTTTAAGTTATTCAGGCAGTTTAAATTTCTTATGTGAGCCTGCCAATTTTGCTAATGCAGCACCAATACCGAAAAGAATGTTCTGCAACCAAAACGGCATACCGCCCAAACGATGCTCGTTGCGTAATTTATACATCACATACATGGATGGAAGCAACGAAACTTTCTTCCAGTCCCCGCCATTTTTCATGGCATCTTCTCCAAAGGTTTGGAGCATCCACTCAAGTCGTAGAGCTGGCTCATACCAAAACTTCGCTTCAACAGATTCAGAATTGCTTGCGTTTTTAAAAGTATGTGCCTCACCTCTTTTCACTATGGCAACTTCACCTTTTTGCAAAGTTTTTTCTTTGCCATTTATAATAACGGTCAATGCTCCGCTTAAAATTTCAAAGCCTTCTTCACAGTTGGGGTGAATGTGTAAAGGAGGTCCGTTTTTACCTGCCTGAAGGGTAACTTTACCCTCACTGCGTTTGCCGTTAGTAATTTCTCGGGTATCAGAAAATTCAATTTTCTCCCCGATTTTATAGAGGTCAATTACTTTCTTCATTGCATACAATTATTTTTGCTAAGGTCAAAAGTTATTCTAAAATGGAGTGTGATTCTCGTCACAAAATGCTGTCCTTCTCACAAATTCTTGCTCTCATTCGGCTTAATGTTTCTCTTGACATGGACAGGTATTGAGATAAATGGGTAACTGTTAATCTTTGAATTAATTCAGGAGCGTGTTCTAAAATATTTTGGTATCGTTCTTCGGGGCTGTATTTCATAAGCAACGCAAGGTGTTCTGTATAGTTGGCTATATGTCCCCGTAACATTTTTGCTCCGATTTTCTCAAACACAGGATAATCAGTTGTCAAGTGTTCCACATCCGACAATTTGAAATATACCAAATCACAATCTTCCAATGCCTGAACAAAATAGTCAATCGGTCGTTGCTCGTAATAGCAATTGCAGTCGTGAATAAAATCTTCTTCTTTGTAAAACTGAATTATTTTTTCATTGTCACTCGTATCGTTCAGGAATCGCCTCATCAATCCAAATTCAATGTAATAAACCATGTCGGGAATATCGCCTTCCTGAAACAAATAATGTCCCTTTTTCAATATGGTATGCTTCATAAACGGATTTAGCTGCTGCAAGGCAGTCATTTCGTCACCGTTTAGTTGTTCGTAATTGTCAAGGGTTTTGATGATGTTATCTATACTCATTTATCAAAAGTATTTTATGTGGTTGAAGTTTTATTATTAATACATAGTTGTCTGGTTTTCACGGTTGCTCACAGGGTTTCCACTAGCAGTTTGGGTATTGGCGAAGTTGGGGCATTTGAAAAACGTTAGCTTGGATTTTGCACAAATGTTCATATGAATTCCAATGTTCAAATTTAGCACTTCAGCCCCAATTTTGCCAATACCTTGTTACCTGCTGTGACTTTGTTAGAACGATTTTATAATTCCAAGTCTTACTCTAAAACCTGCATTGTTTTGTTCGCCATTCATTTGGTTTATTATAGGCAAAGAAACTGTCAAAGGGAAAGCCCATCTCTTATAAGAAACGTTTGCCCCTAATGTCGCAAAACCTAAATAGTGTCCCGAATTTTCATCAACAATTCCGTCCTCTTTCAGCTTGTCTAACCATTCGCCATAGTAGCCACCAAAAACACTTGCACCCAATTTCTTTTTTGAATTTGTGTTTGAAATATCTATTGAACAAACCTTGTTTTCACCTGTAATTATATAAGAAAAAGACAAGTTTTGGACTGATAAACTACCGTAGTAATTTCCTTGAAATCCATTCG
>CAZDQG010000071.1:0-4763 GCA_964507535.1 uncultured Saprospiraceae bacterium
CGGAGTTTATGACTACTTTTTACAAAAATTGGATTGATGTAAAAATGGATATACCAGAAGCTTTTCGTTTTACTCAGAAGGAAATGCGGGAAAGATATACGGATCCTTATCAATGGGCAGGATTTGTTCTGGTTGAGTAAAATATGTAACCCATACGCACGCACCCAAACACCTATCTGCTGACAACCAGGCATGCTGAATTTTGTAGTGATTTGTGCTTGTGGTATAAAAGATTCTCAAACTTCGAAGTAGTTCTTAAAGTTATCACGCGCTCTTATCATTAATTGTTTATTTATTAATTGATAGTATACCTCAATACTTTAGTGTAAAAAAAGTATATTTGTATATGTCTGTTGGAATGAGTATAGTAATTTCAGGTAGTTTAAATCAATTTACTATGATTAAGATTTTAAAATCGGGAATTTATTTAATCAGTCTTTTAGGTTTTTTTACATTAAATGGTCAGTTTTCAAAGTGCGCTACGATGCATATTCTTGAAAGAAATATGGAGAGGTATCCGGATTTGAAGGATCAAATGGAAAAAAATGAAATTGCGACGCAGAACTGGTTATCTACTCATTCTAATCTGATTCATGCAAAAAGCCAGATAATTAAAATTCCTGTTGTCTTTCATGTGATCTGGCATGATTCCATTGAGAACATAAGTGATCAGCAGATTTATTCGCAACTTGATGTATTGAATAGAGATTTCAGATTATTAAATAAAGATTCCTTGCCTGCAAGTCATCCGTTTCATAAATACGTGGGTGATGCAGGCGTTGAGTTTTGTCTGGCCACTGTTGATCCTGGTGGAAAAGTTACAACAGGCATAACAAGAACATATACATCTGTAACCACCTGGCCCGAGAATGCTGTTGATAATATTAAATCAACTGCAAAAGGAGGTCGGGATAATTGGTCACCGGTGAAGTATCTCAATATTTATATTGTAAACATGGAGGGTGAAACGCTTGGTTTTTCGAGCTTTCCGGATGAATTGACCAAGTCCCCCCAACTGGATGGTGTCGTTATAAGATATGAAGCATTCGGAACGCTGGGTACGGCAGGGATAAAAGGGTTTGAAACTAATAACAGAGGGAGAACTGCCACGCATGAAATAGGGCATTGGCTGAATCTTATTCACATTTGGGGTGATCAAATGTGTGGAGATGATAAAGTTGCGGATACCGCGCCTGCAGAGGGTGAAAACAAATTTTGTCCAAAATTTCCACAGCGGCCAAATAATAAATGCGGTACAGATTCCAATGGTGAAATGTATATGAATTTCATGGATTATGTGGAAGATTCCTGTATGGCCATGTTTACACTTGGACAGGTAAACAGGATGTTAGCTGCAGTAAACATGTTCAGGCCTTCATTATTAACTTCCAATGCATGTACAATAACCGGTAGTGAGGATTTACGAAATTATAATTCCGTGATGACGTTGCGTCCAAATCCGAACCATGGAATCTTTACTTGTAAAATAAATCAATCTGTCGGTGCAAATTGTGCCATAATTATTTTTAATTCGCTGGGAGTCCAGGTTAAACATTACAGTTCAGTTGTTTCAGATGAAATCCAAATCGACTGTACGGAATTGAATTCAGGTCTATACTACCTGTTGGTGTCAGCAAATGCAAATGCATATGTCGAAAAATTTGTTTTAAATAAATAGAATATTGAATAAGCCTTATTCAAAAGGTTCTTATTAACAAGGAATATGTAGAAAAAAAGCACTACGTACAATTATCTATAATTAATGGGTTCAAACATTAGATTTTATACTTCATTTATAGGAGAATCTTAAATTCTACTTATCAATATGCTGCGTTTATTTTTTTTCATCGGGCTGTGTTTGATTTGTTGGAGCTGCTTTACACAAGAAGCCGGTTCTTTTAACAACCTGGATGAGATTTCTAAAAAAGTAGACCAGGTACAGAATCTTTGCTATGAAAATAAAAGAGAGGAAGCGAAGGCCCTGTTGCAAAAACTTGAGCTTTTGTCCGGGTCAGATATAATTGTCGATACTTCTCAATATGCATACGCCTTAAGTTTAATTGCCAAAGGCTATACAGATATGGGTGAAATGATTTTAGCCTTAAAATTGTATAACCAGGCCAATACATTTATTGTAAAAGGACTTTATAAAAATGATTCATTATTTTCTGTCAACCTGGGGTATATAGCTCAGATTTATTTTTATCAAAGAAATTATGATAGTGCAACTTTAGTCATAAAGAAAGCTCTGGGTATTCAGGAGAAGAAATTGGGAAAACAAAACAGGGCTTATGCCAAAAGTCTGGTAATTTTTGCAAATATTGAAGTAGATCTGGGAAATTATGAACACGCAATTTTATTGGCAGAAGAATCCAAGAAAATTTTAGAAAGCAAGGTTGGAATTGAAAATCTGGATTATGCAAATAACCTGACCTTACTTGCAAAGGCAAATTCTTATTCTGGCAATTATTCCATCGCTGAGCCAATGCTGTTTGAAGCTATGCGTATTCAAGAGAAACTCAAAGAAGCAAATAGTATTGAACGTGCGCACAGCTTGTCGACCTTAGCAAATTTGTATACAGATAATGGAAATTATGAAGCTGCTGATTCGTTGTTTACTCAAGCGCTTTTTGTGGTGGGGAAAATTTTGGGAAGGCAAAGCCTTGAATATTCATCGATATTGAGTGATAATGCATTATTATTTCGGCTAACTGGCCGGTTTGAAAAAGCGGAAGAGGCATTACTTCATGATAAGGCAATCTGTGAATTAAAATTAGGTAAAGAACACCTGGACTATTCCACAGCATGCAACAACCTGGCTTTGTTTTATCAAGATATGGGAAATTATGAATTAGCAGAGCCATTATATGTTGAATCCAAGGATCTCACTGAAAAGTTAGTGGGAAAGGAAACTCCGGATTATTCTACTATGCTTAATAATCTGGGTTATTTATATCATGAGATGGGTTTGTATTCAAAGGCAGTTCTTTTGAATTTAGAAGACAAAAATCTTTGTCCGAAAGTGTTTGGAAAAAATCATCCCGCTTGCGTAACGAGTTTGTATCACCTAGCTGATGCATATTATGAACAAGGTAAATACCATAATGCTGACAGCTTATATGCAGAAGTTATTGCAAGGTGGAAAAAATATTTTGGCACATCGAATCCGGACTATGCGCGAAGTTTGTACTCCTATGGAAAATTGCAAATGGCAATGAATAATTTAACTGTAGCAGACTCATTGCTTTCAGAAGCCAAACGCATTCAGGAAAAAGTAGAGGGGAAGGAATCTCCTGACTATCTACCAACATGTATTGTCCTTTCTAAATTATATGAACGACAAGGCAAATGGCAGGTTTCTGAAAAATTACAGCAGGAAATTCAGCGTATTCAATTTGCAAATCTGATAAAGTCTGTTAGTTATTTATCAGTAAATGAATTGGCAAAATATATAAGATCTTTTGAGCAAACCAATGACTTGTTGTATAGCTTTTTAGTACATCGTATTTTAAGCCAAAAACCCGTTGGATTGCTGACGGAGCTCGCATTTGACTATTTGTTGTTTTATAAAGGTTTTTTATTATCATCAGCCAATAAACTTAATGTACTAGGAGGACTGAGTAAAGATGCCAGTGAGTTAAATCAGAAGAGAAAAATGTATTATCGTTTACTTTCTAAAGAATATTCCAAGCCAGTTATAGAAAGAGATTTAAAAATTGTAAAGGATCTTCAGGATAAAGCAAATACAATTGAGAAGCAATTAACAAAAATGGTGTCGGGTTATTCAGGATTCAGCACCCAGGTTCATTGGCTTGACCTTAAGTTAAAATTGAAACCAGGGGAAGCAGTTGCGGAATTTGTATCCTTCCGTAAGGAATTCCCGGTAGTTTCCGATAGTGTAATGTATGCCTTGGAAATTTTGAAGTATGGAAGCAGTTCTCCGGAATTTATTTTTCTTTGTGAGCAAAAGTCAATAGACTCGATTTTACATTCTGACAATGAACGAAAATCTGATTATGTAAATGAATTGTACACAATATCTGGAAGAGGTGCTGTATCGTTGGAGGCACGAAGCAGATCACTGTATGAATTGTTTTGGGAACCTATTGAAAAAAGTTTAGAAGGAATAAAGACAATTTATTTTTCTCCTGCAGGTTTATTGCATAGAATCAATTTGGATGCTATTCCTGTTTCGGAAACAGAAACGCTTGCGGATCGTTATCAATTGATACAGTTGAACAGTACGCGACAGGTAGTCATATCAGATACAGTGAAGTCGGATAATATCGATGCAGTATTATATGGTGGAATCAACTTTGAGAAAGATTCTATGTCCAAGGATGAGGAACCGGCGCTGGTATTCATGGCTCCTCGTGATGGATCAACTTCCGGATCAAATGGAATAAATAGAGGGGAAAGTTGGAATTATTTGCCGGGAACGGATCGGGAAGTACATTCAATAGAAAAAATATTGAAGATAGCAGGGTTGACAGTGACGTCTTATAGAGCATTTAGTGCTACTGAAGAATCGTTTAAAAGCATAGGGACTAATGGTCAAACTTCTCCCAAAATAATTCACGTAGCTACGCATGGTTTTTTCTTTGCTGATCAAAAAGTGAAAACAACTAAATCCCAGGTTGAAGGGAATAAAGGGCAACAAGATGTTGTATTCAAAATAAGCGATCAACCCATGTTGCGTAGTGGCTTAATCATGGCAGGAGGCAATGTAAGCTGGAAAGGTTCGCCAACATTGGAAGGAAGAG
>CAZDQG010000072.1:0-4762 GCA_964507535.1 uncultured Saprospiraceae bacterium
TATGCCTTCCTGGTCAATCTCATGCTCAAGCCCACTCCGGGGGGTGATTATGGGGTTGGTTATGCCTTTGTATGGATGCTCTACACGGCGGGCTTTGTACTTTCAACAGGACTGCTGGCCTGGTATATGAATGCACATCAATGCTTTCAATGGATCCCCTCCTCTGTATTGCCGTATAAAAACATGTTGGTCTTCTTGGGCTGGCTGGCCTTTGTCTTTGCCTTGCAGTGGAGCCTTGAATACCATAGCAAGTGGATCGAAGGAGAATTTCCGCTGTTCATGCGATGGTTTGCCCTGAGCAAGCTTTACATCTGGCTTCCCGTATTGATCCTGATACCTGCATGGTATCTATTGAACAGACAGCAAGCGGAGGCCCAGCTACCGGCATTGATTAAAATACCTTTTGTGACGGGCTTTTATGTCAGCATCCTGATCCTTGCTGGGATCTCGTATGGATTTTCCAAAGCTTATGTGCACAGGAGATGGACAAACTATCAAGCTGCACAGAGCGAAGCCGGCAGCGATGCCCATGAAAACTGGTCGTATACCAGTTCCATGCAGCAGATTAGGGACTATCGCGACAGTACGATACAGGGATTATTGATACACACCCACCGGGAGAACGACCCTCGCGTCCGCGAGGCAGCGCTTGCAAAAATCAAAGCCAATGCCCATTGGGAGGAAGAGCTGGTCCGCATCTTGGAACAGGGAGCGCTGCATGAAGTCTATTGGGTGTTTGCATTTATGGATGGCAATGCCATCGACCACCCCGCCTTATTCCGGTCTGCCATTATGAAATGCCTGCCGCGCCTGAATGCTGCCGTAGCGGAATCGCTGAAAGACCCCTACAGTCTGCACCTGGGGTATATTCGCATCGACGCTATGTGCAGGGTTTTGGATGCACAATTCAAGGAGTACGCTGCAGATTTTCGCCCCGGAATATCGGCCCTGCAGAAAACCCTGGAGCAGATTCCTCCTGGCCGGCAGGATAAAGAAAACAAAAAATATTTTGAAGAAACATTGGATTCTTCGCGCATGGCGGTGCAGGCATGGTTGCAATCCCATCATTAAGTTCGGGGGCATCTTACGAAAAGCTAACAACCGTTCGTATCTTGGCCAACAGCAGCATAGGCCTGCACGGTAATGTCCTCTGGCCGGATGGTAGTGAAGGAAAACGGGGAGTTTGGCTACATAGGCAGGACTTTCATTCTGTTATTTCCCGGGCAGGAGAAAATATATCCGGCCGATCCACATTTTCAGGCAGTCTAACTGGTAACCTGAAAAGGCATCGCGATACATTTAGAAATAGGACATGGCGGTTGGATCGGCGGATCTGCATGTGCGTTTATGAGCAGGGCAAAAGTTCATCTGAAAGGCTATCCGGACAGCTGTACTTTTGGCAATCGTGAAACAGGGCAGATTTCGCTGATACAAGGCTTTTTTATAAGGAAACTTTAAATAACTTTAAGTTTCTTCCACTACCCCCGAAAAGACCAACCAAATTGTACGATGATAAGGACAAAGGAGCTTGCTGTTTTTCTATTTTGGGTAGGTGTTTCGACGATGGCTCTGGCTCAGACAAAGGGCGTTTCAGCCATCCAGGCGAAGGGGCAGGAGGGCAGTCATGCGAGCTATGCTGTCGTCGTGGGCATCAGTGATTACCAGGACAAGGACATCCCGGATTTAAAATACGCGCACAAGGATGCCGAAGCATTCGCCAACTTTCTGCGGTCTGCGGCGGGCGGTTCCCTGGATGGGGATCACCTACGGCTGCTGACGAACAAAGAGGCGACCATGGCGCAGCTGGCAAGTGCCCTTGATTGGCTTTTGGAGGTGGCGAAACCTGGGGATCAGGTCATTGTATATTTTTCCGGTCATGGAGATGTCGAAAAGAAGACCCTAACCCAACCGGGTTATCTGTTATGCTGGGATGCGCCCTCGCGGGTTTACCTTGCGGGTGGGGCATTGGCCCTGCCGATGTTTCAGGATGTGATTTCGACCTTGTCCATACAAAACCAGGCAAAAGTGATGGTCATCACAGATGCCTGTCGTTCCGGCACATTGGCGGGCCAGTCGATTGGCGGAGCCCAGGCCACAGCATCGAATCTCGCCAGGCAGTATGCCAACGAAATCAAGATCCTTTCGTGTCAGCCCAACGAATACAGCATAGAAGGAGAGCAATGGGGTGGTGGCCGGGGTGCCTTCAGTTACAATTTGGTCGAAGCCTTATATGGGATGGCAGACCAAAATAAAGATTTAACGGTTACGCTTCAGGAAGTAGGCCGTTATCTTGAAGACCACGTATCGGCAGAGGTAGCACCTGTAAGTCAGGTTCCGATGATTTTGGGAAATCGCACAGAACAATTAGCACGAGTCGATGCATCCTATCTGGCTTCAATTAAATCGGGTAAGACCAATCAACCTACTCTTCTATCATCCATTGAATCCAGAGGAATGGAAGAAGATGTCTTAGCTTCCGTTGATTCTACCGTTCGAATGAATTATATGCTTTTTAGGAAAACACTTAAAGAAAAGAAATTCATCGAACCTGAATCAAATTGTGCCGAGTACTATTATCAACAATTAATTAGACAAGCCGGATTGAGTCGATTGCATTCTACCATGACGCGCAATTATGCAGCCGCATTACAAGATGATGCTCAGCAAGTGATGAACATCATGCTCAAGTCAGGATTGACCGAACAAGTTTTGAAAAATAAAAGTTTTTCAAAACTATTCAAAAACTATCCAACGTACTTGAGCAGAGCCAGTGAATTATTAGGCAAAAACCATTACATGTATCAGATTCTTAAGGCAAGGCAGCATTACTTTGAAGGATTAATGCTGACCAGCAGAATGAATGCACGCGCGCAATTCAGAATAGCTTTAGAGTTACAACCAGACATGCCTCATGCCATGATTCAAATGATTCGTAACTCAGAAGCCAACCAACTTGATTCTGCATTATATTATTTTGAAAAAGTAAAAGGTATTGTTCCGCAATGGGTAGAACCTTATCTGGCGATGAGCAAATTCTATGAATGGAGAATTAAAAATTTTGAACAAGCCGAAGAAATGTTAAACCTTGCAGGAAAGTTAGATTCAAACTCCGTTTTGGTAAAGTATAAAAAAGCTGATTTTTACTACATGCAGGGAAATTTTGAATTAGCTGAGCATTGGCTTCTATCGGTTATTGAAAGTATTCAAGGAGATATCTGTTTTCCATGTGCTTATCAGAATTTAGGAAATGTTTATATCAGTACAGAAAGATTTGACTTAGCGGAAAAGAGTTATAGGAAAGCCATACAGCTAGACAGTACATTTATTCCCGCCTATATTGGCTTAGGCAATGTCTACCGCAACACGCATCAATATGATTTAATGGAGTTATATGTTGTCCAAGGATTACGATTGGATTCGAATTCTATTTATGGCAATAACTTATTGGGAACAGTTTATCAGGATACCCGTCGCTATGAACTTGCATTAAGGCAGTTTAAAAAAGTCATTAAGCTTGATTCTAATTTTGTACATGCTTATTATAATGTAGGAAGAACTTATTTTTTAATGAATCAAAATGACCTGGCAGAAAAATATGATAAAAAGACGATTGAATTAGACTCAACTTATTGGGAGGCATTTTTTGATTTGGGATCTATTTACAGGAGCTCAAAACATTTGATTGAAGCAGAACATATGTTCCTAAAAGTCTTAGAAATAAATTCAAAGGTCATATCGGCAAATTATAACCTTGCCTGTATCTATAGTTTACAAAACCAACTTGAAGAATCTTTTAAAAATCTCGAACACTCTCTTAAAAACGATAATATAAGTTTTGACGTGCTACAGTCTGAACAGGATTTAAATAATCTAAGAGAACAAAAAAAATTATGGAAGGACTTAATGAAAAAATATTTTCCAGAAAAATTTAAATAAATACATGAATAAAATAATCATACTGCTTCTTACCCTTATTTCACTTAATATACTAGCACAACAAAAAGGAGCTGCACCATTAACTACAACCAGCAACCATCAATCATCTAAAAACACATATGCCGTCGTTGTAGGCATCTCCGACTACCAGGATCCCGGTATTCCCGACCTCCGATTCGCAGATAAAGATGCCGAAGCCTTTGCCAGCTATCTCAGATCGAGTGCCGGTGGCAAACTTAGCAGCGACCATTTAAGAGTATTGATCAATTCAGAAGCCACGATGGCCCAGTTTGCAAATGCATTGGATTGGTTGTGGGAAGTCTGTAAAGAAGGAGATGAGGCTATCATTTATTTTTCAGGACATGGCGATGTTGAGAAAAAAAGTTTAACCCAACCTGGATTTTTACTGTGTTGGGATGCTCCCGCAAGGGTATATATGGCCGGAGGTGCATTTGCATTACCGATGTTGCAGGAAGTCGTATCAACCTTATCTATACAAAACAAAGCCAAAGTCATTGTGATTACCGATGCTTGCCGATCAGGAACCCTGGCAGGAAGTTCCGTTGGAGGATCGCAAGCGACAGCAGCAAATCTTGCTAAACAGTTTGGAAATGAGATCAAGATCATGTCTTGTCAACCAAATGAGTATAGTATAGAAGGCGAACAATGGGGCGGTGGCCGTGGTGCATTTTCGTATCACCTTCTCGATGCACTATACGGTTTAGCCGATAACAACAAAGACTTGTACGTCACTTTGCAGGAGGTGGGAAGATACCTGGAAGATCATGTGACCAGTGAAGTGGCACCTGTGAGCCAGGTACCCATG
>CAZDQG010000073.1:0-4664 GCA_964507535.1 uncultured Saprospiraceae bacterium
CCATTACACCAATCAATGACCGTCCATGTCCTCTTCAACTTAATCATGGCTCCACATACTGCAATGGAATCATCCCGATGCGTTGCAACCATATTACACAAATAACTTACGGTATCCCCAAAAAGTGTTGGCACACCCGTACTGTCCAGGTTTGGATTCGGGCAATACACAGTGTCTTTTCCAGGAAAAATGATACTGTCTACACTTGACTTTTTAAAATAAATATTCTGATTGCAATAACTTTTATTTCCTGTTGAATCTGCTGCCGTCCAGCTGACATGTGCAATCATGGAATACCTTGAGTTTGCACAATTCAGCAATTCGAGATTCAAGTCGTGTACCATTACAACATGCCCACTGCAATTATCCGTAGCGAAAATGAATTGTTCATAATTGATTGCGAATGGATCATTCGTACATGACACGGTATCATCATGGCATGCTATCGTTGGCGCCAATTTGTCCTCCACAATAAGGTTCGTCCAACACATCATTCCGTTTGTGGTGTCAAGAACTGTTGCCGTCAGTTTCTTTTTAATATCCTTACACGAAACGTAGTTCTTTCCTGTTTCATTCACTACTACCTTAAAAACTGCATAATTAGGGTAACTGTCTGACAACAACATTTGTGGTGTAAGAATTGCAATCCCGGACTGATCCAAAGATACTTGTATGCTTCCGTAACAACTTAACTGCATCGCCGGTGCATACGTTTCAGTAAGGATTCTCATTCCGTCTGATGAAGGCCAATCCTCAGGGATGGCCTTCAAATCAGTACAGAAAAAATGCCCTGTCAAAAGCATCATTGCTGATGTTCTGAACAAGCGAGCGTACTTTGGGATGGGATTTTGTATAAAACGATTTTTCATAATTCGAATTTGTACGTAACCATTACATAATAAAAATTACTGCACGATGAGCTTTACAGTATTACTGGTATAGGCATTGTATATATGAAGAAAATACATTCCCTCGGATCCAATATCCTCCTTGCGCCACTTCCAACTGTTCATCCCTTGAACTAAACCAAGATAACCTTCCTGAATGCGTCGCCCATTTAAACCGTAAAGTTCATATTGCAGCTTTCCAGGATCGGAGGAAATAATTTGTATGGTAGTTTGTTCTTTAAATGGATTGGGCACAGGAGTTGAAACATGATATACTACACTTTGAGAGATACCTTTATGTTCCAATCTTTCAATGACAAATTCCTTGTTTTCTATATAACACCTGTTTTCAAAAAGGCCACTAACCTCCGGAAAAGCATTACAACTTTCAGATAACTGCTCAAGCTCTATTTCAAATAGCGGAATTTCAGAAGGCCAAATGATTCTTTCGACATCAGAATAGGAGATTCTTACTTTTCGACCCTGAAATGAATAATTGGATTCATTCCATGCAGGCAACATACTATGTATAGCCTGAATATTACCCGTACATAAATCTTTAAATAACAGTTCAATTTGAAATCCATCCAACGCAGTTTCCTGAGCCAAATAAAAGCAGATCTTATGTTCCACTTGCCGGTATAATAAGGCTATTGAAGCCAAGGACCCTTTCGAAAATCCATGGTTTGTAAAAGAACGATTGGCATCGCCAAGCTTAACTGCAAGGATATCCATATTCTGGTTAGAGCCTTTTGTAGAAAGCTGAAGATCCTGACTCAACAGGCTTTCTGGAAGTGGTTGTGAAGGATTTTTAAAGACATAATGCGGATTTAGAAATACATAACTTTTATGCACAGGAAAATCTATGGTTTTTCCGAGTATCAAATTGCGGATATGCACAATATCTTTTGTGGTAATGGTCCCGCTAAAATCAACATCTGATGCAATGGATTCTTCGGCATCTGAAAATGAAGCAATTCCCAACAAGTGCCTTTGTATTTTTATAATGTCGGCAGTTGAAATTCCATCCATATAATTACTGGAGCAGCTTGCGTCAAGAGTAATCATTCCTTTTGATGGAATATTTACAAAGAGAAAACGTCCAAATTCATCCACCATTTGGTTATTAGAATATCCGGCCGACTGAATGCCCACTTTGACTTGAGAAACCCGCTCCTTTTGGTGTGTGGAAATAGATCCTGATACATCAATATGCACAATACTGGAAGGACACAGTGAATCCACATCATCAATTACAATGTATGTGTACACATCACTGCTGTTGCCAGCTTCATCCCAAACGAACATTTGTATGTCCTTGCGTCCCAGCAAACTGTCACAGTTATAAATGCGGATAGTATCATTTATATCCGGTGAAAATGAAAATCGCAGACGGGATGCAGGCGTACAATTATCCGTACTCTTGTTGTTAAATAATCTTGCAGGGACCTGAACCATCGGGCCATTGGCCATCATGGTCAAACTACTGGACAAACCATACATCGCGAGTGGGCTTGGCGGCTTGCTATCTATAATTTCAACAATCATGGAATCTTCGGCTTCATTATGACATGAATCCTTTGAGAAATAATACAAGCGATGTCTGCCCAATGGAAATATTCCACTTGCGTTATTCCCTGTTCCTTTTCGGTCAATGATTCCATCACTGAAAAAATCTAGCTCATACCGGAATGCGATTTGACCTGAAGAACCACAGTCTGTAGCAGAAATGGAGGGAAGAATCACATTGCCTGGCCCACAGTTTGCCGTTTGAATTCCAATTACTGTATCCTGAACCCCCTGCATCACCGGCCGAATGGTATCCATGACTTTAATTTCCTGTGTATAGCTGTAGAATCCATTAGAGGGAATCCTTGGATTCGGTAGTAACTTCGGATTATACGTACACCAATCAATTACCGTCCAATACCGCAACACCTTCCCGCATACTCCGCCCTGACTAAACGCATAGATTTCATCTTTCCACCCCAATTGAACCAATGCACACGCATCGTCAAAAATGATGGGCGCACCGGATTGGATCGTATCCAGTTCAATCCGGCATGCATACACCGTCTTATGGGCAGGCCACTTCAGCTGACTGGTGTCCAGTCCATTAAAACTTCGCGTTTTGTTGACATGTATCTTTTGCGTGCAGGTCGAACTTTGACCATGAATATCATATGCCGTATAATGTCTAAGAAAATCACCTGAGTTGCATTGGTCCAACTTATTCTCATCCAATGTGTCCACATTTGCTATTCCACAGTTGTCCAGAATTCCAAGCTTTCCGGATAACAACACACTATCAAGATCCAGACCACAGGAGATGGTAACATCCGGAGGACAGGTCAAACCCGGTGGTA
Organism: uncultured Saprospiraceae bacterium; assembly: GCA_964507535.1. Lineage (GTDB taxonomy): Bacteria > Bacteroidota > Bacteroidia > Chitinophagales > Saprospiraceae > Vicinibacter. The sequence goes on from CAZDQG010000073.1 coordinate 3,254, forward strand.
ACTTATCCTTTACAACCGCCTGAACCATGCAATCCACAAACCTTCCGAGTAAAACACTGTCGCCAACTGGACCGTAACCTGGAAACAGGTCATATATTCGAACAAGTAGTGTAATGAATGAAGAATCTACATCCTCGCAACAGAAACGGACCTTATCATCAAAATGATTGCCATTATTGCCCACCGGATAACAACTGTAGGGGGTAGTAGGAAACATCCTCTTTACTTTAAAATACAAATGCCCACAATTGTCCGTTGAGCCTCCGTCAAACACTTGTGCAGGAACATCTGCAAATCCGTTCTCAGGGAGACTAATCGTTTGCACCGGGGAACATACCACATGGGGAAGTTCTGCGTCAAATACTGTAACAGTCATTGAATCAATTCCCGACATTCTGCAATTGTCTTCTATTCTAAAATAGACCTTATGAACGCCGGTCGGGAAAAACATGAGCCCTCCATTTGTTGTAAGCTGGGTGAATGTGGAATATGTCTCATATGTCAGGTTCATACTGCAGGCACCCGTAAAACTTGCAGGAGGGATATTCCAAATGGTGTCACAGCGCTGGAGACCCTTTAAGGATATGGTGATATCAGGCGGAGCCTGTACCTGAATAGCTAATGGTTTGTCTGCATTAAAAAATGCACCGGATCTGCCCTGAGTAGATCCGAGTAAGACCAACGTCAGGACAGACCATAGGGATTTCTTAATTCGAAGACATTGCCAAATTCCGTCTAAAGAGTTCATGGTGCACATATATCGTGTAATTCGTATTCGTGTTATTCCAATGCCCCTTCAACAAAACAATGGTTATTGCTTTTAAAAGGCATTGAAAAATCAAGCCGATGCAAGCCAGCTTGCGCAAGCCTGTACATCGAAATCATTTACTGAAATGGGAAAATTGAATTACTATTTAGGGCTGGAAGTCCTGTAGAAGGGATGGTTTATGAAAAGCGACCCAAAACGTATAAGTCGATTTCATATTACAAAAATATGTAATATTTAATTGCTTGCATAACAATATGTATAAAATATATTACATTTTTATTTTATATATATATCACTATTATGCAACAGTTTGAATTCTAATAGCTTGCAGGCAGTAAACAATCTGAGAATTCATATTTAAAAATGGCCACTTTGGGATACAAGTCACCTGGGAATGCCTAAAAGCCTTATGGTATAGCAGCAGGCTCAGTGCACGTTTAGAGTATATCTACAACAAAATGGGACATCCAATTCGATTTCATTGGATATCCCATTGTAATTCATTTCATCAAGGGTTTTGGAACATGCTTCCTTAAATGGATAATGTCCTGTCAAACAACAGTTGCATAATGTACAAAAAAAAAGCCCCCTCCCGATTGCTCGAGAAGAGGCCATCCCAAAAACCGATTTAACTTTTTCTCA
>CAZDQG010000074.1:0-4178 GCA_964507535.1 uncultured Saprospiraceae bacterium
GCAATATGGCAGGATGCACAAGAAAAAGTCATCATGCCCTCGGGTTTGTTTGGAAGGACTCCTATTGCAGGTTCATGAAAGAGCATTCTTCCAAGAAATACTTTTGTATCATTCAAAGGATTTTTAGGATCCTGATTTGGAATTTCATTCACATCAAGCCCATCGACCAGAATAAAGTCTCGGATGTCACCATTGCTAGAGTTTGCCTGAATGGCTTTAACCAACTGATCATCCAATGAGATATCGGGAGAAACTTCTTCCCGGGTACACTGAACAAACACGAAAACAAGGCTAAATAGTGTGTATTTGATAACAGTATGCAACTTGGATGTGACCATAAGAATTGAATAATGAATAGGATTAGTAAATATCAGGTTTAGCCTACAAAAATAATGAAACAGTCCAGAAAACATGCCTTTCAGTCCTTAAAATATAATTAAAACCTTGGCCTCGAACAATAATTGATAGAACCCAATCTCCTTCACAATTTTACATATATAACTTTTTCTAAACTACCTGGTATTTCGGAACTCTTCCTGTTAGTTATGGTTTACCTTCTAGCGGAAAAATCTTTAGACTGCGCTCGCGAATGCGGAACCGGTCCCCATCTGCAAGAATGTGAGTGGTCAGATTTGACAAAGACATGGGCGTGCCGGGACTTAAGTCAACATAGCGATTGTGGCTTAAATTGCGGGCATCGAAGAGTACGACCATTCCGGAGCCAATCACCTCGCATTCGTTTCCTTTTCGAATCACCAGGCCCGTGTCTTCCGCTAAACCAATTCCCAGATTTCCGGGAAAACGGGCAACAGCCTCAGCAAGTCTGCCAAACCGGCCTCTCTGTATAAAATGGCTGTCAATGATCACCTGGTCCAGAAACCCCATACCACGCGCCATTCTGACACTGCCCTTTAGCATGGTATCGGCAACACCTCCACCTGAAATCATCTGGAGTGACATGGACATGGCACCTGCACTGGTACCAGCCAATACAAATTTGCTTTGGGTGAGCTTCTCGCGAATCAACTGATGGGCGTTGGTTTCGCCCATATACTTGACAATTTTAGACTGGTCTCCACCGGAGTACATGAGACAATCTGCATGTTCTATTAATTGCAAAACCTTACTGGATTGGGATTCGGAACGCTTCCGGATATCTGCAATGCGAACCTTATGACAACCCAATGCTGCAAAAGCTTTCAGATAATTTTCACCAACTTCTTCGGGAATAGAAGAAGCGCTGGTGATTATTAATATTTCAGCTTGTTCACCTCCGCTTTCTTTTACAACCCGGGACAAGATTCCCTTTTGTATGAAGTCCAGAGTGTACATTTCATTCAGAGCAGTCCCTTTGTCTTCATTTCCTCCTATTGGAATGAGTATTCCTTTGTAATCCATCAGGTGTTTCTTAAACAAGGGCACAAATCTATGCGAATACCTGAAATTGAAACGAAAATTGAAGTGCGAGAGCCAATTATTGTCTGGCCATGCTTGATTTTTGTATGCGACCCAGCTTGTTTCCCATTCCAATAATTCATTACCTTAAAGCCCAAATACAATTGCATGCGAATTCGAGAGATTAACGTCATGAGAGGACCTAACTACTGGTCTATAAAAAGACACAAGCTGATTGTCATGGTCCTGGACCTGGAAGATATGGAGCAGCGGCCCACCAACAGCATCCCGGGTTTCTTGGACCGGCTTAAATCCTTACTCCCTGGCATGTACGATCACCGCTGTTCGGTAGGCACTCCGGGTGGATTTTACCAACGTGTAGAAGAAGGCACATGGATGGGACATGTCATTGAACATATTGCCCTGGAGATCCAAAGCCTTGCCGGCATGGATGTTGGCTTTGGCCGTACACGCAGTTATGGTGAAGACGGAGTGTACCACGTTGTATTTGACTACCTGGAAGAAAAAGTAGGCGTGTATGCTGCGAAAGCTGCTGTGCGCATTGCACAGACCATTGTAGATGGCCAAGCCTATGAGCTTGCCGAAGATATACAGGAAATGAGGGAGCTCAGAGAATCGGAACGCCTGGGACCAAGCACGGCCAGTATAATTGAAGAAGCAGCTGCAAGGGGAATTCCCTGGATACGTCTGAATAAATATTCCCTTTGTCAATTGGGTTATGGATTCAACCAAAGCCGCATTCAGGCTACTGTAACAAGCAAAACTTCAAGCATAGGCGTCGACATTGCAGGTGACAAAGAAGACACCAAATACCTTTTGGGGCAAGCTGAAATACCGGTTCCAAAAGGAGAAATTATCCGGACCGAAACCGGATTAAAAGAGGCCGTGGATTACCTGCGCTACCCTTTGGCTATGAAACCGATTAACGGAAACCACGGCCGGGGAGTAACTACCAACATTCAAAATTGGGAGCAGGCCCTAGAAGCCTTTCATTTGGCAAAGCGGATTTCGAATTCGGTCATTGTCGAGCAATTTATCAAAGGGGAAGATTACCGCTTACTCGTAATTAACCACAGACTGGTTGCAGCCGCAAAACGACTACCTGCTCAGGTTATCGGGGATGGAAAGTCTACCGTTCAACAGTTGATCGATCAGGTCAATGCTGACCCTCGAAGGGGATATGGACACGAAAAAGTACTCACCTATATAACCGTGGATGATATCACCACGAAACTTTTGGAATTAAAAGATTATAATCTCGATACGGTAATTCCCAATGGCGAAATTCTGGTTCTGAAGGATACCGCTAATTTATCAACAGGCGGAACAAGTATCGATGTCACAGATATCGTACACCCCGGCACCGTGTTTATGGCAGAACGGATATCCCGTATTGTTGGGTTGGATATTTGTGGAATCGATTTTCTGACACCGGATATTAGCAAACCAGTGAGTGAAACCGGAGGTGCCGTCATAGAGGTCAACGCAGGGCCCGGTTTCCGCATGCACCTGGCCCCTGCCGAAGGGCTTCCCCGCAATGTTGCAGCACCCGTCATCGACATGCTGTATCCACCTGGAAAAAACAGTCGGATACCCATTGTTGCTGTAACCGGCACCAACGGAAAAACCACGACAACGAGACTGATTGCGCATATGGCTAAAATGATGGGATACACAGTAGGCTATACGACCACCGATGGCATCTACATTCAGAATCACCTGATGATGAAAGGAGATTGTTCAGGACCCGGAAGCGCTGAATTTGTATTGAAAGACCCGACGGTAAATTTTGCCGTATTTGAAACAGCACGTGGAGGAATTCTGAGGGCTGGGCTGGGTTTTCAAAACTGCAATATTGCTGTAGTCACAAACGTAGCACCGGACCATCTTGGACTAAAAGGTATTCATACCATGGATCAGCTTGCAAAGGTTAAATCCGTAGTAGTGGAATCGGTATTGCCGGAAGGACATGCCATTCTGAATGCAGATGATGACCTTGTCTTTGCAATGCGCGAAAAATTACAATGCAAAATCGCCTTGTTTTCCATGGATGAGAACAATCCAAGGATTCGCAAGCACATGAAAAACAATGGCATCTGTGCACTCTACGAAAATGGCTATATCACCGTATGTAAAGGTGAATGGAAACTCCGGATCATCAAAGCGGTGAATGTCCCACTTACTTTTGGTGGACGTGCAAGTTTTATGATCCAAAATATCCTGCCCGCAGTACTGACGGGTTATTTCAACGGATTTGAATTGGATGATATCCGGACTGCACTGGAAACATTTATCCCATCTCCTGCGCAAACCCCGGGCCGCTTGAATCTTTTTGAATTTAAAAATTTTACAGTCATGTTGGATTATGCCCACAACCCTGCTGGCTTGCAGGCACTTAAAAAATTCGTCGACAAAATTGATGCGAGTTATAAAGTGGGCATCATTGCAGGAATAGGCGACCGGCGACAAGAAGACAATGAGGGTATCGGCAAAGTTGCGGCTGAAATGTTTGACGAGATTATCATACGTCAGGATAAAAATTTAAGAGGTAAAACCGATAAAGAGATTATTGACATGCTCAGCGCAGGTATTCAACAGGTGAAGCCCGCCAAAGAGCTTAAAGTCATTAAAAATGAGAAGGATGCCATCGCACATGCCATTGAACACGCCAGGGAAGGATCATTGATTGTCATTTGCAGCGACGTGGTGCCGGATGCACTTGAGCTGGTTCAAAAATATAAGGAAGATGAAGTTAAAAAACT
>CAZDQG010000075.1:0-3982 GCA_964507535.1 uncultured Saprospiraceae bacterium
GTATTTTATTTTAGCAGTGAAGAGCCTGTTCTGCCCTATAAGACTGTCGATTTCCCGTAATGCTATTGTGGAATCGAAATTTTGAGATAAGACTTGGAAATAAAATAAAATCTGTAAAAAAAGAAGAGTTATTATTTTCACAGAACATTGAGAACATTTAGCTGAATACAATGTACAATACATAAATATATGATCCGTAAATCACATTAAACGAAAGAAAGAACCGCAATATAGATTTTGTAAAAGTATAGTTGCATTTTACTAAGGCCTAGTAAATTTATAGTTATTTTACTATACTGAACATGATATTATTCGGAGTATTCCATTCAAGATTCAAAGCTCTCAGCTAATGATCCCTATACATTATTTGGCAACCAATTTCATTTCGCTAAAAGGAACGCCTGATCCAGCATTCTTTTAAACTTCTTGTTATTCTTCAAACAAGACAATAATTGCTCGTTTTCAACATCCTTCCGCAATGGAAAGCCCCTATCGATAGCATTTTTCAGATACAGTAAAGCTCTTTCCTCATTTTTTTTAACTGCTGAAAGGCACGCAAGACCAAACCATCCCATATAGCCATTTTGAAATGAAAGCTCGTTCGCCCTATTAAATAATTTTTCTGCCTCTTCAAATCTCTTCTGTCGAACTAAAAACATTCCATACAAAAAGTGACATTCCTCTTGTGGCATAAAATCATCCCAAGAACTTCCAACCCATGACTGTATAGCCTTTCGGAATAGTGACTCGGCCTCACTATAATTACCCAAGGCTTCTGCAACAACTCCTTGCCATGCAAAGGATTTGCAATAATGTGCCATTGTCGAATCAAATTGTCTAACACTTCGGAACACTGAATCCGCCTCCAATAACTTGCCATTATCCAACAAAATTCTACCGTTTATTATTCGAACATCCATATAATACCAGGGATAAGTAATACTGCTGTCGCATTTACGGACATATTCAAGAGCCCTTTCTGATTGTCCAATTGTATAATAGGAAATTGCTAGATTAGCCAAATACATAAACCGGACTTCAACAGGCAGGGAGGCTAGCAGTAATCTGCGTTCAAAAACTTCTGTAAAATAGGATGAATTTCGATTTCGGATAAAATACGGTTCAACATGAAATTCCTGTACGTTCATTTGTTGTACCTTTTCAAAATAGTATTTCATTTTATCAAACTCCCTGCGAAACGCATAGGTCCCGGAAAGTGTATAATATCCGTTTGGAATTCCCGGATTTAGACTTATAATTTTATTGCATAGCGCTATCGTTAAATCCGTTTTATTTAATCGCTGATATAACCAGGCAAGACGTTCATTTGTTACAATAGAATTACTGTCCTTTGCCAATGCCTTTAACAACCATTTTTCTGCGTTTCCAAATTGGTCTGAGTACTGAATTTGATATTCAGCTGAAATATCGATATAAGGAAGTAGCCAACTTGGTGATCGTTCAATCGCCATTTGATTCCACTTTAATAGGGAATCCGTCTTTTGTGGAAAACTAAAATAATATAATGACCCAATCTCATAACAAATGTATGCTGCACCTGGATCGAGTTCATGTGCCTCTAATAATTTTTCTTTAATCTTATCCCGAAATATATTTTTTTTTACAAGGTCCTGTTCTGGCTCAAAGATCCTCTTTTTCATGAGGTAAGCTTCAAAAAATATTTTTTTTGCCTTTAATGTATTATGTAAACGATGATTAGCACCCAGTAACTCCAAAGCTCTTTGCAAATACAAAGGATAAGTTTCATAGCGATCGGGAAAATGCTTCCATCGATTAATTTCGTTAGGATCACTCAGTAACAAAGCATTTAAACTTTGCTGCACTTCATCTTGCAAAGCTGCGGCAAAATTGCGGCGCATTGCAGGTAATAATGGAGCAAGGCTCTCAATATGACTAATACTTCGGAATATACTATCAGCACATTGATTTGTCTGATCAAAAAACCGTCCTGCTTCAATCATCATATAGAACCTGCGGTATCGATCCTTTATTATAGTATCAACTTTGGAAAGCAGAATTTCTTCCTGTCCCTTGTTAACAACTGGGCTTAGTGCCAAAGGTTCAATAGATTTCTTATGAATATATTCTGTCAATAGATTCCTCCTTACTGTCGCTAATGTATCGTTTAGACGGCCAATAATCATGGGCGTTTGCCTGTATGGGGAAATGTCATAACTTATTTTTTCCTGAATGTAAGACCCCAGCTCCATAAGGTTTATCACATTGTCATGATTTAGATCTGCTAATCCTAAAAGTCCTTCTAATAAATAATAACTAAAGACACCTCGTCCACCACCCCATTGCTTTCCCTCTATACTAAATTCATCCGGCTGGCAGGATAAAATTTTAGTTTCCTTTGCAAATAATCTGGACATTTCACTAGCTGTCAGCTGGGCTCCACTTACAGTGGATCCTTCAATAATGCTTCCCGCCAATGTTCCTGATCTGCAAGCATCTGCAATGACCAGTACTTGTACCTTCTTTTTAACAGATAATGTACTGATATTGTCTTGCAAGAAAACCAGCGCATACGCGCCGGCTGCATAATTATTTGGTGGTGAATCATAACACAACAAAAAGCCACGATTGTACATGGTTTTTGTTTCTGTATCACCATGGCCGGAAAAGTATATTATAGCTCTATCGCCCTCTTCGCTCTCCTCCAATAACCATCCAAGAGCGGCATCAAATTGTGCTGTAGTTGCCTGTTCGTTGGTCAACATTCGAATTTGATCCTCATGCAAATTCCCACAAGTTTGCTTTAACCAATTCGCAAAAGCAATTGCATCTTTATCTGCATATTGCAAATCCGGAATTTTAGGCGACTGATAATTGGAAATTCCTACCACCACTGCCCTTGTTACAGAAGTTCTGGATGGAAAACCCCCTGAACCCAATGCGGCCAGGCCCTTGCTCTGTGAATGTATAAGCGGGGAAAATAACATCCAAATAGCAATTCTTCCCAAATACCCCATTCTCTGAATATTCACTACTTTAAAGAAAGGCTCCAAACAGCTTGAAAAAATTTTTAAAAATGGTTTCATTTCAATGAATTGTTCAAATGCTTATAGTCCGTCAAAAGTTGTTGAAATCGTTTCATCTTTAGCACTTTTCTGAAGTCAGGATCGGCTCTTAGCAATTCTGGATTTGGGTAATAATTCTCCATGGCTAAGGCAAGCTGTGCCAGCGCCTTCTTTTCATCACCCTTCTTTAAATAACATTTCGCAAGACCGACATAGGCTTTATTAAAATAGGGCGTAATGGCCAAAGCTTCTTCATAGAGTGCCCGTGCTTTGGAATAATGTTTTTCCTTAAATAGAAAATCCCCATACATACAAAGAGCTTCCCATTTCTTATACCAATATGTCGAAGGTAAGCAGCCCGATTTAAAAAGCGTTTCAGCATATTGAATATCTCCATTTAGATGATGAATACGTGCTAACCAGCATGTACCTAATTGATCACACCAATTGGGCGTCGGATCCATGCTTATTGCCCTTTCAAAATAGGCTTTAGCTGATGCAAACTCCCTTTTGTGAAAGTTGTATATACCCAATAATAAATTCGCCTCAGCTTCTATATGATGTGGCAAAACATTTTCAGATAATATTTTAGCAAGTATGTATTGTGATGTGTCTATTTCTCCCCTTGAAAGGTAATAGTTCACCATTCCGATATCAAAATAAAATGCTTCAAAATTTAATGTAGACGAAAGTTTTTTCCTGAATTCAATTGCTTCATTAAATTTATTTGTTTCAAGCAAGGCAAAATACTAAAAAATTGGAACAGGAAATAATTCCTGTTCCAATAAAACTTGTAGGATATACGTTAAGACCTAACATGTATACCTTTAGTTTATAATATACGTCTCAATGGACTTTCCGGCAGTTGCCCGCAAACGCAGCCTTTTGCCTTTAGGAAGTTTACTTCCGTCTACTACCACATCTCCTGATGGATTCTT
>CAZDQG010000076.1:0-3901 GCA_964507535.1 uncultured Saprospiraceae bacterium
GAGTGTTTTTTGTCAAATACTTTATATTTTACAGGCCATAAAACGAACAAACCTATTTTTTAACCTTAATTCAAACAAAATGGAGACAAAAACAAATTGGATCGCCCTTGTAGTGGCTGCCGCAGTGGGAATGGCATTAGGCTGGCTTTGGTATGGCATGTTGTTTACAAACCAGTGGATGGCGGGTAACGGCATTACGATGCAAGGGGAAGCTGCCTTTAAGAATGGGGTAGAAATGGCAAAATCACCTTTGCCCATGATTGTAAACACCGTGTCACTTTTGGTGTATGCTTATTTGATGAACTGGCTTATTAATAAGTCGAGTTCCTTTGATTTAAAATCAGGAGCAACTCTTGGAGCGGTAATTGGCACGATACATTTATTCGGAATTTATACGGGCAATCGCTTTGCTGGCAATCCTGTCAGCTTGTCTATGGTGGATGGATTTTACACCTTTTTAATGTTTACCATTATGGGTGCGATCATCGGAGGATGGAGAGCAAAATAAAAATTCTATGACTTAAATAGGAAAGGCCCTGGTTTGAAACTCAGGGCTTTTTTTTTATTCAAAAATCGTCCATACAGATCTCATCGGAAAAGTGTGTGATGTGCACTTGCTTGAAATAACTTACGGGAATCCGATCGCTTAAGAATTGCCTCTAATAGAATGTAGCGACTCCGATATGGACTATCCTAGGTGTGTGATGTTTTAGTGCAATTGGTTCTGGGTTTGTACATAGTCAGTAATTCATAAGGTAGTCTTCGATTCAAAAGCAATATTTTGAATTCAAAAATTATGAAAAATATTTTCTATGAACTAAAATTTACGTTTGCTCAAGATATTTTGCGAGTGTTCTATAGAAAATGAATGTACTGTCAGATTAGCTCTAAACCAGTTCAATTTATAGCCCATAAAAAAGCATATTGAGGGATGCTTTACCTATGCACAGGATCAAACTTATTTTACAATACTAAAGCTTCCTGGCCAACTAGCAAATGAGTTGCTTGTTGCACCATTTCGCACACTGCCTTGAAATGAATCCTGAGCTCTTTTAATTTCGATGGTCACTTTACCTCCTGAAAAAGTTATAGCACCAGCATGCACTCCTGCCAGGCAAATCGAAGAATCGTCTGAATAAATGTCCGTTCCATATAATCTATGACCTGGGTAGTCATTAACCGGACAAGTGAATGTAAATCTTTCGCCAAATTTTCCTCGAAATTCTTCAGCAGATTTATACCAGTCAATATTTTTAATAATATCGTCAATTTTAGTAGTACCGTTTCCTGTATTCATCTGTGATTGCAGTTTTTCCCGCTCCCTGCCTGGTATTCCGGAATCATTAGTAATACTGGTTACAACTATATTTATCCATTGTTTTCCATCTGGGGCATTGTTACACATGATAACAGCGGTGTGCAGATCTTTATATCCGGCAATAAAATTGGTATGTCTGAATAAATTCACATAACCTTCGGATTTTAAGGCTCGTTCAGCGCGAGCAATCGCATCATCAAATGTAATCGGTAGAAGTTGTTCACCACGGGACCAGGAAGGAGCTTCAATATTTCCATTGTAATTTGGAATATCTGGAATTTTTGTGTTATCGTCTTTTCCAGGAATCTCATTGCTTATTGGACTGACATTGGTCATAGATACCTTTGCACCTTGACCTGCAAATAAATTGAAAGATTGCAAAGCAGGGTTTTTTGGATAGCAACTTACAATTCCCTCTTTAACCAGAATCGTCGATGTTTCCGATTCTGCATCATAATCTAGACTGAATACAGTACCCTTTATTCCAATAACTACACTGTTTGTAGTTGCCTGAAATTTCTTTTCAGCTTCTGATGCACCAGGTGGAAAAAAAAAGCTACCCATATTTTGTAAAATCTGTATTCCGCTTATGCCTTCATTTGAAGAATTTCCTGCAGGCACATAGTCAGGGCTAATAAAAAATGAGGCCCCTCTAGGATTTTCAAAGCTAATTGTTGCATTACCTTTAAGCCAGTTTATTTTTCCGGGTCCATAAAATTTTACCCTGTCACCATCCCTGAGTTGCATTCCGGTAAAGACTTGAAATTCTTTATTGAGCCTTTTGACAAAGACACGATCACTTATTTCGGTGATGACGGCCCTTGCTTTGGCCTGACCGCTTATTTCACATGTTAATATCCTAACTTCCAGAGTTTCTTCCTTATCGCCTATTGTAATTGTGGGTAGACCGTTTTCCTTGTTTTTTATTCTGAGACCATTTTGACTAACAAATCCAAATGTGTAATCTTTCCATAGTGCACTTATTTCGTAATTGCCTGATGGTAAGTCAGCTTCAATAATACCATGGGCGTCACTTGTGTAGGTTTTATTTCCAAGACTAACAGTAATATCTCCTTGATAAGTAACACTTTCATTTGGCCCATCTGTGCATGATGTGCTTGTTATTATTTTTACATGGGATTTTTTTTCTTCAGATCCCTGGCAACGCTCAATTCTTACATATAATGTAGAAGAATCCTCGTAAAACAATTTGGGATTGATATTTAAGGACACCGTTGCATCTGTATTATTTGGTGTAAATCGTTGCTCTTGCTTGCTATTATCATCAACTAATCTAATCTCTGCAATTAGGTACGAACCAATATATTGATCCATGCCAACTGTAGGACTTAATATTATGCGTAGATTATGCCTTCCAATAGGATACCATCCACCCCAAGGACTCGTTTCTTGACCGTCTAGATAATAATGTACTTGAAATCCTTTTAAATTATTTCTTGATGGATCATTTTGAGTGCAAGTTGAAAATAAATTAATTTTTATAGTACGAGGATCCTGACAATGACAATTATAAATGCTGCATAAAATTAATAGCAATATGCAGGCGTGCGTCTTCAAATAAAAATGAAATTTTAAAAGGAGTAAATTATGATATTTCATTGCGAGCAAATTTATTAGAACTACAAAATAGTTTCTTCAATGGTGCTTCCTTTTTACATATATTTATTATAATGGGATGCAATTTTATATCGATAGTTATTTGTACAATGGATATTTCTAGGGTGTGAATGTCATTTTACAATTCGAAAACTTCCAGGCCAATAACCAAATCCACTACTAGTCAATCCATTTTTAGTGCTACCATTATACGAATCTCTAGATTCAAGTATTTCGATGCTTATGTTGCCCCCTGCCAGGGTGATAACTCCAGCATGCACAGCAGCAGCGCAGAGTGAAGAATCATCCGTATATATGTCGGTACCATATAATGAATGTCCTGGATAGTCATTTACAGGGCACGTAAAATAATACCTTGCACCGATTTGACCTCTGTAATCTCTGGCGGATTTATACCAATCTATACTTATATATCTATTATTATTACTGTTTCCACTTAAATTCTGTAAATTCATTTGCGATTGTAGTCGTTCTCGTTCTCTTCCCGGAATTCCACTATCGTCAGCTGCAGATGCAACAATAATATTAATCCATTGCCCTCCTCCTGGGGCCTGATTACACATTATAATTGCTGTGTTATAACCTTTATATGCTCCAATTACATTGGCCTGATTATATAAATTTACATATCCTTCTGCTCGGAGCGCTGCGTCAGCACGGCGCATTGCTTCAGGGAAGGTGATTGGTAGATTTTGTTCCCCACGTGAAAAGGATGGTTGAGCGATAGAGGAGTTGAAGAAAAAAGATAAGAAGATAGAGAGATAAAAGAGAGGGTTATAAAATTGAATGTATTTAATTTTCATGATGATTTCATCAAATGAAAATAAGCTATAAGTCTCCTTCATGCGAATTTTTTTATGATTTGAGAATGAGGAGTAAAATCAAATTTAATCAAAAAAATTGATTGTGAGATAAGCTATTATAGTATTTATTCATTTAGGAATT
>CAZDQG010000077.1:0-3862 GCA_964507535.1 uncultured Saprospiraceae bacterium
AATTGGACAACGAAACGTCTTGCTCATCATTGCTGATGATTTGGGAAGTGATTACTGTGGATTTTACGAAAATCACCAGGATACGGTAATTTTAAATAATGTAAGCACATTGCTTAACAGAGGTGTCCGGTTTCGAAATGCATGGAGCAATCCTCTTTGTTCACCTACAAGAGCCGGGATATTAACAGGTCGCTATAGTTTCCGGACCGGAGTTGGGAATGCCGTTGGAGGTGCCAATTCAGCCGTGCTGGACACATCAGAAATCAGTATTCCCAGGCTGCTGAATCAATACAAGCCGAATGGCATTTCCAAAGCCAACATAGGCAAGTGGCATCTTCACCTTTCCAATCCAAACAGCAATTTTAAAATTCCAAATGCAATGGGTTATGACAGGTTTGAAGGAAGTTTCACCGGAGTGTTGTCGGATTATTTCAACTGGCAAAAAATAACAGATGGCAGCTCAAGTACGGTTACGAACTATGCCACGACAGAGACCGTTGACAATGCGGTAAGCTGGCTTGGTGCGATTCCCAAAGAAAAGCCATTCTTTTTATGGCTGGCTTTCAATGCCCCGCATACCCCGTATCATTTGCCACCCGTCAATTTGCATTCCTATAAAAATCTCAGCGGCACTGCTGACGACATAGCTGCAAACCCCCAATCTTATTTTAAAGCGATGGTAGAATCCATGGACACAGAGATCGGAAGATTACTGGCCTATTTAAAAACGACAAACCGGATCGACAGTACCGACATCATTTTTATTGGTGACAATGGCGATGATGCCAATGTAGCGCAGGTAAAAGGCGGTGCAAAAGGCAGTATTTATCAGGAAGGCGTGTCTGTACCATTTATTATATCAGGTCCATCAGTTGTCAACCCCGGAAGAGTCAGCGACGCCCTGGTGAATACACATGATTTGTTTGCGACCATCCTCGAGTTATTTGGATTTATGGATTGGCAAAAACAGATACCCGTAAATATCCCTATAGATAGCAAAAGCATCTTACCCATAATACGCAACTCGCAAACGGATATCAGACCCTGGATATTTACCGAAGTGTTTAAAAACCCAACGGTAGCAGGAGACGGCAAAGCCATGCGCAATGAGGAATACAAACTTTTGGATTTCGACAATGGCAACCAGAAGTTTTACAACCTATTGACCGACCCCAATGAAAACAGCAATTTGTTGGATCGTACCTTGTCATCAAAAGATCAAATAAATTACCAGTACCTGTGTCGCGAGATGACGAATCTCACCGGACTGAACCGCTTTTGTTCTATAAGCAGTACGGAATCCGGCAAACAAACGGACATGCGTGTCTTTCCAAATCCTTTTGAAAAGTACATCCACATTGAAGGAGTGCCTCAAGGCACATTTTTCATTTTGAGCAATGCCCTGGGTACTATTTATTACAATGGATCGGATGTTGAGCACCAGGATTTTTCAAGACTTCTTGCTGGTACGTATTATTTGAGAAGTATGTATGGATGCGTGAGGGTTCAAAAAATGTAACGTAACCAGTTGGAGCTTTGAGCAGGAATGCGGAGTAATGCACCTATTGAAGACATGACATGTCTTAAGACATGTCATGTCTGTAGTTTCAGGTTCGACTGGCAAAGTTGAATAATCCTGGTGCTTATTTTGCAGTTATGGACTGTAGGCACATCAACCGTCTTGAAACGAAATATGATGGCATTATTGGTGGTTTTTGTTTGCCGTATTTATCGCCAATGGAATGTGCCGAATTGATTTCCAGCTCATATGAGCTATTAAATGACAAGGGCTGACTTTCTGAGTTTTGCAGAAGGCGACGCAAATAAATCCGGATATAAAGCCGGAGACGGAGGACGTGTGTATTTTTTTTATCATAATTTGGACGACCTGAAAGCTCTATCTTTTAAGTATTAAACATCAGAAATGAATTTGAAATACATACAGTATTGATAGCAATGAAGAAAGACACGGCCTAAAAGAGATTTACGCAAAGCATACTGCTGTCCATCCTTAAAACAGTGCCATACCCTAGAGGTCCGAATACTTGACCTGAAACCACTGTCATACACAATCGTTTATTAGGAAGCTCCCCGACACATTAACTTGCATGCTGGATTTTTATCAAAAGGAAATTTTTTTGATTTTAAATTAGAAGCTTTTCGTTTTTTTAATATTCTGTTATATTTAGCAATAATTGTATCATCGGGATCATATTTATTAAAAACAAATAAGTAATTTATGAAGCATTATTACCTGTGGATTCTATTTTTAACCGGAAGCCTGTGCGCTCAGGAAATGAATAAGGAGGGGGTTATTGGAATTAATTCAAAACTTAGTTTTGATATGATGGAGCATAATCAGCGCCTAATAAAGCAAGATATATTACTTGATGCAAAAACCTCCGGACAACTTGCTGATCAAAAACTAATTGTCGGAGCCTCCTTAGTTACTATTTTGGATTATCAAAAGGCAAAAATTGACTCAAAATTTGGATACTTAATGAGGCATCCAACAGCTTCAAATCAAATAGGCAAGGAAGTAAGTGAGGCGGTGGTGCATTCCTTTTCAATTTCCTTTATTGGATCCGTATTGCCATGGTTGTCTGCTTATGCAGAATTACTTTATGATCCGGAACAAAGTTTTGGATCAGGGACCATAACCGATTTGAACAGGAATCAACTACAATTAAGAAAAGGATTCGTGTTGGTGGGCAATCTGGATAAATTTCCTGTTTATGGGGTGGTGGGTAAAATGGATGCTCCATTTGGTCAAACGGGTAGCGTAAGTCCATTTTCAAATTCTACTATGTGGCATGCATTTGGAGGTTTAGGTTATGGCGCTCAATTGGGTTTTAAGAAGTGGAATATCCATGCCTCCTTTATGGCGGTGCAGGGCGGCGCTCAATTCAGGGCCTTAAATACACCGGTAGGCGATTCTACAAATGTGCCCTCCAAAATTAACAATTTCACTGCTGATTTGAATTATACATTAGATATTACGCAGGATATTCACTTTACTTTGGGCGCTTCATATGTGAGAGGTAGTACATATTGTCAGGATTTTCCTGTACAACATTTCAAGCCATGTGGAGAACATAATCCGGCATTTTCATATTACGGAAAAATTTTATATAAAGACAAGATTCAAGCTATGGCAGGTTTTGCTAAAACTACAAAAGTGTGGCCTGCTACGCATAATCCAAGTCCACCTCTCGATGTTTTTGAAGCTTCCAAAGTATCTTCATTGGATGCTGGTATAAAATATAATATCAATAGGACTGGTTTGATAAAATACAGTCTTTCTGCTGAATTTTCAAATTTTATTGCGGGTCCCAAAGGGGCTCCTTGGGAAAGACAAAATCAAACGATAATAGGCCTTTGCGGCAAAATTCACGATTCTTCACTTTTGTTTTTGGAATATTTTAATGTCAGAGGTTATGCACCCCTGAATTTTATTTCCGGTAGCAATCCAAATCAACCCTTTCCTGAAGGAGTGACTCACAGCAATAGGGATGGGCATAGTTTTGGCTTTGTGCTTGGAACAAGATTAACCATTTAAATAATTTAAAGAATTTAAATTTTAAAATTCGGATATCGCAGGCAGACCCACTTCGCTTTTATTAAATAGCTCCGAATCGATACATTAAATTTTTTATTTGGAGCATGAAAAGCAATATAAGAGAATTGAATAAAGGAGCACATCCATGTTTTGATAAATAGCTCAATAAAGAATTAAATTATTTTACAATTAGAGCACACAAGAGCGGTTCGGCTCGGGTTCAGGCTTTGAATCTCATATTATCCTAAAAAGCATATTCAATACTTTCATTTTGGAACTTTATTGGAAATAAAAAAGCCAGTC
>CAZDQG010000078.1:0-3728 GCA_964507535.1 uncultured Saprospiraceae bacterium
AAACCGAATGTTTGCATCAGGAAGAATGCCGTAGGCATTCCCTCTATTTAGAAACGGAAAATAGAAATTAGAACCCCGTAGGGGTTCCCATGGGATAAAACCCCCATTTGATATTATTCGTATATAAATGTGTATACATATTTGTTGTACGATGAATGGAAATAATAATTGGATTGAAATTATTTAATAAAGGATATATTTGAGAAACCAGGCATTCAAATTTCAAACCAAACCAAACAAATGATTCATTCATTCAATCTGGAAACCATTGAAATAATCACATATTTATGGATCGTAACTGCGATTCTAATTTTTGTCACATTGTTTTTTGTCACCGCAGCTTTTGGTAGACACAGTTCCGAAAAATGGGGTTGGATGATCAACAATAAATTCGGCTGGTTTATAATGGAATTACCCTCTCTGCTGATTATGGTCTATTTTCTTTTTTGGGGGAGTTATTCATTTACTTCAAATGCATGGATACTTTTTGTGTTGTGGATAATCCATTATTTTAACCGTACCCTTGTTTATCCGCTGCGCATTAAAACAACGCCAAAAAAAATGCCCTTGCTTATCGCGTTGAGTGCCATCGTATTTAATATTTTCAATGCGGGCCTGAATGGATATTATTTGGCGGAACTTGCCCCTGCGGATAGTTATGACTCGGATTGGCTTATGAGCACTCATTTCCTGATAGGAATTGTTCTTTTTGTAACAGGAATGGGAATAAACTGGAAATCCGATTCGATGCTTATCCATCTCCGGAAAGCTAACGACACTGCATACCACATACCCAGAGGATTTTTATTCGAATATGTCTCCACACCAAATTTATTCGGCGAAATAATTGAGTGGATGGGATTCGCGCTCATGGCATGGAATCTCCCTGCTTTGAGCTTTTTTATCTGGACCCTTGCCAATTTGATTCCACGAGCCAGGATGCATCATAAATGGTATAAAAAGACATTTGCACAGTATCCGGAAAACAGGAAAATTGTATTTCCATTTTTATATTAAGTATGGGTTACTGGATTTTGAGCACTTTCCAAAAAGCACATTCCAGATACTTAAGCCTGATACCTATAATCACCATAAATAAAAAATCCCCTTATTCATGAGAATAAAGGGATCTTCGGAAGTTGAGGTCGAGAGCGGATTCGAACCGCTGTACAAGGTTTTGCAGACCTCTGCCTAGCCACTCGGCCACCCGACCCGGTAGGGCCGGCAAACATAGGGATTTTTTTCGATTGAGGAAAATTTTTTATGGTCCCTTTTTTACCCTTTTCTCTTCTGAATCCTTGAATTACAGATTCTTATAATTCATTAGCCTCTGCCTGGCATGGGGCTATACCTGCATTCGGGTGATGGGCATTGCCAAGACTAATGGCGAAATCAATCAAAATGATTGCAACTGTTGGAAGCTTATTCTTTTATCAGTTTAAAATTATAGTGCCTTTGATTGGGGTCCGTTACGGTAATGAAGTAGAATCCAGGATTCCAGTCTGAAATTTCCAGAGACCTTTTACTTGTTTGAAGCAGTAGTCTTCCAAACGGATCGTACACATTCAATTGAATGGGGCCTTCCTGTTCTAACCCAAAAAGAGAGATAAAGGCATGTGCAGGATTCGGAGCCAGGTATACATTCACTTCTGACTCTGGGCTTTCGGTTTTTACCAAACCACAATTGACCTTGTTGAACGTAGGCTTTGTCGTGATTTTGAATGTCCCTGTTCCATCGGGGCAACGTTCCATGGACTGATCAGTTGGAATGGCTCCGAATGTGATGCTGTCAAGAATTAATCCATCCTGCCGGCTAAAAATCAAACGCTCACCACTTGCAGAGAGTTTAAAATTGGCATGAACACCAGAAGGTGTTTTACTGTCTTCGTCCAACCAAACAATCAATCGGCCTTTCGCTGGGATGATGGTTCCTTCCGGAAATTCAAATTTTTCAATATTGGTGGCATCATCCGTAAGAAATAAATGTCCTAGATCAAATGCCAAGCTGGTGTTGTTATATAATTCGAGCCAATCTTCGTACTTATCATCTGTACTATCAATAACCGTATTTTGATTGGAGCTCATAAACTCATTGAGTACAACATCTCCCTTTTGAATGTCTGATGTTTTTTCTTCAACTTCAAGGATATGGTATTCGTATTCGGCTCTTCGTGGCGAAAATAAACCTGCGTTGTTGTTTTCAGCATACACGTAAAATTGTGTCTTTCGGGTTTCAGCTACGATGAAGGAGCCATAAATACTATCTCCTGCGAGGCCATCGTGGTGTTTGCCATCGTCGTATAATGCACGATATTCAAAGGGGGCATATTTGTTTTTCCGGTAGCCTATGAATGCATTATTTTGATTTGATAACGGAACTTGTAACCATACCGTATCACCTACAAATTTGTTATTCTTTTCCAGATTGTAATTTCCGATGACGGGCTGAACCGCATTGAATTCAGAAGTTGTATTGTAATAAGCCATCCGCGCTTTCATCAATGTAACAATACCAGGAGCAGAGCCTCCCGGGCCTCCGCCACTTGAAAGTGCAGCCGTAAGGGATGTTTGAAACGCAGCGTACGTCGTCAGACTATTTGGATCCGTTTTTACAAGCGTGTCCACAATCGATTGTAAATATTTTGCCCTCGTCTCATAGGTGCCATTTGCAAAATTTTCTTCCACAATTGTTTTCAAATGGGCAAGATACATACGCTTGTAAGTTGCATTACTTAAAAGACTTGAAATTAATGGACGATCCAAATTTGTTGACTGGTATAAAATGGAAATTTTATCTACAGAACCGCCACTGCCCGGAAAACCTCCAAAAGACATATTCAAATCCCAGATTACAGGTAGAAAACGACCGTAATCATCTTCATACAAATAATAATTCTGAGAAAAAGAGCCCGTATAGCTGTCGTAATTGCTCAATACATTGTTATACGCATGCATCCACAGGCTGCGATCTATATCTATCATTTTAGGAATGGCTGCGGGCTTGCTTCTCAGGGTGTCAATCAAGGCAATCAATTTATACCAGCCGTACCCATTTTCCATGCCATAATACGTATAGTACCTTGTGCTGTCATAGGAAATAAATTTGAGATTGCTGGTTGAATTGTTTCCCGGACGGTCAGGATTCCCCTTTACAAATACATGATCGGAGGACCCGAAGTGGTCGCTGCAGAATTTCTTGTTTACGGCTTCTACATTTGTGTAGAGTCCTATGTATTTGCCATTGATGGTCAATTTTGCAAAGTTCGAAATAGAACAATCCATGTATTGAGAAAGGATCTCATAGGACAACACTTCTCGAACTGCGGATGGATCGGAAAAATTATTCCCCAGTTTGATGCTTTCGTAATTGTGGTAATTCTGGTTTTTTACAAAATCCAGTTTGATATGCAAGGGGTTTTTAACGCGGCTGGCGTTGTAGCTGCTGTTGCCTTTGTATTTCACACCTACGCTGTCAAACCGCACACCATTGATAATGCAATACTCTGCGAGGATGTAATTTTCTTTTCCTGCTTTTGCGGTATCTAGGCGATAATCCCAATTGTCATATCCAAAGACAATAGAAAAATCCTGGATGTTCTCCACTTTATAGAAATCATCCTGTGCAGACAGGATCGTCATGTAAAGAAAAAGCAGGGACAGGCAACATAGCAATTTGGATACAGGCATTTGATTGATTTTTACGATAGATAATGTACACGAATACCAAA
>CAZDQG010000079.1:0-3519 GCA_964507535.1 uncultured Saprospiraceae bacterium
CAATTCCTGGATGTACCGGAGGTCTACTCCAGCTTCTAAATTGTGCGTCGCAAAACTGTGCCGTAGACAATGCAAACTAAAGTGATTTCTGCCCCAAAGTTCATCTGCGTGATGCCTAAATACATTCGACAAGCTTCTTGCGGAATAGGGTTCCCTCGGTCGGTCGCCTTCAATTAAATAGTATTGTGGTTTGTAAAGTCTGTAATAGGCACGCATCTTCTCCAGTAAATTTTCACTAAGAGGTAGAGTCCGGTCGCGATCTCCTTTTCCCCCACGTATGGTTATAAGCTTATCCTTCGAACGCACATCCTCCAGCTTGATGTTTAACAATTCTCCGGAACGCAATCCTAAAGCATAAACCAACGTTAACGCAAGCCGATGCTTTGGGTTTTTTATGGACCGCAGCAATCGTTCCACCTCATGCTTCTCAATTACTTTTGGCAAATGAAATCCCCGACGGGGCCTTTCTATCAAATCAATATCAAGTTTGCGGCTTTGCTGTTTCTCATAGAATAACTTTATGGCGTTAATCACTTGATTCTGGTATGAGAACGAATAGCCTTTGCGGATGATATACTCCAGGTTAAATCGTGTGATGTCTTCAAGCTGAATGTCTTCAATCTCTTTATGCATCCATCTAAAAAAAACAACCAGACCTCCATAGTAGGTTTTTACTGTCCTGGGCGAATAGCGCTTTTGAATCAGATAATTCCGAAATTCCTGGCAGGCTCGAAGCTGTTTTTCTGATAGGGCTGGTGATTCTGACTTTTCCTGCTGGTCTGCTTTTTCTTTATTCAGTTGTTGATAGTAACTGTTCCAGAAATTTCTAAAATCCGGATACCGTCTTTCAGATTTTAGCCTGGCTACAATTTCATCAAACTTTTCTTTGCTAAATCCACAATAAAATGTTCGATGCGATTGACTGTAATGCACCCCGGGTATTTGACAAACGACATTCCTGATTTCATCATCATACGGAAAGTGAATGCCAATGCATTGTTGTCCTTTGTGTTTAAAACAAGTCAATCGAACAGAGGGCTTACGTGCATATTGGAACGTGCTCTCTTCATTTTTTGCAGGGTAGGGAAATTGTTTCATAAACTGGTTTTTCCCTACATAATTAAAATCTAGTTATCTAATTTTAAGATTCATTTATCCTACGGCTTCGCCGCGCCCACTCACAGGCAAACCTGCGGCAGCATTCCCGGTCAGTGATTTATTGTATAAGCTCAGCACACTTGAAGATCCTCCGGGGGCAATTGCACGAGAAAGCCCATGGCGATCTGGTCAAGTTTTATCTGAACGGCTTTTTTACCGGCCCAATCCACCAATACGCCCCTCTGTCCTGCAAGCAGTCCGCGCTTTATCAGCACCCGCTGTCCGATTGTCAGGCTATAGGGCTGAAAGCCCGAGGGCACAATCAGTTCTCTGCAGTCGCGCAATAAGAGGATCTCCTCCTCCCGCAGCGTGGCATCCCTGTTGTCCTGACGCAGATAATGCAGCACGCCGCTGGCCTGAAACACGACGTTGCGGTCTTTGTATTCGTTGCGTACAAAAAGATAAGAGGGGAAGGCGGGTACCTGAAGTTTCTTGATGCGGTCCGACCACTTGCGATATACCTCCAGCTTCGGCAAATAATGCACAATGCCTAATCGTTCAAACTGCTGCGCAATTTTGAACTCATACCTGCTTTGGACATATAAGACTCTCCAGCTTGGCATCTTGGGGATGGTTGGTTTAGTGATACTAAATTATTAAAAAATCGGAATTTCGCAAGCACGTATTATACATTTTTTAAACTCCGAACAATAGTTCCAATTCTTTTTTGGATGTTCTCAAAATGAAGTACGACCTCCTCCTCATGCAATGAAAGGGCTGGGCTTTTTTGTTTTTTGAAATGTAGAGATGGGGACGACAATGCCAGGATACCAAACACCTGCTTCTGATTCGCTGCTTGGGCACATTTCGGGGCCCCTCTCTGGATTCTTTTCATACAGTACTCCATGTTCGTTGTTACAGCTAAGATGTCTTGCCCTTTGAAATTTCATATGCATCAGAACTGAATATGTTAAAATTCGCATTTTGCCAAAGAATTGTACCGTCTGAGCGCAGTTCGCTTCTGTAGTGTATGGCCAAAATTGTAATTTGCGCCCTTTATTATTCAAACGGGCTTTTCAACTGTCAATTTGATTTCACTTTTTGGCCGTTGACAGGCAGCTTTTATTGGTTTAGAAGACTCTTGATGTCAACGCTGCAAAACATGAAAACAATCCATTTTTTTCTACTCTTCACTTTTATTTCTTTCGGCAGGCTCTGGTCTCAATGTACACCTCCCATGGCGGAAACCTGCGAGGAATCTCAGGTACTCTGCTCATTGGACGAAATGAACGGCTACGCCTGCAATAATCCCAGTACGGTTCCAAGTCCCTGCTCGCCTTTGTGTTCACAAGGGGGCGCAGGTCAAAATACAAGCTGGTGGGCATTCGTGTCCCAGGGGGGCAACGTAACCATTACGCTGACAATCGGGGGCTGTACCACCGGCCAGGGGCTTCAATACGGCATCTGGGGAGACTGCAACTGTTCGGAAGACATCATCTGCCGGTCCATCCCTTGTCTGCCTCCGAATTCCGTGACAACCGAAAGTGCCAACCTCCAGCCTTGCAAGACCTACTACCTCTGGGTAGACGGCTGCTCCGGCGACATCTGCGATTTTACGCTGACAACCTCCGGAGGGGGAGCGCCTACCTTGAGTCCGCTCGGCAAAATCAACAACAAGGCCAACATGATCATCGAGCCAGTCTGCGTGGGCGCCTGCAATGTGCGGTTTTTTGTCAACGACCAGCCGGGTGGTTGCGATCCTACCTATGTGTGGACCCTGGATGGCGATGAGGTCGGCGGAAATGACAACGAGGTCAATTTGGACTTCCCTGACGAAGGGGATTTTGTCATCTGCGTTACGGCCTACATCGGTAATCCTTCCAGTGGTTCTATCTGCTCGCAGGAAGGCCCCGTATGTGCAACGGTCAAGGTTAGACCCATAGCCGACAAAAAAGGCAAGCCCAGGGTAATCTGTTATGAACAGGCCAACCCGGGAGGATATAAATGGCATTCACAGCTCATCTTTCAAAGCGGGGAATACCGCGAGCAGTTTACCGATGCAAACTGTTGTAAGTACGACTCGGTAGTGCAGTTTACTGTGCTGGACAAACCGGATCCACCGGATGTATACTACATCACCTGCAATGACGATCCGTATGTAGACATCCTGGGTAAATCCTGGAAGCCCTGCACCGACCGCTTCGAGGTGCCGCTTGCAAAGACGACCACGCCCTTCAAATGCGACAGTACCATCTACCTAACGGCCGTTAATGTGGACTACAGGCCGAATTTCCGCGTGGCCTGTTTTGGTGGTATGGTGGAAATATCCCCCAACATCGTGATGATAAAGCCTTGCAATGTGGGCGAAACCTACCAGTTTGATTACCGCTGGTACAAGAAAAACGATCCGGCAAAGGCGAC
>CAZDQG010000080.1:0-3483 GCA_964507535.1 uncultured Saprospiraceae bacterium
GGCTGGAAGCCGAAGGTCCCGACAAAGGCGGGAATAAAATGACTATCCCGGAAGCCTTTCATGCTGCACAAAAGGAATTGCGCGATAATGGATTGGATCCTTACAACTGGGCAGGCTTTGTGTTGGTGGAGTAGGCATTAGTGAAAGCCTCGAAAACAATCTCGGTAATGCTCGATTGTTTTCTCGGTTCGTTGCATCCAAAGCCACTTTTCGTGGCTTTTTCCTTGCTCACACTCACACAAACACACCTGTCTGCCGACAGGCAGCCATGCTGAATTCGGGCTGGATTTGTTTTAGTAGAATAGTGTATTCCTTAGAAGTATTAATCGCTCTATGCTATGATTTTCGCTCTTCCCTTTGGTAAAGTTTGTATTGAGTGAATCACATTCATAATCTGATTTCTATGATCCAAGGAATGTAAAAGAATTGAATTCAGCGTATAATTGTCGATTCTTTTTAAGGTATAATTGATTTATTCTTTGTTTCAATTCAATATCTTTGGCCTCTCTGGAATCAGATGTAATTTTCGAAACAGGTAATAAGATTATTGTACTTTCCGGTCAAAAATGTAATTTTTATTAAACAGGATTCATTAATACACGGAACCAAGCTTTATTGGTTTAATTATGCAA
The DNA here is from genome assembly GCA_964507535.1 of uncultured Saprospiraceae bacterium. GTDB lineage: Bacteria > Bacteroidota > Bacteroidia > Chitinophagales > Saprospiraceae > Vicinibacter. The sequence goes on from CAZDQG010000080.1 coordinate 633, forward strand.
AGAATTTTAGAGTGTACTTTATTTTGAACAAACAAATTATAGGCGACAGCAGTGAAAATAGAAATCTTTTTTAAGAGCATGCTAGTCAACAAGTTCTTACTGATCTTAATCGTGTTTATTATGCGATTTACAATGGTTTCTGCACAGACATTTGACTCGATTGCAGTCCATATTGAAGTGGACAGTCTTGTAAAAACAGCACAAGCCTTTATGGAACAACAGGCATTTGATAAGTCATTTGAAACGCTCGACCGGGCAGAAAAAATTGCCCTGGACAGGTTTGGGCGTGTGTCTGCAGAGTATGCTGAATGTTTGAATATGAGAGGATTTACATTTTTTATGATGTATGATTTCTCCAATGCAGAAAAGTGGATGTTGCAAACTATGGAAATCCGGGCAAAGGTTTTCCAAACGACAGATCCATCTTATTGTGGATCACTCATCAACTTAGGAGGTGTATATCAGGCTATGGGCCAATATGAAAAGGCAGAATATTATTATTTGAAGGCAAAGACGATTTATGAAACTCATTTAAAAGATAAACTGGACCTATGGTACGCAAATTGCGTTTCAAATCTCGCAGGCCTGTATACACTCTTAGGGGATTTTGAAAAATCCGAACGAACCTACCTGAATATTCTTGAATTCCGATCCAGGAGTTGGAAGAAGGGAACGGACTATGCTAGTGATCTTGGAAGTTTGGCTTACGTGTACAGGCTAATGGGGCAATATGATAAAGCCGATAGCTTGATACATGAGGCTTTGCGCATACTGGAAACAACTGTCGGAAAGGATCATGATAAATATGCCAAATACCTATCCGGACTAGGGCAATTATATGATATTAAGAGAGATTATCAGAAAGCAGAATTACTTCTACAGGAAGCCTGTCAGGTTTCAAAACGAGCTGTGGGAAAGGAATTACCTGATAATTTTCAGGATTTAGCAGAATTGTATGAACATCAGGGCCTATACAGAAAGGCAGAGCAAATGTATCTTAAAGCTATACAACTATATGAGCGTAACTATAGCAAAGAAGAACCTGATTATGCAAATTTACTGTTTGAACTTTCAAGGATGTACTTTAATATGGCTCGTTATGTTGAAGCAGAGCCTATATGCAAGGAGCTTTTAACTTTGAGTCAGAAATTCTTAACGCATTCACAACATCACCTTTCAGAAAGAGAGATGGGAAAATATGTAAACCTGTTTAAAGAATACCAAAACCTTGCTTATTCTTTGCTACATCAAAGATATAGTACTGGTCTTGGTGAGATTTGTTACGATAATATACTTTTCTTTAAAGGCTTTCTTCTCAATGCAGTTAATCAGGTTAAACGTGTGGTTTTATCTGATTCGAACTCCATAGAAAAATATAATTTATTGAAAACGTATGGCCGCGCACTTGCAGTTGAATACAGTTACCCTTACGCTGAACGCGACAGTGCTAAAGTTGTAGAGTTGGAAGAGAAATCCAATATGTTGGAAAAGGAACTGGCTCGTTATGTTTCAGAATATGGAGGAGCAGTACGACAGGTATACTGGAAAGAAGTACAAGCCAGACTGAAACCAGGAGAAGCTGCGGTAGAGTTTATAGATTACCCTTTTCAGGATAGGAATGCATCTGACAGCACGATGTATTCAGCTTTCATTCTTACATCCGGTAATTCATCTCCGAGCTTCATTCCTTTGTTTGAGAAACGGACATTAGATAGCATCTTTGGCACAAGGATAGAACGTAAAGCCGATTACGTAAATGCCTTGTACACCCTTTCTGATCGGGGAGCAGTAGCAGTTGAAAGTCCAAGAAGATCTTTGTATGACGTACTCTGGAAACCACTTGAAAAGGAATTGATCGGCGTTAAAACAATTTATTTTTCACCCAGTGGATTGTTGCACAGAATTAATTTAGATGCGATTCCTGTAACGGAATCAGAAACATTGGCGGATCGCTATCATCTGATCGAACTCAACAGTACGCGTCAGTTGGTGGTTCCTGGTCAGATAAAACAAGAAAACAACGATGCAGTATTGTATGGGGGAATTCAGTTTGAACTTGACAGCAGCTTTCAATATAATGAGCCTCTAATGGCGGCCCGATCCAGAGGAGAATTAACTTTCAGGTCAATTGACTCCACATTGAGGGGCGGAAGTTGGAATTACCTGGCAGGAACAGAACGCGAAGTCAATGCTATTGAAAAGATCATGCAGACTTACGGTGTGCAAACACAACTGAAGAAGGGATATGAAGCAACAGAAGAATCGTTTAAAAATATGGGAACCAATAATTCCGCTTCTCCGCGAATCCTGCACATTGCTACGCATGGTTACTTTTTTCCTGATCCAAAAAACAAGAAGGAAACCTTGATGAATTCGGAGCCTGTATTTAAGATTTCAGATCATCCCATGTTGCGGAGTGGATTGATCATGGCAGGAGGCAATGCAGCCTGGCAAGGCAAACAAACATTGGAAGGAAGGGAAGACGGTGTATTGACTGCATACGAAATATCTCAAATGAATTTGTCCAACACGGAACTGGTAATATTGTCTGCATGTGAAACAGGATTGGGGGACATACAAGGTAATGAAGGAGTGTACGGATTGCAGCGGGCATTTAAAATAGCCGGAGTGAAATACATCATCATGAGTTTGTGGCAGGTTCCGGATAAGCAGACGAGTTTATTGATGACCACATTTTATAAAAAATGGCTGGAGAATAAGATGACCATTCCTGATGCATTTCATGCAGCACAAAAGGAACTGCGCGATATTGGGCTTGATCCTTATAATTGGGCGGGGTTTGTTTTGGTAGAATAGGCATTAGTGAAAGCCTCGAAAACGATCTCGACAG
>CAZDQG010000081.1:0-3349 GCA_964507535.1 uncultured Saprospiraceae bacterium
AAAGCCTATGGAAAGGGATTTTAGAGTGAATACATGCTCAGATAGAACAGGGATGCTCTGCCAAAATAATAATATAAATACATATAAGATAAAGCGACTCAAATTCGGAATAAGCGCCTATATTTAAAATTATATAATACTCTATTTATATCCTTGATTCCATTGTCATCAAGCATCGTTCTTTTGCTGATAGCTAATTGAAATATCCCATTATAATCATAAGCCAATCCAGGTAATCCATGCATTCCATTTTGCCAAAGGCATTTTCGAACGAGAATGAATACCAATTGATACATGCAAACTATATGTAACATGATTCTGACCAATCTAAAAATTACAAGTCAGAGGGCATAAAATAAGTCTGTGAAATTGCTAATTCACTCAATAAGTACAAAACCTGCCCACTGGTAGGGATCGAGACCAATTTCCCGCAACTCTTTTTGTGCCGCCTGAAACGCTTGCGGTATGCTCATCTTGTTCCCACCACCTGAAGGGTTCTCAGACTCAAGCCATTTCTTGTAAAAAGTAGTCATCAATAATGTGGTTTGCTTATCCGGCACCTGCCATAAACTCATGATGATGTATTTTACTCCGGCGATTTTAAAGGCCCGTTGAAGTCCGTAGACGCCTTCATTTCCTTCAATGTCACCAAGTCCGGTTTCACATGCAGAAAGTACGACGAGCTCCGTATTCGACAAATCCATCTGGCTGATCTCATATGCTGTTAATACGCCATCTTCTCCCCGTGCTAACGTTCGTTCTGATCCCCAACCTGCATTACCACCTGAAAGTATAAGCCCTGATCGCAACATGGGGTGTTCGCTCATTTTAAAGACCGATTCGTTAATTTCTGTTTTTTCAATTTGCCGTAATGAACTTGCTTTAGATGTACTTGAACCATCAGATCCTTCTTGATCTGGCTCACCCAATTTCTTTACTTCATCCAGTGAGCGGCCCCGGTCAGGAAAAAAATAACCGTGGGTAGCAAAATGTAAAATACGCGGAGATGGGCCATCAACTCCTAATTGATTGACGCTGTGCTCCGTTCCTTCGGATCCATCCAACACATGAGTCTGGTATCCCGCTGCAGACAGTATTTTCTCCAATGATCTGATTTCCCGCTCTGTCCCAGATAAGTAATTCCAAATAGACGTTTTGGACTTTTCACCCATTGGTTTTCCTTCTCCAGGATCAGAGGAAGGATTTGCCACACTTTTATCTGCCTGATTTTGCGATGTATCCACATCATAGACAAGACCGCCATATAGATTTGCAGACATGTTTTGATGTATTTGTTGATCCGGCATCGCCAATTGACGGGTACTGAATAATACAGATAAGGTAAATCGATCTGCAATAGTCTGAACCTCATTAATGGCGATGGCATTTAGGTTAATCCGATTTAAAATTCCGGAAGGAGAATAATAGATATGATTAATTCCATTGAGATGAGGCATTATGGGCTTCCAAATCAAATCATACAAGGTCGATAAATTCTGGTTAATTAATTGGGCACCCCGTTGAGACATGGTATACAGCTCATTGACATATTCCAATTTCCTGCTGGCCTTGGAGGGAATCAAACTATCCATTGTACCTTGCCTGAATAAGGGTAAGAAAATCGGGCTACCTTGATTTTTCAATACCAATGCGGCATACTGAACATATCCGTCAGATGTATCCGTGCTTCCCGCAGTATATTGAACGAATTCAATTGCGACTTCACGATCTGACAATGCCTTTTGAACTTCGCTCCATCCTGACTGTTTCATCGAGTTTGCATATCCTGGTATTTTTTGAATCAATGACTTTTCCAATTCATTACAGGATTCTTCGAGCTGAGATATAAGAATTGTATCGCGATCCCGACGAGGAACACTTAACAGATCTCCAATACGCCTTTTCTTACTTATGAATTGTTGATACACTTCTTTCATGCTCTCATTGCTGCGGGCCATTCGATTCACCTGGCCGGCAGATTGAAGTAAAAATCCCTTATAAAATAGACAGTTATCATAACAAATTTGCTTTACTTCGTCATTTGAAATTTGCTCTGCCAGAGTCAAAGCCTGATACTGACCCAGGTTATAATTTTGAATAAACGCCTGCATTTCCTTTTCTGAAAAATAATGTAAAGCATCTTGAATCAATGATCGGTTTAGCTTAAAAAGTTCACGGCAATATTTCAATGCTTCTTCCTTCTTCCCGAGAGTTACATACGTTTGAATCAGATCCTGCAATATCGATAAATAACCATAATTTGATTTTCCAATGATCCGTTCAAGAATATTTTGTGCCTCAAGGTACATTTCAGGAACCTTCTGATACTGTCCCTCCCTTCTGAGATGTTCTGCCATATAGTATAAAAAAAATGCATATTGCGCCCGTTCCTTGCCAAGATTCAATTCTACCTTTTTTACACGCTGAAAATACACATCTGCTGAATCATACTTTCTCTCATAGGACAGCGCAACAGCAAGGCCCAAAAGGCACTTGTTGTATTCAGGATGCCCTGAACCAAGAGTCACTTCATAGTTATTCAAGGAATGTCTCATCCACATTTCTGCTTTTTTATAATCTCCTTTGACGTGGTATGCTTTACCGAGATTGTATTGTGCCGAAGCAATTTCAGGATGAGGACCTCCATAGAGAGAATCCAAAATATCGAGCTGTTGTAAAAATAATTTTTCAGCTTTATCCAATTGTCCAATTTCCAAATTAATGATTCCCAAACCTCCTATAGCCTGTGCCGTGCTCGGATGAATTCTTCCAAACAATTTTTTCTGAATAGGTACCGCTTCCGCAGCAAGTCTTTCCGCTTTTCCAAAAAAACCCATTGCCTGATAATTGGATGCCAAATTGGTCAATCGCATTGCATATTCTCCGGATTCCTTTCCTTTGGTCTTTTCCAGGATCGACAAGCTCTCTGAGAACAAGGAGGCAGATTTTTCATAAAAACCCATCCCAAAATAAACTGCTCCTAAATTATTAAGGCTCTCGCTGTAAAGTGCATGCTCCTTCCCCAGTAATTTTTCACGGATAGCTAAAGCTTCTAAATGCAATGGCTCAGCCATTTCGTACTTCCCCATCTGATAATACACTACCGCCAGCCCGTTGAGACTCAAGGCATACTCCAAATGCTCTTTACCAAAAACCCGCTCCTTAATATGCAATGATTCTTGATGTAGCTCAGCTGCTTTCTGGTACTTGCCCCATTTCCAATAAAGCAATGCCAAAGAGTATAAAGTCTTTGCACACTCCGGATGTTCCTTCCCAAGAATGTCCTGTCTGATTTGTAAAGCATCTAAATACCATTTTTCAGAAGCTTCCAATTCATTCTTATAATAAA
>CAZDQG010000082.1:0-3269 GCA_964507535.1 uncultured Saprospiraceae bacterium
GTTGTCAAAAATGTATTTGAAGACACCGAAGGAAATATCTGGGTTATCAATTATGGAGGTGGAATTTCCCGTTATTCCTATAATAATCCTGAATACGGATTTCAGCAGATATATGGCCCGGCCTATTTTCCAACGATGAAGTCAACCGGAAATGCCGCACTGTTCCTCCACATTGACAAAGAATATATTTACCTCCGCTACAATGATAGTATCAAAAGATATTCCATCAAAAAACAAGAAATAATCCATTGGAAACCGCTACAAAAATATCCTGACTTTGACTCCATCAGTTATGCGTACTGCAAACCAATTCGATATTGCCCCGACAGGGCTGCGGTTTTTGATTCGCATGTAGGTTTTGCTATTTTTCAAGTTTCCAGTGGAGAGCTTGTATTCAAGCTATCGGATTCTTTACGCAGGGAAATAACAGAAAGCCCAGGCTTTCTCCGGTTTAATATCATAGATCCTTACTTGTTAATTTTCAGTGATATAGGTGCATACTGGATGTTTGACTGGCAAAAAAAAATCCTGTTGTACAAAGGCTTTATTCCGGTACCTGAAAATCAGAAAATCCAGACTGCAGGACCTCTGAAAGATGGTAGTTTTATTTATATCATTAACCGGAAATCGCTGAACCGATATTTCCCAAAAACAAACCAAAATCTGGATCAAAGTCATTTTTTGGTTCAAAAAGATGGCACACTATCTGTATTCCGTGGCATCATCGAATCAAAAGGGCCCCTCACCTGGCTAATGACTTTAAATGGACTCATTTTATGGGATATTGAAGGCTCTAAAATCGCAAATTATAAAATCCCTGTATTCGCGTCAAACAATGCAGCAGAATCCCGCATCCATTCATTTCATAATCTGCAAAATGGAAATGTAATCATCCATAGTGGAAACCGATTGTTGCGATTGGAATTAAGCAGCGACCAATTTCAAAAACTAGACTTGAAATACAATGGAAAGGATTTGAACATTACAGCGGTTTTTTCAAATTCTAATCAAATTGTAGTATTTGCAGATCAAAAAATATTCAGTTTACAAGCTGACGGTAAGACTGTATTAAAAAATCATCTCATTGGAAAAGCAGATGTACTCCAAAATTTTCAAAGTTCAAAATTAATTTGCGGTTTTCACGACACCACAGGTGGGAAGTCTAAATGGTGGTTCGGAGCAGGCACGGAAGGTTTGTTTATTTGGAATCCACAAACACAATACCTGGAAAAATTTCAATGGCCTGACTCTATTTCAAATGTGAACATATTCGCTATCTCCAAAGACCGTTTTGGCCATATCATCATATATAGCAGAACAAATGGTTTGCTTGGGATTGATCCCATCCGTCAGATTTTAAATTTCCGTTTGCCAATCAGCGGGACCTCTGGTGGGCCATTATCCACAGGAAAGGTTATGTCCCTGGTTCAGGATTCCAAGAAATCTATATGGTTGGTTCAACAACCATATGGCCTGGTCCATGTGATTCAGAATCCGGGTTGTCCACCTGAAATTGAAATTTTAGGAAAAGCAAAAGGATTGAATAATAATTTAGTCTTCTCTGGTAACTCAGACGAACAGGGAAATATTTGGATAGGGTCTCAATCAGGGATCGAAAAGTGGGATATCCAAAAGCAAAGATTTTTTCATTTTGGTCCAGAATACGGAATTCTGGACAATCAATTTATTGAACAATCCGGAAAAACAAATAATGGAGACATTCTACTGAGTTCTGGTTCCGGGTTTATAAAGTTTAATCCAAATAAACTCGAACCAAATAGGCGACTTTCCAGTGTATACCTTGCCCAATGGCTTGTTAATTCTAAAACACGGAATGATTTATTAGTGACGAAAAAGGTGCAACTCTCCTATAAAGAAAACAATCTCACTTTTAAATTCAAAACCATTGAATATAAGTATCCTGCGAGGAATTTGTTCCGTTACAAATTGATTAAAAAAGGGCAGGATCTTGTAAACTGGAATTACACAGATCGACCAGAAGTCCACTTTCCAGGCTTGGAAGCCGGCCTATATACACTTTTATACAACCTCAGCAATGATCAGGAAATTTGGCATCCCAGTGATTTTGAAATCATTTTTGAAATTAAAAATGCATGGTATTACAGCTGGTGGTTTATTTGTTTGTCAGGCATAATGGTGAGCCTGGTGTTGTACGGTCTTTATCGTTACAGGATAAGACAGTATGAAAAAATGAATTTCATCAGAAACAGAATTTCGCATGATCTGCACGACGACATTGGATCCACACTTGGAAGTATTTCGATATACAGCGAGGTAGCCAAGCACGCTGACGAATCGAACCGGAATGAAGTATTGGAAAAGATAGGTGCAAGCTCCAGGGAGATGCTCGAAAAGCTGAACGACATTGTATGGAGCATTAATCCTGAAAATGATCATCTCGATAGAATGGAAAGCCGCATGAGATCCTTTGCACTCATGTTATTGCAACCACTTGGCATTTCGTACTCCTTTAAATTCAATACAGATGGGCATCGAAATATATTGACCATGGATCAGCGGAGAAATGTGTTTTTAATTTACAAAGAAGCCTTACATAACATTGCAAAATATGCTTCATGCAAAAATGTCACGATACAGTTTGAAGTCAAGGACTCCAGGATACGCATGGAAATTACAGATGATGGCATCGGATTCCAGCAAAACGACGCAACTGCCAATAATGGCAATGGAATGAAAAGTATGCGGTTAAGGGCGCAAGCCTTGAAAGCAGGTTTTGATGTCATCACCAGTCCTGGTAGCGGAACAAAAATCAAAATATCGCAGTGGTGATATTACCACATTTGTGCAGTTTCCATATTAATAGAAAGGCATAGCGATCTCCATTTCATTATTTAATATGTAAATTGAATATTTACTTTCAAGCAAAAAAAACAATATACCAGAAAGTCCACATGCAATATTAGTATCAAAAAACTCAGTTAAATTTTATTTCTTGATAAGACATTCTATTTTAAAGTAATCTTCATTTGGTTTATTATACACAAGCTTTGCCATACTCTATTAAATACACCAGAATGGCAGAAGGTATTTATATTGATTCTAAAATTAAATATCCCGTCAATAAAAAAGTAGCCATCCCCAGATAATAGTTTATTAGTAGACAGTCAACAAACTAAGAAATACCTATGCTAATTAATGTATAAATCAAAAAGTCACTTCAACCAAATGCAAATCACATTTTCATCCTACCATTTCAATCCCAATAAAAATCCAATAGTAAAATTGGC
>CAZDQG010000083.1:0-3169 GCA_964507535.1 uncultured Saprospiraceae bacterium
CAAATCAGAATCAGGGGAAATTTTTCTTAACAATGAGCATCAGATATATAATTTAACTAGAAATAGATTGAAGGGCTATAGTCAGATGATCGAAAAGCAAAATGGATTCAGCGCTTCAGAGTATTTACATTGGTCTACCTACCAGAATAAACTTATTTGTGCACAGCGAGGTGGATTTGGCATGTTTGATCCCAAACAATCAGTATACATTCCCTATAAATTTGAAAACGATTCCTTCAAAAGTCCATTTGTAAACTGTATTGCTGAAATGCAAGATGGAACACTCTGTATGGGCTCCACGGCCGGATGCGTTTTTTTTAACCCACACGATTGTAGCTATACCTATTTTCACTCCGGAAGTCCAGGATTTCCAATCGAAAATGTAAATGCACTCATGAGCATTAATGATAGTATGCTCTTGGTTGGCGCGGCGAATGGGTTATGGACAATGCACATAAAAAATTTCAGGGTCTTTCGCGTATTGGAGAACTCCATTAAAAGCGCCGCAAACAACATCCAGGTGTATAGGGACAGTTTATTGATCGTAGGTCATTTTCAGGGATTAACTTTCATACAGATTAAAAGCCTACTAACAGATTCTGTGTATTTCAGGAGTTTGAATTTATATAATGGATTTCCTGGACAGATTCCGAGACAAAACGCCTCTTGCATTGATAGTAAAGGTAGATTTTGGTTTAGTGCATTTGACCGACTTTGCCGGATGGACCTTAATGAATTACATATTCCATTTTTCATCCCTAAAATTCAATGGACCCGTATTAATGGAAATGCCATTCCATATACAAACATAAATGAACTTAAGACAACAGGTGATGACGTAAGACTTGAATTTGAATGGATAGATGCACCACAATTTGAAAATCCTGAATTTCGATATCGGGTTGTCGGTAAAACAGATTGGTCAGAAAAAACCAATCAAACCATAGTTAGTTTGCCTGAATTAAGTTCAGGTAAATACAAAATAGAATTGCAGTCAAATTGGGATCAGAATGGAAACTCCATTCCAATTAGTTCGAATATTAATATTCATGTAAGCCAGCCTATTTGGCAAGAGCCTTATTTCAATACGATTTTATTCATGGTTGCTGCAATTCTGGTCGCCGGATTTTTTATCTTATCATTTTACATCAGGTATCAGAGATATCATCTTAAAAATCTAGAATTACAGTCAAAGTACCATCAAGCGCGTATGTTGACAGCGCAATTGAATCCTCATTTCACAAGCAACTTTTTAAATACTATCATCAAATCAATAAAGTTTAATCATCCAGAGGAAGCAGAAGATAAGATCCAACAAGCATCAATTTTCCTGCGCAAGTTCTTAGGAAGCCTTCGCAGCAAAGAAAAAAATGGATTGATTTCACTACAAGATGAATTGGATATTATTCGAATTTACCTTGAAATGGAAAATGTACTACATAGCGGTGCATTAAATTTTAAAATCGAAATGGAAGAACATTTTGATCCTTATGAGTGGTTAGTACCTCCTATGATTTTACAACCCTTTGTGGAAAACGCCATCGTCTGGGGAATTGACTCGAAAGTACCAAACAGCGGTAATATACATGTTGAAGTGCAAGAATTAGCTGAACAAATTCAAATTTGCATTGAAGATGATGGTGTTGGAATAAGAAACTCTCAGGAATTGAACGGTCATTTAAAACGCAGCCCTGAAGAAAGTGGAGCACAAATTGTCAGGGAACGGATTGAACTATTGAAATCTCTTGGAATATATTTGCAATACACTGTAAATAGCAATGATTCAGGAACGCGTGTTTGCATCACGTACCCAAAAATTAAAGCATGAAGTATATTATTGTCGAAAATCAACAAGATGCAAGGGAACTCATCAATATGTACATGAATGAGGATTTTCCGCAAATGGAATTTGTCGGTTTTGCAGAACACGTAAATAGTGCAGAAGAATTGATACGAAAGGCTAAGCCTGATTTACTATTACTGGATATAAACCTGGGTGCCTTGTCCGCTTTTGACTTGCTCGATCGCATGCAATTTGGAATTAATGGGGATGCCCCTCTGGTTCTTTTTATTACTGCATACTGTGATTCAGAAACAATGCTCAGGGCATTTGAGTATTTTCCTTTGCGTTATATTATAAAACCTATTGACCGCAAGAAGTTGCAAATAAGTGTTGACCAGGCTATCCATCAATACAATCTAAGACCTAGAAATGTAAACCATAAAATACCACTCAGGATTTTTCAAATCAACAAACTCAGAATACCAAAAATAAAAGGTGAAGTGGAGTTATTGGATTTTGAGCAGATCCTTTTTCTTCAATCTGCAAATGAAGGACAAACTACGCGCATTTGTTGCATGCCAGGCCTAAAAACAATAAATGCCACAAAACACCTTGGATATTTTAAAGAGGTACTGGCAGAATACAAGCAATTTTTTACTATAAGTCAAAGTCAAATCGTAAATCTAAATTACTTAAAGTCTTACCAGCATCAAACTAAAAACCTTTTCTTGCATGGATATCCTGAGCCAATTATTGCATCTAGACGCGGAGGAGAGGAATTGAGGAGATGGCTGTGTGGGGAGTGATTCATCAATAAATTATCCAATTAAACTAATAAAAATTCAGTGCATTTAAAAGACATACTTTCTGAGTTATTATTTAATGAACTACTTTGCAAGAGTATTTTACTTATCCTACTTTTATTGAGATATAAAATATATCTTAATCATACAGAGTTTACATTTATATTATGATTCTATAATTTTCTCCTATTAAGAGATTCCAAAAAAAAATACATAATGCGAAGAATAAATAGATAATTTATAATTAAAATGTCAGGCACTTATTCACAGATTTAAATTCAGATTGTATTTATAGTTAAATTCAGGCAGCCGCCAATGGATAAATCCTGGCGTCCACAACTTCATAAATACATATGTGGCATAATCAATGCTAAGGGACATAAGCCAATTATAGTAAATAGTGTGGAAGACCATGTGCACATTTTTATAGGTTTGACACCTAAGACCGCTATTTCGGATCTGGTTAGGGATATAAAAAACAATTCAACCAATTTTGTGTACGAAATGAAATTTATTAAAATAAGTTAACGTAGCAGGAGGGTTTTGGAGTTTGCTCATACAGTGCTTCACATGTCAATTCAGT
>CAZDQG010000084.1:0-3084 GCA_964507535.1 uncultured Saprospiraceae bacterium
TTTTGCCTTTAGGAAGTTTACTTCCGTCTACTACCACATCTCCTGATGGATTCTTAGTGATCGCAGCATCAAGACCTGGAACCACAGCTCCCTGGGGATCAATAAAGTCAAACGTCAGATCTATACCCTTGTTCTTTCCTTTAAATGGATTTGTAGACAAGGTCTTCGTGGTGGCGCGTCCTCCCTGTGTCATCGCAGGAGTGCTAAGAAAAATACGGGAACAACAAACATAACTTTGTTTTCCATTGCTCGTAACTCCCCCACCGCTTTGAGCAGCATCGTTACCGGTAATTTTTGTTTGTGAAGATTGCGACCTGGTATCTTGTGAAAACACAGGGATGCTTAAAAGACAGATGACGAATACATAAATTTGCTTCATAAATAACTATTTAGGTTTTAAAAAAGAGATATGATCATTTATACGTATTAAAAATGCACATTGGTTATCACTATTGACTAAGATTTTATTCTTAAACCCAATATATGAAGAAATTTCATTTTGAATAAAAATACTACAATTACCCGTATATAAAAAAAGCGCAAAGGAATTTTTCTTCCCAATGCGCTATAAATCAATTCACGATCATATTCTCAATGCCTTCCCCACAATTCCACTACTGCCTTGCGTTTTTTATAGTTTTTCGTATCATACCAAAAAACCACTTTTTTTATCACGCGGCGGTTGCCCGGAAGATCTATAATACGGCTTTCGTCACCAGCCCTGAAAACTTGCTTTAATTCGACATCCTGTGTGCTGCCATCTCCAAAGTGAATAACCATCTTATTCATATCCATGGCTGAACGCAGCACTTTGACCCGCAGGCCGGTAAACATACCTTCTGCCGCAGTCACAAGGATCTCATCGCGGTCATTGGCAAAATTTACAGAACGCGTACCTAGAAGCTCCCAGCGGCCCTGGGTAACGGCTGCAGGCAATACATAGGCCGCATGCACTGTAGCAAAATTCATTGCCAAAAAAAGGAAGAAAACGATTGTCTGGATTTGCTTTTTCATGTTTTGTTTTTTTTATATAAAACTAAGACTTTAAAATGTAGCCATCGTTTAATCAACACCGATATTTTTTAAAAATGCCCATTTAATTCCCAGTTGTAGGGAAGATAGTCTGGCTTGCCCTGCGGCACATTTCGAATTTGTGTGTATTTTGAAATAAAAGCAATCACGCCCCCGGCCCGATCAAAATCTCCGGCATACCAGTCGAATATCTTAGATATACGTACAGATTCCGATGTTATTTTATTTTTTTCAGAATCTGCCAAAAACCTTTTGCACTGGTCATCGAGTTGTTCTTCCAGCAACTTCCCTTTATAGGCCTCTCTTCGGAGAGCTGGACAGGATTTTGCCGCACATACCAATGCCATATGAATTCTCGGTTCTTTGAATTTTTTGCGGATGATCCCGTGTTCAATTGCGTTGAGATCATACCGCCTTTTGCCTATCTTGATAAACTTAAGATCCCAGCTACTGTTGACATGAGGCAGTTTTCCACCGATTTCTTTTATACTTTTAATTCCCGGATGACGTATAATCAACTGAACCGTATATGCATTGTACGCATTCATCCACCATGCCAAACGGTCGTTAGCAGCTACTGAATGATCCGGAGCACCCAATGACAAGCCCTGCAGGTATTGATTTAAAATAAAACTGTCACGGGTAAATCCACCATAGTCTATCCAGCCATTTACATCCACATGCTTTTTCAGCAAACTATCCCAAAGCGCATGCCCGGAATCCTGGGCATTCAATCTAATGTTCGCGCTGTAAAAAAACGGCAACCAGATGATTAAAAATATTTTAAACAATAACTTGTCCTTCATTGCCTTAAAAATCGATATGTTGAATCATATGCTCAAAGAAACCGGGTTGATATTTCATCAGACTGTCCGGCTTCATCAAATATGCATATGTGATGATACCATAAAAATCAATGTTTGGCTGCATGAGAAATTTTTTAAGATCATCTACCTGAATTCCCATTTCAGCAAGCAACGATTCACAAATGGACTTACGCGTTTGTTCATCGGGAATATCAGGAGGAGGATATATTCTAAAAAATACTACTCCCCACTCATATATAGCCGTGTTAAAAAAAGAAGCAGGATTCACATAGGCAGCCTCCAATTGAGGTACTGAAAAAATCAGAACTCCATCTTCAGATTCATTTTCAGAAATATGCAGGTAATTCTGGTTTGGACTTGGAAAGGGGTGCTGGTAAAAAACAATTCGGCTGTAATGTTCCGATGCTTTCGTTTTTGAAGTCAGTCCAAGGGCAACAGCCGGTGCAAGTGCCATAAGTTTCCACTCCTCCGGAATCCCCTTCTCACCCATCGTGATAAATTCCTTCCTTATCAACTCATACGCGAGCGCACTTGAAAATCTGGATTGGCTATCCGGACCCATTCCGTTATACCATGGTACGAATTGTTCCAGCCAACGGAGTTCATACTTCGTAAGTTGCACCGGAAAATAATGATACCACCATTGGTTCACAAGCTCGCCCATGATGAAACTTGCTACCGCTGCAATTCCTGCCGGTATCAGCAGCCATAAACTGGCAATATCACTCTTGTCACAAAAGAACAGGACCACTAGAAAAATAGCTGTAAAAAGGGTTTGAACTCTCCTCGATGGCATGCCCTAAGATTTAAATTTAAACTGCGAATAAACGTTTAGAAAACCGGATTCATTGCCTTCCGAATGTACGCGTTTGTAAAGATATCCTGAATGCTGCCTCCCTCACACATATACAGGATGCCTTCCGCTAATCCCTATCTCCCATACCCAGGACTCCAAGGGCCGGGCCAGCCTGCTGTTTGTTTCAGACACCAAAATCCCAAGATGCTCCTCCTCATTGACCAGGCGTATTAATCATCTTTAGACGATTCACCATGCATTCTTTTTAACAATAAATTGGAATCCAAATGTGCTCTTGTTTGGCTTTTCTCTTATATTTGCATCCCATTTTAATAGAAACTGCTCAAATTCAATGATTTAGTTTCTATTAAGGAGGTACCTTAGCTCAGTTGGTAGAGCAACGGACTGAAAATCCGTGTGTCCCTGGTT
>CAZDQG010000085.1:0-2656 GCA_964507535.1 uncultured Saprospiraceae bacterium
ACAGTTTGCTTGATCCATTCAGCAAGTGAGGTGTAGGGCTCTGTTGAAATTTCCTTTGCCTGTTGTATGCTTGAATCGGAATCGGGCCCCATATAGGTATAGGATTCGAAATAGGACATCATTTGGGCTATCTCATGAGCTCCTTCAAAAAATCCGGAAAACACCTCTGCGGGCACATAGTTAAAGCTGTACACTTTGCCATGAGCTCTGAATGCTTCTAAAACGTCATTGAAGCTGTTCAACTCAGTTGCCAGAGCCAAATAGCTTCCTTTTCCTACCTTTTCCGGGTTTAAGAATGCTCCGGTAACCACTTTACCCAGGTCGTTTATGTCTGACATGTGAATCACTTTTTTGGTGGGATCGATGGGAAGCGTCCAACCCATAGAACCGTCTTGTTGCGGTTGTGCACCTAATTGTCCGGTGAGGTTTTGAAAGTAGAAAGGAGGTTGAACAAAGGTATAATAGTTGAAGCCCGCTGTTTTTACTATTTCGTCTACCATCGCTTTGCCGGTAAAATGGGGTACTTCAAATTTGCCTTTGCTGATCGCTTCAACGTTGGGTAGGGTAGACCAAATGAAATGAGTCACATTTGCCTTTTTTGCAGCTTCAATAGCTATTTTTCCTTGCTCCAATTCATTTGCCCCTTCCCAAAAATTAGTCACAACAAATACGCCATAGGCATCCTTAAAAGCATGTGCTAGTGAATCTGGATTCGTTAGGTCACCTGCAACAACTTCGTCTGCATTTCCATTGTATTTATCTGGATTACGTGTTATAGCCCGTACTGTAAAAGAACCATTCTTTTTTAAGGCGTTTACTACACCTTTACCTTGTAAACCGGTTGCACCAACAACCGCAATTATTTTTTTTGACATAAAGTACTGTTTTATTTGTTTAATAACCCATCAAAGATATGGAAGGCGAAAGGAATATGCTTTAAAGAATCTTAAGAAATGGTCTTAAGATATCTTAAGATTCTGCTATATTCTTTCAAATTACCCTAAGAAATTATGGCCTTTGGCCAAGCTATAAAGCAAATTGAACATTGCTTGTTCTATTAAAAAAAATCAGGGAATCGTTCCATAAAATCAAGATACCGATTTTCGACTGTGGAGCTTATGTTTGTAAGATTCTGTTTGGCATGCGAACCATTGCATTTTCAGCAAGAACCCTGGAAATCCAATCGAATGTGGGAGATTTTGCAAATAGGAGTGTATGATCTTCTTTTTTACATTGAAGAATAGTGGAATTTTCAATTGCTTCAATGGTATATGTTCTGAAGCAGCCTTCAGGTATGGATGTATTTTGATAGCAAATGTCTCCTTCTTGTAAAATGAACTGCTTGCGTTTAATTCTCCGTTCTTTACAAACCTTTTCTAAAATTCATTTCTCGTCTTCATTCAAAGGAAGAAACATATCAAAATAATCTATTCAAGCTATTGTCGTCATTTTAATATTCACAACAACGGTAGTCAGCCTGGCGAGGGCAGGCTCTAAAAACTCTATTCCAAGTTTAACACACACAATTTATGGGAAGAACAACTATTCAATAAACTATACCACCATTTTACAATAACGATCTTAGCAGTTCGTGCTTTTTGCTGTGTTAATGTTTTTCTGACTGGTAATGTTTTTTTAGCACATCTTCGCCAAACTCATTGCCCTTTTCCCGCCATATTGCATGGATATGGTTTGCCCGTTTTCTTGGCCCCCCATTATTGTCAAACTCGATAATAAAGGTGGGCCCGTTTAAAACAAAATAATGTGGTTTCATTTCGTTGTACTCGCCAATCCATCCAAAATAGATTTTGTCGATTCCCGCTTTAATTATCTTGTTGTATTCAACGACAGCTTTTTCATACTCGAGGTTAAATACAAATTCACGTATGATGTATTGTAAAATATCCTTCTGGCTTTTGGTCATCTCGGATCCTAATATTCCCCAATTGTCAACCAAACGTTTTCCACTTTCTGCACCGGTTATGATGTCTTTTGGAACTTCATTACTAAGTGTTGCCTTTTTTTGCTGTGAACCCGTAAGCATGGTAATAAGTTTTATCCCTAAATCTTCTTCCTGCCCGAGAACGCGCCAACCTGCATATTCCGAAAGGGTGTATTCAGCTGGATCTGTCCCGATAAAAAATGGAGTCACCGTAAGTATATCATTTACGAATGTGAAATTTATGGACAAATGATGCCCCTCCAATTTATACCCCCAATTCGTATCTGATGGTGCTCCAAAGAAGGCAAAGTAGTAATTTTTGTGAGACCACAATAAGGACTTTAAATAATTATAGGTCGTATCACTGATTTCTTTTTTGTAAAAAATGCTATCAGCATACCTGTTGAGCAGATCGTCCAAATGCATAATGCTCGTTGCTTTGAGGTAGCCCTGAGAACTGAATGAAGCTGACAAAACCCTGTGCAGAAGCTGCCTTTGCTCATTTGACATATTGCCAATACTTGTTCCCACTCTCGCTCTTAATCCTACGGGTAGATTATTCCACTTCGTTCTTGATGTGTCCGTAAAACTCAGTACTGCTGATCTTCTTTGAAATTCAGTAAACGAGTTGTAAAGAGTACTAGCTGCCTGTTTAATTTCCTTAGTATATGTTGATTGGCTTTTTGCTGAAAACGTAAAATGTAAACAAACCAG
>CAZDQG010000086.1:0-2561 GCA_964507535.1 uncultured Saprospiraceae bacterium
TGATTGATGCACCTTCACCTCTTGAAGCTAAACAGCTGAATGAATTGAACATCGCTGTCCAGCCCTCACAAAATGCAAAAACCTAAATGAAAAAAGGTAATCAACAACTTGCATTGTTTGTAGTGTAAGCCCTTAAAGTTATAATTTCCAAATGAGGATAAACCAGCTCCATGATCCCTTTTAGTCCTTCATTTTTCTAACTGAAAAACAAAATTCCCGATGACTGACCGTAAAGAAACCAAACTGGAATTCAAACTAACACGGTCGCATAAATCTGATTTGGTATCTTATATCAAAACACACAAAAATCATTTTCCTGAACTAATAAAATTGGCAATTTCAGAAAAACAACCCTATTCCTGGAGGGCTGCATGGCTTTTATGGAGTTGCATTGGCAAAAACGACTATCGAATTCGCAAGCATATCAAAAAGATTATTGAGGTCTTACCAAACAGACAAGACAATCAGCAGCGCGAATTATTATTGGTTTTACAAAGAATGGAATTAAACCTTGAGAATGAATTGCGGCTGTTCGACCTGTGCTTTAAAATATGGAACACAACAGTCAAAAATCCTTCTCTTCGCTATAATGCTTTGAAAACGATGATCTTGATTTCAAGGAAACATCCCGACCTTGCATCCGAAATGAAATATTGTACGGATCCTCCTTACATAGATAATCTGACAGCCCATCTGAAGAAATCAATCTTACAATTGACCGCCAGCAATCATGGACAATAAAATGTTTAGTAAAGGACATGTAACAGTATGGAATATTAAGGTTGTATCTGTTGTCTTTTTTATTGAACATCAAAACCATTCGCTGTGCGTGTCCTCCTAAATCGAATGCTAAATTAAACACTTTAACATCCATCTTAGATGAAACTATCGTTAGCACCATGTAACCTCCATACTAGGATACCTGTTCTAAAGTCAGGAATTGATCCTGCACACATTAAAAAAAATAAAAATCGGTTTCAACCAATCACCATATCACATCTCCTGACATCATTTTTCAAATAGGAGATGATCTGAAGTATATTTATGATGATTATTAGCAGAATTGAAAATCTAAAGTTATTGACATTTGCACCCTCATTTCAAATTTCGAAAATTACATAACCCGTTCATGAAATTTGTATTTAGCATATTCACACTACTCTGCAGTTTCCAACTCTTAGGACAGAATGTGACTCCTGAACAGCTTGGATTCAGACATGTGAAATACAATTATAAATCAGACACAGTAGATATTTTGATCAAATCAAAAAAAGGTGAAGAATTCAAAAAGAAACCTGTTCTTTTCTTTTGCCAGGGCAGTTTACCACAACCTTTAATAAAATTCGATGAGCAAGGTACATACGGTGTTTTTCCATTTAACCCGGATAGTTTAGCCCAATATTACCATATTACCATTGTTGGTAAACCTTCTATACCATTAATCGCAAATACAAAAACACTCGGCAGCAATTTTACATATATAGACAGCCTTGGACAATTTCCAAAAAATTACACAAAAAGGAATGTTCTGGATTATTATGTGAACAGAAATATTGAAATCATAAATTACTTAAGGAAACAACATTGGGTTTCAAAAAAGAAACTTGTTCTCGCAGGACATTCCGAAGGAAGTACTATTGCAGCCAAAATTGCAAGCACATGCAAATGGGTTAGTCATCTGATATATTCAGGTGGAAATCCAATGGGAAGAATTATGTCCATGATTCAGCAAAGCAGATCGTATGAAGCCGATACAGACAGCACCCGGTTTGGAGAAGATGAATTTCAGTATTGGACGAAGGTAGTAGCAAATAAAACCAGCATGGATCTCTCTAATTTTGATACATACAGAACAACATTTGAATTTTCTATACCTCCGGCTTCCTACCTTGAAAAATTAAAAATTCCCGCATTGATTTGCTACGGGACAAAGGATTGGAGTGCTCCATATAACGATTTTTTCAGAGCTGATATGATCCGAAAACATAATAAGAATTTTACTTTTAAAGCCTACATCGGTAAGGAACATAATTATTTCCCCCTAACATCGGATCATAAACCCGATTACGACCAATTTAATTGGAACATGGTTGCAAACGATTGGCTAAAATGGCTATTGGAAAACCAATAGCATGCCTTTACTTTGGTAATCTGGTCCTGACTTCACTTGTTCGCCATTAGCTACTGAAATTTAATATCACGATACGTTTGAATGCGTGTTGAACCATTGATTTGCTGCTCCCTTCGAACTAAAATACTTTGAATGGAATAGGCATATAATAACAATGCGTAGTTTGCGATTTCAATGTAAGTGCATGAACTCAAGATTATTCGAAATCATCCCTGCTCATAATATCAATACTTTTCATACCACTCAAACTTGTCTCTGATTATATTCGTCTTCTCCTTTCTGATATGTTCTAAAAATGCTTGCGCAATGGGGGAGTGATGTTTCCCTTTCACCCAGATTAAATTCCACACGGATTTTATCGGAAAACCTTTTACAGGAATAATTTGCAACTCACCATTTTGCAATTCATTTTTAATACCAATCAAGGGCA
>CAZDQG010000087.1:0-2558 GCA_964507535.1 uncultured Saprospiraceae bacterium
CCAGAGAAAAATTATTGATATGAAAAATAATATATCAAATCCCAACGCAGCTTATGGTTGGATTCGAATTGGACTTTACTATGGAGCATTTATGTATGCCTTTTCTATGATGTTTTCTATCCTGGAAGGAGAACCAATTACCTTAAGAAAGGTGCTTATAAGGCTTTTAATTTGGGCCTTGGGTGGACTAGCTTTTGGTTACACCATGAAACGTATAAATAACCGTAAGAAAGCGAAATCAGAGGAGTACTGAACCAATAAACGGATGATCCTATTTGATTAGGCAATATTCAGCCAAACTAACCGAATTTTGCATCAATGAAATGCGGTTCCATGTATGAACTCTTTTTTGTAGCCTTTGGGTTTAAATGTGAAGAGATTCCTTGGCCCAACAGAATTACGAAGTAATTTATATTTAGCATAGATACTTTGATTATATTACATACAATTTAAATCAGTTAATCATGAAATTTTTATATGTTCTGTTTCTATGTACAATAGCTTGCGGTAAGGATTTAAAGAAATCCGGAAATACGGCATACTACTTTTGCTATTCTCACTCATCGAGGCCACTGGAAGACGCTGAAATACAAAACATACTCTACACAGATGTCCGGGAGATACATAAGGAAGATCAGATTATTCAAAACAAAACCTATGAATGGAGCACTTTAGTAAAGGGACAATGTAAAAATAAAAATGGTTGTACTTCGGATCTGATGTATTATGAAACCGCTCAACAAGCCCATTCATCGCTGCAAGAACTCCTGGCAATGTATGATGATCCTAAAAGATTTAAAATGGACAAGGTTGCACTGCAGTAAAATGAGAAGGCACTTGTAATTCCTGTTAGTAAGCAATCAACCAACTTAAAGCGACGCATTGCATTCGTGGTTGAACCAAATAAAATGATACAGCTCATATCGGATCTTAGGCCTAAGAAATTAAAGAAAAGCTGAATAATGATCCAGTTATTCAAAACGGATTCTGCGTTGGCAAAAAAGATGGGACATATCTGCCTGACTAATGGAATTGACCTTACCAAATAAATTGGTACATGCTAGGTAACCGTTTATAATAATTTCCAACCGATTAAAAGACTAACAGGACTTTGTACAAGAATTTACATATCACATTAAGCCAGTCAACTGGAATATTGGAAACAGGAATGTAGAAGGCTGATTTGGCTAATCCAGACCGAAAGAAGTCCTGCTGAATATGCATTCCATTCAGGAATTGTAATTACATTCGTCCGCACATTTTAACATTCCGGTTTTGTCTGGCTGACGAAATTCGCAGGTGTTTATTTAAAAGGCAAACAATACATCTACAACCAATAAAACAGAATCCTATGCGTAACATTATTTCTTTTATGCATATATCGCTCGATGGTTTTGTGGCAGGTCCGAACGGAGAGATGGACTGGATCAAAGTAAACGAAGAAATTTTTGATCATGTGGGAAAGCGAATCAGCGAAACTGACACCGCTTTGTACGGGCGCATCACGTATCAGATGATGGAACAGTACTGGCCTAATGCGGGAAACAAACCGGAAGCAAGCCGGCACGACAAAGAACATTCCAAATGGTATAACAAGTCGCACAAAATAGTCCTGTCCAAAACCATGAAAGACACCCGTTTGCCAAACACCCTTTTCATTGGCGATCAACTTACAGAAAGCATTCATGAAATAAAACAACAGCCCGGAAGTGAAATCCTCCTTTTTGGGAGCCCGACAGCTACACATTCTCTTATCCAACAGAAGCTTATTGATGGGTACTGGCTGTTTGTAAATCCCATTATTCTTGGCCGCGGCATTCCTTTGTTTACGGGCATCCAGGATAAGATGAAACTAAAGCTATTGAACACCCGGTCTTTTTCCTGCGGGGTGGTTGAACTGAATTACTCCATGCAAAGCTGGTGAGTTAAGGTAGTATCAAATATTTCCAAAATCCATAAATCAATTTCTTAAAAATAATTCACCACGTATTTATTGAATCCTAAGTATGATCTTTGAGTGTACGCCAATTAAATTAAATAACCTACATATTATACATCTAATTCCTTCTATAGAAATTAAACAAGCAACAAAACTAAAATTTTATCACCCTTTATTTAACCCTTATAAATATTCAACATGCCCTATAACGAGAAATTAGCAGACGACGTACGCGAACTTATCGCAGTCTCAAATAAACCCATTGAAGAACGAAAAATGTTTGGGGGCTTATGCTTTATGGTCGATGGCAAAATGTGTGTTGGCGTGGAATCGGAACGGCTTATGGTTCGATTGGATCCTGCAATCTATGAGGACGTCATTAACAAAGAAGGATGTACACCAATGGACTTCACCGGCAAAGTGATGAAAGCTTACGTTTTCGTGGATGCCTCCGTTTTAAATAGTCGAAAAAAACTTGAATATTGGATCGAACTTGCACTGTCATATAACACGGTTGCGAAGGCTGCAAAGAAGAAAAAGAAGCCCTCCTAAAAGTATTCAAACTTCGGTCCGTTGACTCTTAATGCAGAAATAGCATACCTTTCTGTCCACCTTGTCT
>CAZDQG010000088.1:0-2369 GCA_964507535.1 uncultured Saprospiraceae bacterium
AACCACCGATAATTGCGAAGCAGAAACCACCGATAATATCTACGGTGCCTGAGCGGAGTCGAAGGCACCGTCGATTTAATTCATTTATACAAAAAGGTTCATGTAGTTGATATGTGGGTGTGTGTGGTTGGAATAACATCAGTTGTATGTTTTAAATAAAAATGGACTAATTTCATTACATTCAACGTGCTGTGTTTTGTCGACAATGGTTGTACTCCTCCATATCCAGAGTTTTAATCCAGCCTGTAAGCATACTAACGTACGTTAGAATTTTAATAATATTTCTGGATTATACGGGAGGTATCATACATAATGTAGCCAAAATGTATGGAATCTCAAATCCACTACAATTGCATCAGCCAGTGTGCGATCTGTTTCCATGCTTCTGTTGAGGCAATGAGCTCAACGACCGGTGGTATGGATAACAAGGGAAGTGCAATTCCGGGAATGTAGGCCCAATGCAGTTTGCGGTATTTGATAAGATCGTATACCGGTGCTGCAATAATCAATGCCAATGCAACCGGTGCGATGGCTGCGGTGCCTGCAACCAGTGGCAGCCTGGCAGCCCCTGGCGGTGTAAGCCCGCCTGCGGTGGCCATCAGCATCAGCCGCTTGTGTGCACTTGCATTGTGGCGGTACACCCAACCAAGCAGGCTGAGGGATGTGAAGACGATAATGGAGTTGATATTCAGGAGCAGAAATCCTTCCGGATCGGGGAACATCACCCCTGGTATACCCAAATGTCCTGCTTTTGCTGAAGCGATGCCAGCTGCAAATCCCGTAAGAAGCATCACAACGGAAAATGCAATGCCCCAGTTTCCAAGCTTGCGGTGCAAGGCGATTTTTTTTCGAAAGATGAGCGTAACCTGGAAGACAAAGAATGCCAACCATAGGGCAAAAACGACCGCATGAAAATGGATGATCCCCGGCACATCTGCACTATGGCCGCCCCATATTTTTGGCAAATAGGTATTTGAAAAACCGGTAAGGATGACCAGCACCAATACAATGGACATGGTGCTGAAGAATCTATGCTCCTGTGCTGAAGGAGTAAAGTCTTTTATTGAAGAGCTGTCATTCATAGGCTTTGTTAAATTGCGTTATTATAATGATGTGACGGTTTTCAAAAATAAGGGATTTGATGTTTTTATAATAATTTATGTACAGTTCTAATAAGAACGGCATGTACCTAAATGCAGATTTCGATTGAGTCCATTTTTCTATAAGTATTAGTGGTATGTAAAGTATTGATCTGGATTTTGCAAAAGTCTGCTGAAATTTCGTCTACTATATTGTGATAGTACTGGAACTTTACGTATACACCTACTTGCTAGCAGTCGCCGGACTTGATTTTTGTATTGCTCTTCATCCGATACTATCTTTTACGAATAAAAAAAATTGTTTTATAGAAACATATTCTAACTTTCAGTTGCGCTTTGTTTCGTCTCATTGGCGGTAAATTCCTCTAAATTAGGCTTAGCCGCTTGCAATTCCTTTTTTAACTCCGACATAACCCTAGGCATTTCACTGGTGTAAGCCTCTACCAAAGTTAAAATATTCTATAGCAGAAGAGAAAGCAGGCAGTCTTATATTTTTTGAAGGCAGCCTTATATTTATTGAATGAAGCTTAAATCAGTTCCCTGTTATTTTAAATTCAACTGTTTGATGATCTACTCCGGAGAATATCATAGCTCTCTGTCATCAGGTTTGTCGCAGGTATACTTTGAGTTCGGTAATTCGCTTTATAGTAGCTTAACTCAAAGGTATTTAATTATGAAGGTAAATATATCCATTGAGCGATGTTGCAATCAATAGCCAGATAAAATAGGGCAGTAGAAGTGCGGATTTGAGTTTCAGGCCTGGCCAGTATATGAACAGGAAGAGTCCTATGAGTCCGGTCAGTAATGCAATGACGATTAAGGACAGGCCGGTGTTGTGATAATGAAAGAATAGTGGATTCCAGGCAACGTTAAGCATCCATTGTACCACATACATTCCAAGCAGTAGTTTCTTGTTTTGAGTTGCCTGCCACAAATAGGTCATATAGAAAGAAAAGAAAATCATGATGCTGGTCCAGGCAAAACCAAACACCCATCCGGGAGGCGTCCAGGGAGCTTTGTTCAGCGCGGCGTACCAATCTGAGGGAACTCCTTTACCCGTAAAAAGGCCACCAATGGCAAGCGCTCCGAAATTGAGTATCATAAACATTAGGAATCGTAGTACCATGTCGTTTCTGTTATGTCAAGAAAATACATGTGCAAATGACTGACGCTTATATGTGGTAAGCACATGCACAGGTGAAAACATAAAGTTAAATAGAAAAGAGGATACGAAAAGAGCGAATGTGTGTTCTTTGGACAAAACCAGAC
>CAZDQG010000089.1:0-2285 GCA_964507535.1 uncultured Saprospiraceae bacterium
GAACAATGGGGAGGTGGACGTGGAGCTTTTTCATATCACCTGGTTGATGCACTTTACGGCTTGGCCGATAACAACAAAGACTTGTACGTCACGTTGCAGGAAGTGGGAAGATACCTGGAAGATCATGTAACGAATGAGGTCGCTCCTGTCAGCCAGGTTCCCATGATTGTTGGCAATCGCAGTGAACGACTGACTAATGTAAACGAAAAGCTACTAGCCTCCATCAAATCAGGTAAAACTAACCAGATGATGCTGTCGGCAATCGAAGCACGTGGAATTGAGGAAGATGTACTGGCTAAACTGGATACCAATACTAAAATTACGTATCAGCTTTTCAAAACGGCATTAAAGAATAAAACTTTTTTTCCTGTCGCGACAGCAGCGGGAGAGGCTAAACGTACATGCGCAGATTACTATTATCAACAATTAAGCAAAGAGCCTAAATTGGAACGACTGCATGCAACCATGAAACGCAATTATGCAGCAGCACTGCAAGATGATGCACAGCAGGTCATTAATGCCATGTTGAAATCCGACATGGAAGAAAATCTTATTGTCAATACTGAAAGAAAGGGCTTGACCTATGCAACATACCCAAAATATTTGGAGAGAGCTTCAGAATTGTTGGGGCCTCAACATTACATGTACAAATCATTGAAAGCTAGAAGTGCTTTTTTTAAAGCAACGGCTCTTGGAATGTTAAATATAATTACAGGAAAATACATTATTTCGGATACCCAGATTGTTGGTAAAATAATTGATTATTATCACGAAGCGCTCTCTTGGCAGAATGACTTGTCTTTTGTCTATTTGAACTTGGGATCTTTATATGCATTTTCTCTGGATCAATTGGATTCAGCTGAGCATTATTTAAATTTGGCAATTAAGACGACTCCTTCCTGGATAATGCCTTACACGACGCTCAATGATATATACAAAGAAAAGAAATCGACAAAATTCGGAGTCCCACTGGAGAAAGCAAACCTCATCGATTCAAATGCTACTTTTTTATTATACAAATGGGGAGAATATTTTGTTACGGTGCGAAAATTTGATTCTGCAAGAATGAAGTTCTTGAAAATATTAGATCGCGGAGATGTACAATTTTGCAGATCATGTATCTATAATGCGCTTGGGCTTACCTATTTCCATGAAGGTGAATTGATGGAGGCTGAAAAGCATTATCTAAGGGCATTGCAGATTGATTCAACAGCTGATGCACCAGTTATGAATCTTACCTCAGTTTACCTTATGTTGGGTAGACTGGAAGAAGCTGAATCCATGGGTAAAAGATGGGTTGCTAAATTTCCAAAAGACGCATTGGCCTATAGATTCTTAGGAATGATCTATGCTAACATGAATCGTTTTCAAGAGGCGGATTCCACAAGTCGGATTTCTCTGGGTCTCGACTCACTCGATCAATATATCTATAGAACCTTAGCCGAAGTGTATGCAAATACGGGCCGGATTCAGGATGCTGAATCCATATTATTAACGGGAATTAGAAAGGTTCCAAATGCTTTTGAATTAATGATTATTTTGGGGAGAATCTATGCATTGACGCAAAGGACTTCAGAAGCCACACAACAATTCAATAAAGCCATTGAACTTGAACCAAATAATGCGCAATTACATTTTCAATTGGGAATGGTTTACAATCAATTGAAATGGTATGTTGAGTCGGAAATGGAGAACCGAAAAGCAATACAGCTGAATCCGGGACTTGCATTGGCTTATTACAATTTAACCTGTGCGCTTAGTATGCAAAACAAAACAGACGAAGCATTTCATCAACTGGAGCTTGCCATTCAAAAAGGATTTAATCATTATGAGGATATACAAAAAGATACAGACTTGGAGAATTTGAAGTTTCAAAAGGAAAAATGGGATACATTGATGCGAGAATTTTTTCCTGACAAAATGAAATAAGATATTGATGAGATCATTTATTATATTTTTAACGATACTTACTAACGTTTGTACGTATTCTCAAAATAAAGGAGTAAAAGAACTGCCGACTTCCCTGCTTACCGAACAGGCAGGAAAGTCAAAACTGCCAGTTTCTTCCACCTACGCCGTCGTGGTGGGCATCTCCGACTACCAGGACAAAGACATTCCTGATTTGCGATTTGCCGATAAAGATGCACAGGCCTTCGCCAATTTTTTGCGGTCACCCGCAGGTGGATCTCTGGATGGGGAGCATATGCAAGTGCTCATCAATAACCAGGCCACTGCAGGACGGATAGCAGAAGCCCTTGATGCACTGATCGAAAAGGCAAAAAAGG
>CAZDQG010000090.1:0-2022 GCA_964507535.1 uncultured Saprospiraceae bacterium
AAATGATGTGACCATACTGTCCAGCTTACAACCATTTCAACAAATAAAGCTGCACGAGCCCAGTTCTCCATAAATAATTTTTTACCAGTGATCAATGTTGCGAGTAAGTACCAGGTGCCTGCAACAAAAATTAATACAAGGCCATCGGCGATTAAATCCAATCCCCACCAGAACCAATTTTTATACAATAAAGCATCGATAGCGGAATGTTTAAGACTAGTACCGAATAATTCAGCTATCATATAAACAAGTATCAATACACCTGTAAATAAAATTATTGCAGAGTTCAATGCAGTATCTACTGTGCCTCGTGCAATTGCCGCAACGGGGAGAGATACCAAATGTTCTTTTTTATTTTTTCTGAATAGATTTTTTAATCCACTGATTCCAAGGGCTGAAGATAGTAATGCACCGGATGGTTGTTTTTCAAAACCTTCAGGAGTAAAAGTAATCGTTTTAAAAATATTTATTACAAAGAAAACTGTTCCAACCATTACAAGAGCAATACCCAGGATAAAAAATATTCCACCTCCAAGATTGAATTGTGAGAAGTCAACTGGTAAAGGCCAATACAATGTGTAAAGCGGTGCATAATGAGTTAGAAATCCTGAGAACCAGAACACAAATGTTCCTATTGCCAAAAGTCCGCAAGTCCAGTTACCGAGCTTAATACTCCATAAGGGTTTTTTCATAAGAAAAGGCACAAGAAAAAGAAAAGCGCCAAACACAATGGAATAAGTCGAACCAAAAATTCCGACGAGCGGATGTGCAGTGAGAATTGCAAAGTACTGTTCTGTGGTTACCATTTCTATCGGCTTTACCGCATACATTCTCATTATCATTCCCTCAACAACAGCAAACCCGTAATAAATCAGACCAATGACAACAAATCGAAGTGTCATCTTTTGCATCGGAGTTAAAGAAACAGGTTTGAATAATCCTTTTTTTCCGTTTAATAAAGTATATGAAAAACTCATTTTATTATTCTCTTATTTTTATTAAAAAATATTTTATCTGATTTATTAATCAATTACCCGAACTACATCTTTTTCAATCATATTAATTCCCGTTGGTCCTGAATATTCCGTTGACCGGATAGAATAAACACCAGGTTTCTCAAAATGCCAGAGAATATCGTTTTTATGTCCGGGCAAAACCTGCATTTGAAACAACATAGAGTTATCATCCCGGAATAATCCAAAACCATAAGTTAAATCTTCTGACGTAACATTGAATAAAACTTTATCATTTGTATTTATTACTAATTTTTCTGCCGGCAGAATGAATTGATGATCTGCTACGCTTATGTCGAAAGTTTTATCCGGAGTTATTTCTGCTCTGTTCAAATCCATTGGCTTCCAGGGAATTGTTTCGTGAGTGATTATATGAAGTGAGACACCAAGCAGAACAAGAAATCCAACTAACGAATAAAATAGTGCTGGCCTTATTTCTTTACTTTTTTCGCTTTTAGTTACTTTGTATGAAAACCAAGCGACTAGTAACATTATACTTAAGACATAGAATGTATAAGCAATCGTTTGTCCCCAAAGGACTATTTCTGAATCAACCATAAAATATTCTCCAAAATATTAATTAAATGCTACCCAAACGTAGCATTTAAGTTTAAAAAAATCAAAAAGTGGTTTTTTTCGTTTGCAAATCTTTCAAGCTGGTTGATCTCAAAACTTTGATAAGATCTTCTTGTGATTTTACCCATACATCGTGCATTGCACAGGGGTTGTCCAATGCACATTTATCAAATCCGAAAAAACAGGATGGTTCCATGCTGAATCCTTCTACTGCATTTATAACATCAGATAAAAATATTTTATCTATTTTTCTAGCAAATATAAATCCACCGCTTCTTCCCTGTATGCTTTTTATCAATTTGTTTTTAGAAAGGTCAGTTAGTAGTCGTTGAAGATATTTTTTTGGTATTTTCAATTCGTCGTGAAGAAATGCTGATGTGTACATTTTATCTGTATCCTGAGCCATCAGCACAAGTGCACGTAATGCATATTC
>CAZDQG010000091.1:0-1988 GCA_964507535.1 uncultured Saprospiraceae bacterium
CAGGATCCGGCAATTCCGGACCTGAAGTATGCAGACAGGGATGCGCAAGCTTTTGCCAATTTTTTGAGAAGCGATGCCGGTGGCAGACTGGATGCGGATCATCTTAAAATCTTAATAGACTCCCAGGCTACCATGGCTCAATTTGCCATACAGCTGGACTGGTTACTGGAGGTAACCAAGGAAGGGGACATCGTGTTTATCTATTTTAGTGGGCACGGAGATGTAGAGAAGAAAACGGTAACGCAACCTGGTTTTTTATTATGCTGGGATGCACCTTCTCAGGTTTATATGTCCGGCGGTGCATTTGCATTAACGATGCTACAGGAAGTCATCACTACCCTTTCTACACAAATTAAAGCAAGAGTCGTCGTGATTGCTGATGCATGTCACAGTGGAAAATTGTCGGGGAGTTCCATACGAGGTAATCAATTGACCAATGCGCACCTTTCCAAGCAATACGCGAACGAAATAAAAATTATGTCCTGTCAGCCTAACGAATATTCTGTCGAAGGAGAGCAGTGGGGCGGAGGAAGGGGTGTGTTCAGTTATTATTTACTGGAAGCCCTTTATGGCAAAGCAGATGTTACACGAGATAAAAAGATTACCGTGTTTGAGTTGGGACGATACCTCGAAGATCACGTTCCTAAGGAAGCCCAGCCGAATTCGCAATATCCGGTCATCATTGGAGAGAAAACGGAATTGATCAGTCAGTTGGTAGAAAACGCTCAAAAAGACAAGACAGCTTGGGGATCCGACCCTAATGATGAAACAGCTTGGGGTTCAGGCAGCAAAGGTTCCTGGGGCTCCAAGAAGCTGAATCGTGATGAGGATGAGGATTTTTTCGAAAGTCAGGCCGACGAAAATGTCCGAACATCCTATCATCGTTTTATACAAAGACTCCATGAAAAAAAATTCTTTGAGCCGATCGACGATGCAGCAGAGTATTATTTCAATCAATTGATCTCGAATAGTAGCATTGCACATGTTCATCAGAGAATTAAACGGAAATATTCAGCTACTCTTCAGGATGATGCTCAGCAAATAATTAACCGCATGTTGAACGTCGATCTTTCGGAGATTGCATTGGACAAAAAGGCTAAGATCGACAAGTACAAAAATTATCCACAACAAATTCAAAGGGCAATTGAACTCTCAGGTCCAAGTTCATTGATGTATAATCGCCTTCAAAGCATGAAATTATTTTTTGAAGGATTCATCCTGAATCTTGGAAATACCTCTTCGAACAAAGACATTGGTCGAACATGTATAGATAGGTATAAGAAAGCCTTGCGGTTTAGCCCTGATTTGCCGTACGTTTATAATCAGCTGTGTATGGTCTATGGCAGGGTTTTTAAAATGGAAGATTCTACGGATTATTTTGGACATAAGGCACTTGAAGTCCGCCCTGGATGGTTACTGCCTTTATCCAATCTTGCTTTTGTTTATTCAACGAGTATAAAGAATCCTGCTAAAGTAAAGCAGTATTTGACACTCGCTTCATCCATTGATGCGAATTCTTCGCTCATATTGAATTATTGGGGAAACTATTATGTGGATCAAAAACAATACATATTAGCCGAAAAAAATTATCTAAAGGCATTGGAACAACATCCGGATTATGTAGATCCCTATTATAATCTGGCGTGCATGTTTAGCATTCAAAATAATTTGGAAGCTGCTTTCAGTAATTTGGAAAAGGCCATACAATTGGGATACGATTACGATTGGATTCATTCCGATCCCGATTTAATCAATCTTAGGAATAGTCAGGATCGATGGAATGAACTCATTCAAAAATATTATAATAATAAATGAGAAAATTTCTAATTAACGGTGGTCTTATTTTTTGCTTGTTTCATTTTACACTGTTAGCAGCGCAACAGAAAGGTGTACATGAAATCATCCAACCCGAGGCTCAGGATGCGAAGCAATCACACAATACCTATGCGGTGGTAGTGGGTATTTCGGATTACCAGGATCCCGGGATT
>CAZDQG010000092.1:0-1922 GCA_964507535.1 uncultured Saprospiraceae bacterium
TTGAAGCAGGATGAAGATCTGGCTCCTTTGCGTTCACTTCCGGAATGGATGCAACTGATGAAAAAATATTTTCCCGACAAAGTGAAATAAGTTATTGATGAAACTATTTTTCTTTTTATTATCGATACTAACAAACGTTTGTTTGTACTCCCAGTCTAAAGGAGTAAAGCAAGTGTTATCCGAAAGTCCAAAACTACCAACTAACACTTACGCCGTCGTCGTCGGTATTTCCGATTATCAGGATCCTGGCATTCCCGATCTGCGTTTTGCGGATAAAGATGCAGAGGCCTTTGCTAATTTTTTGCGCTCACCTTCTGGAGGATCTTTAAATAATGATCATTTAAAATTATTAACTAATAACCAGGCAACGGCCGGACAGGTAGTTGCAGCTTTGACATGGCTAATGGATGTATGTAAAGAGGGTGATCAGGCTATTATCTATTTCAGTGGTCATGGGGATGTAGAGACTAAACTTCTCAATCAATTGGGATTCCTTCTTCTCTGGGATTCACCACCGCGTGTTTATCTGGCTGGTGCATTACCTGTTGATATGTTGAGGCAGATTGTTACTACGCTTTCTATTGAGCAAAAAACCAAAGTATTTCTCGTTGTTGACGCATGCCGAGCTGGAAAATTAGCTGGTAATACCATCATAGGCACCCAACTTACCAATAATCAACTAGCCCAACAATTCAGTCATGAACAAAAAATTCTCTCCTGCCAACCCAATGAATATAGTATTGAAGGTCAGCAATGGGGTGGTGGCCGAGGAGTTTTTTCCTATCATTTTTGTAACGGAGTATATGGTATGGCAGACTCGAACCATGATGGCCAAGTGACACTTCTTGAAATAGGTCGTTACCTCGAGGACCATGTTCCCAATGATGTAGCCCCCATATCACAACTTCCTCTTACGATTGGAGATAAAACGAGCAAGCTTTTTGATGTTGACAAGAAATCACTTGAGATTTTAGAAAAGAAAGGATTTCCACCGCCGGTTATAGCAAATGTAGAGCAAAGGGGCATATTGAATGAGGTATTGGCTAAAGCAGATACTACCATTCGATTTTGGTATAAAAGATTTGAACAGACGATACAAGAACAGCAATATTTTAAACCAGAGACAGATTGTACGGAGTATTTCTATCAACAATTAATAGCTGATAAAAGAATTTCAGCTATTCATCCTATGCTTCGACGCAACTATGCTGCTGCTCTTCAGGATGATGCGCAGCAAACGCTCAACGAATGGCTTAAGACCAAACAAGATGTGTCCATGCAAGCTCTTGGCTCTAATCATCTGCCGGAGAAGGTCTTTACACAAAAGGTACGTACGTACCCTCGCTGCCTGGATCGGGCAGCCGAACTGTTGGGAGAGAAGCACTACATGTACAACACACTTAAGGCCCGGAAGTACTTCTTTGAAGGATACCTACTGGCGAATTCCAACCCAAATCCTAATAAGGAACTCGGTGAGCAGGCTTTGTCGCTCTTCCGCCAGTCTCTAGCCTGGCAACCTGAACAGCCACAGGTCTACTGGCAGATGAGTAAAGTCTTTGGCTATAACTTTCTCCAACCCGATTCGTTGGAGTATTACACGCAAAAGGCGTTGGAGGTATATCCAAACTGGATTAATCCTTGCTTGGATGGGGCTTTTTGGCTTTCATTCCAATTTAGAAACCAGGAACGGGCAAGACCGCTGATGGAGCAGGCCAACCGGATTGATTCCTCTTCAATCGTGTTAATGCATCTGTGGGCTATTTTTAATTTTGGAGAGAATAACTTTCAAGAAGCGGAACGCCAATTGAAAAAAGCCATGGCCTTCGATTCGACCAATGCTAGTATCTGGAGCAACCTCGGGTATTTGTATAACTTAACTCAGCGATACGAAGAAGCGGAGCCCGTTTTGAAAAAAGCAATAG
>CAZDQG010000093.1:0-1796 GCA_964507535.1 uncultured Saprospiraceae bacterium
ATACCTGGAAGATCATGTGACCAGTGAAGTGGCACCTGTGAGCCAGGTACCCATGGTCATAGGCAACCGCAATGAACGATTGACCGGTGTAGATGAACAGTTGTTAGCTTCCATTAAAACCGGTAAGACCAATCAAACAAACCTGTTGTCGGCGGTGGAATCAAGGGGTATTGAAGAGGATGTACTTTCTAAATTGGATACGGGAATAAAAATGACCTACCAACTTTTCAAATCATCTTTAAAAGATAAAATCTTTTTGGTGCCTGTTGGTGCGTGTGCAAATAGTTATTATGAGCAATTGATCAATGATCCTAGACTGGATCGTTTGCATTCAACAATGAAGCGCAATTTTGCTGCAGCATTACAGGATGATGCACAACAAGTGATCAACATTTGGCTCAAAGCAGATGTAAAAGAACTGAATTGCGTAGGTAATCGCATCCCACTGGATCCCATCCCTAATCACTTAAAAAAAGCTGCTGAGCTTTTGGGAACCCAACATTATATGTATTCCTATCTGACAGCAAGACAATTATTGTTTGAAGGGATCACGCAAACTAAACACAAGAATCCGGATGCATTGTTGGGAAATCAAATTATAGACAAATATATGCAGGCTCTAAAACTTGAACCCAATTCTCCGGTATTGTGGCATCAAATGAGTCTGGTTTATATTCATAATTTAAGAAACCTTGATTCGGCTTATCTATGCGCGGATAAAGCCGTTAGCCTTTCTCCTCAATGGGTTCTTCCGTTAACAGATTTGTATTTTGCGCTGAAGCAAATCCAAAGCAACGAATTTGCGGTTAAAGTATTGAAACGGGCAAATTCAATACAACCTGATCATCCTTATGTCTTTCAGGCAAATGCTACTTTTAAGCAGATAAAAGGGGATCTGGCAGGAGCCATAGCAGATTGCAAGGCATACCTGGAGGCCAAGGGACCCGTGTATCCTTGTTGGTTTAACGATTATGCAATTATTTTGGAGCAAGCCGGCCGATATGAAGAAGCGGAAGCAGCCTATAAAATGGCTCTTAAACTGGATTCTTCAGATGCTCCAATTATCAATAATTTGGGATTGTTATATAGGAAAGTAAATAAACCGAAAGATGCTGAAGAATGGCTCCTGAAAGCTTTTCAATTGGATTCTACTTCAATATTTGCTTTATTTAATTTGGGAGCTTTTTATCGGGATAACAAGGAATTACTTAAAGCGGAATACTTCTTCAAGAAGACGTATTCCTTAGATTCAAATTACATTTTAAACCTGATAGCCTTGGGCGATTTATATTTTTATAATATTCAATCAAAAATAAATGAAGCTGAACTTTTATATGAGAAGGCCCTAAAGCTGAATGCCAATTTGCCTTTAGCCTGGAATAATCTTGGGATCATATATTTTACGACAGGTCGATCACAAGCCGGCATAGAAACATTAAAGAAAGCCCTTGACATTTTTCCAGATAACTATCATATCGTCCGTAATCTGGCCAGTTTTTACGACAATCTGGGAAATGATTCTTTAGCCATTGAGATCATGCATAATTTTTTAAAACAGCATTCCAATCCACAAGCTGAAAATACCTTGCTCGGATTTTTAGGATTTATTCAAATAAAGAATTTGAAATATAATGAGGGTGCGGAAACTTTTGAAAAGTTAACAGCCCGCGATTCTACGAATAATTACAATTTAAATAATCTGGCTTATGCGTATCTGAATCTTGGCAGATTTGATGAGTCGGAAAAAATTTTCAGGTTGATTCTTTCCAGAGATTCGCTGCACTTTCCTTCCTGGG
>CAZDQG010000094.1:0-1582 GCA_964507535.1 uncultured Saprospiraceae bacterium
CAAAAGCTTGCGCATCCCTGTCTGCATACTTCAGGTCCGGAATTGCCGGATCCTGATAGTCCGAGATCCCGACTACTACAGCATAAGCTTGGCCAGATGAACTGGTCGGGCTGGTTGAAATTGGAGAAGCTCCTTTGTTTTGAGAAAAAGAGAAGATAGGTATCGCTAAAAAGATGAAAATGTATTTCACTTATATTTTTTTAATCTTTGAATTTATCCGGGAAGTGTTTCTTCATCAGGTTATTCCATCGTATGGTTTGGGATCTTGCCAACATTAGGTCCGTATCATTTTGGGCAAATTCAAAATCAATAAAGCCTGCGGCAAAGGCTTTCTCCAAATATTCAAATGCAAGGTCTGTCTGACCAATTGTGGCTTTCAAACATGCAATATTGTAAAATGCAGCAAAAAATGATGGATCAATTTGTACTGCTTTAAGATAAAGCTGCTCGGCTTCCAAATGGCGCAGCTTGGCAGTATAAAGTATGGCCAGTTGAAAATAAGACAGGGCATCAGTTGAATCGATTTGAATTGACCTTAAAAAAGCCTTTTCTGCGCCATCATGGTCTTGCATTAGCTCTAATGTAATTCCCAGTTGCCTTATCGGCTCACTGTCTATTGAATCCATCAATGTAGCACGCTCAAATTCTTGTCTTGCTTCAATTAATCGATTGGCATCAAGAAAGATATTCCCGAGAGCATTATGAAATTCTGGATTTTCAGCATCAAGGTGGATACACTTTTTATAAGTGGCTTCAGCTTTTTTCAAATCTCCAATTTGGGTATAATATTGTGCAAACCAATAGCATACATCAACCGAATTGGAGTCGATTTTTTCAGCATATTCTAAATATCGTTGTGCTTGATTAAGCTTATTCTTTTGGCCAAAGCAAAGTGTTGCTAATTGGGTATATGGCAGAACCCAGTTTGGGGCAAATTCAGCTGCTTTTTTGAAATAAAATTCAGCTGAATCTGAATTCAAAAACATATACTGGTATATCTGTCCGCAACGCATAAAAACATGAGGTTGATTTGGCACCCAAAGCAGTGAAATGTTCAAAGCTTCAAGCGCTTTTTGACCAAGTGACTTATTCGGGCCTAAACTTAATGGTGCAAGTACCTTGCCTTCAAAAAAATATTGTCTTGCTCGAAGCTCTGCATGCATGTAGTGCTTTTCACCCAATAATTCTGCTGCCCTTTTTAACCAAATCGGAAATGGCCTCACTAAATCTAAGTTTCGTTTACCATGAAACTTGGGGTCTTTTAGAAAGCTATTTAACCATTGTTGGGCTCCATCCTGCAAGGCTGCCGCATAATTCCTCCGCATGGTCGAATGCAGTTTTACCAATCCCGGCTCTTGTATCAATTTGTTGTAATACCATTCCGCACAGCTTTCCACAGGCTCTCCCGCCTTTGTCGGGACAGGTAAAAACCGCTTCTCTATTAGGGCTTGTTTGAACAATCTGTATGTCAACCGGATGCTGGTATCCACCGAAAGTAAAACGTCTTCTTCAATCCCCCGGCTGTCCACAGCAGAAAACACAGGCATGATACCGCTTTTACTTTCTCGAACAGATGCTAACA
>CAZDQG010000095.1:0-1537 GCA_964507535.1 uncultured Saprospiraceae bacterium
AATGAGGTCGTTTACGTGGCAATAAATTCAAAGAATTATTTTTATATGTCTTGAGGTAGAAGCTAAGATATTGAATTTATTCTAATTATTTTGAACTTATTCATAATAAATAGGGCATTACTTGAATTTCATGGCAGGCAATTATTTTGTTTCGGTGATGTTAGATTTCATTGTTTTTTTATAAAATATTTAAAAGCAATAAAGTCTTTATAGCATTTGATTTTGAATCTTACCGTTTATTTCCTTGTCCAGACGTACTGTTACCTTGGATGTTCTATGTCCAGGGCATATCCATGCCAAAATGATCTGGCTTTTCGAAAACCGCCTTTTAAACCGCATTGGTGGGCGTTTTAATTCATTCAGAACATTTTCCTTGCCGTTCGGAACATTGGATTTGCTGTTTTTTATTAAACAGGGTTTAAAAGCTCATTTTAGCAGCATATATAACGAATTCAGCCACATGCATCTCATTATATAGCAGGAAAAGTGAACGCAAATCCTTTAAAAAGCCTTTATAATTTGATTGCCAATCATTCTCCCGGATTCTTTCATGGCGTTTCGTATACATTTTCAGCAGCTTTTTTAAGTGCAGCATGGGGTAGAAATTGATCCGTAATGGTCAATATGGCATGAAGGTTATTGCGAAGTTTCTCTAATTCCAGTTCTCCTGGTTTGACTGCAGTTTGTAACAAATGCAAAGCCATATCTGCTAAGAGGATACGTTGCTTTTCCAGCCACATATCGTCGCCTTTTTTTGCCTCGTTTTGTAAATAAGCGGCTTCAACCTGGCTATGCATTTCCCAGCTGGTCTTTATTATTTTTAAGCGTTCATCAGTATTCATAATTCAGGCTTGTATTTTAATTGAAAGCACACTGTAAAAATAATGCATTCATGGATGTTCCGGAAGTCGGGTTGACTTCTTTAGGGGTACATCATTTTATCAGGCGGTCCGGATTTTTTATATTTCGCTGATATTAATTTTTACAACAAGCACGATACCCGTTTAGTTTGTAATATGGATCTTCATTTTCTTACTGAAATAAATGATTGTATCACAATATATGTCAAGGGTATAAAAATCAATCCTAGTGATACTGGCAAAAACCAAGCGCCGAGTCCACTTGCTTGGGTATCTGCATTGCTTATGGTATGCAGGGTAATGTAGCCAAAAATAAGGACTAAAATGAATTTGAGATACCTTAGCAATCTTGTTGCGTTTGTATAGTGCTTTAGTGCATTGTCTGCTGTAATGTTTACGGAGTAATTAAAAACCTGGGGATATTTGTTTAGAATACTTAGTCCTGTAACGAGAACTGTCGCAACTATTGGTAGGATTAAAATGAAGGCCTTATCTCCAAATCCATCTGCCTCACCTGCATGATTGTAATGTAACGGAATACGATCGGGTAAACTTGTATAGCATGTAATGGTCAGGACCCAGGTTGATACAAGGCCTGTCCAGGCACCTATTTCTAATAACTTGTCTGTTGTAGTTTGTTTTATTTTTAATCGAGGTCTTTCGTTCATAATGTTATA
>CAZDQG010000096.1:0-1506 GCA_964507535.1 uncultured Saprospiraceae bacterium
AAAAGGGTCCTATGGATTAGAGTTATCTAATTTAAAAACGGAGAGAAAATACAGGGGATTTCCTTTTGTGTCAAAACCGGTGGGATACCCATCTCCCTTTAGATTGTAGCAGATGGTCATCAGATTCTTTTCTTTTTTGTATAAAGCGGTAAAATGTTTACCCTGATTTACCCCTTCCCGGCCATATATGTCCATTTTACCTTGCTTATAGATTAAAACTCCTTTATCTTTTTTTACGGTACCATAGGAGTATGTACTGTCCTTGATTTCGAGTTTGAATGTGTGGAATACCGATTCCGGGAAAGCGTTTCCTGCCAATTCCTGTTTGATGGGAATCCAGCTTCCATTAAGAGGGTATGAATTCTCAACAGAGTTCATTCGATGGGAACAGGAATGCATTAAAATAAAAACGATAGATAAGAAGAAATACCTGTACATTATAGGAGTTGTATGAAAAGCAAAAATAAAAAGCGAAGGAAAAGTTTAGCAAGGTAGCACGAACAAAAGTTTGTTACCGGTAATAATTTTAATTGTTGTCATTAACTCTAAAGTGATCGTGTCTGTGAATGATGTAAACCAGGAGTTCATCCCGATCATTTGGAAGCAGGGTGGTACCTGTACACGTCATACCGAGTTTCTCCAGGAGTTTCCGGGAAGAAATGTTCTCTTTAGTCGTTATGGCTTTTATTTCGTGGATTCCAAAAATATCGAAGGCAGCATGTAACAACCTGTGTGAAGCTTCTGTGGCGTATCCAAAGCCTTCAAATTCAGGAAGGAAAGCGAATCCAATGTCGATTCCCTCGAGCCCCTCCCGGTCATATAAGCCGCAAGTTCCAACCGGGTGCATATCAGATTTGCGGATTACGGTATAATTCGAAAATCCGAGTCGCTCCAATTGGGGAAGCATTCTGGATCTTATATAGTCTATTGCTTCCGTACGTGTTTTTACGTTCCTGTCCCCAATAAATTGCAGCCATTTGGGGCTATTTACTAAAGTTAAAATAAATTCTGCATCCTCTTCAGAAGTGGGTTTCAGCAAAAGGCGATCTGTTTCAAAGATATGGTAAAGGCTCATTAGTATATTATTTTTTTATGGACGCTTTACGATGCTTCTGTGAGCAATAATTTTTTAATAATTACAATTTGCCCAAGATGATAATGAAGATGTTCAATGATGCCGAAAATATTTCTCAGGTTGTTACCGTATTTTTCATCCGCGAACGGCTCTGAAAGTTTTTCAAATGGAAGTAGTTCGATGAGTCTGGCTGCTTCTTCTGCATTCGACCAAGTTGTGGCCAATAGTTCCATCCAATCCTGCTGAGAGCAGATCTGTGGCAGTTCAAAACTATGTGCGTCTTTGGCATTCAGGGGTTCTCCTTTCAATACGCGGATTAATGCAGATACGTAGTAGCTTGTATGGTAGACGAGGGTAGCTATGGAATTACATGAGTGAATCTTTGTCGTGGCTTGTTGCCATGAGACATCCGCGAGTTGATCTTTGTAATT